>JBFRWI010000132.1:0-82716 GCA_051439505.1 Hormoscilla sp. | reverse complement strand
ATATTTCTCCTTGAAAGGCTGCCAAATACGCTTGATGATCTTCTCTTTCATCCGATAATATATTAACGGCTCACTGCCGCCAGATTTACTCCGTTCCACCCAATCATTATGAAGCCAGTCTGAAGCCATTTCCCGAATAATCTTTTTATTCCAAAACAGAGTGAAATGCTGTTGGGGGGGAATTGAGGCGAGGTATTCTACTAAACGATGGTCTAAAAAGGGAACGCGCGCTTCAATACTCTGACTCATGGAACTGCGATCTTCATGCCAGAGGTTGTAATCTTGCAAAGTATAGATCCTCCTCAGCATTTCTTTTTGAAATTCCGTACAATTGGGGGGAATGCCTTCTATTGTACGATCGAATAAGTAAGAGCCGTCTTTTAAGCTAGTTTGTCGTTTACCTTGACTGTGTTGATGTTTCATTTCGGCGAGTTTTTCAGTATATTCTTGCCAGTGGGCATGTTGAAAATCATCCGGGGTGGAGTACCCGCCAGTAAATTCATCTGCTCCTTGCCCTAATAGCATGACTTTCAGCTCGGGAATCTGAGTTTTGGCATAGCGATGGAGTTCGTGCTTGTAAAACCACTCTAGACTAAATCGCGGCGAATCTATCATGCCAACAAAATATTCAAATGTCTCTAAGGAAAAATCAAGTTCTTCTAGTAAATTCTCCGAGTCACACCGCACTGGATAAAAGGGGAGTTGCAACTGTTGGCAAATTTGACGAGCTACTTGGGCGTCCCCATTGTCGATCGTATTTTCATCCACTATTGTAAAACAGTGCAAATCCGATTGAGCTTGAGCTGCAACTGCTGCCACCACTCCCGAATCTAGACCGCCACTCAAACAGGCCCCCACAGGCACATCACTCATCAGGCGTTTTTTGACGCTATCGACAAATAATTCTCTATATTCAACGCAGTAATCTTCTGGGGTCCGAGAATCCTGAATCGGTTCCGTGACCAAATAATCCGCAAGATTCCAGTAACAAACAGGGGTAGCGG
Source organism: Hormoscilla sp. (assembly GCA_051439505.1). Classification (GTDB taxonomy): domain Bacteria; phylum Cyanobacteriota; class Cyanobacteriia; order Cyanobacteriales; family Desertifilaceae; genus Hormoscilla. The sequence continues at coordinate 81,712 of JBFRWI010000132.1, read as the reverse complement.
TGCTCGTGCGATCGTCAAACAGCAGATAATGTCCTCCAGCTAAACGGTTGATGCCTCGAACATGGGAAGTTGTGGTACTCAAATTGCTTAAATCTTGGAATTGAGGATATCGAGGTGCTAAGGGATGAACTAGCACTGATGCTAATGTGGAACCAAAAATCAGCAGGGAATCGACTTGACTGTAATAGAGGGGTTTGATTCCCAAGCGATCGCGGGCGAGGAAAAGTTGTTCCCGATCGCCATCCCAGAGGGCGATCGCAAACATGCCATTCAGAAGAGAAAGAGCTTTTGGTCCCAACTCTTCATACAAGTGCAATACTATTTCGGCATCAGAACCGGTAGAAAAGCGATGGTGCGATGGTAACTGTGATCGCAGTTCTCGATGATTGTAAATTTCTCCATTGACTGCGACGCACATGGTATGATTTTCATTCCATATGGGTTGGGACCCCCCCAACAAATCAATAATGGATAACCGCCGAAACACCAAGGACAAAGGGGGAGTTATTGATAGCTGTTCGTCATCGGGGCCACGGCGGGATAACTGCTCGCTCATAGCAACTAATATCTCACGATTGAGATCTCTCGGTACTCGACGGGATTGAAAATCGATAAATCCAGCAAAACCACACATAAGCAATTCAAAATTAAAAATTCAAAGTTCAAAATTAGGAAAGAAATAGAAAACAATGGTTTCAGAGTTTCTGCCCAATACTTCTCGGTTAATAATCTGTCATTGCGAGGGGGAAACCAAAACCGACATTTTAGGAATCATAGCTTAGATCCCCCGAAGCAATCTCATGGGTCGTCGGGGAGATTGCTAGCCCTCCTGCGTCGGGCCGCTACGCTAACGGGGGGGGGGATTGCTTCGTGCCTCGCAACGCTGCGCGACTCAATTGAGCATAAGTTAATAGCTACGTACCCCCCTCGCAATGACAAGCTATATGCTTAACCGAGAGGTATTGAGTTTCTGCCTATGCAATTGCGCCACAGCTTATTAATCCTGACCTATCTTATAATACTATACCAATAAAGGATTGTGTTTTGATATCAAAAAAACTACAACCCGACCTTGACTGTTTCTACACCAGGAGTCGTATAACCATCGAAACAGGGTTTGGGAGCCCGATCGGTGAGGATAGGAAAATCCTCACGCAACTACCGGTTGACCGTCCGATCGCGATCGGTAGCCGATCGCCGGGTAATTGAGAAAAGTATACTTCTACTCTGGATCTCAGCGGACCCGAGAAGTAAGGAGGTGTGCTGGGATCTAATCTATGTCTGGACAAATTGTCACAGTCTTAAAAATTGCAATTCATAGACAGTACAACCCAAGAGCCACAAAAAGCTTTGATTATGAAGATTCTGTAAAGATTGGCATCTGCACTTGACACTCGGTCATGATGACAGGCATAATAAAAAGAACGTATCGGCGCGGGTACGAGAGGTAGCAAAAGGCAGGCAATGGGTGTGACCTTTAGGAATATCATCCAAGTGGTGCTATTAGGTAGTAATCGACATCCGCGTCGCGCAGAAAATCAAGAAATAACGGGACATTAAAGAACCATGAAAGTCACCACCAAAATGATTGCGGCTGCCGCCTCGACAGCCCTATTGGCTTCGACGGTTGCCACGGATACAGTCACCGCCGCCGATGGGACGTATAAAGGCTCCGTCGAGATGCCAGGAAAAGAGACCGTCGAAGAAGTCGCCGAATTAACGGCAACCGAATTAGAGGAAATAGCAATAATCGCAAGGGGGGGAGGGCAAGGTTTCTAGGTGATGGCGATACCCGTCTTGGGGGTCGTGCTGTGGGAGCAGTAGCATCCCGACTGCGGCGTCGTTCTCGTTAACTTAGCACCAACTCTCAAAAAGAGTCACGCTTTTTCCTTTTTTCCGTAATTCGATACCTGTCAGGACCTCCGAGTTACCCACCCCCAAGGGCCGCGACAGGTATCGGGGGGTTACAAAAATTAAATTCCCTGTCCAAATCTGGAAGTAATTGAGTCTCCAGGGAAACAGAAACCCGGTTTCTCGGAACCCAACCCGCGCGTGGGGGCCAAAAACCGGGTTTCTTTGACGGGCCGATCGTCATGGTTACCTCAATGACCACAGAAACCCGGTTTCTCGTTCATGTAACCACACCCATAAATGGGCGATCGCTCAAGGGTGTTGTTGTAGTATCGTAAAATGAAGGAAGTATTGGACGGATTATGGAACTCATATCGGTCAATCGGAAAATTCGCTTTGGTAAGCCTGGCATGGGTGCGATCGCATTACTGTCCAGGAAGTGCTGGAACTACTTGATGCAGGACTTTCCTTTCAAGACATTATGCGCGATTACTATCCAGATATTCAAGTTGAAGATATCCGCGCTTGTCTATGTTATGCTGATACTTGATAAAATAGAATCAGTAACATGTAAGGTGGGCGGTGCCCACCCTACCTGAGGCATATGACTAATCAGACAATCGAAAGATCGCCCAAAAAACTCTGGCTAGCGGCAATTAAACCGCCCATGTACAGCGTGGCAATAATGCCAATTTGGGTAGGAACTGCGGTGGCTGTTTTTGAACAGCATAGCATAGATTGGTGGATATTTGCCACCTTTATCAGTGCCGCAATTTTAATTCTGGCATGGGAGAATCTCAGTAACGACGTATTTGACTCGGAGACGGGTATCGATCAAAATAAACATCATTCCTTGGTGAACCTGACGGGCAACAAATCCTTAATTTTCTGGTTGGGCAATCTTTGTTTAGCCCTCGGGATTCTGGAAATTCTGTTAATCTGTTGGTGGCAGCAAGATTTAACAGTGATCGGCTTAATCCTTGCTTGCTGCGCCCTGGGATATATGTATCAAGGTCCGCCCTTTCGTCTGGGATACCAAGGTTTGGGAGAGTTTCTCTGCTTTTTTGCCTTCGGTCCCCTAGCATTGTCCGCTTCTTACTACAGTCAAACTCAGAGTTGGTCTATAACTAATCTGGTGACTTCCATAATTATCGGCATTACTACTACTTTAATCCTGTTTTGTTCCCATTTTCATCAAGTGGAAGATGACCTCGCTGCAGGCAAGCGATCGCCGATCGTCCGGCTGGGAACGAAAACCGGATCGCAGATGTTATGGTGGTTTAGCGGTAGCATATTTACCCTAATTGCTATTTTAGTAATAGGGGGAATATTTCCCTTGTGGACATTACTGAGTTTCTTAAGTTTGCCCGCTGCCATCAAACTTTGCCGCCATGTAGGTACCCATCACGACCAACCGGAAATGGTGAAAATTTGCAAGTTTATTGCGGTAGAATTGCATTTCTGGAGTGGACTGTTGTTAGGAATTGGTTTCTGGATCTCAGGGGGATGAAGGAAGTGGATCTCAATGCATGAAATCGTAGGTTGGGTTGACGTTAGGAAACCCAACAACCCCAAGTAAAACAGCATCTCTGGGTTTTGTTTCGGGCGGATATCCAACCTACGGCATTGATATGTTCGCAAAATTGGCTGGTGTTGGGTGTTGGGTTTCGTGCCTCAACCCAACCTACGCATTGATATGTTTGCAAATATGATATCCTCCCTGAAGAATAAGAGAGAAGCTTACCAATTTCACAATATAATTAGCGGGAACAAAAAACAACCGCTAATTATATTGTTGCACGGCTTTATGGGCAGCAGCGATGATTTTCATGAGGTAATTGAGTTGTTATCTGAAGAGTTCTGCTGTCTGGCAGTTGACCTGCCCGGACATGGAAAAACCCAGGTAAAGGGTGACGAATCATGCTACAATATGTCCAACACCGCCCAGGGGATAAATGATTTACTGGATGAGTTAAAGATGGACAAATGTTCTTTGGTAGGTTATTCTATGGGCGGGCGTTTAGCATTATACCTGATGCTAAACTTTCCCGATCGGTTTGAAAAAGTAATTCTGGAGTCAGCAACTGCGGGATTAAAAACAGCAGCAGAGAGAAAAAAACGCCGTCAAGCAGATGCAGAACGGGCCCGGGAATTGGAAAATGGGGATTTCAGACAGTTCTTAGGAAAATGGTATAATCAAGCAATATTCCAATCTTTACGAAATCATCCTGACTTCGGGAAAATGATGGAGAGGAGGTTAGCAAATCATCCCTGGGAGTTGGCGAAATCACTGCGGAACATGGGTACGGGCAACATGCTACCTTTATGGGATAGACTGGCGGAAAATAAAATCCCCCTGCTGTTGCTGGTGGGAGAATATGATGCTAAGTTTAAGGCAATTAATGCCGAAATGGCTAGTTTGTGTGAGGTGGCGCAGTTGCAGATAGTGGCCCAAGCAGGTCATAATATTCATCTAGAAAATCCTGGAGAATGGGTGAAGCAGGTGACAAGACTTCTCGGTTAACAACCTGTCATTGCGAGGGGGGGGCAAAACCGACATTGTAGGGATCGCCGCGATCAGACCCCCGAAGCAATCTCACCGATGACGCAGAAGTGTTCTTGGGTATCATACAGGGCGGGGGGATTGCTTCGGGGGGGGTTAACTCAATTTCCCATAAGTTAATCGCGGAGTATCCCCCCCTCGCAATGACAACCTATATCCTTAATCGAGAAGTATTGAAGCATGTGAGAGAATTTTGTGGCAGAACATTACCAATTTGAGTTTCGTCCCTACCAGCGCCGGTTTAGGCGATCGCTGACCACCAGTCACGGTGAATGGCATGTCCGCCAAGGCATCATTGTTCGCCTGAGGGATGCAACTGGGAAAGTCAGTTGGGGAGAAATTGCCCCTTTACCCTGGTTTGGTTCGGAAACTTGGGAACAGGCCCTCTCATTTTGCCAAAACTTGCCGTCAGAAATAACATGGGATATTATTAAGGCAATACCTGACGATCTACCTGCCTGTCAGTTTGGCTTTGAGTCAGCTATTGATACCCTCCCATTCGTCGGATCCCCCCAAACCCCCCTTAAAAAGGGGGGCTTCCGGAAGCCCCCCCTTTTGCAAGGGGGGGTTTGGGGGGGATCCCTGGCCACAAATGCAGACCACACCCAAAGTCAAGAGTCATCATCTCATGATGAAAGTATTACCTATAGTTATTTGTTACCAGCGGGACCGGAAAGTTTACAGTCATGGCCGGGTTTCTGGCATCAGGGATATCGGACCTTTAAGTGGAAAATAGCCGTGATGCCCATTGTGGAAGAACTGAAAATATTTGCCCAACTGACCAAAGAACTGCCCCGGGGAACAAAATTGCGCTTGGATGCCAATGGCGGACTTACCTGGGAAGAAGCTTGTCAGTGGCTGGATGCTTGTGAAGGTAAAGCTGTAGAATTTATAGAACAACCCCTAGCAGTGGAAAAGTTTGAAGAGATGCAAAAATTGTCTGGGCAATATTCGACTCTCATTGCCCTAGATGAATCCGTGGCAGGTATCGATCGCCTGGAAACATGTTATCATCGAGGTTGGCGATCGATCTTTGTCATCAAAGCGGCGATCGCGGGTTCCCCAAGCCGGTTGCGTCAGTTCTGCCAGTCCCACCCGATCGACATAGTCTTCTCCTCAGTAATGGAAACCGCCATTGGCAGAAATGCGGCTTTAAAGCTAGCCGCAGAACTACAAGTAGGTGAACGGGCTGTTGGTTTTGGCGTCCAGCAGTGGTTTGCCGAGAATGACGACAAATGGGTGCAGCAGTTATGGGAATAATTGTAAAAGAATTGTGGGAAAAGCGTCTGCTTGATAATTGGTTGATAAGCGATAACTCTCACCAATTTACTCAGCTAAGTCAAGATTTATTCGAGAAATTATCCCAGCAGGAACAACCACCTGTTATACTACTGGCTGAAGCAGAACCTGTTAAATTCATAGCTAGTTTCATAGCAGCGGTGGCAGCTAATTGTTCCGTTTTTTTATGTAACCCCCATTGGGTAGAACGAGAATGGCAGCAAATACTTCACCTCGTCCAACCCGATATAATTTTAGGACACGCACCTGATTTGCCATGGCCAATTTCTAATCCCCAATTCTCCAGAACAAATTGGGTGCGGTCAAAAGTAGTTGCGGCGGATCCCCCCCAAACCCCCCCTTGCAAAAGGGGGGGCTTCCGGAAGCCCCCCTTTTTAAGGGGGGTTTGGGGGGATCCCACGACTGGGAACGCCCTAGAACTATCAACTGGTTTTGACCACACCCGAACAAATTCCTGCATAATGATTCCTACGGGAGGTTCGTCGGGAAAAATTCGCTTTGCCATCCATACTTGGGAAACCTTGATGGCATCTGTCAGAGGATTTCAAAAGTATTTTGAGAAAACGGCGATTAATTCTTTCTGCGTTTTACCTCTATATCACGTCAGCGGTTTAATGCAGTTCCTGCGTTCCTTTACTACTGGCGGGAACCTAGTAATTCGGCCATTTAAGTCCATACCTGGTGACGACAATATCGATATAACTAATTTATTTATTTCTCTCGTACCCACCCAACTGCAAAGATTGCTAGAGAAACATAGTAGTTGGTTATCCCAATTTGAAACTGTTCTCTTGGGGGGTGGCCCAGCTTGGAACTCTCTCCTGTCAACTGCTAGAATAAAAAATATCCCTTTAGCCCTTACCTACGGGATGACCGAAACGGCATCTGGGATAGTCACTCTCAAACCAGCAGATTTTCTCGCTGGCAATAATAGCTGCGGTCGGGTTTTGCCCCATGCTAAAGTTACCATCACTGGTCCGGATGGAGAAATCCTGGACGTTAACCAGACTGGGGCGATCGCCATTAATGGTGACTCCCTAACCTTAGGTTACTATGGCCAAACCGAATCTCCCTTCGACCTGGCAGGGGATGACATGGGTTATTTCGATCCCCAGGGTTACCTACATATAGTCGGGCGTCAGAGTCAGAAAATCATTACTGGAGGAGAAAATGTCTTTCCCGCTGAAGTGGAAGCAGCATTGCTGGCAACCCAGTTGGTCGCAGATGTCTGCGCGATCGGGCTACCAGATCGCCAATGGGGAGAAGTAGTGACAGTTGTCTACGTCCCCAAGTCCGAGGATATTTCTCTCCCCCAGCTGCAAGGGGCGATCGCCAATAAATTAAGTAAATACAAACGGCCAAAACATTGGATAGCCGTAGAAAGTTTACCCCGCAATGGGCAGGGTAAAGTAAACCGGGAACATCTGGGGCAAATTGCCTGGGCGAAGATCCAAACTAAAACTTAAAAACATTCGCCGGTAGCTAGCTGGTGGGAAAACTCCAGATTATAAACTTGTTCCCAGAGATATTTTACATAAGACTTAGTCGCCGGCAGCAGATGTCCTTCCTCGGCCAACTCAGTGGCAGTCCGGTCTAAGATCCGGACATCGATCGGGCTGAGTCGCTGGCATCTGGTACTGGAGGACAGGATCCAGACTAGCTTAAACATGGTATCGGGGTCTGCTGTCACGTTGGGATTCGACCATGCTAGCGCCGGTGCATACCCATGATCCCTTGCCGGCATCATGTCCACTCGATCCCAATATCCCCGCTGTCGCAATTCCTGATAAAAAGCTTGTTCTATGGTCATTTTCTCTTCCTGTTATATAGGTGAGGACGCAATACTTCTCGGTTAACATCTTATTTGTCAAAACCTTGAGGTATTGGGTGAGGACGGATACTGTCCCGATCGCCAAATCTTAAATTTATATTAAAATATTAAAATATTAAAACAATCTTAATCTGTAGTCTAGGATACATAATCAAGATAAAGTTTGCAGAAATTGTTCCATATGAGCAGGCAAGGGTTGGCGGGTTCTGCTAGCTGCATCGATGCAGACATGCTTGGTAAGGCCGATGGCGGCAAAGCGATCGGCCAATCGCACTTCGTAGCCCAGTTCAAAACTATCTTCACTCCGCTGCCGGTAGCTGACCCGGATCTCCAGGCGATCGCCGCAGGAAATGGGACGGCGCAAGTCAACACTGGCGTACACGATGGGAAAAGCAATAGCTGGGTTAGAGAAAAAGGACTTGAGGTCAATGCTGGCAGCGGCCAATGCTGCTTCGTAGGCTTCGTGACACATACTCAAAACATTGGCAAAGTAAACAACGCCAGCAGCATCAGTATCTGCAAATCTAACAGTTCGGCTATATGTAAAAGGCATCTGTGAATCTCAAATTGTCAATTGTGAATTGTGAAGGTAAAATTGTTGATTATTTCTTCATCTCCATTAGCCATTAGCCATTAGCCATTAGCCATTAATCATCAACTCTGCTTGGAGAAAGTCAACAAACTGTCGGGCCGATCGCCCCGATCGCCCGTTATGGCGGGTAGCCCATTGTCGGGCGCGATATTCTAAATCTTCCCTGGCCAGGGAAATGCATGCTTGGGAGGCTAGATGGCGGACAATTTCTAAGTAACTGTCCTGGTTAGGGGGTGAAAACGTGAGGGTTAAGCCAAAGCGATCGCTAAAAGAAAGCTTTTCCTGCATGGTATCCCAAGTATGGACTTCTTCACCCTCACTGGGACCGGGGCGATCGGCCAAAAACTCCCGGACCAAATGCCTGCGGTTAGAAGTAGCATAAACCACCACATTGGGCGATCGGGCAGTTAAATTTCCCTCCAAAACCACCTTGAGGGCTTTGAAAGCATCGTCATCTTCCTCAAAAGAGAGATCGTCAACAAAAATGATAAACTTCTGGGGGCGATCGCGCAATTGTTCGATAATGGCAGGTAAGTTTTTCAGATTATATTTTGCTACTTCAATCAGACGCAGCTTTTCATATTTATTTAACAAAGCCTTAACCAAAGAAGACTTGCCGCTGCCACGAGAACCATAGAGTAAAACATGCAATGCCGGATAACCTGCCAATAAGAACTCTGTATTCTTCAGCAAAGCAGCTTTCTGGTCTTCATAGCTTACCAATTCTGACAACTGCACCCTGTCCGGGTGGGGAATGCCTAGCAACTGCCCCTCCTGCCAGCGCAAGGCCCGATATTCAGCAAAGATCCCGCAGCCATGTTCCCGATAATAGGCCGCCAATTCGGCGATCGCATCCGACCAATTTTCCCCTACTTGTAAAAAAGGGGCGGGAGGGGAAGTTTCCAGATCCCAAGCTACCGGGGGGTGAGGCAACCCAGATACCTCTTGCACCCAGAGACTCAACTGGGTACCGCTGCATTGATAGAGACTCTGCAAGCAAAGCATATCCTGTTTCGCTGCTGCAAGCAAAGCTGGTGGTAAAGCAGCTAAAGCTATCTTTTGGACTTGCTGAGTAAAAGGGTTATCATCTCTGAGGACTCGTGTCACGATGTAATCTTGCCAGCTTTTCCCTGTGGCCGCCAGATTTCTCAACCATGTCCCATAAGCTTGCAGGCAATTAATGCCTTGGGCGTCGGGTGTCGATAAGGCATGTAATAGTTCTAGAAAAGCCTGCCCTTCAGCGCCAGTGAGTACCTGTTGATAGAGCAACAGAGAGGCTGCTTGGTGCTGGAGTAATTGGATAGAAGTGTTTGTATTTAAGCTTGCCATGAAAGTCATTTTATCATAACGGGGGCAGCATCTACTATCAACCCCCAGGAATATTTTATTTTGACTCTAAATATCTCTATAGATAGATGCAAATATCATCGGCAGGCGATGGATGCTGAGGCCGAGGGCGATCTCCGATGGTTACATGGATGATTATTGCTAGAATAGAGCGAATTATTTGATCTTAAGCAGTGACTGTGACAACCTCGGCATTACCTCTCGTCCAAGACCCCGATCGCCTGGTCTCGCGCCTCCAGGAAATTCCCCAAGAACCGGGTGTATATCTGATGAAGGATACAGGCGATCGCCTATTATACATCGGCAAGTCCAAGAAACTGCGATCGCGGGTCCGTTCCTACTTCCGGGACGGACAAAAACATAGCCATCGCATCCAGTTGATGGTGCGCCAAGTGAGTAACATTGAATTTATCGTTACGGACACGGAAGCGGAAGCATTAGCATTAGAAGCAAATCTGATAAAGCAGCACCAACCGCATTTTAATGTATTGCTCAAGGATGACAAGAAATATCCTTACATCTGCATTACTTGGTCGGAAGATTATCCCCGCATCTTTATTACCCGAAAGCGACGCATGGGGAACCGCAAAGATAAATATTACGGACCATTTGTGGACGTAAAACTATTGCGGAACACCTTAGATACTCTCAAGAAAATATTTCCTCAGCGCCAGCGCCCCCAACCCCTGTTCAAGGATCGCACTTGCTTGAATTACGATATAGGCAAATGTCCGGGAGTCTGCCAGCAGCTAATTTCTCCGAAAGAATATCGCCAAACTATGGAAAAAATAGCCATGGTGTTTCAGGGCAGAACGGTCCAACTGGTAGATATGCTGACCGCACAGATGCAGCAAGCGGCAGCAGAGTTAAACTTTGAAACCGCTGCGAAACTGCGGGACCAAATTGCCGCGATTCAATCCCTGAACGCCGACCAGAAGGTGTCTTTACCAGATAATACTATCTCTAGGGATGCGATCGCCCTAGCGGCTAATGACAAGCATTGCTGCATTCAGCTATTCCCAATGCGTGGGGGCAGACTGGTAGGCAGGTTAGGATTCAATGGGGATCCTCAGTCTGGCACGGCTGGGGAAATTTTACAACGGGTATTAGAAGAACATTATCAAAATGCAGATGCCGTGGAAATTCCTGCCGAAATATTGGTGCAGCAAGAATTACCCGATGCCGAGATGTTAGCAGACTATTTGAGCGCCAGAAAAGGTCGCAAAGTCAGTATCATCGCCCCCCAGCGGCAAAGCAAAGCTGACTTGATAGAAATGGTCGCCCGCAATGCCCAATACGAACTGGAAGGGACGGTCAAGGCAGGAGAAAAAAATCGGCAAGCATTGCAAGACTTAGCTAACATCCTCGACTTGCCGGAATTGCCCGATCGGCTAGAATGTTACGACATCTCCCACATCCAAGGGGCGAACGCCGTCGCCTCTCAAGTCGTGTTTATTGACGGATTGCCCGCCAAGCAGTATTATCGTCATTATAAGATCAAAAATCCCGAAGTCAAACCAGGTCATTCCGACGACTTTGCCAGTCTCGCTGAAGTCATCAGACGTCGCTTTCGCAAGTTTGTCGAGAACCCGCAATTGCAGCGCCATGGCAATAGAGACTTTCCCGATTTAGTGACGATCGATGGTGGAAAAGGGCAACTCTCTTCTGTAGTCTCGGTATTACAAGAAATAGACTTAATGGGAGAACTGCGGGTCATTAGTTTAGCTAAGCAGCGAGAAGAAATATTCCTGCCGGGAGAATCTCTACCATTAGAGACAGATCCAGAACAACCGGGAGTACAATTGTTAAGGCGACTGCGAGATGAAGCCCATCGGTTTGCTGTCAGCTTTCACAGACAGCAGCGGAGTGAGAAAATGAAGCGATCGCACTTAGATGCAATTCCCGGATTAGGGTTTGAACGGCAAAAGCAACTGCTGGGACATTTTCGGTCAATTGACTACATCCGGGCGGCCACGCCCCAACAGCTAGCGGAAGTGGACGGCATTGGGCCCCGTTTAGCCCAGTCAATCTACAACTACTTTCATCCAGAAGCTCAATAGAGACTATCAAAGGGTATCAGGACAGCGAACCCATCTCAATCAGTTGTTAGTGGTTAGTGTAGTGTACGGCCCACCGAAAGCAGGGTTGGCATTATCGATTTAACCGATTATCCTAAAAAAGATGTTAGGGGCAGTAAAAACATTGTTTAATCATTTGAAGGCTTTGACTGACGGGGGCGGCGCCGATCGCCCCACCTCTCGCAAACGGCTTGATGGTTGGTCCTTAGACGATCGAGACCCAGAATTCATCAAGTCGTCCTGGATGCCAGTGGCCGAATGGCTGTACCACAACTACTTTCGGGTGACAACATCGGGATGGCATCACGTGCCCAAACAAGGCAAGATCTTGTTCGTGGGTTCCCATAATGGGGGCTTTGCATCGCCGGATACCTCCATGTTTATGTATGACTGGTTCCGCAGAGAAGGTTACGATCGCTTAAGCTATGGACTGATGCATCCGGCGGCTTGGACTTTTCCCGACCTGGCCCAGCTAGTAGTACAGGCAGGGGCGCTTGTGGCCCATCCCCAAATGGCGATCGCGGCCCTGCGCCGGGAGGCAGCGGTGCTGGTCTATCCGGGAGGGGCAGAGGATATGTTCCGCCCCCACAGCGATCGACATAAAATTAACTTCGCCGGACGTAAAGGTTTTATTAAGCTAGCATTGCGGGAAAATGCCCCGATCGTACCGCTGATCTGCGTTGGCGCCCACGATACCATGATCGTGCTCGGCGATATCTACCCCCAGGTAAAGCAACTGCACGCAGCATGGGGCCTGCCCTGGATATTTGGTCCCGACATCGGCGTATTTCCCGTGTTCTTGGGGTTGCCTTGGGGTTTAGCAATTGGCCCCCTACCCAATATCCCACCGCCAGTACAGATTCACACTCGCGTCTGTGCCCCGATCGTCTTTGAGCGCTATGGTAGAAAGGCGGCGATCGATCGGGAGTACGTGGATGCCTGCTATGAACGAGTCCGTACCCAGATGCAATTAGAACTAGACAATTTAGTCGCTGCCACCCTACAACAGTAAGGAATGGTACAGTGAAAACACACAATAGTAAATAGACATCATGGGCAAAGTAATTCGGGGACAGATCTTTGTGGTCGATGACAACATTGATACCGATCAAATCATTCCAGCAGAATATCTAACGTTGGTTCCATCCAAACCAGAGGAGTACGAAAAACTAGGAAGCTACGCCCTGAGTGGGTTGCCAGACCGCTACGGCAAATTTATCCTCCCCAACCAGATGAAAACACCCTATCCCATCATTATCGGTGGAGAAAATTTCGGCTGCGGTTCTTCCCGAGAACATGCCCCCATCGCCTTGGGTGCGTCCGGCGTAGAGGCCGTAGTGGCCCAGTCTTACGCCCGGATCTTTTTCCGCAACTGTTCGGCCACGGGGGAACTTTATCCTTGGGAATGTAAAGAACGCCTCTGCGACCTATTCACAACCGGTCAGGAAGTTACCATTGACTTCGATCTGCATCAGCTTCTCAACCATACCCTAGGTAAAAGTTACCAACTCCAGCCCCTGGGAGAAGTGGGACCGGTGATAGATGCGGGAGGGATCTTCGCCTATGCTCGCAAAACTGGCATGATTAGCAGCCAGTAGCAGCAGAGGATCTGTAAAAACACACAGATCCCATCAAGAGCGTTTACAATAAAAGTCAGTTCACTATGAGATGAATCAATGCTGCTTAAGTCTACTACCCGTCATATCCGCATCTTTACCGCCCAAGTAGAGAACAACGAACTACGGCCCAGCGACAACGTGTTAACCATAGATGTAGATCCAGATAATGAGTTGAACTGGAACGATAATGCCTTGCAGCAGGTATACAGCAAGTTCTCGGAGTTGGTGTCCGACTACGCCGGGGCAGACCTGACGGAATATAATTTACGCCGCATCGGCTCTGACTTGGAGCATTTCGTGCGATCGCTCCTATCGTCCGGTCAGATCAGCTACAATCTCAACAGCCGCGTCCTGAACTATAGCATGGGTCTCCCCCAAGTGGCTGTTGGCGGCGAATAGTTTTTTTTGCTATTTGGTAAGTGGTGATGGGAAGGGCAGACCTGAGATACATTCATCATTCTCCCCTGCCAATCCTATCACCACTTACGGCTTCATTGACCCTTAGCCCAGAATCGGATATGCCGCAACAATTCGAGCATCAAGGGGATCTATTCCAGAGCGGGAGTCTGTTAAACAAGTCCGGGCTAGAGGTATTTAATGACATTATCCGTCTGGCTAATCATATTTGCAACACTCCCCTGGCTCTGATCTGCTTGACAGATGAGGGGACTGACTGCCAACAATGCTTCCCAGAGATTCCAGAAACCCTGAGAGATGCCCTCGCCAGAGTCGATCTTCTACAATGGGACCAATTAGTATTGGGGCTACCCTATCAAGGTGAAGGCTTAGTCCAGCACTTAATTCAATTTTCGGCTAGTACCGCTTTAATCAATTCTTTCGGCAGAGTCATTGGTGTTTTATCTGTAATGGACTTTGTCGATCGCCAGTTAAACCTGTCCCAGACAGAGGCATTGCAGGCATTAGCTCGTCAAGTAGTTGTTCGACTAGAACAAGATCCTACTCTCAAAGCATCACTAAATCAAAATTATACCCGGCTAGCAGCTTTCTGGGAACATCACCCCTATCCCTTTGTCGCCTGCGATGTTCGGGGCAAGGTTGTCTATGTTAATCAGGCGATAACAGCCATCCAAGAACAGCTGTCTATAGATATGTTGGCAGACTTTTTACCGGCGGAACATTCCACATTGGTGCAAAGCTGCTTACAGACAGGAAATACCATAGATATGGTGGAAAGGCAAGTAGGCGATCGGGTTTGGAGCTGGTCGTATCAGCCACTCCCCAAAATGTCCCAAGTATATTTGTACGGCTTTGAAGTAACTGCATATAAGCGCGAGGAGGCCAGGTTACTGCATAATGCTTTACACGATCGCTTGACAGGATTGCCCAACCGGGCATTATTGATGGAGAAGCTGCAACAGGCAGTCGATCGCGATCGAGGGAGAGTGTCGGGTGATGGCTGCCTATTGGCGCTGCTATGGTTGAATGTAGACAGGTTCAAATTAATTAACGATAGTTTGGGACATAGAAGCGGAGATCGGTTACTACAACAGATAGCGAAGAGATTATCCCAAGCGACAAGAAAGGGGGATCTCATAGCGAGACTGGCAGGGGACAATTTTGTCATGATATTAGACCGGATATCAGAGGCAAGGGAGGCGATCGATCGGGCTAAAGGCATTCAAAAATTGCTCGGGGATCCTTTTCATCTCCATAACCGGGAGGTAAAAAGCCGTAGCACGACTTTTGACGAGGTATTCGCTACGGTCAGCATTGGGATTACACTTTCCTCTATGGGTGACGACGAGCCAGAACATTTACTCCGGGATGCTGAAATTGCCCTGTATCAAGCTAAGGCTTTGGGTCGGGGATCTTGTCAAATATTCGACCCGGCCATGCGTAGTCATGCCGTAGCGCAGTTACAGTTAGAAAATGACTTGCGGCGGGCTCTGGATCGTGAAGAATTTCAGATTTACTATCAGCCAATTGTCGCCCGCGATACGGGCAGAATTGCCGGTTTTGAAGCCCTACTGCGCTGGGCTCATCCCGAACGTGGTTTCATCTCGCCAGCAGAGTTTATCCCCGTGGCAGAGGAAACGGGACTGATCGTGCCTCTAGGGGCCTGGGTACTGCGCCAGTCTTGCTATCAACTGGAAATTTGGCAAAGACAATTTCCCAGTTACCCGCCTCTGACCTTGGCTGTGAATATTTCTGGCAAACAGCTATCCGATCCGAGTCTGATCGATATTGTAGATGAAATTCTCCAAGAAACCGCTCTCGAACCTGGTAGTTTAAAGCTGGAGATTACTGAAAGTGTCCTGATGGATAATGCCCCTAGCGCTGCGGCCCTCTTGGAAGAACTCCGGGCTCAAAATATCGAGCTGTGTATCGATGATTTTGGTACGGGCTATTCTTCCTTGAGCTATCTACAACGCTTTCCCGTCACTACCTTAAAAATAGACAAGTCTTTTGTTTACGATCTCACGGAGAATCCCGAAAATGCTGTCATTGTCCAGGCGATCGTCGGCCTGGCTAATAATTTGGGCATGTACGTGACCGCAGAAGGGGTGGAAAATGACGAACAATTTATGTGGCTATGGGCTTGGGAATGCGATTATGTTCAGGGATATTTCTTCTCTAAACCAGTCGATCGCGATCGGGCTACGAACTTGCTCCTCCAGGCACCCCAATGGTAGATATTGGTTAGTTGAGAATTGAGAATTGAGAATTGACAATTGACAATTGAGAGTTGAGAATTGAGAATTGAGAATTGACATCAGAAGAGATCTTCTTCACCCAGGCGATCGCCTTTATATAAATCGGAAGGGGGGCGTTGATCGCTCCAGGCCCACCAAGCATAGCCGCACTCGCAGTGGTAAAATTCCTGGAACTTGCGACGATGGGTTTCCGTGTAGACAGGCGATCGCCGATTTAGCCAGACACGCTGGGCGGACCGAGAACTAGCTCCACATTTGGGACAGCAGAAGTGCAGGGCGTGAGTTGCTGGTTTAGTCCATTCTGGCGGGTTGACATCGAAAGCTTCCATAATTATTATTCTCTTCTATTGCTTTTACTCGATTGCGATTTTGGTGCTGGGGGCGGAAATTGCCGCTTAGGGATACAATACTTCTCGGTTAATAATCTGTCATTGCGAGGGGGAAACCAAAACGGATATTTTAGGAATCATAGCTTAAGAACCCCCGAAGCAATCTCATGGGTCGTCGGGGAGATTGCTTCGGGGGGGATTGCTTCGTGCCTCGCAACGCTGCGCGACTCAATTGAGCATAAGTTAATCGCGTCCTACCCCCCCCCTCGCAATGACATCCTATCCTATATCCTTAACAGAGAGGTATTGCTTAGGGATATGAACTTGACATTAAACTTGATTTCTATAGGTGGCATTTTTAGCTTATGTCTGGTGGCTTGGCTGGGTTCTGAGAATCGCCGCATTATCCCCTGGAAGACGATCGTTGCTGGTGTTGGCCTGCAACTGGCGATCGGGCTGTTGCTATTCCAGGTACCCGGAACCCGCCAATTAATTGTACTACTGAACGATATCCTCAATCCTGTGATTGATGCTTCTGAGGCCGGGGCCAGATTTATCTTCGGTCCTGCATTTGTCCCCGATCTGGCATCGAGTCCGGGACCGGGACCGGCGGCCAGATGGATCGCCAGGACCATTGCTTCCCCTTACGTGGCAGTACCGGGCGATCGCCTGGGTCTGGATAACCTCAACTTAGGATATATCTTTGCCTTTCGGGCCCTGCCCCAGGTAGTATTCTTTTCAGCTATAGTAGCACTGCTGTACCGGATGAATGCGATCCAACCGATCGTCCGGGTATTTGCCAAGCTATTTCGCCGGGCAATGAATCTCAGCGGGGCCGAGTCTCTATCGGGTGCTGCTAATATTTTTGTGGGCATAGAATCGGCGATCGCAGTCAAGCCGTTTTTATTGGATATGACTCGCAGCGAACTCTGTGCCATATTAACATGCTGCTTTGGTTCCATTGCTTCCACGATCCTGGGACTCTATGCGGGTTTGCTGCGACCTACCTTTCCTGGTATAGTCGGTCATTTGATGTCTGCTTCGATCCTGACCATTCCCGCCTGCTTCGCCATCTCTAAAATTATCGTACCGGAAACTGGGATGCCGAAAACCTTGGATGGGGTGCCCAAAGAGGAAGAAGACTCTCAAATGGAAAAACCCAGTTATATGGATAGTCTGATTATGGGGAGTTCGGACGGCGTCAAAATGGCAGTGGGTATCGCCGCCGTCCTCATCGCTATTCTGGGTTTAGTAGCCCTGCTGAATAGCTTTTTTGCCTTTCTCGCTACCCTGCCCGCAGTCGGACCATTATTTGCGGTGGTAACTTTAGATAATATCTTTGGGGTTTTGTTCTTTCCCTTGACTTTCCTCACTGGGGTCTCCCTGGATCTGTCTGAAATATGGCAATGTTCGGTGCTGATCGGACGGCGAGTTCTCCAAACTGAAATACCCTCGTTTATCGCCCTCAATCAACTTTCGGCAGAGGGCGCTTTGAGCGATCGGGCCTTGTTAATAGTCAGCTACGTTCTCTGCGGTTTTGCCCATGTCGGATCCTTGGGGATATTCGTGGGCGGTTTGACGAGTTTGGTGCCTCAACGGCGAAAAGATATTAGTTCCGTAGCCTGGAAAGCCCTCTGGGCCGCTACCTTAGCTACCTTGATGACTGGTTGTATTGCTGGGGTATTTTATTTCGGTAACTCTGCTGCTATTTTAGGTAGGTAAATATGAAACGTAATCGCTTTTGGCTAGTTGGTTTGATGTTGCTGACCGCCCTGGTTCTGATTATCTGGTCGCCGTTTTACCAGACAACCATTTCCACCCACACCCCCACCCTCAAGGGTGGGGCGACAAGGACGAAGCCCGCCTGCGCGGGCTTTCACGGGGAAACGCTTTGCGACAATAAAATACTCGCAGCAGCATTGGCGACAACGCCGACGGCATCTTTATCTTTGGGACTCACTTATCAAGACCCTGCCGGACGCTTTCAAGTAGGTATTCTGGAAGGATATCAGGTCAGTGCGGTTGGTACTTCTCCTTTATTTTCATCCCCTGATGGGAATTTGGCCTATACTGTCCTGGTGCGATCGCGCAGCAGTAGCAGATCTTTGACTGCTGCTACTCTGGCACAGATCGCGATCGATACTTTCGGGCGCGGCGAGGGATTTATCCCCGATCGCTTTCGAGCTTTGGGGTCGGGAAGGGTGCTAATTCCCTGGACTGGTAGCTTAACTATGGGGGGCAATACTCAGCCAATGGGTGGGATGATTTTCGTCAGTCAGCCACAGCAGGATATACTCATGCTGTTGATTTCGGCTACTGAAACCGGGCGCAATAATGTTGATGCCGCTGTTGCTACCCTTGCTGACAGTCTTCAACCCCTGTGACAACATTTACAAATGCCAAACATCCTGGTTATCCATTCTCAGCTTTCCTCACCGATCTCAGTCATTTTACCTCTTGTCAAATTGATCGAGACGTTCAAAAGATTAATGGCTAATAAAATCAACATCTGCCGCGTTAACTGGATCGACAAAGCCATACCGGTGTCTCCTCCTAACTCAGTGACTGTCGCAATCATAGCCTCTATGCCTCCGGGTACAAAACCTAGAAGTGCCGTCATTGTATCGACTTTAGTTATCAGATGAAATTCATAGCCGATCCCAACACAACACAGCATCAGTACGAGCACAAGAATAACTTCGAGCAACACTGCTTTCCCAAGCTTGCGGACTGCCCGATCGTCAAACTTCAGACCGACCGATATTCCCACCAAAAGCAGTCCGATATTAAACAGCCATCGCGGTACGTGAAACGAGTAGGGCAAACTCCAGAACACCAACAGTCCCAGCAGAAAAGAACCTAAAAATCCTGTTGTCGGCAGCTTCAGCCACTTGCCTAGTAAAATTCCTAAGCCACAACATGCCGCCAAGACGAGTAAATTCACATACATGGGAATTGGATGCTCGTTAACTGCTGTCGGCAACAAGGTAGCCGTTGTGTTTGCGGCAGCAGTGGGAGACAGAAATCTTGCTATTGTGGGTACGAATAAAACCACAAACATCATCCGGTAATACTGAAGCACTGCCACTGACATGGCATCGGCGCCAAACTCTTCACACATTGCCACTATGTTAGAAGAAGAGCCCGGAATAGACCCTAAAAAACTTGTCATGCGATCGAGCCCAGTCCATTTCCACAGTAGGTAACCATTCAGCATACTCAAGCCACCCGTTATCAAAATGCACAACAGCAGAGGCACTGCATATTCCTTTGCTAGCATTAGCGTATCTGGGGAGAAGCGAGCCGCAGAAGAAATGCCGATAATTGCTTTACCAACCGTGATCGCACTCTTAGGGATCGGTTTGGGACTACCTTGAATAAAGGCATAAGCAATGCCCACCACCAAAGGCGCTACTAGCCATGCTACAGGAATCCCAATCCACTTAGACAGGAAGCCAGCGCCTACCGCCAGGACTAATGGCTCTACTAGCCCTCTAATTTTCTGCCAGATCGATATAAGATACTTACCATCTATGTGCATGTCTGCTCAATCCTGTTTACTAAGGGCTTGACTTTTCGAGATTTATCGATTATATTCGACAATGCTCAATTAAGTTGTCAGTTGTCAGCTGTCAGTTGTCAGTTGTCAGTTGTTACAAGTCATTAACAACAACTGCGCGTGGCTTCAGTTTAATCCTGTCGAAGTGCAATGCGCAAAATTATTACCCTGGTTCCAGCCGCTATGGTAGAGTATGGGGTACACTGCACTTTTGTCATCTAGCCGGTGCTGGCGGGTATGGAACCTGTAGCCGGACCATGCACGGGTACCGTTGTGCTACTAGGACGAGGTTTCTCCACCGGTAGTGCGATTGGCGCTCCCAGGAAAAACCTGGGGACACAGATGCTTTCAGCGGTAGAGGAAGCGGTATAGTATAATTCACAAAATGTAGATCCAAAGAAGTTATGGGAAAATTAGAGCTTGATTGTGTACTGGCAGAGGCAGAGCAGAGGAGGCCCTTGGAAATATCGGAAAAGCTATATGGGTATATAGAGGGCTACTGCTCGGACAGGGAGTTCTGCACTGAGTTCAAACGACGGTCTCATCTGTTCGTGCCTCTGAATAAGCCGCGATTCCGAGAAAAAGTGGCAAACAATGAAATCCCAGCAGATGGGATTATCTGGGATTTAGAGGACAGCATCCCTTACGATCTCAAAAAAGTCGCGCGGGAGAGCATTTCCCAAATCCCGCCGAAACCAGGACCGGTAGAGTATATAGTGAGAATAAATTCTGGAGACCCTCAGGAGCTAGAAGAGGATATTAAGGCGATCGCCCAGTTTCCTTTTGATGCAGTTACCATCGCTAAGGGGGAATCAGGTCATGAGATTGCACGACTCATGGAAACGATTGGAGAAGATAAGAATTATATCGTTTCTATAGAAACGATAGCCGGTTTACAGGCAATAGAGGAGATTGCCAAGGTTCTCAGAAGAGGACGGGATGGCCTGGGTTTTAGCATAGGGGATATGTCTACAGATCTGGGTGTGGAGCGAATCTCTACTTGTGAAAGTCCCCTGTTTCAGCAAATTCTAGGTATCATTACTATGACAGGTAAGAAATACGGGCTGGATCTATTTGACAGCGTTTCGGCAAAATTTAACGATCCAGAGAAGGCTCGCAACGAGGCCCTGCTTTCCTGTAATATATTTGGGTTCACGGGGAAAAAGTCCATCAACCCAAAACAGTTGGAATTCATAAATAAGGTCTATTCACCGAGACTCTCAGAAATAGAGGAATACCTGGCAACAATGGAGTCATTTCTGGGAACGGCGGAGACAAATGCTCATGTAGTGGCAGGTGAGTACAAAGGGATGCCAGCTTTTAAGGCAGCAGATAAAAAAATTAAGAAATACTTGAGACAGGGTTATCTCGCCATCTCCCCCATTAAAGATAGCTGAGGAGGGCTTCGATTGGGGATTGGTAGGGTGGGCACCGCCCACCATTCAAAGTTGCCAGTTGTCAGTTGATAGTTGTCAGTTGTCAGAAGGGAAAAAATCAGCGACAGTAAAAGGAAAAGTTTTAGGGATTTAAGTATGACTCAAAGAGATTTACAGGGGAAAGTAGCGCTAGTGACTGGCTCCAGCCGGAATATCGGTCGCGCGATCGCCCTGGAACTGGCAGGGCAAGGTGCTGATGTGGTGGTCAATGCCCGCACCAGTGCCGAAGAAGCGGAATCTACGGCAAAGGAGGTGGAAGCATTAGGAGTAAAGGCCATCCCCCTACTGGCTGATGTCGGTGATGAAAGCCAAGTTCAGGCTATGGTAGCACGGGTATTGGAAGAGTTTGGTCGAATTGATATTCTGGTGAATAATACCGGACTGCGGCGATCGAGCCCGATAACCGAGATGACGACAGAGGAGTGGCGCAGCGTCCTGGCGGGCAACTTGGACGGTCCCTTTTTCTGTTGTCGAGCCGTCGTGCCCAGTATGATAGCTACTGGCTGGGGTCGGATTATTAATGTATCGGGACTCAATGCCTTCATCGGTCGTACCGAATGGTCTCACGTCTGCGCCTCGAAAATGGGAGCACTCGGCCTGACGAGAGCTTTAGCGGTGGAATTAGCCAAACAAAAAATTACAGTCAATCATATTGTTCCAGGACTCATAGATACGACCCTCGGAACCTCCACAGATGAAAAAACGGTAAAACGAATTGCCATGGTCCCCCAAGGACGCTTGGGACTACCCGAAGAGATCGCCAAGATGTGCGTCTTTTTAGCCTCGGATGCAGCAAGTTTCATTACGGGTCAAACTCTTCACATCAACGGCGGTGCATTGCGATACTAACCCGTTGAATAAGAATGTGAGGATTAAGATGAGGATGGGATAATCTCACTTTTCATCTTAGCAATAAATATGAATAATTGCTAAGGTCGGGCGAAGGTCGAAAGGAAAATAGCTCAATTCTCCATTCTCAATTTTCAATTTTCAATTTTCAATTCTCAGACTTCCACAGCCGAAAAAAGCATGAAAATTAATCAAGTCCGAACCTATCCCTCTAAAGAATACCTGCCCCGGGAAGAGCAGTTGGCCTGGAAAATTGCCGCCGTGGCATCAGATACCGTGGCGGTTGACTCCGACGTTGTGGAAATGATTATCAACCGCATCATCGACAATGCCGCAGCAGCATGTGCGGCATTGAACTATCATTCAGTCCAAACGGCCCGGGCTCAAGCCTTAGCTCATTTACGCAGTGGTGGTGCGACAATATTTGGCGTTCCCCCAGAAACAAAAGTATGTGCAGAATGGGCAGCCTGGGCCAATAGTGTGGCTGTACGGGAACTGGACTTTCACGACACTTTCCATGCTGCTGATTACTCCCATCCGGGGGATAATATTCCCTCCATTATCGCAGCAGCTCAACAATGCGGTTGTAGTGGAGCCGATCTGATTCGCGGTATTGCTACGGGCTATGAAATTCAGATCGATCTGGTGAAAGGAATTTGTCTTCACGAGCACAAGATCGACCATATTGCTCATTTGGGACCATCGGCAGCTGCGGCGATCGGCACCCTGTTAGGACTGGATACCGAAACGATCTACCAAGCCGTTCAGCAGGCGGCCCACACGACAATTACCACCCGACAATCTCGCAAGGCGGACATATCTAGCTGGAAAGCCTATGCCCCCGCCTATGCTGGCAAGAATGGGCTGGAAGCGGTCGATCGCTGCATGCGGGGAGAGGGTTCCCCATCACCAATTTACGAAGGGGAAGACAGTATTATTGCTTGGATTTTAAGCGGACCAGATGCGCTATATGAGGTGCCACTCCCGGAACCTGGGGAACCCAAGCGAGCAATTCTGGAATCTTACACCAAGGAACATTCTGCGGAGTATCAAGCCCAAGGACTGATCGATTTAGCATTTCGCCTAGGAGAAAAAATTGACGACTTCGAGAAGATTAAGGAAATAGTGATTCACGGCAGCCATCAAACCCATTATGTCATCGGTACGGGTTCGGGGGATCCCCAGAAGATGAACCCCAAGGCCACCCGGGAAACCCTAGATCATTCGATTATGTACATCTTTGCGGTGGCCCTGCAAGACGGACGCTGGCATCACTTTGATTCTTATACCCCCGAACGGGCCCAGCGGGAAGATACGGTTCGCCTTTGGCAGAAGGTCCGCACGCTGGAAGATCCCGAATGGACGCGACGCTATCACAGTCGGGATCCCAAAGAACGAGCCTTTGGGGCACGGGTTGAGGTCTTATTTACTGATGGTTCTAAGCTGGAAGACCAACTAGCGGTAGCAAATGCACATTCCTATGGTGCGCGACCGTTTCAGCGACCTGATTATATCAACAAGTTCAAGACCTTGACTGAAGGAATCATCGACAGTCAAGAACAGGATAATTTTCTCGACCTCGTGCAGCAGTTGCCAAAGCTTCAGCCAGGGGATTTGATGGGGCTTAATCTCATTGCATCGAAGGGCTATCTTGTGGAGAATACTGCCCGAGGAATCTTTTAATGTAATCTGCCTCGCCCGCCCGAACCCTAAAGGGTCCGGCTACACAAACAAAGCCCGCCTGCGCGGGCTAAATTCTTTCGTTCCCAGGTTCTACCTGGGATATTTACAAAAATGGTATTAGCCTATTCTAACGAATCTAAGTAAATTGTCACCTGTCTTTGATAAATTGGATAATATTGCAACGCTATATTAATATCGGTATGTACTCGCATCGGATCTATTTCTTCGTAAAGATGAACCAGTCGATTACGTAAACTTCCCGAAGGGGCTAATACTTTTGCTAACTCCGGTGTAATGATTCCACAGTTGCCAACCTCTATAAATGTTGCAAAATTACTCTCGGGCTGCTCTATTTCAAGTTGCTTGAGTAAATATCTATTGATATCTAGCGCCACTTGAATGGTTAACTGTAGCAGTCTTTCTACAACTAACTGCTGATTGAAATCCTTGAGATACTCCGACAGATTGAAATCCTCAAAGTCAGCTAATTTTTTGAGATATTTATCTAAAAAAACTAGCTTATTTATAACAATATCCGGATCAATTTCAGTCATACACCCCACCTTTGTAAATTTTGTTCAACTTGTTCTCTAAGGGCCTTGCGAATGGCGTTCAGTTCGGCATCACTTTTTAAGGCCCTTGACCGAAAACCATCAAAGAGACCCGCATCCTTTTCATATAATAGGATACTATCACGTGCTACATAATGGGCCATCAGTGACGAGCATTTATTTAAATCTACGACATCAATCATATCTGGATTGAGTGCAAAAGCTTCCCCCAGCAAATGCGGCACTTCAAACCAGCGAAAACCATTATCTTTAATCTGAAGATAACGAATTTCTTCATCGTAAACTGCGGCAAAGTCCCAATCACTTTTGGCATGGGTATCGCCCCTGGCCCTCGAACCAAACAATACTAGCATCCTCATGTATGGGATTTTCTCCGGAAGCCCGATCGACAATTGCTTGAGTTTCGATATATGGGCGATATCGGGACTGTTCGCGAGATTGTTCATTGTTGATGATGCGATGAGTATAGCTACTGGTGGGCGGTGCTGGTGGGCGGTGCCCACCCTACTTTTTATTATAACTGAGAGCTAGCACTATTGTCAAATTACCCATCAAGAGGGTGATAAATTCGCCCTGATTTTTTGTCAGTTGAAGTCGGCAGCAGTCGCGTGGGGCTTGGCCCCGGTTATGCAAATCAAATTTATATCATAGCAGTCGATCGGGTCACTTTTGCTTAATTACTACCAAGGTAATATCATCATATACCTTTTGCTGGCCGATATGCGATCGCACGTCATCAATAACCGCTTGCCTGATTTTGGCAGCCGATCGCAGCCAGTTTTGCTGGACCACTTCACATAACCTCTCTAGTCCATATTGGACTTTATGAATATCTTCTGCTTCGGTAATCCCATCAGTATACAGCACCACCACATTTCCTGGGTGTAACTGCACCTCAGCAGAGGCGATGAAATCAGTAATGTCTGCTTCCAGTCCAATGGGAAAGCCTAAATCTATTGTATCAATCAGTTCTACCTTTTCGCCCGATCGCACCACAATCAGCGCTTCATGCTGTCCGCTCAAATGCAGTCTGCCAGACTGATAGTCTAGCAAGCAGAGGGTAAGGTTTTTATCGGAATTAATTCGCTGGACGTTGTCGTAAATCGTGTGGTTGAGGGTAGACAAGAATTTCACGGGATCGGTTTCATTGTTTTCCAGCAGAGTCCGCACAGCAGTTTGCACCATAATCATCAATACCCCTGACTCTAGTCCATGTCCCGTGACATCGCCAATGGCAATTTTGACTCGTCCATTGTGCTGCAATACGTCGTAGTAGTCGCCCCCTACCTCATTAGCTGGTTCCATAAAGCCAGCAATATCTAACCCGGGAATTTGTTCCAGTTCGGAATCCTTGGGTAATAGCATATGTTGCAGTTGGCGCGTGATATCTAGTTCGGCAGTCAGGCGGATATTTTCCACTTGCAGACGCTGGCTGAGGGCAGAGATTTCTTCGTGTGCCCTGGCCAGTTCCGCTTCTACCAGTTTGCGATCGCTGATGTCGCGAAATGTGCCCGTGTAGAAAGAGCGATCGCCTAACAAAACTTCCGTTACGGTAGCTTCCAGAGGAAAATGCTCACCTGTGGCACGACGCCCGGCTATTTCATGACGTCCTGGTGTCAATAAATATTGCAGCAGTTTGTTTGGCGTAATCCCAGTTGGCAAAATCAGCAATCCTGAGATATCCATCCCCACTAAACGACTGAGATGATACCCAAATATTCTGGAGGCACTGGGGTTAGCTGTGATAATTTTGATTGAGGGTTTGCTGAAGGTAATAATCGCATCTGTTGCCATTTGGACAACAGCTTGTGTTTCCGTAAATGCTGACTGTAGGGCATCCATCACCTGGTTATAACGAGAAGCAATTTGCCCTACCTCAGTAAAGGGTTCCACGGGCACCCGCAAGCTTAAATCTTGCGTTTTTACATGGTCTTCCATGACTTGGAGAAGATCGTAAATTTCCGCTTTAACCCGATGCTCTGATATATTCAGACCGATCTTTTCTTCTTGGGGAGAAACCCGCAGAGCTAAGAATTTATCAATAACAGACAATAGGCAATATGTCAATAAAAATGCCCAACAGGAACAAACTAAAATTCCCAACAGCTGCACCCCTAGCTGGGCCAACCGAGAGAGACCGGTGTTGAGTAACTCCGGCTGACCAAACAAGGCGACTGCCAAGGTGCCCCAAACACCGGCTCCCCCGTGAACCGCCACGGCATCGACAGCATCATCAATCCGATAGCGCTGTAACCAATAGGCCACCAACAGCATCACCGCGCTGCCAATGGCTCCAATAATCACCGCCAGTGGGGTGGTCACGGCATGACAGGAAGCGGTGATCGATACTAGCCCCGAGATCGACCCATTAATCAGCATTTCTACTTCCGGTATTTGGCGCTGATGCCAACCGATCGCGGCGGCAGTAATCATGCCAGCTGTCCCAGCCAGGATCGTATTGACGATAATGCTGGTTACCTGCTCGTTTAAGGCCAGGGTGCTGCCACCGTTAAACCCCATCCAACCGATCCACAGCAGCATTGCCCCCAAGACAGCAAGCTGCAGGTTAGAACCGTGGATCTTGCGCGATCGCCCCGAGTAGGTAAAGCGGCCCACGCGGGGTCCGACCACCAGCAAAGCAGCTAAGGAAACCCATGCGCCAACGCTATGAACCACGGTGGAGCCAGCAAAATCTACAAAGCCCATTTTTCCCAGCCAGCCAGTCAAGCTGCCCGACAGGGCCCCGTTCCATACCCAATGACCGAATATGGGATAAATCAGACTGGAAACTAAACCAGCGACGAGCAGATAGGCAGCAAACTTCATCCGCTCTGCCACAGCGCCAGATACTATAGTGGTAGCGGTGCCGCAAAACATCGCCTGGAATAAAAAGAAGGCTGCTAGTTCTGAGTTAGACTCTATATGTAAGACAAATCCTGCCGATCCTATCCACCCCCAGAGGGAGGGTCCAAACATCAGGGCATAACCAAACACCCAAAATAAGGCGGCGGAAACGCCAAAGTCGGCCATATTTTTGATAGCAACATTGATGCTGTTTTTCGACCTGGTTAGCCCTGACTCCAGGCACATAAATCCCGGTTGCATCAGGAAGACCAAGCCCGAACAAGCTAGGATCCAGAGAATATCTGTCACAATCACATCAGAAGAGCGTTCATACCTATTAGCGAGTTGAAACTGAGAGCCTGCTATTTTTGCTTGATGACTAGCAAAGTAATGTCATCATACAGCTTTTGCTCCCCAATATGCTGCCGCAGGTCCGCGATCGCCGCCTGCCTGATGTCAGCAGCATCACCTTGCCAGTTTTGCTTGACTACTTCACACAGCCTCTCTAGTCCGTAGAACTCTCCTTGCGGATTTTCCGCTTCGGTAATCCCATCAGTATACAGCACCACCACGTCCCCTGGCTGCAACTCTACCCTCGTGGAAGCGACGAAATCGGTAATGTCGGACTCCAGCCCGATCGGGAAACCGAGGTCGATCGTATCAATACATTCTACCACACCGCTATAGCGCACCACAATCATCTCCTCATGCTGTCCGCTCAAACTAATAACTCCACCAGAGTAATCTAGTAAGCAGAGGGTGAGGTTTTTCTCAGAATTCATCCGCTGCACGTTATTGTAAATCGTGCTGTTGAGAGCATTCAAAAACTTCACCGGGTCCGTTTCATTATTGGCCAGAAGAGTGCGCACTGCCGTCTGCACCATAATCATCAATACTCCTGATTCTAACCCATGTCCTGTAACATCGCCGATGCCTATTTTTACTCGACCATTGCTGTGAAGCACGTCGTAGTAGTCTCCACCTACCTCCGCCGCTGGTTCCATAAAGCCAGCAATATCTAAATCTCTAATTTTACTCAGTTCCCGATCTTTAGGTAGGATCATCTGTTGCAGTTTCCGCGTCACGTCTATCTCCGCATTTAGGCGGAGATTTTCCGCTGTTAATTGCTGGTTCAGGGCCGATATTTTCTCATGGGCATGGGCGATTTCGGCATCGCTAGCTTTTAATTTTATTAAGGTGTGATACAAGAGAATAAAAAAGTTTAACAATGCCAGAAGTATCCCAATAGTTTGAAATAGCTGCAAATTGGTAGCTTTGTGATTGGCAATCTGTTCTAATTCAAATGTCAAGCTATTCATTAAGGACAATAGTTGCCGGTTCTGCTGTTGGCCATAGGCGATCGCAATAGCCAGCTTTTCTGGGTCAATAGTATTTTCCGCAGTTAAAATAGGGATTAATTTCTGCTGATAAGGGAGCCAAATCTCCAGGGCCTGTTTGACGAGACTCTTGGCCTTGTCACTCTCCACAGATGCGAGAAAAACAGCTTGTCCGTCACCGCCCGTTACCATGCCACCGGAATTGAAAGCAGTCAGAGTTTGGTCAAACAACTTGTAGGCGATCGCCAGTTCTTGTTGAGCCACAGTAATATCTTTATTAGCCTGATGGGCAAGTTGCAGTAGCAGCAATGCTTTGACCGTGCGTTGGGAAAGCATGCGCTGACGACCTGAGAGGTTGATGCCGATCGCATCTTGTTTTAGTTGGGAAGAGACGAGCAAATTCGGGATCAAAACCCCGAGGTCAAAAGTCAGAAACAGAGCCACAGATATCAGAATTTTACGATACTTGCCCCATCCTAACAAATTATTATATCCTCTATCTTTCATCCTTAATTTCTGCTTGAACAATAGTGAAAGTCGATTGTTGCACATTTTTACCGATGATAGCAGCCAATTGTTAAAATTTGCGCTCTGGCAGAGGACGAAGTATAAGCAATTAGCAGCCCTCATCATCGGTGTCGTTGTGCAACGCCGAAATCTAATCTAATTCTATTTTTGGGTTGCACAATTCTGCCTAGCCAACATTCAATAAGTTTTGTATTTATGCAAAGCTCGCCTGATCTTGCGCAGGATCATGGCAGAATCTTTATACCGCGTCATTTCCTGCAAATCAGACAGCGTCGCCTCTGCTAATGCCAACTTTTCCACTAGGGCCAGCGATCCCTTTTCTATCTCTTCTAGATCCTCTTGGTCCTTAGCAGCGGTCATAGTTTCCGATCCCTTTTCAGGACTAAAATTACTGTCGTGCTGTTGCACCAATGACTCCAACTCCGCTAATGCCATCTCCGCCTGTTGGATCTCTTGGATCAGAGACTTTGTCACCCTC
Source organism: Hormoscilla sp. (assembly GCA_051439505.1). GTDB lineage: Bacteria > Cyanobacteriota > Cyanobacteriia > Cyanobacteriales > Desertifilaceae > Hormoscilla. The sequence continues at coordinate 52,242 of JBFRWI010000132.1, read as the reverse complement.
ATTCCCCGATGGGCAGACTCCGTAAATTCTTGGATTTTCTGCATGAAGCGATCGGCAGAACGATCCATCTGACGCCCAGCTTCAAAAGTCTGACTAACCAATTTCCCAATTTCAGTAGTTATCTGGCTAAAACTATTTAATTCCGTGCCAGCATTATTGGCTACAATTGCCGCCTTCATTGCTAAATGACGGACTTGCTGAGACACTTTTTTAATCAGTTGGGAAGTGTCCTGAATTCGCTCCAATTCTTCACTTAATAACCGACCGATATCCACAATCTGGTTAGTCTGGCGACAAATCACATTTACTCCTGAAAAAGTAGCTCGAAACGCTTTTGTCGCTTTTTGAGACATCAATTGCCCAATTCGCTGAAATCCTTGATTGAGTTGAGCAATCTCTTGGGATTTCTTTGCCAGTTCAATCCGCTGGATTTCTAAGAGCTGGTTGCGTTCTTCAATCGCCGCCTTTTGCTCCTTTAATATTCGATCGTATTCCTCTACTTTTTGGTGCTCTTTTACTAATTTTAATTGACAGCTTGATTGAAAAATATCTTGTTCGACTTGTTTCTTGAAAACAGTAAAAATTTGGTTCTGAGCGAGAATGAGGGTGACAACATCAAGTAAAAAGTAGGCTTGAAAATCTGGCAAGCTTAAGTCTTTATACACAATAACGATCGGCTCATACATGTCCTCTGCGGCCCGACTGAGTGCCTGTTTTACAGCTATTTCTACCTTTTCTGTATCGGGCAATTGCAACAATTTTACCTTCTGAGTAATCATCTGAGAAAATATTTCTATCGGACTTTCGAGAAAAACATCTATGCCATAGGGAGAACTCATCCAATCGTTAAACCTACGCCGAGAAATCATGCCAATCATGCCAGAGCGATCGGCCACGATCGCCCCAGGCAGTTCCGGTCGAAAGGCAAAAACATTAGCGAGAACCTTGCCTCTAGTTTTCGGAGAAACCTGGAAATCATGCAGTGGTAAATCACCCAAGGTTGAATTGGGAGTTAGTTGATTCAATTTGCTCATTATACAGTTATAGCTTGATAATTAACAATTATCGAGTTAATTACCTCCAAAATTGTTGCACCAAAGAGGAGATGATAGTTGTAAATTGATAGTTGTAAATTGTTAGTTTTCAACTGGGATTTTTCATCGTCAGTATCAACTATTGCGATCGCCCGATTGACATAATGTAGTTGTGCAACAGAATTCGCGCGTCACGGTCTGTAAATCAGGAGGAATATATATAGCTGTTACAGCAACCATAGATGCCCCTGGCAAGATTGTCACTACCAGGACAATCTCAATGGGAAGTGAGCGGCGCAAAAAGGGGAAAAATCAAACCATCGCTCCCAGTGACACCAGTAACAATCAACAAATCCGTGCTTGAGATCCACCGGCGGGACTGGAGATCGCTCCGCCCAACATCATGCCCCATATTCCCATGCTAATCCCTGGCGCTTCACCACGGCCCATGGAAAGCCGTGCCCAACCCACCGAGTCCCAGCAGTTTGAGAGGCATCCTACAGGTTCTGCAAAAGCAGTAAACATCCATTGTCAGTTGTATTTGTTCGTTGTCAATTATTCCTCGCTCACGACGGAGCATCTTTGACAACCTTTGCTATACTTTCTGCTGGGTAGCTTTGCTCCTGCTTGGCATCTGCCGCAGGAGCGGTGGCGATCGGTGTGGGTTCCGTAGTTTCTGCTGTTAACACCAAGGAACCTGCGATCGCAAACCCGGGCAGGATCTCTCGGCTAAAAGCCTCTGCGGCCTTAGAGCGGTAGCGATTCGGGTTAACAATCACAGACAGCATCCGCTGCACCACTACCCCTGAAATTTTGGCTCGATGCAGGAGTTTCATTTGCAACTCCTTCTCAATTGCCGAAACTGAGACAAAGGCAGCGCCCAATCCCGCCTGTACCGCATTTTTAATCGCTTCGATCGAATTCAACTCCATCTCAATTTTGAGATTGCTAGTATCGATGCCGCAACGGGTGAGAACCTGGTCAATCACCTTTCTAATCGTCGATTGGGAATCTAAGGCAATAAACTGGAGTTGGTAGAGATCGGAAGGCTCAATGGTCTGGTAGGCTGCTAGAGGATGAAATACAGGTAAGATTAAAGCCAGTTCATCTTGAGCATAGGGAGTAATTTCTAAAGACTCTTGCAGTTCAGCAGGAACCTCACCACCAATTATAGCCAAGTCAACTTGTCCATTGGCAACGCTCCAAGAGGTGCGGCGGGTAGAATGAACGTGTAATTGCACGGCCACATCCGGATACCGAGACCGGAACAAACCAATCATCCGGGGCAGTAAATAAGTCCCCGTCGTCTGGGAAGCGCCAACTATCAAGGTGCCACCTTGGAGATTTTGGAGATCCTCGATCGCCCGACAGGTTTCCCGGCACAGGGACAGGATTTTTTCTCCGTAGTTGAGCAGCAGATGGCCAGCTTCCGTCAGTTGAGCGCGTCGGCCCCCCCGGTCGAACAAAGGCACCTCTAACTGCCGCTCCAAGTTTTGCACTTGCAGGCTAACTGCCGGTTGCGAGACATAGAGACTGTCAGCAGCACGCTTGAAGCTGCCCTCAGCGGCGATCGCTTTGAGAATCCGTAATTGCTCTAAAGTGAAACGAAGGTCATCAGACATTTGCTATACCTAAAATCGGCACCACCTACTCCGCACAGGGCTCAACAGACACGCAGTCAGCAGGTCGGGGCCTGTTGTACGGGACATCACCGACCCCGATGGAGGGTGAGATGCAGGAGATAATGATCGGGCCGGCTCTTGGAGAGTACCGTTCAAACCACAGGCCCCCAAAATCCAGCAGGGTTCTCAATCGGTTGCTGGCTGTTGTACAGATGTACCACAATTGTTACGGTTAAGAACCTCCCCACAATAACGAAAGTGGCATGAAACGGCAACAAAATAAATAGACGTACTCTGAGATATATGAACCGGGAGGTAGTCAAGGACTTTCTGAATTTACCAGGAATTGCGGGTGTGGCCTTAATGGATAGGCGATCGCGCCCCTACTTTTGTGGCGTGGATAGCGCCCTGAACTTTCAGCAAAAAGAAGCCCTAGCTCAGGGCATCCGCCAGGTAGTGGAGACGACGCCTGAGAGCTTTGAGTCTTTTGAATTTCAATTCGCAGCACACCAAGTATATATTTACAAACTAGCTTCCGACATGATCCTGCTGGTGCTGACTAGCAGCGGTCTAGTCTACTCCGATTATTTACCGGCTCTGCAAAAACTTAAAGCAGCACTGAGCGCCGACCTCTCCACGGGTGTAGCCACATTTCGCCTGCTAGCTGGTAATATCACCCTGTCGGGTCAAGAGTACTGGAAGCCTGCTGCCTCCGACGGGACCAAGCCCGGGCAAACCGCAGCTGTCCCCGCTCCCGTAGCAAAAACAGCATCAGGCACATCTACCGGTTCGCGCAATGGCTTCCATGACGCCGCCTCGCCGCAACCGGACGCCAAGAATGGGACGCACCAAGTTACCCTCAAAGAAATTCTGGCAGCCCTCAATCAGCTGTCTGAGTTCACCACGCAATACCTAGGAGTAGCTGTGATTAGCAATTACTGGAAGACTTCTCGCCCGCAGAATATTGAGTGGCTCAACCACTTCCAAGTCAACCGCAAAGCGGAAATTAGCTTCAATGGTGAGTCCTCCCAGTCAGAGTCTGGGGAAGTCACAGAGCAGGAAATCTCCTCGATTCAGTCCTGGGTAGCAGCATTCATCAACAGATGTGCCAAGGTGATCCGCGACTTCCCCGCCCTAGTTGAGCAAAAAGCCCTCAACCCCCAACAAAAAGAACTGTTGTTACCCTAGTCAATAGGCCAACGCGCAAACGGAGAAGGTATAAATGGTCAAAATTGTCAAGCTAGAACCGATCTCCACCTTCACTGAGGTGGAAACCAATGGCAATCTCCTGTCTATCCTGATTGATACGGAATTAGATGTGCTCAAGGAATGCGGCGGACGGGGTATGTGTGCTACCTGCCACGTGTATATCAAGCAGGGCATGGATTTCCTTTCGGCCATGTCTCGCCGCGAACAACGTACTCTAGAGATTATTACCTCTTGTAAGCCCAATTCCCGACTAGCTTGCCAATCGAGAGTTTTGCAAGACGGTGTCGTCGTCGAACTGCCTCCGGGGATGTATGTGAAATCCTTGCAGGACATTGAGGCCCTTATTGGTCGTCGCGCCCAAACGAATATGCTTCATCCAGTCACCGGCGAAGTGCTGGTAGAGTCAGGCAAGCTGATCACACGCTCGACCCTAAAGCAGTTGGAAAATACTGACTTCCAGATCGGATCGTACTTGACTAAGACAACGGATGCCTGAGTTCGCTCATCTAGGAGAACTAGGCGATAGTAGAGCACGATTGGATATTTCCGCTCCTTGACAAATTAACCACGCATGGCTAGGCATACTATGGTAGATACAAATCCCTTACTGCACAAACTGAAGCAGAAGTACCCCAAGAAGCACAATCACTATGGCTTTGGTGATTTTTTTCAGTTCGACCAGGACCGGGGCAGCATCGTAGACTGGAATGGGGCTCAAAACGTCCTCACTTCGGAAGACTTCATTATCGGTCTGGTAGAAGGGTTAGAGGAGGAAGTGGGAGATGCCTCAGCCGCTATTATGTATACGATCGGCTGCGAATGGGGCCAAAAAGATGCTTTCTTCTTTGAAAAGTGGTTTGAAAAAGAGTTTGAACGCAATATGCGGCAATCAAACTTGATGTTTTTACTAGAAACATGGTGGTGGCCGTTTACTTCTCAGGGTTGGGGTCGTTGGGAAGTGGATATGGGCGATCGCAAGCAGGGATTTATGTTCATCAACCTGTTTGATTCGGCTGTGGCCCGCACCCTGGGAGATGTGGGCAAGCCAGTTTGCCACCTATACGCCGGTCTATTCGCAGGCTTCTTTACAGAACTGGTGCGCAAACAACTCAGCTGCATTGAAATCCAATGCTACTCGATGGGCGAAACTTACTGTAAATTCCTGATCGGCGGGAAAGACCGGATTGATGCAGCTGGGTTCTGGCTGAATGAGGGGGCCACAGCTCGGGATATCGAAAAACGCTTACGTTCAGGAGAACGACTGCTATGAATCAGTTGACAATAGGGGAGCAAAATGGTAAGGTAGCAGGAATCTCAAAAGAATGGCTGCGAAGGTCAGTCGGAGAGTTTTTTACAGCGGTCAACTGGGATCTACAGCCGATATTAGTACAGCAGATCAAGCAGGCGGCCTGGCAAGGAAGCAACGAACCGCTGTCGCAGATGCTGAGCGTGCGTCAGTTTTTTAGCTGCTTCGCTTGGGAAGGAAAGCAAGTAGCAGCGCCAGTGCCAGACACGAGCGCTCCAGCAGCAGAGTCCGGCTCCAATGAATTTACTCTGGATGATTTTTCCAGTCTGTTCTGAAAGGAATGTCACACGTAAAAATTTATGCATCCAAAACTTGAAGCAATTTTTAACGAAGCAGAAAGTCGTTATCTCAAACCCGAAGAACTGAAAATCATCGGCCAGTATGTAGAATCATTACCATCTCGCGTGGAAACATATCAGCATCTGCGAGACAAGGAACTAGAGATTATGGAAGCAGTAGCTTCCCAGTTGGAAGCGCAACTACCCAAGGAAAAAACAAGCGATTTAGAACGGAGCTTAAAAAATGCTATGCTGATGCTGCGCTATTGTGGAATGGCAATGCTGCTGAATGACGAGTCGTTTGTCAAGGAGAGATTCCTGGGTTGGCTAGATGTAATTGTGGAGACTTACAATAGTTCACAGATAGAGACAAAACTGTATAGATTGCTCTGGCAGCAATTAAGTCAAGTCATGAGTAAAGAACAGCTAGGCTTACTCAAACCGTCATTAACAATAGCGAAAGAAACGTTGCTCAATGAATAGCTGCCATTTGGGACGCCAGAAAAGTTGAGGTACAGGAGAAAAAGGAATTGGGGAAATGATTTCGGTAGCCGATTTGATCGTAGATAAGAGCATACCCGGGAATTACTTTGCGAGCGACGTATACGTGCGCAGCGAACTGGAAATGGGTTTGCTGGAAAATCGCCGGGGCGATCGCCTGATAGCCATGCCAGAAACCCTACTGCAAGCGATATATTCGGGATTGGACAAGGAAACAGGTCAAGCATCCCGTCTAGTATTGTATAACTGCGGTCGCTGGTGGGGGGAAAATTTCTACGCTCGCTTCTGTGAAGAACTGAGCGACTACTATAAAAAGCCCCTGGCGGAGATGGCAATGGTGGAGTTTGTCCAATGCCTGCAACAATGCTGGCAAACCCACGGTTGGGGTAAAATAGATTTGGACAATAGCTACCATCAGCAAGGATTTTTGGTGGTGAAAATTGTGAATTCGCCCTTTGCAGCTCATGCTCCTAAAGGCGATATCCCGGCATGTTTTCTGGATGCGGGAGTTTTGAGTTCATTCTTTAGCCAGTTGACGGGCAAAGAACTAGAGTGCATCCAAACGAGCTGCGAATCGTTGGGAGCAGAAGGCAATCAATTTGTCTTGGGGTTAGAAGAAAGGTTGAAGCCAGTTTCAGAAATGGTAGAAAACCAGATGGAACATGCAGAAATAATGCAAAAGCTAGTTAATAGCTAATGGGGAATGACGTTACCAGGCGGTCCCCAGGTAACGAGGCAAATGGGTAATGGCGTTACCAGGCGGTCCCCAGGTAACGAGGCAAATTGTCAATTCTCAATTAGCAATTAGCAATGAACAATGAACAGAAAATCACAATTATCCAAGTACAGGATATTGGGACTGGTGGGACAAGGGCAATTTGGTCGGGTATTCTGCGGTTGTCATCGCCAAACAGGTCAGCTCGTAGCTCTGAAAGATTTAGACAAGTATCGATTCCCCACCAATAAGTTTCTGCGGGAGTTGCGCTTTCTGTTGAGCTTACAGCATCCTAATATCGTCACCTTTAGGGCGATCGAGCATAGTAATAGGGGTCGCTACTTGGTGATGGATTATTGCGAGGGCGGGACTCTGCGGACTTGGATGGAGTCAGATTCGCCTTTGTCTTGGGAGCAGAATTTGAGGCTGATGACAGAGGTGCTTGCGGGTTTGGACCATGCCCATAGTCGTGGCATTGTTCATTGCGATATCAAGCCAGATAATATTTTGCTCAATTTAAGGCCAGGTGGCCCGATCGCCCGGATTTCCGATTTTGGCATAGCCCGCTTAACTCAGGAGATGATAGAATCTGAGGATAATACGGGTTCTCCAGCTTACATGGCTCCCGAACGGTTTTACGGCCAATATAATATTAGCTGTGATATTTATGCTGTAGGTATTATGCTATTTGAATTGCTGGTGGGCGATCGGCCTTTTTCGGGGGCACCTGGCCAGCTAATGACAGCTCATCTGAACCAGCGGGTGGAGATTCCCAACTACGTGCCTGAAGATTTGCAACGGGTGATCGCTACGGCTTTAGAAAAGCTGCCAGCTCGCCGATATCATACAGCATCAGACATGTTGCAGGCAATTCAAGTAGCAGTTGAACGGATGAAGTCCTCCGAGAAATCAACTTATTCTTTGAGCCATGGGTCGGAGGTTTTGCCTGATGTGCCAGTAGGAGACCGGGCTGTTTGGACTAAGCGGGTTGGAGCGCCTATAACTGCTCTGGCAGTGGTATCTTCACAGGAAACAGCATCTGGGAAAGAGTCTGAAGATGTTAAATCTCTAGATAAGGTATATTGGGCCGCAGGAGCGGTTGTGGAATGTCAGATTTATCCAGATGGAATCAATAGGGGTGAAACATTTCATCTGTCTCGGGTGCATCTGAGTGAGTCGATGCAAAAATTGCTCGGCTCTCCACAAGGATGTTTTATGATCGCCGAGCGATCGATTTATTTCCTCAGCTATGAAACCTATGAGTACTCAGTTGTTTCGATCGGATTGATAACCAAAGAAGACGGTGAATTTGTGGCAGATGTCGAAACCAGAGGACGTTGGATAGCAGCAGCTACTTCTGACAAGCAATTACGGCTGTTCGATTTGCGGGATTGGGAAATCGGCTCTCACATAACTGGCGGTCAAACCTTGACTATTCATCCTAAATCGATCGCTGTGGAACTGAAATCGGCACCATCTCAGCTACTGGTGCTTGATTCACGGCATGTGGCGGCGTTAGCTTCTGGTAAGACCGGGACGCAACTGTCGGTTTTTACCCGGCGGGGCACTAAGGTGGGCCGCTGGATGCTGCCAGTGCTGCTGGATCGGGCGATCGCTGCTGCTGGGGTACAGTATCGACTGCTAGCTACCCAAGCAAATAACCAGAAATCTCTACTATTAATCGACCTCAAGCCTTTTCGCATCCGGCAGGTGAAAGTGGACTTACCCGATCCCAAATTCCTGGCGGCCACATCCTGGGGTTATGTGGTTGCTGATATGCTGGGAAAAATTATCTTGTTGGATCGGCAGGGAACGGTGGTGGGGAAGATTGATGTACAGCAGCAGATAAGTGCGATCGCCCCGTTTCATACTTCTGGTCTGATGATTGCTACAGTTGAGGGTACAGGGGGTGTATTTAGACTGCTGGATCTCAGAGAATTCGATCTCGACTTACTATTTTAAGTTCTTACTGTTTATGCTTGAGAATTGCTTGACGAACAGCCATTTAATTATGATCGGACTGCTGCTGGGTTTTGCTGTTGCCCACAGCGGACTAGCTGCGATGCGTCCTTGGGGCGAAAAACTGATGGGCGTCCGACTTTATCGCGTCCTCTTTGCCCTAGTCAGTCTGCCTCTAGCGGTGGTACTGATCGTATACTTCTTTAACCACCGCTATGATGGCTGGCAACTTTGGCAGGTACAGGATGTAGCAGTGGTGAAACCTTTAGTATGGGTGCTATCTGCCATTTCCTTCTTTTTTCTATACCCAGCTACTTTCAATCTCCTGGAAATTGCGGCGGTGCAAAAGCCTCAAGTACATCTGTACTCTACTGGCATTATTCGCGTCACCCGTCATCCCCAGATGGTAGGACAGGTGATTTGGTGTATCGCCCATACCCTCTGGATTGGTAGTACCTTTACTCTGGTAACGTCCATCGGTTTGGTGCTACATCATATATTTGGCGTCTGGCATGGCGATCGCCGTCTCGCGGACCGCTATGGTACAGCCTTTGAAACCGTCAAGGCGAACACCTCGATCGTCCCTTTTCTGGCGATCGCCCAGGGGCGTCAAACCCTGCAATGGCAAGAGTTTATCCGCCCCGCTTATTTGGGCGTCCTTGCTTTTATCGGACTGCTGTGGTGGGCCCATCCCTGGTTGATCGTCACTACCAGCCGCGTTGAGTTTTAGGCTATCATCGGTAAAAATGTGCAACGCCAATTTTTCAATTCAGTGAGTCAAAGGATCCAAAATCGATGTAGCATGATCCCAATCGGATACGAAAAAAGATAATAAATCTGTAAGATCATGATCTTGTCGGTCAGTGAAGGGACTTTTTCTTCAGAAGTAGAGGAAGCTTCCACCCCGGTTTTAGTGTATTTTTGGGCCCCTTGGTGTGGTATTTGTCGGCTGATCCCCCCAGCCCTGAATAAGTTTCAGGCTCAATGGGGTACAGGTATGAAGATGGTTGGGATCAATGCCGATCGCTCTTTGAAACTCGCCAACGCCTATCGACTCAGGACATTACCAACATTGCTCCTATTTGAAGGTGGCCAAGTCCGACATCGGATCGAAGGATTTCACAGTGCTGAAGATCTGCGCCGACAACTGGAGGCTCTAGTTATAGGCCAGACAGCTTCGACATCCATCTCGCTGGTGACAGCCGCAGAAAGCTCAGAACCGGCGGCCATGATTTAAGCCCGCTCCCTAACCGCCGGTTATCAAATCCGCCATCTGACTGGATGCAGATGGCGGATTTTAACTTGAGCTTGACTTACACCTGGCTCCATGTGTCACAATTGTTAACGGTTTGGTAAAAATAGTGAAGAAATATAAAGTAGGCGTTAGCGATGGAACTGCTCTATCAATATGCCTGGTTGATACCAGTCCTGCCCTTGGCAGGTGCGATGCTGGTCGGCTTAGGTCTAATATCGTTAAACAATGAGACTAACAAGCTGCGGCAGATGAATGCCATCTTTGTGGTTTCCCTGTTGGGCGCATCGATGGTGTTATCATTTGCCCTGCTTTGGAGTCAAATTCAGGGACATTCAGCCTATACCTTCTCTCTAGAATGGGCAAGGGCTGGTGATTTTCACCTGCAGATGGGCTACACGATCGACCAGCTAACTTCCCTGATGCTGGTGATCGTGACGACGGTGGCCTTTCTGGTGATGATCTACACCGATGGCTACATGGCTCACGACCCCGGCTATGTCCGGTTCTATGCGTATCTGAGCCTGTTTAGCTCTTCGATGTTGGGTCTAGTGGTCAGTCCTAACCTGCTCCAGGTATATATATTCTGGGAACTGGTAGGTATGTGTTCCTACCTGCTGATCGGGTTCTGGTACGATCGCAAGGCATCAGCAGATGCTTGTCAGAAAGCTTTTGTGGTTAACCGGGTTGGTGACTTCGGTCTGCTGCTGGGTATGCTGGGACTTTTCTGGGCTACCGGTAGTTTTGAGTTCGAGGTGATGGGGACAAAACTGTCCGAGTTGGTCTCCCAAGGCTATATCAGTGGTGGACTGGCCGCGTTATTCGCGGTTTTGGTCTTTTTAGGACCGGTAGCGAAGTCGGCTCAATTCCCTCTGCATGTCTGGCTGCCGGACGCGATGGAAGGTCCGACCCCGATCTCGGCCTTGATCCACGCGGCCACCATGGTGGCAGCCGGTGTGTTCCTGATTGCCCGGATGTACCCGGTGTTCGATCAGATCCCCACGGCGATGACTGTGATTGCTTGGACCGGTGCCTTTACGGCCTTTTTGGGGGCCTCGATCGCTATTACCCAAAACGACATTAAAAAAGGTCTGGCCTACTCGACGATCTCCCAGTTGGGTTACATGGTGATGGCCATGGGTATCGGTGCCTATGGTGCTGGTCTATTTCACCTGATGACTCACGCTTATTTCAAAGCGATGCTGTTCCTCTGTTCTGGTTCGGTGATTCACGGGATGGAAGAGGTGGTGGGTCACGATCCGGTGCTGGCCCAGGATATGCGGCTGATGGGAGGACTACAGAAGTATATGCCAGTTACGGGCTTGACCTTTTTGGTCGGCACTCTGGCAATTTGTGGGATTCCGCCCTTTGCTGGTTTCTGGTCAAAAGATGAAATTCTCGGGCAAGCTTTTACTGCTAATCCCGCCCTGTGGGTAGTTGGTTGGCTGACTGCTGGCATTACGGCTTTCTATATGTTCCGGATGTATTTCTCGACCTTTTTAGGGGAATTCCGGGGCAATGATATGTCCATTAGAGAGCAACTTCAGCTAGCTGCTGGGGTGGAGATGGTAGCGCCAGCTTTTGGTCCGGGGGCGATGGATGTTAAAGAACTGGAAGCTAACGCCCATGAGGAAAGTCATGACGGACATGATAGTCATCATCATCATGCGGAACATCCTCACGAGTCGCCTCTGACTATGATTCTGCCTCTGATGACTCTGGCCATTCCTTCGGTGTTGGTTGGCTTGGTGGGCACGCCTTTTGCTAACTTCTTTGAGGAATTTATTTATCCCCCAGGTGAGGTGGTGACGGAACTGCATGAAGCTGCTGAATTTGAATGGTCGGAGTTTCTGATCATGGGCGGTTCTTCTGTGGGTATTGCCTTGATTGGCATTACTGTGGCTTCCCTGATGTATCTGACTCGCAAGCTTGATGCTGGGGCGATCGCCCAGAAAATCCAGTCTTTGTATCAGCTATCTTTGAACAAGTGGTACTTTGACGATATCTACGATGCCCTGTTCGTTCAGGGGTCGAGACGCCTAGCCAGACAGGTAATGGAAGTGGACTTCCGGATAGTGGATGGGGCAGTTAACTTGACTGGTTTTATTGCCGTTATCACTGGCGAAGGTCTGAAATATTTCGAGAATGGTCGCGCCCAATTCTATGCCCTGATTGTATTTGGGGCGGTCCTGGGCTTAGTCATTGCCTCTGGAATTAGCTAATTGAACGTAGGGTGGGCATCGCCCACCAGGCATCGCCCACCACCAATGGGGTAGGGTGGGCATCGCCCACCAGTAATAAGGTGGGCGGTACAGACCCGACATCGAGTTAGTAGCGGTAAGGTGGGCAGTGCCCACCCTACTGAATCAGCAATTAAAAATTAAAAATGGCAAATTTTCCCTGGCTAACAACAATAATTCTGTTTCCTATTGTCGCTTCGCTACTGATACCTTTGATCCCAGACAAGGGGGACGGGAAGACTGTGCGCTGGTACGGTCTAACGGTGGGGCTAATTGATTTTGCTTTCATTATTTACGCCTTCTGCACTGAGTACGACATGAATAATCCCGAGTTGCAGTTGGTGGAACAATATGCTTGGGTGCCTCAGATAGATTTGAATTGGTCTGTGGGGGTGGATGGCTTATCTATGCCGCTGGTGCTCCTGACTGGCTTTATTACTACTCTGGCAATGTTGGCATCCTGGCCAGTGAGCATGAAGCCCAAGCTGTTTTACTTTTTGATGCTGGCTATGTACGGCGGTCAAATCGCTGTTTTTGCGGTCCAGGATCTGCTGTTGTTCTTCCTGGCCTGGGAACTGGAGTTGCTTCCTGTTTATATGCTGCTGGCTATTTGGGGAGGCAAAAAGCGTCTGTATGCGGCTACTAAGTTTATCCTCTACACTGCTGGGGCCTCTCTGTTTATTTTGCTCGCGGCTTTGGCCATGGCTTTCTATGGCGATACTGTTACCTTCGATATGAGGGCGATCGCGGCTAAGGAATACGCGCTCAATTTACAGTTGTTGCTATATGCTGCTTTCTTCATTGCCTACGCGGTGAAGCTGCCAATTATTCCCTTCCATACTTGGCTTCCCGATGCCCACGGGGAAGCTACTGCCCCGGTGCATATGTTACTAGCTGGCATTCTGCTGAAAATGGGGGGATATGCCCTCATTAGAATGAACGCTCAAATGCTGCCCGATGCCCATGCTTTCTTTGCCCCGGCCTTGGTAATTCTGGGGGTCGTGAATATCGTTTATGCGGGGTTGACTTCCTTTGCCCAGCGCAACCTGAAGCGGAAAATTGCCTATTCTTCGATTTCCCACATGGGTTTCGTGTTGATCGGCATTGCCTCTTTTACGGACCTGGGATTAAGCGGTGCGGTGATGCAAATGATTTCCCACGGTTTGATTGGGGCGAGTTTGTTCTTCCTGGTGGGTGCTACTTACGATCGCACGCACACCCTGATGCTAGATGAAATGGGCGGCGTGGGCCAGAAGATGCGCAAGGTTTTCGCTATGTGGACTGCTTGTTCTATGGCATCCTTGGCATTGCCGGGAATGAGTGGATTTGTGGCCGAGGTGATGGTGTTTGTCGGGTTTTCTACTAGCGATGCCTACAGTTCAACCTTTAAGGTGGTGGTGGTCTTCCTGGCCGCTGTGGGGGTAATAGTGACTCCGATTTATTTGCTGTCTATGCTGCGGGAGATCTGCTACGGACCGGAAAACAAGGAGTTAGTGGAACATGAAGTGCTGGTCGATGCCGAACCGCGCGAAGTGTTCATTATTGCTTGTTTGTTGGTACCTATTATTGGCATTGGTTTGTATCCGAAAATGGTTACCCAGATGTACGATGCGACAACGGTGCAGTTGACTGCCCGGTTGCGAGACTCGGTCCCGACTCTGATGCCAAATACTTCTGTGGCTTTACAGGATACCTCCACTTTGTTCGCCCGATCGCCTGCGATCGGTGATTAGTCTTTCCCGTTAGCCCGCCGGGGGTATCCCACCCCCGGCTAATAGCTAAAGTTAGCCCGCCGGGGGTATCCCACCCCCGGCTAATAGCTAAAGTCGGTTAAAACCGACTAAAATTATTTGGTATTGGTATAATACAATTGCGCGATCAGATCGATCGCCTCTATAATCAGCATATTTTTTGGTTAATTCCCTTGACAATGGTGCTTGCTATTAGTTATGATAAAAGATAGGATTAGAGGATATGACGCCGGTGACGATCGCAACCGCAAAATGGACAATTGCTGATTACCATAGCATGGTGGCAGCGGGTATTTTAGCAGGGCGGCAGGTAGAGTTGCTGAATGGAGACATTGTAGAAATGCCCCCAGAAGGACAACCCCATGCTTATGCTAGCGATGAGGCGGCAGAGTATCTGATATATTTATTAGGCGATCGGGCGAAAGTCCGGCAAGCAAAGCCCGTTACACTACTGAATAGTAACTCGGAACCGGAACCAGATATTGCGGTGGTGCAGCGTCTGGGACGAGAATATCGAGAACATCATCCCTACCCAGAAAATATTTTCTGGGTAATAGAATACTCTGATTCTAGTCTGAGTAAGGATCGGGAGGTGAAAAGCCAGGTTTACGCATTAGCAGGGATTAGAGAATATTGGCTGATTAATTTGCGTGCTAATCAATTGATTGTATTTCGACAACCTACTCAGCAGGGCTATCAGTCCAGAGAAACTTTCTCTCAAGGTTATGTTAATCCCTTGGCCTTTCGGTATCTGCAAGTGGAAATTAGACGATTGTTGGGGATGTAAATATGAAGTCCCCCAGCCCCCCCAGCCCCTCGATCGGCCTCCTGGCCCGCTAAAAGCATTGTCGAGAAAGTGTATTACCATCGTTAAGAGGCGGAGCATCTTAACGATGGGCACAGAGAGGTAAAATATTTTTTCCATAAGATTTTCAGTCGGTTTTCAACCCACTTTAGCCTCGTTACCTGGCTCCGCCTGGTAACGCGGGGGTTTGAACCCCCGGCGGGCCAGGAGACTAGAGAGGAATTTGACTATTGCGGACCGGTTTGTTCCCCAGACTGATTGTTAGGGGGTGTGGTCAAAACCCGTTGATCATTCATTGGCCCTCCCAGTCGCCGGATCCCCCCAACCCCCCCTTAAAAAGGGGGGCTTCCGGAACCCCCCCCTTTGGAAGGGGGGGTTTGGGGGGGATCCTTTCCAACTACTTTTGACCACACCCATTGTTAGGTCTCCGCTTGATGGGAAGTTCCACAAGTTTTTCCGGATGAGCGTTTTCTTTTTTACGCAAATCTTCAAAGATTGCCTTCAGGTCGTAGTTAAAAGATCGGGCATATTCTTCTCGGTATTTGTGAATTTCTTCGAGTATTTCATCTTTCCACATGGTTTATTCTCCCATAACTTCATATGCCATCAACTGATATGGAGTGCAGATAGTTGGTAGATTGTATCCAAATTCAGAGCTAATTTGTGATAACTTAATCTGCAGTTGAGCGTTAGCCATATGCTTACAATTCCATACCCGGCGAAGGTTCTCCTATGGGAAAAGAAATTTTTCCGCTATGGGAAAAGAAATTTTTCTCGGTGAGAGAAGAACCTTTTCTCGGTGAGAGAAGAACCTTTTCTCGGTGAGAAAAGATCCTTTCCTCGGTGAGAAAAGATCCTTTCCTCGGTGAGAGAAGAACCTTTTCTCGGTGAGAAAAGATCCTTTTCTCGGTGAGAAAAGATCCTTTCCTCGCCGAGAGAAGAACCTTTTCCCTTGAGGGAGGGGTGTGGTCAAAAGTAGTTGCAGAGGATCCCCCCCAAACCCCCCCTTCCAAAAGGGGGGGCTCCGGAAGCCCCCCTTTCTAAGGGGGGTTTGGGGGGATCCGGCGACTGAGAGGGCCGCCCGAACGATCAACGGGTTTTGACCACACCCTTGAGGGAGCGGCATTTTGTCATAATTGTCTATTAGCGAGCCATGTTTATTGACTTTTATCCCCCCTCACCCCCTCACTCCTTCACCCCCTCAAACAAACCAAAATGTCAAAAACCTACCCCTGTGAGGGAGAGGTTATGGATCGTAAAAATAGGCTGTTTTCCCAAAAATGGCCTATTTTGTTCTCTCTCAATATCGGAAGGGCGACCCCAATACCTCAAGGTAAAGCGCAACTATATGTAGCGCAGTCATCGTAATTTACCAATATTCGCAACCGATCTGGAGATGAAAGTAAGACAGATACTGGATGCCAAAGACTTCCCAAAGTGGAAAGTTTAAATTTTGAATTTTGAATTGCTACCGAAATTGGGGGAGTAACAAAAGCCATTTTCAAAAAAGGCCATTTTTGTACAACTCCACAGGGGGGGGGTATATTAGACCGTAAAAATGGGTGGTTTCCCAAAAGGGCCTTTTTTGTTCTCTCTTTTTCAGATCGGAAGGGGGGTGCAGGGCGCTATATGTCAATTGATATTATAATTTATAGCTCCAGACAGCCATCTTTGCCGCAGCTCAGTTACTATTGCGCTATGGTTTCCCCTTTCTTTACAAATACGCTTCCCCGATCGGGGAATGAAACAACCGGGGCACGGCGGCATTGAGATCCTCCATCAGAAAAGATGAGCAACTTTACACAGAAAAAATATATGAGCTAAAATGATAATGTTTTTAGTCGGTTTTCAACCGAATGGTAACGCGATCGGAATTAATCCTTTACTCGTTTTAATTGCCTATCTCTAGCAAAAATATTGATTGTAAACGGTTAACTGTGACAGGTTTTCTTAACTTAAATAAACCAGCGGGTTTAACATCTCATGACTGTGTCGCCCGGGTGCGGCGCTTGCTGCGCCTGAAGCGGGTGGGACATGCAGGTACTTTAGACCCGGCGGCGACTGGGGTTTTGCCGATCGCCCTCTCGAAGGCGACGCGACTATTACAGTTTCTCCCTCAAGATAAAGCTTATCATGGCACTATTCGCCTGGGAGTTACTACTACTACTGATGATACCCAAGGGGAGGTTATCTCTACTCAAATTGCGGGTCATTTAACCCTGGATACCGTGCGATCGGCCCTGAAGCAGTTTGAGGGTAAGATTCAGCAGGTGCCTCCCAATTATAGCGCCATTCAAGTGCAGGGTAAACGCCTCTATAATATGGCCCGGAGTGGCGAAAAGATTCAGGTTCAGGCCCGTTCTGTGGAAGTTTATAGTATAGATGTTTTGGATTGGCGATCGGGAGAGTTTGCAGAACTTGATGTGGCGATCGCCTGCGGTCCGGGCACCTATATTCGCGCGATCGCCCGGGACTTAGGGGCCGCTTTGCAGGTTGGTGGCACCCTCGCCGCCCTCGATCGCACTTATAGTAGTGGCTTCAGTTTAGCAGATAGTTTAACTTTTGATGAGTTTGAATCTCAGTTGCAACAGCAAAGATTTAGTCCCATATCCCCAGATGTCGCCCTGGCACATTTAGGGGCGATCGAACTTCCGGCAGACAAAGCGCGACGCTGGTGTAATGGTCAACGTTTAACAGTAAAAAATGCAGCAGAAATTTATAATATATCTGATGAAGATGGCGATAAAATAGTGAGGGTAAAGCATGAGGATGGACGTTTATTAGGAATTGGCAAGCTGGGCAATGAAGAGGATAAAATATTGTTAATTCCTCAAGTTGTAATTCAGTAGGGTGGGCACTGCCCACCAAAACCGGTATGGAAATATTCTTTGAAATTCACTCAAACTTACCCAAGGAAAGTCCGGGTGGCGACGAGTATACTCGCCAAGCATATGGGATGCTTCCCTTATTATCCCAGCCGACTATTCTCGATATTGGTTGCGGTCCCGGGGCACAAACCCTAGAACTGGCCAGGTTGACTGACGGGAAGATTGTCGCGATCGATACCCATCAACCCTTCTTAGATCGGCTGGAAGCAGCAGCAGCAGATTCCGGTTTACTCGATCGGATTACCTGTTTGAACCGATCGATGTTTGACTTATCTTTTCCCGACCAGACCTTTGACCTGCTATGGGCGGAAGGGTCGATTTATATCATGGGCTTTGAACAAGGATTAAAGCAGTGGCGTCCTTTGATTAAACCGGGAGGATATTTAGTGGTTTCAGAACTGGTTTGGTTGCAGGATAACCCCCCGAAAATAATTCAAGATTATTGGCAGGAAAACTATCCTGGGATGCGGACCGTAGAGCAGCTATTAAACCTGATTCCCGACTGTGGATACGACATAGTGGGACACTTTACCCTTCCAGAACAGGCTTGGTGGAACTACTATCAGCCATTGGCAGCCAGAATCGATCGCCTGCGCGAGTTGTACAGCAATGATTCAGAGGCGTTAGCTGTCTTGGAAAATGAGCAGCGCGAGGTTGAAATGTATCGGGAATACCATGATTACTATGGTTACGAGTTTTTCGCCTTACAAAAGTCCGTTAAGCCAAAGCAAAAGTAAACCCATGTTCGTTGTCACCATCCTTTAGCCCGACTTAAGGTGGGGGACAATAAGCAATTCAAAATTTAAAATTCAAAATTAAAAATTTGGGAAATATTTGACAGCAAGGGTTTCAGCATTTGGAGCCATGCAATTTAAATGGGCGACAGCTTAGATATAAATGGGCAATCTATTGAAGTTTATCGGGAACCGACTCCCGATGGCTATCAAAATGTTCGCCAGTTGGGGCGAGGTGCAAGTTTGTCGATCCTGGGCTTTCCTGATGTGGCGATCGCAGTTAATGAAATATTAGGCTAATCAGATTATGTGGCCCGATATAATGCGATCGCCCTGTTACCGACTCCCCCACATAATGCGATCGCCAATGTTACGTAGGGGCACGGCATCCGCAAATTATCGGTAAATATGACCAAATAACGATCGCCGTGCCCCGGCCCCATGGAAAATGTAACAACCGCGATCGCCCCGACATCATGCGATCGCCCCGTAATCTACGGACCAGAAATAATGCGATCGCAATTTTATGTCGGTAAAACAGATCAGACAATAACGAAATTGGCTGCTGTCAGAGGAGTATTATTGATGTTAGATACATCCTCATGAAAGACCTCGATCGAGTTCCCCGGACTCAGGGTGAAGACAGAAGTATTAATGAAAGTCCGAGAGAGAGTAGCCAGCACATCTGCACCCGTCGCAAAACCCAGACCAGATGCTATCTGGATCCTTTCAGTAGCAATGTCAAAGTCGGTAATAGTGTCTTCACCATTGTTAGCACCAAAGAAGAACGTATCCCGGCCCCCATCACCAAAAAGGTTATCATCGCCAGCACCACCATCGAGCAAATCATCCCCTGCTTCTCCAATCAGGAAGTCATTCCCCCCATCGCCATTCAGGATATCGTTACCCGTGCCACCGAAGAGGGTATCATTATTAGAGCCACCATTGAGAATGTCATTACCCTCATTTCCCACAAGTTGGTCATCCCCAGCGTCCCCATTCATGGTATCGTTACCTGCTTGACCAAAAAGGTTATCATTCCCAGAACCTCCATTCAGCCGATCGTTCCCCCGATCGCCTTGAATTTGGTCGTCACCACCTAAACCGTCGATCGCATCAGCCAAAATTGTCCCGAAGATCAGGTCATCCCCAGAAGTAGCGATCGGGGGCGTCGATCCTTGAGGTATAAAGCCGGGTATTTCATAGCCGATATCAGCCAACAAAGCCAAATCAACCTGAGTAGGCAATGTGCGGGTGCCGTTCCTGCTTGTGGGGTCCAGCAAGACAGTATCATTCAAAAACCCCTCTTCAACATGAGACAAATTCCCTTCCAGAGGAATAGGTCGGCCCCCATTTACATTCAAAGCATTGGGACCATCAAAAGTCCCCCCGGCACCGATTTGCTCGAAAATGTCAGCAGTACCAAAGCCCAAAACATGCCCGATTTCATGCAAAGCCGTACTGATAAAATCGCTTTGCCCGAAAGGAATGTCCCCATCTGTATTGGGCGTGGAGTCAAAAAACCAATTCGCATCAGTATCGAAGGTCAACCCTCCCACCCAAGGCTCAAAATTGCTGCCTAAGAGGCGGTTGGAGAAAACAGTTCCAGCAGCATCCACCCCATCAGGTCCAGCTTCCCCCAGAGTGCTGCCAGGCAATGGACGCGCCCCCACGAAAATCAGCAAATCGTCAATTTCCGAATTCAAGACGATCCGTTCTTCCCGGCCTGAGACAGAAGGATTATTTACAGTAAATTCAATCCCAGCTGGAACATCGGGAAACTCGTCTTGAATAAAACCCTCCCAGATATCAGCAGCAGCTTCTAATGCCGCCCGGCGTGCCGGGTCATTGAAAAATCCGCTGCTGTCAAAGCGATAGTCGAATTCAATGTTAAAATTGCCATTTGATGGCGGATCTGTCGGCGTCGGTTCCGATATGGGTGTCAGATCGTTTGTGAAATCAGCGGCGTCGATCTGGCTGCTGTTCACCCCCTCCAAGACTGCTACCTGAAAGCGTCCAAAAGAGATAATCGTGTCTCCGGCATTAGCCCCGGTGCCAGCAGAGATCTGTAGCTGCGAGAAGCTGACGCGACCCGGTAATCCCATCAAGTCCTCACCGTCAGTAAAGTCGGTAATTAGATCGCGACCGCCGCTAAGCACGAAGATGTCACTGCCGTCCCCTCCTGTTAAGGTATCCCGGCCTGCATTGCCATAGAGCACGTCATTTCCGCGATCGCCCAAAAGCCGATCGTTACCGGCTCTACCTCGAATCACGTCCTGTTCCGACGTGCCCGAGAGAATATCGCCCCCCCGCGTACCGTTAATTCGAGCCATATCAGGGTTTCTCCTGTAGTTAATTTGCTTGGCTTATGCACCCAACCCCAGGATCGACTATTTAATCCTTATATTTTATATTCCAGATTCAACCCGACATCTTCCGCAAAATATAGCGTTTCTCAAATAGATGTGGTACAGCTAAATTGTCTATTTGTCATTGCGAGGGGGGGGTACGTAGCGATCAACTTATGCTTTATGCGTTAACCCCCCCCCGAAGCAATCTCACCAATCGCATATCACACAAAGGATGAGAACTGCTATAATTATTTATAATCATCTCCTGGTTGGGTTTCGCAAAGCGCGAAACCCAACCATCAGGTAACTGCTGGGTAACGTTGGGAAACCCAGCCTACGAATTAATACTTATATGTAGGTTGGGTTTCGCCCAAGATGTGTGCCATTATCATTTAATCTATCTTGAAATAATTTACTTAACAATGCTTGTCATCAAAAAATATCGACTATTTGCTCATCTGAGGTCGAATCATTTATTTGCTCGATTTGTTCTTCCACCAGTTTCATTAAATATTGATTGCAATATTCGGCAATTTCTGGATATTTATTGGCAGTCCATTCTAACGGTGTAACTACACAGGAATCCCTGATGTCTATCCCTGCTGCCATCATCTGCCGAGTTTCTTCTATGGCAACTGCGATCGCATCTTGTAGCAGAAGCTTGCTTTCGCCCACCCAAAAAGACTTAGTCCGTTGGGTAGCTGTTGGAGAATTAGATAAAGGAGTCTAAATTTGCTGTCATAAGCTGTCGCGCATTTAAATTGCATAGGCCAAAAAGCTGAGATCCTTGCCCTCAAGGGCTTTCCCAATTTTGAATTTTGAATTTTGAATTGTTTAGTGGTAGTCCGTGTTTTACTTCCGCGATCGCCCCTCGGCCAGAAACCCGGTTTTTACCGAAAACCGGGTTTCTTAATTAAAGGCGATCGCCCCTTGAGAAAATGCGATCGGTCATTTTGTCCGATTACTTATGCTTGCCATTAACCAACAGAGAGCAACTGCTTCTTCTCGGCGCAGGTTACCTTAACTTTACCCTCTTCGTCAACATCCACGATCGCCCGATCGCCCTCAGTGATGCGACCGGAGAGCAACTCTTCGGCCAGGACATCTTCCAACAAGCGCATAATCGCTCGCCGCAGGGGTCGTGCCCCGTATGCAGGGTTGTATCCCTCCTTGACCAAGAGTTCTTTGAAAGCATCGGTAACTTCTAAAGTAATACCCTGTTCCGTGAGGCGACTGAAGACTTCCCGCAGCATGATCTCCGAGATATCTTTCACCTGTTCTTTGTTCAGCTGACGGAAGACGATAATCTCATCCAAGCGGTTGAGGAACTCGGGGCGGAAATACTGCTTCAGTTCCTCATTCACCAAAGCTTTAATCCGGTTATACTGAGCATCAGCGCTATTTTCCTCAAACTCGAATCCTAAGCCTCCCCCACCTTTTTCAATCACCTTGGACCCGATGTTAGAGGTCATGATCAGCAGGGTATTCTTGAAGTCCACAGTCCGACCCTTCGCATCCGTCAGGCGACCGTCTTCAAAAATTTGCAGCATCAGGTTAAAGACATCCGGGTGGGCTTTTTCAATTTCATCAAATAGCACCACAGTGTAGGGACGGCGGCGCACCGCTTCTGTCAGTTGACCCCCTTCCTGATAACCTACAAATCCCGGAGGCGCACCGATCAGTTTTGATACCGTGTGACGTTCCATGTATTCTGACATATCTAACCGAATCATCGCCTCTTCCGAACCGAAGAAATAGGCTGCTAAAGCTTTTGTCAGTTCCGTTTTGCCCACACCCGTCGGTCCCGAAAAGATGAAACTGGCGATCGGGCGGTTGGGGTTTTTCAGACCTACGCGGGCCCGACGAATAGCGCGAGATACCGCTGTCACTGCTTCCTCTTGACCGATCAAGCGCTGATGCAGGGTATCCTCCATGTGCAGCAACAGTTCCGATTCCGATTCTGTCAGCTTCAGCACTGGTACCCCCGTCCAAGAAGATACGATCTGGGCGATGTCTTCTGCGCTGACCACCGGAGCAATATTGATTTTATTGCTCGTCGCCGCTTGAATCTCCTCTTTAATTGCTAACTCCCGATCGCGCAGTTTTCCCGCCTTATCAAAGTCTTGATCCTTAACCGCCGCCTCTTTTTCCTTAATTAATTCTCGCAGCTGTCGCTTCTGTTCCTTCACCTCTGGCGGCAGTTTAGAATTGAACAGCCGCACCCGGGAACCTGCTTCATCAATCAAGTCGATCGCCTTATCTGGCAAAAACCGGTCCGAGATATAGCGGTCCGAGAGGTTCGCTGCTGCGGCGATCGCCTCATCGGATATTTTCAGTTGGTGATGCTGTTCGTAGGCCGAACGCAGACCGTAGAGAATCTCGATCGTCTCTTCCACGCTGGGTTCTCCCACCTTCACTGGTTGGAACCGACGTTCCAGGGCCGCATCCCGCTCGATATACTTGCGGTATTCGTCCATTGTCGTGGCCCCAATACATTGCAGTTCTCCTCTCGCCAATGATGGCTTGAGAATGTTAGCCGCATCCAGACTGCCTTCTACCGAACCTGCCCCGATTATCGTATGGATTTCATCAATTACCAGGATAATGTTGTCCGACGAGCGGACTTCGGCGATAATTTTCTTCAACCGCTCTTCAAATTCCCCTCGGAACCGGGTTCCTGCCACTAGCATTCCCAATTCCAGGCTAATGATTTGCTTATTTTCTAGGATTTCCGGCACGTTCTTGTTGACTATCCGATGGGCCAACCCTTCCGCGATCGCGGTTTTCCCCACCCCCGGTTCTCCGATCAGCACCGGATTATTCTTCGTCCGCCGACCCAGAATTTGTATTACCCGTTCAATTTCCGGTTGCCGACCCACCACCGGGTCCAGTTTCCCCTGTGCTGCCAGTTTCGTCAGATTCGTGCCAAACTCATCCAGGGTGGGCACCTTGCCGTTATTTGAGCTTCCACCCACGCTTACCGCTGCTTCTTCTCCCAGCATGCGAATCACTTGCGTCCGCATCGCGTTGGCGTCAATCCCCATATTTTGCAGTACCTTCGCCGCTACTCCATCCCTGTCCTGAATCAGTCCCAGGAGCAGGTGTTCGGTGCCTATGTAATTATGTCCCAATTGGCGAGCTTCGTTCAGGGATGACTCGAAAATCCGCTTTACCCTCGGCGTAAACGGAATTTCCACTGGCGTAAATCCCGAACCCCGACCGATAATTTTTTCTACCTCCGTCCGCACATCCTTGAGATTTACACCCTGTTCGTTGAGGACTTTTGCTGCTATCCCCGTGCCTTCCCCAATTAAACCCAGGAGGATTTGTTCGGTGCCTACGAAGTTATGTCCCAGGCGACGGGCCTCTTCCTGAGCGAGCATAATCACCTTAATGGCTTGTTCTGTAAAATATTCAAACATCGCTTATTTCCCGCATTTTTTCGCTGACTGCAATCAACTTATCTCTGGAAACCTGTACTTGGCAGTGAGGAGAGCCGTAACTGCCATAGGCGCTTTCCCCTCACGCTCTATTTTACCTCTTTGAGTTGAGCTTTGCCTGCCAGCAGGCTACTTTCTTCTCCAAATATTGATTTTGCTATTCCAATCTCCACTCACCATTGTCTGTCCATCGTCACTCAAGGCTACAGAATTAATATAACCTGCATGTCCTGTGAGGGTTCTGTTCAGTCTCATACTGCTCAGATCCCACAGCTTGATCGACCTATCCCAGCTCCCGCTGATCGCTGTCCGACCATCTGGACTGATTTTAACAGACCAAACCCCATCTGTATGCCCTCTCAAGGTGTTGATTCTCTCACCCTTGCTCAAATCCCAGATCCCGATCGTCCCGTCTCCACTGCCGCTGGCTAATATCCGGCCATCGGCACTAATGGCGATACTCAACACCGACAGTCTATGTCCTCGCAGGACTCCCAGGGGTTGTGCTGTTTGCAGATGCCACAGGCGGATCGTTTTATCCTGAGACCCGCTAGCTAAAATTCTTCCATCTGGACTTATGGTCAAGGCACTCACCAATGCTGTATGTCCCGCGATCGTCTTTTGCAACTCCCCTGTCGGAAGATCCCAAATCTTGATGGTTTTGTCCCAACTGCCCGACACTAGGGTTTTTCCATCTGGGGCGATCGCCAGGGCCGACACTGCTAAGGCATGTCCTTCGAGACTGCGTTCTAGTTCCCCATTGGACATATTCCAAATTTTTATGGTATGATCGTCACTGCCACTGACTAGCATCTTCCCATCGGGGCTAATTACTACAGTATTCACCGGTTTTTCATGACCTTGCAGGGTAGCGATCGCTTTCCCGTCCACCAGATTCCACACCGATATTGTCCCATCACTATTCCCACTAGCCACCAACTGCCCCTGCCTGGCATTAGCACTACTAATAGCTACCGAACTTATCGACCCATTTTTTCCTTCGATCGTCCCAGCTAAAGCAAAGTCTACACCACTATTTACCGAGGTAATGCCTGTCACATTTGCATTTGCTGGCCCTGTCGGTTTTGGCGGCTGGGCTACCCTTTGCCACCAGTTCAAAAACCTGTTAATCGCTACTCCCGATGCCACTATTTTATCGCTGTCACCCTCTAATCTCACCAAGCGATTAATGCCAATTAACCTCGACTGACTGTCTAATATCGGACCGCCACTCATTCCCGCTCTGACCAGATTAGTATAGCTTAAAGCTGCCCCTCCTTGAGTTAATTTCCCTTCCGTGTGAATAAAGATCCGCTGTCGCAAAGAACCGCCCGATCGGGGCCATCCTGCTACGTGAATCACTTCTCCGGAGACCAGGCGATCGGAATCTCCTAGCTGGGCCACTCGGTACTCGGCATTGCTAGTGAAAGGCAATACTGCTAAATCTACTCCTTGCATGTGCAGGATGTCCCCTGAATCTACAGGATAACGGGTGCCATTTTCCGTGACAATGCTATAGCTTTCCGGAAGGTTTACTACATGAGAGTTCGTCAACACATAGTAAGTGTTCCCCTTTTTGTAAGCTATCACACCACTACCACCTCTGCTGTCTCCATCTATACGGACAGTAATCTCTTTTATTGTCCTGTTCACATCGGGAATTGAGGCGATCGCTGGCAGGACGATCGCCGCCATTGCTGCCGTGCCAATTATTGCTGTTGTGATTCTTCTGTTCATTGTTAATTGTTCATTTCCATTTTTTCATTCTTTCTTCTCAATACCCCAATTTACCACACTTAGCTTCATTCCGCCGAAAGCCTTGTACTCAAAGAGATTCACAATTTTGAATTTTGAACTTTGAATTTTGAATTGCTTACGTCAGTCCATCATCAAGATCGTAGCTTTTTCAGCTTCTATTCCTGCTGCAATTTTGCCAACCCTGACTCGATCGCCTCAATTAAATCATCTGCATGCCAAGGCTTCTGCAAGTACCGGTGTAAATTAGCTTCAGTTTTGGCCCGTTCTATTGCTTCGGAATCCGCTTGTCCCGTTAACATAATCTTAATCGTTCTTGGCGTTCTTTCATGAATCTTGATTAGCAATTCATCTCCTTTCATCCCCGGCATTAACCAATCAGAAACTATCACGAGCACGTCAGCACCTTCCGCTTCTAGTTCCTCGATCAGTTCGATCGCTTCATCGGCACTTTCCGCAGTTTCATAGAGATATTTTTCGGCAAATGCTTTTTGCAGTTGCATCTCCATACTCAGCAAGATGATACCTTCATCATCCACACATAAAATGACTGGCTTAGACACCGTTCCTCCTCGATCTTGACTTCAATGACAGTTTACCTTATTCTCGTATTGGCAGGTATACCGTAAATGTGGTTTTCCCTGGCACCGAGTTGACCTCTATTGTACCTTCATGCTTGACAACTATCTTCTTGACGATGTCCAATCCCAGGCCACTTCCTTCTCCCGGGGGTTTAGTGGTAAAGAAGGGATCGAATATTTTCGGCTGAATCTCCGGAGGAATACCGGGACCGCTATCGGTCAGGTCAATTCGCACCCGGTCATCTTGCCTGGCGACCTCAATGGCGATCGTACCTCGATTGTTCATCGCTTGCAAGGCATTATGGATCAGATTCGTCCAAACTTGATTCAGGTCGTCGGGATAGCAAAGTATTGCTGGCAGAGATTCGTCATAGTTCCTGACCACCTCTACACCCTGCTTGATTTGGTTGTGATAAAGGGTTAATACGGTTTCAATCCCCTCGCCGATCTTAGCACGTACTTTTTGTCCAGAACTATCATAACGGGCATAGGTTTTCAGGGCATATACCACTTTCGCCGCCCGATCGGTCGCTGTAGCGATGGTTCTGGTGCTTTTCTGCACCGTAGCAAATTGATAGGCAGTTTTGAGGATATTGTCACTTTCGGGGTCTTTTAACAAGGGCAAAAAGGGTTGAACGTCATCATATACGCCTATATTTACCAGGGTACTAGCCAGACTATCAGCATTATCAATCTCTGCTGCTTCCATTTGTCGCTTTAACCCGCGTTTATATTGACGTTTTTCCTTGCTAGAGAGGGAAGTTTCTTGCTCGATCGACTTTTGCAGCAAGGTAAAGAAGTAATGCTGTTCCTCTGGGGAGAGACCTTGAAAGAATGAGGGCAGATGTTCCAGGTTTTCACTTAAAAAGGAGGAGATATTCTCCACCGAGGAACGAATGGCCCCTAAGGGAGTATTCACTTCATGGGCCACTCCTGCTACCAGTTGTCCCAGGGCCGCCATTTTTTCCGATTGAATCAGTTCTTCTTGGGTAGCTTTCAACTGTTGCAGGGTGGCCGCCAATTCCTCATTCTTTGCTTGCAGACTTTTTTGCAGGAAACTTTTTTCTAAATGAGTATGTACCCGCGCCAACACTTCTTCCGTCTGAAATGGTTTCGTGATGTAGTCTATTCCTCCCATAGAAAAAGCCTTCACCTTATCTAGCACTTCATTCAGGGCGCTGAGAAAAATCACCGGAATGTCTTTAGTCTGTTCATCTGCTTTCAATTGCTCGCAGACTTCATAGCCATTCATTTCCGGCATCATAATATCCAGCAATATTAAATCCGGTGGGGCCTTATGAATGCCCTTGATGGCTAGCTTGCCACTAGGAGTAGCTCTCACCTTATAGCCTTTGTCTGTCAACATATTAACTAACAGACGCAAATTTTCTGGCAAGTCATCTATTACTAATATATTAGCTTTGCGATCGCCCTCTCGATCCATTTTATTTCTTCTCCTCACTGGACGGTGGTTTCATCGGAATAGAGATCGTAAATTCAGTATCCTCTCCCGGTTTACTCGTGCAATTGAGCTGACCTTGATGCAATTCTACTATAATATAATAGCTAATGGACAGCCCCAGGCCAGTCCCCGACCCTACCGGTTTGGTGCTAAAGAAGGGGTCAAATATCTTCGGCATCACGGACTCACTCATCCCCGGACCGTTATCAGCTATCCGGATGACTAGATTTTCATCCTCTCTTATCTCAGTGCTAATTGCGATCGCGGCCTTTGACTCTTTCTGATTATACCTGATTTCACTTAAAGCATCAATAGCATTGGTAATAATATTCATAAATACCTGATTCATCTGCGCTGCATGACATGTCACCTTGGGCAACTCGCCGTAGTTTTTCATCACCTCAATGCCCGCACGGTTTTCTTCTTCTCTGAGTCTATGCTGCAATAGCATTAAAGTTGATTCAATGCCCTCGTGAATATCTACGGCCTTCACTTGAGATTCTCCCAGGTGGGAGAAATTCCGCAAACCGAGGACAATTTCCCGAATGCGATCGGCCCCTGTCTGCATCGACTCTAACATATTTTGCAAGTCTTCTGTCACAAATTCCAGGTCGCTGCTTTCTATTTTTGCTTTAACTTCCTCTGTGGGATTGGGGTATGACTGCTGATATGCCTCAATCACTTCCAGCAACTCTTGCACGTAATCACCCACATAATTGATATTGCCATAGATAAAATTGACTGGATTATTTATTTCATGAGCCACCCCTGCTACCATTTTACCTAAACTCGACATTTTTTCCGTGTGGATCAGTTGTGCTTGGGTATTTCGCAACTGTTGCACTGTCTTAGTCAATTCCTCATTTTTAGCTGTAATTCTTTTTTGGAGAAAACTCTTTTCCAAGTGGGTTTTCACTCTGACTAACACTTCTTCTTTCTGAAAAGGTTTAGTGATGTAGTCTATCCCGCCCACCGAAAAAGCTTTCACCTTATCTAGCACATCATTCATAGCGCTGATAAAAATTACTGGAATGTCTCTAGTCCGGATATCTGCTTTCAACCTCTCGCAGACTTCATAGCCATTTATTTCCGGCATCATAATATCTAGCAAGATTAAATCCGGCAGGGTATTGTGAATGCAGGTCATTGCGATTTTAATGCTGGTGATCGGTCTCACTTTATAGCCTTGGGGTTTCAAAATCTTAACTAACAGATGTAAATTATCAGCCAAGTCATCTATCACTACTATATCGGCCTGGCGATCGCCCTCTCGCTCCATTTTATTTATTTTCCTCAATTGACGGTTGTTGCATGGGGAATAGAGATAGTAAACTCAGTCCCCTCTCCCGGATTACTCGTACAATTGAGCTGACCCTGATGCAGTTCTACTATAATAGAATAGCTGATGGACAGCCCCAAGCCAGTCCCAAACCCGACCGGTTTGGTGGTAAAGAAGGGGTCAAATATCTTCTGCATCACGGACTCCGCCATGCCGGGACCGTTATCGGCAATTTTGATGACAATATTTTTTGAGTTTTCTACTGCCGTGCTAATTGCGATCGCGGCCTTTGACTCTTGCGCATTGTACCTGATGGGCTCTAAAGCATCAATAGCATTGGTAATAATATTCATAAACACCTGATTCAGCTGCGCTGCATGACATATAACCTTGGGCAACTCGCCATAGTTTTTAATCACCTCAATTGCCGCACGTTTGGCTTTTTCTCCGTCTGCTTCTTCCTCTTCCTCTGTTTTTCTGAGTTTATGCTGCAACAGCATTAAACTCGATTCAATGCCCTCGTGAATATCTACAGCCTTCATTTGAGATTCCCCCAGGCGGGAGAAATTACGCAAACCGAGGACAATTTCCCGAATGCGCTCGGCCCCTGTCTGCATAGAATACAGCATTTTATGCAAGTCTTCTGTCAAAAATTCCAGATCTATTCTTTCAGTTATTTCTTCAACTTTTTCATCTGGATTAGGGCATGCCTGCTGATATGCCTCAATCAATTCGTACAAGTCTCGTACATAATCACCTACATAATTTATATTCCCATAGATAAAATTTACCGGGTTATTAATTTCGTGAGCCACTCCAGCCACCATTTTCCCCAAGCTCGACATTTTTTCCGTGTGAATCAACTGTGCTTGGGTATTTTGCAGATATTGCAATGCTTTCGTTAATTCTTGATTTTTGGCTGCGATTCTTTTTTGCAAAAAACTATTCTCCAAATGGGTTTTTACCCGGATCAACACTTCTTCTTCTTGAAATGGTTTCGTAATGTAATCTATGCCGCCGATCGAAAAAGCTTTCACCTTATCTAGTACCTCATTCAGCGCACTGAGAAAGATCACCGGGATATCCCTAGTTCGTTCATCTGCCTTCAACTGCTCGCAGACTTGATATCCGTCGATCTCCGGCATCATAATGTCCAGTAAAATCAAGTCCGGAATCGAATTGTGAATTCCTTTAAGGGCCAACGTAGGATTGGGATTTGCCCGGACTTTATAACCTCTATCCCTCAAGATATTAACTAACAGCCGCAAATTTTCTGGCAGGTCGTCTATGACTAATATACTGCCTTGATAGTTTTCTTCTTGTTCCATCTTTTTATCCTTACTGCTATCTACTTACAACATTATACACTCCTAACCTTGATTCTGTCAAGCAGATCGCGAAAATTATGCTTTTGAGACTATAGCATCTAGCATTTGCAGCGATCGCATCTCCCGAAAGATAGAGTTCGTGGGTGGGCTTTTGTACCTATAATACCATAATTCACAATTATAAATTCAAAATTATTATAATCTTGTTCGCTAATTAACTCTTGCTCAATGTTCAATTTTCCATGTTCAATTTTTCAAGCAAGCTTTTCTGAGATGCTACCGATAAAATTTTATCTTTGACAAAATTGAGATCCTTGCCATAAAAAGACTCGATCTCGCATATATATAATTATGAGGAATGGCTAAGGTCGGGAAAACTTGACAATTATCGCCGGACATTGGTAACCTGAATTATGTAAAGTTTTGGGAATTTTTCTCAAATTGCTGAAAAATTTTTCCAGAAAGAGGCGATCGCCATTTTACGTTCCCACTTCAACAAACTACGTTATTTTCCAAGCCTCCGATCTCCAGCTACCAAATGGTTTCAGTCTGGATGACAATATTACATCTGGGTGCAATTTTTAGCACAACAGCTTATTCATCACCTATTTCCCAAACTCTGCCTGGGAAATAGGTGCCGCTAGTTCATCTGCGCCCTACCCTGTTCGGGTTGCTTTCTTGATGACTATCCCTGCTATTCCTCAATTTTGACAGAAACAATCTTGTCACCTTGGCGGATAGCATTAACTACATCCATATCCTCAGTTTTGCCAAAAACCGTATGTTTTCCATCCAAATGAGACTGAGGAGAATGGCAAATAAAGAACTGACTGCCACCCGTATCGCGACCCGCATGAGCCATTGACAAACTGCCAGCTAAATGCTTATTCTCGTTAATCTCACATTTGATGGTGTATCCCGGACCTCCCGTACCATTTCCCTTAGGACAGCCCCCTTGAATC
The DNA here is from genome assembly GCA_051439505.1 of Hormoscilla sp. Lineage (GTDB taxonomy): Bacteria > Cyanobacteriota > Cyanobacteriia > Cyanobacteriales > Desertifilaceae > Hormoscilla. The sequence goes on along the minus strand of JBFRWI010000132.1, from coordinate 20,790 downwards.
ACAAAGTCAGGGATGACGCGATGGAAAGTGAGACCATCATAAAAGCCTTTATTTGTCAAGTCAACAAAATTCTGGACAGTATTGGGTGCATCTTGAGCGAACAATTCCAGATTGATCGTGCCCTTTTCGGTTTCCATTATGGCGCGGGTCATTATTTCTCCTTATTTCTCCTTTAAGCGTGGGACTCACGACTATGTGACGGTAGCAACAGGTGCAACGCCACGTACCCACAGAACTTTATCATATCAGGGGCTCCTCAGCCCAGCCCGTAACCGAACACAAATCTTGACAATTACCCGGTAAGTGGTATAATCAGGCCAGATGCCGGTGGTCAAACCGCCCCATAATGCTGCCCAGCAAGTACAATTTGGAATATGATCGTCTTTGGAGCTACCATCACAGAGTAATTATGGACATTCTTTCCTTAGGTTGGGTTTCGCTGCTAGTTTGCTTCACCTTCTCGATCTCTATGGTCGTGTGGGGTCGCAACGGCTTCTGATTGACGTGCTATTTGGTCGGCAATGGAATCTACTGTTCTGTTTAACGTCGGAGTTTTGTTTGGCTTCGGGCTGCTGGTGATTGTCACTGGAGGCATTGTCTATCTTACCCTGGCAGATTGGCGCGATCGCCGACGCCGGGAACGGGATAAGCGCCAGGGCTAAAATCAGTAGGGTGGGCACCGCCCACCCCCGATCCAGTAACCGGGTGTGGTCAAAACCCGTCGATCGTTTCTGGGATATACCAGCTGTAGGAGACCCTGTAGGGGCGCGGCTTCGCAGGGGCTGCGCAGCAGCTAGCATTCTGGCGACAAATTATGACCATAGATGACAGCTGTTCTCTCAGAATGCTTCGCCCGCACCCCGCGAGAACTCCGGTGTACCAACAAATGCATGACAACACCCCAGTAACCAGCAGTGGGGACCACACCCCCGCCTGTACCCAAAAAATTTCCGTAACAAGCATGACTACAGGCGTGGTTCTCGTATGGGAGCATGAATAATAATAATACTGTGGCGATCGCTCATCACCAGTTGCTACTACCGACTCTGACAAATTCGGGGTTGCACAATTAAACCGATGTACGGGGCTGCTAATGGCTAATTGTCAATGGTTAATCTAGATATTCATTTATAGTCATTAATAGATTAATTACCTCTTGGCAATTAGCAATTAGCAATTAGCAATTAGCAATTAGCAATTAGCAATTAGCAATTAGCAATTAGCAATTAGCAAGCCCGCACCCGCCAATGGTGGGCGGTGCCCACCCTACCGACCACTGACAAAAGTCGAGGCGTCTATGGTGCATATCAAGCGCCTGGAACTGACCAACTTCAAGTCCTTCGGCGGCACAACGGCAATTCCGTTGCTGCCGGGGTTTACCGTGGTTTCTGGACCAAACGGTTCGGGCAAATCAAATATCTTGGACGCCCTGCTGTTTTGCCTGGGGTTGTCCAGTTCTAAGGGCATGCGGGCAGAACGCCTACCCGATCTGATAAATCACAAGCAAAAGGACCGCAAAACCAAAGAAGCTAGCGTTACGGTCACCTTTGACTTGGGGTTAGATAGCGTAAGCGAATCGACCGACTGGACTGTTAGCCGCAGAATCAGAGTCACCCGTAAGGGCTACACCTCGACATACTACATCAACGGTGAAACGGCCACCCTCACGGAACTGCATGCAGAACTCAACCGCCTGCGGATTTATCCAGAAGGCTATAACGTGGTGCTACAAGGGGATGTTACTAGCATTATCTCGATGAACTCCAGGGCCAGGCGGGAGATTATTGATGAATTGGCTGGCGTAGCCGAGTTCGATCGCAAAATTGACCAGGCCAAAGAAAAGTTAGATGCTGTCAAGGAACGCGAACAAAATTCTCGGATTATTGAAAAGGAACTGATGGGCCAGCGCGATCGCCTGGCGGCTGACCGGACCAAGGCCGAACAATACCAGCAGTTGCGGGCTCGACTACAGCAGCAACAACAGTGGGAAGTGGTGCTCAAATGGCGATCGCTCAAGCAGCAAGTCTGGCAGTTGGGAGAGCAGATAGAAGCGGGCGATCGCACCCAGGAGCGGCTCAAAGAAGAAGATAGGATCGGTACAACTCAAATAAGTCAAGTAACTTCCGAACTCGACAGCCTCAACACCAGGGTAAAAGCCTTGGGAGAAGAAGAAATGCTGGCCTTACAATCAACCCTAGCGACCCAGCAAGCAGAACAGCGGCAGATGGAACAGCGGCAACGGGAAGCCAGAAGCAAGTCTGAAAACATGAAAGCAACGACAGCTAGCAGCTCCCAAGAAATTCAGACAGCCAGACAAGCTATAGAGACTTTAGAAGCAGAATACCAGCAAGAGACATTGCACCGCCAGTCAAGAGAAGGGGAAGTGACTGCGGCCCAAGCAGACTTGGAGCAATGTCGAGAAGCCACAAGTGCGATCGCCAGCGCCGCCCAAGAATGGGTACAGAAACAAGCGGAGTTGAACCGGCAGATAGAGAGCATCCTGGAAACCCTAGACCCCCAACGGGCCGAACTGGCCCAGTTAGGAGAACGCCAGCACCAGCTCACCCGGGCGATAGAGGAACAACAACAGCTGATCGAGACCCTAGATCCAAAAATTACTAGCTTCGGTGTACTCAAAGAAGAATTACAGGGGAAAATAACCGGCTGCCAGAGAGAAATCCAAGGGATGGCCGACTCGGTAGCAGCTGTAGAATCAGGACTGCAAACCCAGCTGCAAACGCAAAAACGGCTGCTCTCTGAGCAGCGAGACAAGCAGCGACAACTAGATAAGCTAGAAGCACAAGCCCAAGCCCAGCAAGAAGTCCAGGGTACCTATGCTAGCAAACTGATCTTGAAAAGAAGCATACCAGGAGTTTGTGGATTAGTGGCCCAGCTGGGAATCGTCGAACCGCGCTATCAGTTAGCATTGGAAATAGCGGCAGGGGGGCGCATGGGGAATTTGGTAGTCGAAGATGATGGCGTGGCCGCAGCATCGATCGCGCTGCTGAAACAGGAACGTGCCGGTCGCGCCACTTTCTTACCATTAAACAAAATTAGGCCACCGAGGTTTTCCTTCCCCATGCAGATGCGCTGGGCAAAAGGATTTATTGACTACGCCATTAACCTGATCGAATGCGACCCTCGCTATCGGAATATATTTGCCTATGTCTTCGGGAATAGCGCAGTCTTTACTGACCTAGAAACAGCCCGTCAGCAGATGGGAAGGGGCCGCATCGTGACCCTGTCGGGAGAACTGCTGGAGGCTTCTGGGGCGATGACCGGTGGCAGTAGCAACCAACGTTCGGGGCTGCATTTTGGCACCCAAGAAGCCACAGAATCAGCGGAAGTCCTGGCCCTGAGAGAACGTTTGCAGGAGATCGCCCTCATTTTGAGGAGTTGTGAAGCAGAAATACAGCGTCTGGAACGGGCCAAAGAACAGCAGTCGGTCCAGTTAGTGGAAGCAAAGGGCAATCGCAGGGAAAATCAGCTACACTTAGAACAGCTGCAAAAAGAGATTAAAACAATATCAGAGCAAAAGGAGCAAGCAAACCGGCAGTTGACAAAAAATCAGACCGAAGCAACCACTACCAGCGAACGCTTGCAGGTGCTGCACGATCAGTTACCAGGGTTGGAGGCTAAGCTGGTGGAATATCGACAAGCCCTGGCAGAACTGGAGAAAGATGAAACGACAAGTGAGTGGCAACAGCTACAGGCGACCATCAGAGAAAAAGAATCCCAGCTGTCAGAACGCCAACAGGCGCTGGGAGAGTCCCAGCAGCGATTGCAGGATCTTTCAAATCAGCGCGATCGCACCAGTACAAAAATCCAGCAATTGGAACAGCGTATAGTAGAATTAACCCAAGGAATCGAGTCCCTAGCTCAAGAGTCGGAAGCTAGAGACTCTCAGCTCTCGGCAGTCAGCTGTAAGATAGTCGAAACCCAAAGACAGTTCTCGGAAATTTCCGCTCACATAACAACAGTCAAACAGGAACGCGATCGGGTGGAAGTTAAACTGCGGGAATTGCACCTGCAGCAACAACAACTGCAATTCCAGCTCAGCAAGCTGATGGAAGCGCAGCAAAAGAGTCGCCAGGAACGGGAGACATTGTCAACTCAGCTGGAAAACGTGAAGAGTGAACTGCCCGATCCATTACCGACAGTACCAGAAGATATCAGCATATCGCAGTTGCAAAAAGAACTGCGCAGCCTCTCTAAGCGCCTGCAAGCACTCGAACCAGTCAACATGCTAGCGATCGAAGAATACGAACAGACTCAAACACGCCTGGGGGAACTTACAGAGAAACTAACCATACTAGAGAAAGAGCGGACGGAACTGCTACTGCGGATCGAGAACTTCACCACCCTGCGGCGGAAAGCATTCAAAGGGGCCTTCGACGCAGTGAACGAAAACTTCCAGACCATTTTTGCCGAACTTTCCGATGGTGACGGCTACTTGCAGCTAGAGACTCCTCAAGACCCCACCAGCGGCGGACTCAACCTGGTAGCCCATCCGAAAGGAAAGCCAGTGCAGCGGTTAGCATCCATGTCCGGCGGCGAAAAATCCTTGACAGCTCTAAGTTTTATCTTTGCTCTGCAACGGTATCGCCCCTCGCCCTTCTACGCCTTTGATGAAGTGGATATGTTCCTGGATGGAGCCAACGTCGAAAAGTTAGCTAAAATGATCAAACAACAAGCTATGCAAGCACAGTTTATAGTAGTGAGTCTGCGACGGCCCATGATTGAATCTTCAGAACGTACCATTGGCGTTACCCAAGCCCGAGGAGCCCATACCCAAGTGCTGGGGATCAAAATACCGCCCCAACCGACCTAGAGTATCGATTAGCTAATAGTATTATCAGTAGAAGTGGATTTGATAAGAGCAACAGGACTCTGCCCATATAATGATACCCGAACAAATCATCCAACGCTCAGACTTTCTGGGAACCCAAGTGATCACCCGCGATACTGGCAAGCGCCTAGGGGTGGTGAGTCAACTGTGGGTAGATATCGATCGCCAAGAGGTTGTAGCAGTTAGTTTGCGAGAGAACTTGCTAACAGGATTGGTATCCTCGATACCACGGTATATGTATTTGAGCAGCATTCGTCAGATTGGCGACGTAATTCTAGTTGACGATGAAAACGTCATTGAAGATATTGATGTCGAAGCATACAGTAGCCTGATTAACAGCGAAGTGATCACGGAAGCAGGCGAGATGCTAGGTAGGGTAAGGGGCTTCAAATTTGACAACAATGACTATAAGGTTTGCGCTTTGATCGTTGCCTCATTAGGGATCCCCCAGATTCCCGATCAGATTGTCAGTACCTATGAATTGCCGATCGACCAAATCGTCAGCAGTGGCCCAAACCGTCTGATCGTGTTTGAAGGTGCTGAAGAACAGTTGATTCAGCTGAGTATAGGATGGCTCGATCGCCTGGGAATTGGCCAAGCTCCCTGGGAACGAGAAGCAGAAGAAGCCTACATGATCCCCACGATTCAGACAGACAAACAGCTGGGTCCGGGAACTCCCGTCAGAACTGCCAAACCAATCCGCGAAGCTGAACCGGTAGTTGAAGAGACCTGGAATGAGGATAATTGGCAAGAACCGGAACCGGAACCGATGCGCAAGTTGGAGCCAGAACCGGTATACTCCGAACTGGAACAAGATAACTGGGGTGAGACAAGGTCTGACGAACAATACGGCCAGAAAACCTATGCCGAACCAAAGTCTCACGAATACTACTCCGATGATTACGACGACATGTCCAAAGATGCCTGGGCTGATGATGAGCCCGAAGCATACAAACCCCCGCGCGTAAACATCCCGAAAAAAGCTAAGAAATCAGAGTACGAAGGAGAGATGGATTATTAGTAATGCTATTGAAGTCTTGCAGGAAATACCCCAGCAGCTCGCCCCACGGCTGCGCCTGGGACTCAGCTAGACGAAAACTATGTCTATTCAAACATTTCCCCTGGCAACGGTCAAAAAAATCAGACAGTATATCAAAACTATGCTGGCGGTGCCGGACTCAGAAAACCATCCCAAAGAGTGGATTTCCTTGGAGGAACTAGACGCTCTACCCGAACCAGAATCTTTGGATCAACTGGGGGATTTGTTTAACTTTTCCAGCGATCTAGACGCCCAGATTCCAGAATCTAACATAGTCAGGAGTTGGTTTATAAGTACCGTTAATCCTGGCTCGGTGTTTAGCAAGTTGCCAGGGTTAAAACTGAAATCGGGATGGAGGTTGGTAAGTTATCTGTATCGCCAGCAGGATAATGGTGTTGGCGTTACCTGGGCAGTGCCAGAGGCCCTGAGTACAACGGCAGAGCTAGAAAATGCTCTGGTAGATAGTGGCGATGATTTAAATCCGCCTCATCCAGCTGGGGCATTACCGGATTTTATGGAAGCATTGGAGGGCGATCGATCCCCATTGTCTTTTCTGATCGCCTCTCTGCTGCGCCGAGAACTAGAGGAATTTGGATGTTTGGGCAAACATTGCCAATGGAGCAATCACCGGATAATTAACGAACTGCCCGCCCAAGTTAAATGGCAGTGGAAAACATCAACAGCACCCAAAGACCTCTGTCCCAAAGTTCGGGTTTGGCCCGATGGCAAAGTTGCTGTGGAGTTTTTTACTTTACAAGTTACTAAACCTGTAGTTATCTATCGTCATCTGGAGCAGTACCTAGCTTCTGGATATAATGGCAAAAAAGTTGACAAAGCTGTGGCCATGCCCATAGCCAAAAAATAGCGCAATCTGTGATTAGGCGATCGCGCGATCGTTCACTTCGAGCCAATTGGTAATTAATAACGCTTCTTGCTAATTGTTAATGGCTAATTGTTAGTCCTAGGGCAGATGTGGGCCATTAGCCATTAGCCATTAGCCATTAGCCATTAGCCATCAGCCATTAGCCATTAGCCATTAGCCATTAGCGCAGGAAACTGCTAACTAGCCACAGGATGAAAAAAGTCACACTGGCTGCAAACTGATTGCTAAATCCTCGATCGACCATTGCCAAACTTTCCAGTCCCCTGTATAGTATTCCTCCGAGGATCAAGCCTACAAACAGACCGCCCAGAGTTAGCAACACAGAGCGTCCAAACTTGCCTTCTTTGCGATTGAGAAAATAGACAGTAGCTGAGAACCCAACGGCCAAAGCCAGCTGCAACCAGACAGTTTGGTCCGGATCCACAGTAGAGGCGCTAAAGACAATTAGCACCAGGAAGACACCCATTGGCAAAAGAATATCTGCCTGAGTAGGGGTGTCAAGTAACCTTTCCAGCCAGAGGGGCTTGTTGGTAGGACTTGGGGTAGAGGTTGGTGCCTTCTTTAACTTTTCGGGAAATCTAATCCCCTCTGGCACCTTAATTTTTCCTTCTTGGCGTAGCCGCAACCGCTCCATCAGCACTGCATCATAGGCAGCTTCGATGGTTTCCACAGAGAGGCGATCGCCACTATATTTATCTGTGAGGCGCTTACGGGCTGATTGGATTTCCTCGAAGGAGGCATCAGGCGAGACGCCTAGCTGTTCGTAAGGACTTTGATCGGTCACGGCTCAATCAGTATATTCACTTGCAAAAGGGCTCACTACTATCAGTATAGCAAAAAGGATCGTAGTGGTCAACAGCAACATGCCAATAGTTGGCACTCAGGCATTGACGAATGATAATTATCGCAGGTAGCTCTTGTCAAGAAGCAAATGTCATTCTTTGCGACTCGGTCGGTGGCCATCTGGCGGTGAGGAGGTTGCGTGCATTTGTTTTTTAGGCGTTGCACAACTCCACCGATGCTCGGCGACCTCGGCCTTGCCGTGACCGCCTGACAATTGACCAGTGACAACCAACAACTGACAACCAACAACTGACAACTGACAACCAACAACTGACTACTGACTACTGACAACTGACAACCAACAACTGACTACTGACTACTGACTACTGACTACTGACTACTGACTACTGACTACTGACAACTGACAACCATCACCCCTGTGCTATTAACATCTAGTTAACCCTCTTCAGGTTATCGATATGCTTCCAGTCAAAATTCTCGTAGTTGACGACGATCCTGCCATTCGCAATCTGATCCATCGCTTTTTGGCCAAACAAAATTATCAAATGCAGTCTGCCGCCGACGGTAAGACAGGCATGAGGCTGTTTGAGCAATTTCAGCCAGACTTGGTGATTCTGGATGTGAACCTACCGGATGCTCTTGGTTATAACCTCTGTCAGGAAATGCAGAGTCGCACCGATGTATTTGTGCTCATGCTCACCTCCCGGGCCGATCCCACCGATAAAATCACCGGGTTTTCCAAGGGGGCCGATGACTACCTCACCAAACCCTTTAATCTCGAAGAACTGAAATACCGAGTGGAGGCGATTTTGAAGCGCCAGCGAACGGTAACGCCCCCTCCGCAGGAACCCTTAATTTTTGACCGGCTAGCCATCGACCCCCTCAGTCGGGAAGTTAATCTGGATAATCAGCCAGTTTCTTTGACTGCTCTGGAATTCGACCTGCTGTACTTTTTAGCTAGCCATCCCGGTCGAGCTTGGCGTCGTGCTGAACTGATTAAACAAGTATGGGAGTACGAATATGAAGGGGATCTGCGAGTTGTGGACGTACATATCGGTCAAATTCGCAGAAAGCTGGAAACTGACAATCAACTAACACTGATTCATACAGTACGGGGAGTTGGCTATAAATTTGAGGCTCCCAAGAACTGAGGCTCCCAAGAACAGTAAACGGAACTAGAGCCGCAGTTTCTCAAATAGGCGGGCAATTTTCGCCAGATCCTTATCTCCAGGTTGACGCTCCACACCGCTGGATAGATCGATACCATCGGGGTGAACTATATCCAGGGCCGATCGGACATTGTCTGGTGTTAAGCCACCGGCAAGAAACCAGGGGCACCGGGGATGAAATTGCTTTAAGCCAGACCAGTCGAGGGTTTTGCCAGTACCTCCCAGCTTTTCTGGATGGTAGGCGTCTAGCAATATAGCATCTACACAGTCAATGTACATATCTGCCTGATTTAAGGCTTCTTGCTTCTTTACTCTCAGGGCTTTAATAATTTCTATTGTCGGCAGGGCCCGACGCAGCTGGATGCAATCTTCCAGTGACTCGCTGCCATGCAGCTGAACGCCACTCAATTGAGCAGTTGCCACCGCTTGACAGATTTCTTCTAAGGGGGCGTTGGCAAACACGCCGATGCGATCGATCTCTCCTGGCAACTGCTCTACCACTATCCGGATATTTTCAGGCGTTATGTAACGAGACGACTCCCGCACGCAGATAAACCCTAGTGCTGTTGCTCCTAACTGGGCGATCGCCATCCCTTGTTCTGCTATTGTAATCCCGCAAATCTTGACTCGCATATCTTGTGAATTGTTAATTGTGAATTGTTAATTGTGAATTGTTAATTATTTATTAATAATATCATAACCGCTTATGAATAGCGATCGCGTACCAGGCCCACCAGCAATCGGATATCAGATATCCTGACAACTAACCAGTGACAACTACTACCCATTTTGGCTTCTGGCTGGGCCGTTGAATGTTAAGTTATGTTAATTTATGAAACGAAATGATGCCTTTGTCAAAAAGTAATTTACAATTATTAAAGCTTGTAAAAATAAATCGAGGCAGGAGAATAGGTATGAGTACAGAGTGGTCTGTGAGTGTAGGCGTGACGATGGTTATCTGCAATATAGTGGCGATCGCCCTGGGCAAGCTCTTCATCCAACAGAAGGGTGTGGGTCCAGGATTGCCAGCATCACCCTTTTTCGGGGGTATGGGCTTGGCTGAGATGCTGGCCACCACCAGCTTGGGTCACATCCTAGGAGCCGGTGCTATATTGGGCCTGAGCAGCGCTGGCATGCTCTAAAATTTAGATCACTCGATCCTAGGCGATCGGCTTTCGGGAGGTCGCCACAAGAGGATGGTTCAAGAATAGGGGAGTAGGGGATGCATAAATCTCTTACTCCCCTAGGTATTATACAATACAACAAGTCAAAACCGAACGGGGGGAGAATCAATTAACTTGGGGACAAAAATGAGTCGATCGCCCCCCGAATTTGATGCGATCGATTAATGTCTCGCACAGGCGGTAGGAATAAACTAGGCAAAACTAGATGTTGCCCATAGGTCGAATATTAATTGACGAGCCGGAGGGCCCGATCGCGGGCCTGCTTCAGCCGTTCTGCTAAAACCCGCACTTGAGGTTCCCGGATAATAGAGAAATGGTCCCCCGAAATCTCGTGAATTTCAATTTCTCCAGCGACTAAATATCCCCAACCTAAAGTGCGATCGCCAGCTATGTCTATCGGCTGGTGGCTGGCATTGAACAGATCGATATTCCCCTGATAAGGTCGCGCTTCATAGTTATAAGCCGCAATAGCTGTGGCTTGAAAAACCTCAAACAAATTTTCCAAATCCTCCACTCTTACTTCCTCTGGCAGGAGATCGAACATCTTCGCTCGTTCTAGAACATATCCCAATCGCTGGGACGGCATCAGTTGTTGCAGTTCCTCGAAAGATACCGGAACTTCTTTTCCCCGGGGTGCGCTCATTTCTTCAGCAAATACTCTCGGATAATAAATATCCTGGCCTAAGTTCCTTCCAGGCGTAATGTCAACTAGAAGCCTGTGGTGTTCTGGAGCAGAGGCTTCTATTAATGCTAGCAATGCTAGGGTATCCCCTTGTTGGCGTAACTGTTGTGCCATTTCTAAGGCTAAGTGACCGCCGACGCAAAAACCAACCAAATAGTAAGGACCATGAGGTTGAATGGTTTTAATTGCTTTTAGGTGGTGAGTGGCGAGTTCCTTGAGAGTATTAAAAGGCGAGCATTCCCCATTGAGACCGGGTGCTTGCAAGCCGTAAATGGGTTGATCTGTTCCCAGATTGCGCGCTAAATCCAGATAAAATAAGACCGTGCCGCTGCTGGGAGGGATTAAGAACAGAGGTGGTAAGTCTCCATCGGGCTGAAGTGCCACTAGGGGTGACATTGACGGAGAATCATCGCCGGAGCGAACAGAAGTAGCGAGCTGTTCGATGGTCGGACTTTGCAAGAGTGTCGCCAAAGACAGATTTTTGCCGAACTGCCGTTGCACCCGAGCAATTAAGCCGATCGCTAACAAGGAATGACCGCCGATGTCAAAGAAGTTATCTCGGACTCCTACGGGAGAAACTTCCAAAACATCGGACCAGATTTGTGCTAGTTGCAATTCTAGGGTATCGCGAGGTGCAATAAAAGTAGCATCGCTACCGGTGCTAGTTACGTCCGGTGCTGGCAGGGCTCGGCGGTCAACTTTGCCGTTGGGAGTCAGGGGCAGGGAATCTAGCATCACAAAGGCAGAGGGCACCATATACTCGGGCAGCTTTTCCTTGAGAAAAGCACGCAGTTTTGGTGTTAGTTCCCGAACTTGCTTCCCATACAAGGGGTTATTGGCAAAGTCACTCCAATTTTTCTGGGAAGATAGATGGCGATCGCGCGGAGGGAAAACTATTGGTGCGACTCCATCTGCTGGAGTCTTCTGCCGCTGGAATAGTACGTCATAGCGACCGTCGCCCCTAGAGTCAGACCAAGTAATATCGATCGCATAAGCCAAATCGTCGCTCAAAGCCCAAAACTCTTCGGGATCGACTCCACTTTCACCGGCATCCCGTAGAGCCCCTCGCAGATCCTCCGCTGTTTGCAGTTCGTTTTCCTGGAAAGCAGCCAGCAATTCCACCGCTCGCACGTCCACCATAATTCGAGCATTCGGCACGCGGGCAATGCCCAGAAGCTCGGGTTCTTTTTCCACTAATAACTGTCGAACCGAGGCTACGCTCAATTTCTCTTGCTCCCAGTCGATCCATTCTATCTGCTTGGTGGGAGGGATGTCGCGATCGATATGCAGAATAACGTCATATCGAAACTTAGTCAGCTCGTTGTGGTAGCGACCGCGTTCGAGGATAATTTCTACATGGCTAATCTGCGGTAAATGCTCTTGCAGGGCGGTAAAAAATGCCGGATCGATAACGAGCTGCTTTTCATCTCGCACCCGCTCTTTCACATTTTGCCGTAACCGTTTCAGGGAGGCATTGGGAGAAGCTTGATACAGTCGCACCGATGTATGGAAAGCTTCCAAAAGGGGCAGGCTGCGCAGGTCGCTCAAGAAAATAAATCCCCCCGGCTTTACCGTCCGCACCGCTCCTTCCAAAACCCTGACTAAATAATCGATACTGGGGAAATATTGAACCACCGAGACCACGATCGCCGCATCGAAGCTATCAGATTCTATTCCCTCAAAGTCATCGGCTCCCCTTTGTTCGAGGGTTACGGGCAGCTCGCGCCCCGCCCGGTCTAATTGCTGCTGGAGAATTGCCAGAGATTTAGCCGAAAGATCCGTAGCGCGGTACTGGGTGCAATGGGGGGCGATTCGGAATGTCATCAGACCACTGCCACACCCCATTTCCAAGACGCGAGAAGGGCGCAGGGACAGAATTCTGGCAACGGTCTGCTCCATCCACTCCCGTACTTCCGACCCTAGCATCGGCGCATAAGTATAGCTGCTCTCCCAGCCTTCGATGTAAAATTCGAGTTCCTGGTTTGGGGAATAATTCCGATAGATGTCGTTAAAGACTTCTTCCCACTGAGATACCTGCTCTTGTTGCAATTCCTCTTTGGCTTTTGCGTCGGACGACTCTTGCTCGTGAATTGGCTCATCTGGTTCTTCAAGAAATCGATTGGGAACTACATAAGCCACAAGGCGCTTGTTGTTCGGTTGGTCTTCACGAACTATGACTGTAGTTTGCCGAACCTCCGGGCGCTTCGCCAGCAGCGCCTCGATTTCTCCTGGTTCGATTCGGAAGCCTCGAATTTTTACCTGGTTGTCGATGCGACCGAGAAGTTCAATGTTGCCGTCCGGGAGATAGCGTGCCTTATCTCCGGTTTTGTACAGACGCGCTCCCTCTTCTGGGCTAAAAGGATTAGCAATAAACTTTTTTGCAGTTAACTCCGGACGGTTGAGATAGCCTCGGGCTAAACCGATGCCACCGATATGCAGTTCTCCTGGTACGCCGATGGGAACCGGTTGGAGATGAGCGTCGAGAATATAGAGAAGAGCGTTGGCAAAGGGTTTACCGATAGGAACTGGAGACTCAAGGGGTCGCTGGATATTGGCGTTTTCAAAATAGCAACTGTCAATGGTTGCTTCGCTGACTCCATAAGAATTCACTAACCGAGTTCCCGAACCGCAGAATTGCCGAAATCGTTCGTATTCTTGCACGGACCAGCTATCAGAACCGATCGCCAATACCCTCATGAAATCTAGGTTTTGCTCGGTGTTCTCCAAATACTCGATTAAGTTCCTCATCACCGCAGGCACAAATTCAGCGCAATCGACTTGCTCTTGGAGCATCAATTGATACAGCTTTTCTGGTTCTAACAAAAACTCCCTCGGACATAGAACTAATTTAGCTCCCGAGCAAAGGGCGCGAACCCAATCTCCCGTAAAGACATCAAAGGAGAAACTCGCCATTTGCAGATGGCTGCTCTGTGAAGGTAGCTCGTAGGCTTGCTCCCATCCTCGATAAGCATTTATCAGACTTTTATGCTCGATTTCCACCCCTTTTGGCTTTCCGGTAGAACCTGAAGTGTAGATGACATAAGCCAAAGAATCTGGTTTGGCAGCAAGAGCAATATTTTCCGCACTATACTGAGAAATGACCTGCCAATCTTTATCCAAGAAAACAACCTGTTCTTTGCTTTTGCTTTCTCGGAATCGAGCCACTGACTTTTCGGAAGCTAACAGCAAAGTTACTCCCGAATCTTCTAACAAATAAGCCAGGCGATCGCGCGGATAGCTCGGGTCTAAGGGCAAATACGCCCCGCCAGCCTTGAGAATGCCCAACAATCCCACCACCATTTCGACCGAGCGCTCTATGCAAATCCCCACCAGTACCTCCAGACCGACTCCGAGAGATTGTAAATAGCGAGCCAATTGATTCGCGCGTTGGTTCAATTCTCGATATGTAACTTCTTGCTTCTCAAAAACTACAGCCACCGAATCTGGCGTCCGCTCTACCTGCTCTTCAAATAACTGATGAATGTACTTATCTTGGGGATACTCTGCAACATTAGAGTTCCATTGCACCAACAATCGATCTCGTTCCTCTGACCTCAGCAGGGGTAAAAAGGCAACGCGCTGTTCTGGATTGGCGACAATAGACTCTAGCAAGCAAATAAAATGTCTCGCCCAGAGGCAAATGGTATCTGCATCAAAGAGGTCAGCACTATATTCCCAGATCCCATAAAGAGATTTGCCAATTTCCTCAATTCCCAAAGCCAGATCGAATTGAGTTTCCCGTTGGCGTCCCGCTAAGTATGGCTCCATCGACAGCCCTTTCTCCAGTTTTCTCGACTGATGCCAGCGATGCTTGCGCCAAGTGAAATCGACTTGAGTTAGAGGGTTTCGGCTCGCATCTCGGCGAGGGTTAAGCCGTTCTACTAATAAATCAAACGGATAATCTTGATGAGCTTGAGCCTCTGTTACCGTGCGGTGGATGCAGGCGAGAAATTTTGTGAAGGTGGGGTTCTCCGTAAGAGTTGCCCGCAATACTACTTCGTTGCTAAAGTAACCGACAATGCTTTTAAACTCCTCAGCGCTCCACCTAGCTGCCATTGCGCTTCCTAGCAGGATGTCTTCTTGACCCGATAAGCGATTTAGCAGGACAAAGAAGGCAGCCAGCAGAGTCCGGTAAAGACTTACTCCCTGGGCAAAAGCCAGTTGTCGCAGTTTCTCAATCAGTCCTTGGTCGAGCTCGACAATATGGAATTGATTCTGACCGCTTAAAACCCTGGGTCGGGCTTTATCTGTTGGCAGGTTCAAAATCGGCAAGCAGTCACTGAGTTGTTTCTGCCAGTAGCGAAATAGCTGTTCTCCTCGGGCAGATGCCAACATCTCGGACTGCCAGGATACATAGTCGGCGTATTGCCAGGGAGAATCGGCAAGCAAGTTAGTAATTTCTGCTTCTGGGAGGTTCTTGACCTCAGCCGCGTATAACACTTGGAACTCTTTGAGGAGCAAGTCAAACGACCAGCGATCGCCTGCAATGTGGTGCATGGTTATCAATTGGACGTACTCCTGGGGCGATCGGGTAAACAGATCCAAGCGCATTATCGGACCCGTTTCTAAATTGAAGGGACGCTCTACTGCTGCCATAATTTTGGCCTTTAATTCGTCGGACCCCCACCTAGAAGCGTCTGTTACCTCAATCTTGACGTTGCAGTCTTGACTAACTACTGCAACGGGTTTGCCGTCCCGAGTCCTATAGGTAGTTCGCAGGATCGAATGTCGTCCGACCAGCTTCTGCCAGGCCCTTCGCCAAGCCTCTAGGTTTAACTCTCCAGCCAGACGAGTGGTTATAAATATGTTGTAAGCTACGCTTTCTGGATCCTTCTGGTAGATGAACCATAAGGCTTGCTGTCCTCGTGACAGAGGGGAAAAATACTGATCTTTCTCTGGAGATAGTTGGTGCATTTCGATCTATCCATTAAAATTTAACAGCGCTTGTCCGATAGCTTAATATGGTCGTCCCTACTTAAGCAATTGAGGAGACACCTGCCTAATTGCCTGCCACTCGGACTCTGATAAGGATTGTCTCACGAACTCGACTCCGAAACAATGACTGGCTGCATCAGTTAAAGCTTCCACTACAATTTCAATTAAGGCATCCCCCCGATCGCCTATCGGTAGCTGCACGGAAGCAGGGGCCTCAGTCTCGAATACCCGAGTAAACAAAGCCCGATCGGGTTCTAAGGGCATGGAACCATGTTGTAAAATAGCTTTACCCCGTCGCAGTTGGGCGCTACCAATAAACTTACCGCCACATGCAGAAATAAGATCGGCCTCTGTCGCCGTAGCAAAGCAACTGGGGTTGTGGATGTAGCCCCGCCCAGCAGAACCGTAATGTAATTCTAAACCCAGCGATCGCCAACCAGCAATCAAAAACTCACAAATATGTTCGTAGGCTTCCCGGCGTCTGGCAGGAAGTCCCGAAGTTATTACAGCATAAGTTAAATCCCCCTGATGCAGCACCGCCCGGCCTCCACTCGGGCGTCTCACCAACTCCACCGGTGTACCTTGCCAAGTCAGATTATTCCAAAATTCCGGCCATTGGCGTTGATGATAACCCAGAGAAATTGTCGCTGACTCCCAAGTATAAAACCTCAGGGTGGGAGGATGTAAACCCAGCCTGTGTTGCTCCAATAACCAACGGTCGATCGCCATCTGGATCCGCCCAGACGATCGCAGCAGGGGAATTAAACGCCACCGGGAATGAGGGTAAGATTCTATCATGCGGGTTTGCGAGCAATCAAATACTTGCTCATGAAATGTACCTGAGTCTCTATATTAGTGAAGCCTGCCGACTCTAAGCGTCCTATCAAATCATCACTAATATAGTCTTTGTAGTAGGGTTCGTGGAAAATGGCGGCAAAGTTTTCCATCATTACCTTAAACTCAGGCGCATCAGGCAGTTGAATTGAATCGCAGATAATAAACAGTCCCCCTGGTTGAGTCACCCGAAAGCATTCATTGATGACCTGCTGACGCACCCCAGCTGGCATTTCGTGGAACAGAAAAACGCTAGTGACTCCATGGAAGTAGTTA
Organism: Hormoscilla sp.; assembly: GCA_051439505.1. Taxonomy (GTDB): domain Bacteria; phylum Cyanobacteriota; class Cyanobacteriia; order Cyanobacteriales; family Desertifilaceae; genus Hormoscilla. Next base: position 4,135 of record JBFRWI010000132.1, on the reverse strand, counting down.
TCCAGATAGGGTAATTCTTCTGCATTCCCCTGTAAAAGTTGAGGTAATTCCCCAGGAATTTCCGATAACAATTGATTTGCCTTGCGCAAGTAAGCAGGCGACAGATCCATACCGTACAGACTTGCCAAAGGCAAAGTTCCCCGCAGGAATTTCAGAGTTCTGCCAGTTCCACAAGCCACATCCAGTACCCGAATTTGTCTGGGAGAAATGCCCTGAAACCCTGTCAGTCCTTGCTTCAGGGGAGCCAAAATCCGCCGGCGCATCGCATCCGCTGTACCATTAAACAGAAGTTCCACCTGCAAGTCATACAAATTAGCCGACATCTCGCTTAAATAGCCGTCAGTCTGGTGATGGAAGTTTTGCAGGTAATAGCTGGGATAGCCTTCTGTCTCAATCTCTGGCGAAAATTCTTGATATCTCTTTTGTTTGATTCGTTCCCATCTTTGTGGCAAGTCTAGCCATACCACTGGATAGTAAAGGAAAAAGTCCGACCAAGGGCGATCGAACAGCAGACTCGCCGGATACAGGCCCCGTTCGGCATCCGACCAGTCGGCTTCCATTAGCCGATTCAGCCTTTGCTGCATGTCTTGTAACACCTGCGGCGGCAATGGTTTAGTCTTCTGCTCGACCGGAGGATCCACCAGGGAACGCAATCGCGAACTGATAGTTTTATGAGCTAAAGCAAAATAACTTTGGCTCTGCTGAACCGTTTCATAGGCCAGTTTGGTTAAAGTGTCCGACATAGTTGGCGGGATATGAATAATCTTTAACTACTGTAAATAATTGTAACGAAAAACCGCAACGGCAAGAACATCCAAAAGCAAAACAGCCACCGCGTCGGGTGGCTGCTATCTGAATTCAATCTACTTGACAAAAACTAGACATCGTAGTATAGAGCAAACTCGTAGGGATGGGGACGTAGCCGCATCGGGTTCACTTCATTATCCAGTTTGTACTCAATCCAGTTGGTGATGAAGTCTTCTGTAAACACGCCGCCAACGGTCAGGAATTCGTGATCCGCTTCCAGTGCTTTCAGGGCATCTAACAGAGAAGCGGGAGTGGAAGGAACTTTCGCCAACTCCTCTGGAGAGAGGTCATAGATATCCACATCCAGGGATTCACCCGGGTCGATCTCATTTTTGATGCCATCTAAACCGGCACATAGCATAGCCGCAAATGCCAGATAGGGGTTACAAGTAGCATCCGGACAGCGGAACTCTAACCGCTTCGCCTTCGGGTTAGTACCGGTGAGCGGAATGCGGATGGAGGCGGAACGGTTTCCTTGAGAGTAGGCCAGGTTTACAGGGGCTTCAAACCCAGGCACCAACCGCTTGTAAGAGTTGGTGGTAGGGTTGGTAAATGCCAGCAACGCTGGTGCGTGCTTGAGCAGACCGCCAATATAGTGCAATGCTAACTGAGACAGGTTGGCGTAGCCATCTCCATAAAATAGAGGTTGACCATCTTTCCAAATGGACTGGTGGGTGTGCATCCCCGAACCATTGTCGTTGAACAGTGGCTTAGGCATGAATGTAACAGTCTTGCCGTAGCGCTTGGCAACATTCTTGATCGCATATTTGTAGATCATTAAGTTGTCAGCAGCGTTTACCAAGGGCGCAAAGCGAATACCCAATTCATTCTGCCCGCCGGTGGCTACCTCGTGGTGGTGCTTTTCGATCGGGACCCCACATTCTCCCATCGTCAACAGCATTTCCGTCCGCATGTCTTGCAGGGTATCTGTCGGCGACACTGGGAAGTAACCTTCTTTGTAGCGGGGTTTGTAGGCCAGGTTGCCACCCGGTTCCTCTTTACCAGAATTCCATCGTCCCTCTACCGAGTCTACATAGTAGAACCCTTTGTTCTCCGTCTGGTCAAAGCGGACATCTTCAAACACGAAGAACTCTGCTTCCGGACCAAAAAAGGCCATATCACCAATACCGGTGGAAGTTAGGTAGTCGATCGCCTTCTGGGCAATAGTGCGGGGGTCGCGGCTGTACCATTCACCGCTTCTGGGTTCTTTGATGCTACAGATCATGCTTAGGGTCGGCTCTTCCATGAAGGGGTCGATCCAAGCCGTTTTCGGGTCTGGCACCATCATCATATCAGATTCATTAATCGCTTTCCAACCCCGAATGCTAGAACCATCGAAGGCTACGCCATCGGTGAAAGCGTCCTCGTCAATGAGATCCCGATAAAACGAGCAGTGCTGCCAGATCCCTGGCGTGTCGATAAATTTCAGGTCTACGATCTTGATGTCTTGGTCTTGAATCATCTTCAAGACTTCTTGCGCCGTCTCTGCCATGCTTAACTCCTTATTTACTTTGCCAGATCGCGATCATCCGATCTGGTGCCTGTGGGATGGAAGTCGGTGGGGCTGACAAGCAATTGTCCGAGGAGGTCTCCAGTACCTGCTGCGACAGCTTGTGACACCGGAGACTGCTACTCCCATTGTCTCCAGCACTGGAGACAGACCCGTTACCTGTTCATCTATTTTGGCCACTCCCATTTACCTGCCTCATCCTAGGGATAGCAGTGGCGAGATTTTGTATCTGTCACTACAAAATCTTGGCCTTTTGCACGTCATCAAATGTTAAACATTGTCGTGAACTTAACAGATTTGTGTTTAGCTAGCCCAAAAGTCGCTAATATGGTATCAACAGCTACAGATTTTTGGAAAGGGCAGTGAGGAAAATGACTCTAGACAAGCAGATCGATTGGGATCGGCAAGAGGCGAACGAGTAATTGTGCTGGACAGCCTGGCCTTCAGCAGGTTCACTATCGGGCCTGTCAGTTGTGCTAGCGTTTGCGGTTGCGACCGGTAGCAGTCGGACCCCAAGCAAAAGCAGCAAAGGCGTTGCAGGTTTTTACCGATGATACCAGCAGTGGGATTGAAAATTTACAATTGAATTTAGCAAAGAGCAACTTATGAAAAGTTCTGACTATTGGGATTAACTGTCAATAATTGGTAATTAACAACCAAGATCGTCGGTGTGGTTGTACAACTTATTACAGGATCTGTCTTACTCAAAGACGATAGCTGGCAATACTCTCAAAATCTAGAGCGCGGTTGGTGCCCCAATGGGCCAAATTTATTCATTGCCAATCTATTGTGTATAACTTACTATGTTAGCCCATGTCAAGGTTGTTAACAAAAATTAATATTTTAACTATAAGCGTCTGCGCTCTTTCATAGTAAAATTGGATGTTATTCCCAGCCCAGTGAAGCAGGCTTGAGCATTGGCGATCGGGCGACGGCGACTACTGGGCTGGGAAATAGTAAACCACTACAAAATGCAGTTTACCGGAGAGCAGTTGCATGCAGGACGCAGTCACAAGCTTGATTTCCACTTATGATGTTACCGGTCGGTATCTAGACCGAGATGCGATCGACCGGCTGAAAGCATATTTTAATAGCGGTCTAGCACGAGTGCAGACAGCTGCAGTAATCAATGGTAACGCCGCTAATATTGTGAAGCAGGCAGCTTCCCAGTTATATGAGGAAGTACCAGAACTGCTTCGTCCGGGCGGTAATTCCTATACAACTCGCCGCTATGCAGCCTGCCTGCGGGATATGGATTATTATCTGCGTTATGCCAGCTATGCCCTGGTGGCTGGAGACCCTGGCGTACTGGATGAGCGGGTGCTCTTTGGTTTGCGGGAAACCTACAACTCCCTGGGAGTTCCCATTGGCCCCACGGTGCGGGGAATTCAAATCATGAAAGAGATTGTTAAGGAACAAGCGGCAGCTGCTGGGGTGGAAAATACGGATTTTGTAGACCAGCCCTTTGACCACATGACCCGCGAATTCGGCGAAAAGGATATCTAGGGTCAGCGGCCAGCGACCAGCGACCAGTTACCAGTGCTTACCCATCACCACCTTGTCAAGTCGGCGGTGTCATCGGTGGCAGTGCCTACCCTGCAAGTGTCTTGGCGTAAGTCCATCGACTGGTGGCTGGTTAACGTGAGTTCGTAGTTCGAGATTGCTAGCGCTCCTGCGTCGCGCCGCTACGCTAACGTACCTCGCAACGCTGCGCGGTTCGTAGTTCGTAGTTGGGGATCTCCCGAACGCAATCATGCGGGTTTGAGGCATTTTCAACCGGATGAGAAATCAGGGTTTTCCCATCCGTCGAACTCACGT
>JBFRWI010000131.1:0-19548 GCA_051439505.1 Hormoscilla sp. | reverse complement strand
CAGTAAAAGTCAAGCCCCAAGCTTTTCTTGAGTCTCGAAACCATTGCACCATAAGGCTTTCAAGATTGTCAAGAATTATGTGAGTAATGGTAAGCCTTAAGAAGGGGGGCAACCGGTGCGCCCCCCCCTTTTGCAAGGGGGGGTTTGGGGGGGATCGGTGCTGCAACTACTTATGACCACACCCGGCGTTGCCTGAGGGAAGGACATCTATCTTGTGATGTCATCATTTGTCGCTCCGCCCGCTTTCGCCCCTACAGTTATCGGCAACAAATGACTATCAACAAATGCGTGACCACACCCTAACTGTCCGCAAGCGATAATCCTACCATCACGGGCGATCGCCCAGAATTGTTGCCAACGCAATTGAGTAGGATCGAGTTTAGCACTCAGTACCAATCTTCTCATCGACCAGATATCACTCTTCATAGCGGGACGAATAACGCACCCTGCTGGCAAAGACAAAGAACGATCGTTTTTATCGGAGTTCTAACCCAATAACGACAAAAGCCCGCGCAGGCGGGCTTTGTATCTATAGCCCCACCCTTGAGGGTGGGGGAAACTTTGTATCTATAGCCCCACCCTTGAGGGTGGGGGGGGGATGAGATTTGGGATATATTTAGACCCATTCGAGAACCGCTTCTTCCTTAGTGTTAGTATTGCGAGAAGGAGTTTCGCGATTGAACTTCATGTGGATAGAGCGAGTTTGCTCCCCATCAGCAGCAACTGCCATAATTGGGTAGTCAATCAGACCATCCTGGAAGGACATCTGGAAGCGGAAAGTGCCATCGGGATTTAGCTGGATGGGCTGTCCCCCGATCGTCACAGTAGCATCAGGCTCAGTAGCACCGTAAACAATCAATTCCGCATCAGCAATTAACCAGAACTTGCGGGGGCGCATGGGGATAGCGGAAGCCGAGAAACCAGCGCCAGACATGCCCACACCGGACATATTCAAGCCAGACGCAGTCGGAACTGCCCACATACCCACGCCCGAGGGGAAGACATAAGAACTGACAGCTTGAGAGGGAACCATCGAACCAGGAACGTGCTGCATGGAACCGAACAGAGAACCAGCAACCCGTTGAGCTTCTGCCCCTTCTGCCATGCCGAAGATTTCATCATAGATGGGGTTGCTTTCTTCAGCAGCAACCTTCTTGCTGGGAGGAACCAGTTCAAATACAGTCTTGCCGCGCAGGTCTTCTTCCCAGTCCACAGTGATGAAATGATCTTCAATCCAGTCAGAAGGATAGACTGGAGGAATCTGTACGGGTGCAGAACGAGCCAACACTAGCCAGCGACCATCAGCACAGCGGTAACCGATATCTACTACATAGGCCCGATCGCTCACTGGAATGGGCAAATACCATTCCCGCGCCAACTCATCAGAAGGATATTCTTGAATACTGTGGGGGCTTTCATAATCGAGGTTAACATCAGTAACATCGTACAGACGCAGAGCCAGTTGTTGTCCCCCTTGACGCCGCAGTTCTTCCTTATGCTCGTTAGGCACATCCCAATACGTGTATGCCCATTGTGGGTCGCGGGGCATCAGCACAATGCGGCTTTCACCATAACCCGCAGGTAAATCCGTTAGTCCTTCATCTACAGAAGACAGAGGACCGCCAACAGTATCGTCTTGACCCAGTTCAAATTTTGCTGCTTCCACTTCTTCTTGTGCCTCCAATGAATGAGATTGATTTGTTGAAAACTTACGCAATTGTATTTCCTTAATCGCAGCTAGTAGCTGCTCCTTTCGCATTCTGCTGTAGCGAGAGATGCCATATTGACTAGCAACCTTGCGCAGTTGCCGTAAAGTCATCTCTTCTAAAGGTGGGCGTTCTTTTGCCATTCGTCTGATCTCCAGTATTTTATCCGGCTCGATCCTATCGCTCCCTCACTCCAAGTTCTACAATTTCCACCAAGCTTATCTTGCTGTGCGAGCGAGCCCTAGGCCGGAGCGCGATCGCTTGGCGTCTAGCATGAGTAGACGCTAGCATTATTGCCGGTTGCTTTGACTTCCTGGCTTTGCTTACCTTGCCATTCAATGGCCTGGGCTCGCCGGGATCGCTCTCTTTACATATTGCAACAATTTTTCTTGGATATCAAGGGTATCTAATATCTATTTTGACGATTTTTGACGATTTTTGACGATTTTTGGGGCTTTTAAGGATCTTTACGTCATGGCTTCATGACACAACGGCCAAGGAGAGAAGACTAATGTTAAGATTTGATGACAGTATGGGCTCGGTAGATCGGAGAAAAATGGTGCGTTCGCGCCCAAGTCAGATGCTCAAGAGAGTGCTATCACCGGCAGTAAAGCTGTGGTTGCATACCCAAGTAGAGTCAGTGGCACAGTTGCAAGTACATATAGAAGCGGGCGATCGCCTGCTGATTGCCGGTCTTATCCCTCGGATCTCCCTATCAGCGGACAAAGCGGTCTATCAAGGATTGCATCTGAGTCATCTCCAGCTGGCAGCAGAAGGCATTAGCATCAACCTAGCTCAGATATTGCGGGGAAAACCCCTGGCCTTGCAAGCACCGGTACAGGTAGTCGGTCGGGTACAGCTAGAGTCCGCAGACTTGAATGGGTCCCTAGGGTCCGAAGATAGTTTGCTCTCACGGGCCTTAACCGACTTACTCTGTCAGCTACTGACATCGGACAGCAGAATAACCGGTGAAATCATAGTCAACCGCGCCCCGCACTGGCACGAGATTACCCTGTCCACCGGTGGCTTTACCGTCACGGGCAGCTTGCTAGACATCAATGGCAATGTCGCCCCAATGGTGATTCGCAGCGGAGTGCAACTGGCCAGCAATCATGAATTGCTGCTGTATCCCCTAAATATCCAGATGCCACCAGACATTAGAGTCCCAAACCGAGAGAGTTTCTCTCTTGACTTAGGAAAAGAAGTAGAAATCCAAGAATTAACCCTCAGTCCTGGTCTATTAGTTTGTCACGCTAGAGTCAACGTGATGCCTTGAAATGGGATATAATTAGCATGGTAAGCTGTCGCGCCTTTAAATTGCATAGGCCAAAAAGCTGAGATCCTTGCCCTCAAGGGCTTTCCCAATTTTGAATTATGAATGTAAGAATTTTGAATTGTTTAGTTGCGTAGGACAGGCGTCTCGCCTGTCCTGGTTACTGGTCAGTGTTAATCAACTATCTTTTAGGAGACAAAACCCATGCCTTCTCCATTTCCGGGGATGAATCCCTATTTAGAAAATCACCAAATTTGGCCTCAAATACATAAGCGGTTAATTGTGGCAATAGCTAATGCCATGAATCAGAAACTCCGCCCCAAATATCGGATGGAAATTGAAGAACGAGTTTATGCCGATGACACCAACAATGGCAATTCCCTGCTTGTGGGTATTCCAGATAATGTCTTGGTACAAACAACTCCGACATCTAGTTACTCCCCGGAATCAAATGTCGCTGTTGCGGCACCGCCTTCCTTACCGGTCAAAGTTACCCTGCCTCTACCGAAAACATTTAAGGAATGGTATTTAGAAGTGCGAGATGTGGCAACGGGTGCGGTGGTAACAGTGATTGAAATTATCAGTCCTAAGAACAAAAAAGCCGGACCGGGTCGTAGTAGCTACGAAACTAAGCGTCAGAAAATTTTGGACAGCTTAACCCATTTGATTGAGGTTGATTTACTGCGCCAAGGGAAAATGATGCCAATAGATAGTCAGGAAATTAACTCCCATTATCGGATTTTAGTTAGTCGCAGTAGCACTCGCCCCAAAGCTGATTTATATGCTTTTAATGTTCGAGAAGAAATTCCGGTCATTCCCTTACCGTTAAAAACTTCATCAGAGCCCGAACCAATGATTCCTTTCCAAGAATTGTTACATACTGTATACGATCTAGGTAGTTACGATCTGGTAATAGATTACAGTTGTGAACCCGTACCAAAATTATCAAAAGCTGATGCTGTTTGGGCAGATGGCGTTTTAAGGGGGCAAGGATTGAGAACTCGCTAAGCGCTAAAGCGCTTACTACAAACCGGACATTAAGGGCAGCAGCAGGGTCACGAAATAATACACTAGGGGAGCAGTGAATACGTAGCTATCCGCCCGATCGAGAATCCCGCCATGACCGGGAATTAGTTGCCCCGAATCCTTGACACCAGCATCTCGCTTCATCATTGACTCGGTTAAATCTCCCAGCAGGCTGGCAATACCAATGATCAGACCCAATAGAGCCCCCGTTAATTCCCAATTGGGCCACTCCAGATACCAAGCACCAGCCATCGCGATCGCAACGCTACCCACCACCCCAAATACAGCCCCTTCTACGGTCTTTTTGGGGCTGATGTGGGACAGGCGGGTGCGACCGAAAACTCTGCCAAAACTGTATGCACCGATATCTGCTGTCCAGATGCACAGAAAGGTCAGCACCGTAATAGTCAGACCCTGGGGCAGTTCTTGGAAGTTACTCCAGTTTTCTGGCCAGAACCCTCCTAGGGGTAAGTTACTGTGGCCTTCAGTACCCAGGGCCCGCAGTCTCACCCAGTAACTGGGCAAATAACCGCAATAAAACAAGCCCAAAATGGATGAGCCAATATCGGCGATCGTTGCCATTTTGGGCTGAAACAGCAGATAAAAACAAATTAGCGTGCCAGCTACTGGCAACACGGCATCCGCCAGGGTGGAAGACAAGGTACAGAAGACTAGCAAGATCAGGCTGACCGCCAAAGTGGTTTTACCTGCCGGGGCTATTCCTGTGGCCCGCACTAGCTGGAAATATTCCAGTTCGCCCAGATAGATGATGATCGCGAAACCAATCGTGAAGTACCATCCCCCCAGCCATGTCATCGACAAAGCTAGGGCGATCGCCACTATGCCACTGATGATACGAGACCAAGGCACTCTATTGGCAGCGGTTGTAGAAGAGGGAGAGAAGTTGGCAGACATGCGAAGGTCAAGAAGAAAGAAGGGCTTTTCCACACTTTAACGAATTTTTCCCTTGTCCTTTGTGATTTGCGATCGATCTAAACTTGCTGACTCTCTCCGCTAACTGTGGTCTCCTGGGATCCCTAAAAGCACTTCTGGCGGATACAGGGATCGGTAATAATTCAACTGCCGCACGATCGTGGCAATCGCATTTACCCAAACTTTTGCTACACTTCAAACCCTGTATTCCCGTACTCGGCTGTCAGCCCGCCGTTTGAAAGACCCGGCGGGCTAACGTCGGTTAAAACCAACGGATAAAATGAGGCTGCAACTAATTGTAGCATTTTTTTGAGACAATGCTATAATTATTCAGATGCTCCCAGACAGGACCAGGTCCCGAGCTATTGACAACTGACAACCAACAACTGACAATTAATCGAGCTTGTCGCCACTGAGGATAAAAATCGGACTAACTGCGGCTAAGGTTTGACTGGTTCCCCGAGTCTCTAAGCGGTTAATGGCAGACTGGACTACCTCAATATTGCGGACTCGTAACTGGGAAAAGCTCTCGGAAACCCCATAAAGGATCTCCAGATTTCTAGCAGTAGTGACTATGCGGCCCTGGGGCGGCAAGTATTGCCAGACCTCTTTCAGGATAGCTTTGATCTGGCGCCCGCCCTCGATGCAGACTCGCTGAGGAGTATGGCCGATATCAGCGAAGCATTCTGGGGCGTTGCCTGCAATTACCTCGACATTGCGGACACCGAAGCGATCGCAGTTGCGGCGAATGAGGGCAGCAACTTCTTCATCGCGTTCTATGGCAATAATCTTACCTTTATGACAAAGCAGACCAGTTTCTACAGAAATCGTGCCAGTGCCAGCGCCAATATCCCACAATACCGAATCGGGTTTTAGTCGGAGGGCACAAAGCAGCAGCAACCGCAATTCCCGCTTACTCAGGGGAATGCCGGGCAATCTCTCGAACAGATTGTCAGGGATACCGGGAGTGATATAAGGCCAGAGAGACATAGGTTAGGAATCTCGAATGGGGGAATGAAGAATGGCCAATGGGCGATCGACAATCAACCATTAACGATTCTTAATGTCGCACAACCTTTAAGGTTTTGAGGGTAGGATCGCTACAACCCGTAATTTTGCCGCCCAAAGCCAGGACTTGTTTCAGGTAGTCGATAGTAGCCAGATTAATGACTTCACCAGGCATTAAAGCTGGAATTCCCGGTGGGTAGGGACAGAGAATTTCGGCGCAAATGCGTGCGTCAGTCTGTTCTACAGGTAGGGTTTCCGTTGGGGCAAAGAATGCCGAACGGGGTGAGAATGCAGGATGAACGATGAAAGTTGAAGGATGGACGTGCATTAACTCTTCCTTCCACCTGGTGGAGACATCTTGCCAAGCATGCGAAGAACCGGATGGGTCAGGACTCTGGGGGAGTTTCTGCTGGCTGAGGCTGGTGAAAGCTTCCACCAGCTGCTCAATATCTGCCGCTGTGTTCCCTAAACTGATGATAAAGGTCAGATGTTGGGTTGATGGTAACTCAGCCACTACCCCATACTCTCGATCGAGAATTTGATCGGCTTCATAGCCAGTCAGTCCCAACCCCGTCACGTTAACTGTCAGCCGCGTGGGGTCTAGGGCCAGGAAACCTTTGGTATCAGCCGGTTCCAAGACCGACAATCCCCGAATCTGGCTGATGCGGTCTCTAGCCAAAGAGGCCAGTTTTAAAGTGCGTGCTATCAGCTGTTCTCCGTGCAGTGCCATTTGTTTGCGGGCCACATCGAGAGAAGCTAGGAGTAAATAACTGGGACTGGTAGATTGCACCAGTTGCAAAGCTTTGCTCACTCGTTCTGGTGAGATGCGGCTACCTGCCAGGTGCAGCATGGATGCCTGAGTCATAGCCCCCAGTACCTTGTGAGTGGATTGTACCGTTAAGTCGGCACCAACGGACAGGGCTGATGGGGGCAAGTCCCGATGAAAGCCAAAGTGGGGACCGTGGGCTTCGTCTACGATCAGGGGAATGTTAAGTTGGTGGGTAATTTGGGCGATCTCTTCCAAGTCACCGCAGACCCCCTGATATGTGGGGTAAACCATCATCACTGCTTTGGCGTCGGGATGCTGCCTTAATGCTGTCGTTACAGCCCGGGGGGTGATACTGTAGACAAGATCGGTCTCGGCGTCATATTCTGGATTGATAAAGATGGGGACCGCACCCGACAGAATCAGACCTGCGATCGCGCTTTGATGCACGTTCCGAGGCAAGATAATCTGGTCGCCGTTGGTGCAGGTGGCAAAAATTGCTGCCATCACCCCACAGGTGGAACCATTCACCAGAAACCAAGTGCGATCGGCTCCGAAGGCTGCCGCTGCCAACTGCTGGGCCTGCTGAATTACCCCAGTCGGGGCGAACAGGTTATCCAAAGCGGGTAATTCGGGCAAATCAGCTCGAAAGACGGCTGTTCCGAGCAAATCCCTCAGCTGTGGGTCAATTCCCACTCCCCGCTTGTGTCCGGGGGAGTAGAAAGCAGCATGAGGCTTCTGAGCGCAGGCGGTAAGGGCATCGAGTATGGGGGTTGTTGCTTGAGATTGACTGTTAAATTTCATTTTGGTGGAGTAGATGACTGGCCAAATGATGTCACCCAGACGAGAAGACGGCAAGAGATAGAAATTGCGGTGTGATGATTGGACAGCGCTGAGCGCTCCCAAGCGCCATAATATAAATCGTTTGCGACACTGATTTTTCCCGTCTTTACAAACCTAGTTTACCAACAGCTAATTTTTTATTTCTTAAGTGTGTGATGCTAAGAGCCGGAATTGTCGGACTGCCCAATGTGGGCAAATCTACTTTGTTTAATGCCCTGGTTGCCAATGCTAAAGCAGAAGCGGCCAATTTCCCCTTCTGCACCATCGAACCCAATGTGGGGGTGGTGGCGGTGCCGGATGAGCGGTTGCAGGTGCTGGCGAAGATCTCCCAGTCCGAGCAAATTGTACCCACTCGGGTGGAGTTTGTCGATATTGCTGGTTTGGTCAAAGGTGCCAGCAAGGGCGAAGGACTGGGAAATCAGTTTTTAGCCAATATCCGGGAAGTCGATGCGATCGTCCATGTGGTGCGCTGTTTTGAGAATGATGATATTATCCATGTTTCTGGGGCGATCGATCCAGTCCAAGACATTGAAGTGATCAATTTGGAGTTAGCTTTATCGGATCTGGCCCAAGTTGAGCGCCGGATGGAACGCACTCGCAAGCAGGCCCGTACAAGCAAGGAGGCCCAGTTAGAATTGGCAGCCCTGGAAAAGCTAGTGGCGGTGTTAAATGAGGGTAAGGGGGCGCGACAGGCGGAGTTAACAGCAGAGGAAGCGGAGTCTGTCAAGCCTTTGGGGTTGCTGACGGCTAAAGCTGTGATCTATGGGACGAATGTATCGGAAGATGACTTGGCAACGGGGAACAGTTGGGTGGAACAAGTGCGAGAAATTGCAGCAGCGGAAAATGCCCAAGTGGTGGTAATTTCCGCCCAGGTGGAATCAGAATTAATCGAGTTATCAGCAGAAGAGGGAGCAGATTTTCTCGCTTCTCTAGGAGTTGCAGAGGGCGGGTTAAAATCCCTGATCCGGGCGACCTATGAAATTTTGGGCTTGCGGACTTACTTGACTACTGGTCCTAAGGAAACCCGGGCTTGGACTATTATAGCGGGGATGAAAGCGCCGCAAGCTGCTGGGGTGATTCACTCGGATTTTGAGCGGGGTTTTATTCGGGCGGAGACAATATCTTATGAGAATTTAATGGCGGCGGGTTCGATGACTGCTGCGAAGACTCAGGGTTTAGTCCGCAGTGAAGGTAAGGATTATGTAGTGGAGGAGGGTGATGTAATGCTGTTCCGATTTAACGTGTAGATCTAGTTGCAAAGGGCAAAAATGTTTGTTACCTTTGGCGAACAAGTTGTAGAAATTAAGTCTTGGAAAAGCAAAAGCGAGTTGATGTGCTGCTTATCACAATGGGATTTGGGCAGCATATTACTCGGTGAAGATGCTGATTCGGAACAGAAGTTCTATTCGGCGCTTGTCCATTTTCAATGGTTGGGAATACATTATTTTGGCGTTGGCATTTGTTCAGAAGATTATGGCTTGTCACCTCATCTGTTATTGCTGCCAGAGTCAGATATACTATTATTGGGATTCAATAGAGAACTGTCTGGAGTTAGTATTAAAAAGCGGAAAATTGACTTCAGAATAGAGTTATATTACCTATTTTCTTGTTTTTGGCAGGTCAAAGATTGTGGATTGATTCTGTGCTTTCATGAAATTGGGGTAGTGGCGATCGGGGTCGATGGCAGGGAACGGTGGAGATATTCTCAAGACATTGTTGAAGATGCTGTGGTTGCCGGAGATAAATTGCAGATAAAATTTATGGATGAAAGTTCGGTTTGTCTGGATATTTTCAGTGGTGCTAAAGCAGAATTAGCCGATCGGAGGGGGTAAGTAAGCAATTCAAAATTAAAAATTCAGCAATTCTATATATGGCTGCACGCTATCGCTACCGGGCTGCGTGTCCTGCGCGAAGGGGAAAATCGAAGAAGTGCAAGGGTTTCAGAATTTGGATCCATGCAATTTAAATGCGCGACAGCTTAGGACAGTTGACAAGGAAGTATGGTGGATGATAATATGTGAGAAATAGTCGGGACTGAACTTAATAAAATAGGTTGGGTTGTCGTCAAATAAAATCTCAATTAACCAAAGTGAAATCTAATAGAAAAATGATATTAAATTCAGTGATTAAAACTCATGATAAGGCTAGTAATTACCTGCCAGTGGGTCTAAGCCTGATCGTGGGTGTGGGATTGTCCGTGGCCGCAGCAGCAATGGTGTGGAAGTCGGAGATAGCAAGCACTAAGGCGAGATTCGATCGACAAAAAGAAAACCTAGCTGTTACATTGCAGCAGAAAATCGAGGATTACGAGCAAAATACAGAGTCCATGGGGGCGTTCTACGATGCATCAGATAATGTGACCAGGGCAGATTTTAAGCAGTTTGCTCAACATGGGCTGGAGCGCTACCCTGGAATCACGGGCATAGCTTGGGGAAAGCTAGTTTTGGGTAATCAGCGCTCTGCCTACGAGCAAGCAATGCAAGCAGAAGGATTTGCTAATTTACGCATCACGGAGCGCAATGAGCAAGGAGAGTTTATTACTGCCTCGGAACGCGATCGCTATATGCCGATCACCTATGGAGAGCCCTTACAGAATTATCAGGAATTGCTCGGCTACGATATAGTTGCGGAGCAGACATTGATTGCAGCAGTGGAAAAGGCTCGGAACACGGGAGAGATGGTGGCTACAGAACGGTTTGTTTTGTTGACTAAGGTGCCAGGCTTCGTATTGCTCAGACCAGTTTACCTCAGAGACGGACCAAAAGATACCCTGTCCGATCGGCGGTCTTCTTTTGTGGGAATTGTCTACACGGTTTACGAACTTGCAGAGATGGTCTCAGACTCGATTAAAGGATTGAACCTGAATCATCTTGACTTTTACCTGAGGGATGAATCTGCTCAAGAAGATAATCGCTTTCTCATATTTTATGACTCCCAGACAGGAGATTTAGTAGACGAGGGAGAGCGGCCAAAAAGGCCAGTACCTGGTAGGAGTTTTCTTTGCCGGGATCTAACTAATTGTACTTACAGTATTAAGGTGGCAAACCATTCATGGTCTCTGGTGATTCTGCCGACATCATCGTTTGCTGGTACTCGCTGGCATACCTTAGCAACCCTGGCAATTGGGTTACTCTTGACTAGCGTGCTGGTGGTTTACTTGGGGATGGCGATCGGGCGGAGAGTTGAGATTGAACGAAGCAACTTGGCCTTAGAGCGATCGCAGTTGGAGTTGTCGGCAAAAGCGATGGAATTAGAACAAGCATTAGAACAGCTACAGCGCACCCAATCCCAACTGGTGCAAACAGAAAAAATGTCTTCTTTAGGACAGTTGGTGGCGGGGGTGGCCCATGAAATTAATAACCCAGTCAGCTTTATATATGGCAATATTAATCATGTGGAACAATATAGCCAAGACTTGCTGAATCTGCTCAAATTATACAATAATAAATATCCCCATCCGCCAGGAGTAATTCAAGAGCTAGTGGAAGAGATTGACATGGATTTTGTGATTGCAGATTTACCGAAAACTCTGTCTTCGATGAAATTCGGGGCCGAACGGATCCAAAAGATTGTGCTGTCATTGCGGAATTTTTCTCGCATGGATGAGGCGCAGATGAAGTCAGTGGATATCCATGAAGGGATTGAAAGTACCCTGATGATTTTGCAAAGTCGCCTGCAGAAGACGGATGGAGATCCCGGGATAATTCTGATCAAAGAATACGGCAATTTGCCGCCAGTGGAGTGTTATCCGGGCCATTTGAATCAGGTGTTTATAAATATTCTCTCGAATGCGATCGATGCTCTGGAAATGCGATCGCCCTCTTCAGTTCGCGTATTTTCTAGTACCATTACTATTCGCACGCTGTTACTAGAGAAAGACTCTCATGTGGCTATTTGCATTGCTGACAATGGTCCTGGCATGACTCAAGAGGTACTCGATCGGATGTTTAATCCTTTCTTTACTACTAAACCTGTGGGGAAGGGGACGGGACTGGGACTAGCTATCAGTTACCAAATTGTGGTAGAAAAGCATGGCGGACAGTTAAAATGTTCCTCAGAACCAGGACGGGGTACTGAGTTCTCTATTGAGATTCCTATTTGTCAAATCTGTAAATAGTGAGGGCGATCGCTATTTTGAATTCAAAAGAAACTTAAGTACGTTGAATACAGAAAGATACCTGCGATCGCCTGTTACTGCGTCCGGACAACGTGAGTTCGTAGTTCGTAGTTCGTAGTTCGTAGTTGGGGATCTCCCGAACGCAATCATGCGGGTTTGAGGCATTTTCAACCGGATGAGAAATCAGGGTTTTCTCATCCGTCGAACTCACGTCGGACAAGGAAGAAAATTAAAACTAGATCGAAAATTTTCCCGATCGCCCCGCTAAGGAGCGATCAATTATGACAGAAAACGACAAATATTATATCCGATTTTTCCGGAACGGTATGCTTCGCCCGTGCCTGCATCTCAATGCACCCGCATCAGTCAACATCTAGAATGATAAAATAGCAGCAATATTTTACCCGAGCGGGAGCTTAATTGTAAAGGTTGTACCTTCTCCTGGTGTGGAATCGCAGGTTATCGTACCGCCATGTTTTTCCGTAACGATTTGGTGCGCGATAGCCATTCCCAGCCCCGTACCTTTACCCACTGCTTTCGTCGTGAAACCCTGCTCAAAAATTCGCCCTTTTGTCTCTGGCTTCATCCCACAACCATTGTCTTTAATCTGAATAATTACCCGCATATCCACCATGGAAGTGTGAATAGTGATGGTGTTCTGGTTCGCCTTAATCTCGGCATAAGTTTTGCCTTTATTCGCCTCGTCAAAAGCATCTATAGCGTTAGCCAATAGGTTCATGAACACTTGATTCAGTTGCCCGGGGAAGCATTGCACCTCGGGAATGTCTGCATATTCTTTGATGATTTTAATGGCCGGGCGTTGCTGGTTGGCTTTGGTGCGATGGGTGAGAATGAGCAATGTACTATCAATCCCTTCATGGATATTGAATCCCGTCTTATGCTCTTGATCTTTGCGCGAAAATGTCCGTAAGCTGTTGCTGATATTGCGAATGCGCTCGACCCCTATATGCATCGATTCTAGCAATTTTGGTAGATCTTCTCGGATAAATTCCAGGTCAATTTTTTCGATTTTTGCTTCTATTTCTTCATCCTGTTCTGGCAGTTTATTCTGACACAATTCAATTAAACTTAGTAAGGAGCGTACATAATTGATGGCTGGTTGAATATTGCCCTGCAAAAAGCTAGTAGGATTATTAATCTCATGAGCGACTCCAGCCACTAAATTACCCAAAGCCGACATTTTTTCGCTTTGCACCAGTTGCAGTTGCATTTCCTGCAAGGTTTTTAATGTTTGGGTCAGATCCCTGGTTTTTTCTTCGACAGCTAGCACATTCCGGTAGGCTCGCAGGGCCGCGATCGTTGTAGCAATCAACCGCTGTCGGGTCAGTTCCACCTTCAGTTTGTAGTCGTTAATCTCATACTTGCGGATGACTGACTCTTCGGGAGCTTCCCCCGGTTGACCCGTGCGCAAAATAATCTGCACTTGTTTATTCTTCAGGTCATCGCGAATATAGTGAACCACCTTGAGGCCAGCATCATTGCTTTCCATCACCACATCCAGCAAAATTAAGGCAAGATCTGAATGCGCTGGGATTAACTTCTGGGCTTGGGAACCGGAATATGCATGAATTAAGTCCAGAGGCGTGCCTTCAAAAACAAAGTTTTTCAAAGCTAATTCAGTGGCTTGATGAACCGTCGGTTCGTCATCCACAATCATCATTTTCCAAGGTTCTTTTTTGCCTTCTATCAGTACGGAGTGATTGGAGGCATCTTCAACGGTAATTCCTTCATCCTCCGCTAGAATAATGAGGTCGTCATCTTCTAGGAATAATATTTCATCTTCATCATCTTCAACTACATTCAGAGGATTATTATTGTATGTTTTATCCTTGTCGAGGGTCATTTTTTGTTAATTACCTTCAGAATTACCTATTCATTAATAGAGAGAGAATCCCAAACCCCCCCTTTCCGTTACAAGGCAGAGCCTCGTAACGAGGGGCAGAGCCTCGTAACGAGGGGGGTTTGGGTGGTCCCTGAGCGCAGCCGAAGGGGGGATCGGGGGGCTAGAGGATCGATATTTTTATCAACGGGTTTTGACCACATTCATAGAGAGAGGCAGGGTTATCACAAATCTCGTGCCCTTACCCACCTCGCTGGACACCTCTATTGTCCCCAGCAACTTCTGCGTGACTAAATTATATACTATATGCAGTCCCAAACCCGTTCCTCCTTTGTTTCTGGCCGTGGTGAAAAACGGCTCGAAGATTTTGCCCAAATGATCCTGGGAGATCCCGCAACCATCATCGCTATACTCTACCTGTACCTTATCACCGTCTAGGCGAATTTCCAAGCGCAACTGTCCTACCTCTGACGATGGATATCCATGGGTTAGGGAGTTGGTGACTAAATTGGTGACAATTTGAGCCAAGGCCCCTGGATAGCTCTCAATGGTAATGTCAGAGTCCCCTGCTACCGCGAGAGTATGGGGAGTCTGCTTGAGTTGGGGAGCCAAACTCAGGGCCACTTCTTCCAGGTATTCTTTCAGGTGAAAGCGTCGCTGTTCTAGGTTGCTTTGATCTGTGGCAATTTGTTTGAAGCTACCGATTAATTCTCCGGCCCGATGCAAGTTACTCAGCATCAGTTGCGTGCTTTGGTCCGCCAGGTCTAGATAGTTGTTGAGCACGGAACGTTTGAGTTGTCCTTGCTTGACCGCATTAATGAAGCTTTGGGTTTCGTCGGCCAGGGTAGAGGCGACAGTAATGCTGGTGCCGATCGGGGTGTTGATTTCGTGGGCAACTCCGGCAACTAGCCCGCCCAAGGCGGCCATTTTTTCCGACTCCACCAGTTGTTTTTGGGTAGCTTTGAGGTTTTCGAGAGCAACAGAGAGTTCGGCGGTGCGCTGTTGGACTTTTTGTTCGAGAGTGTTGTAGAGTTGGGCGTTTTCAATGGAGATCGCAGCTTGGGCAGTCAGGAGGTTGAGAACTTCGATGCGGTCTGTGGTGAAGGCCCCTGCTGTCAGGTTATTTTCTAGGTAGAGGATGCCAATGAGTTTACCTTGGTGCAGGATGGGAGTGCAGAACAAACATAAGGGTTGCTGTTGTATTAAATAAGGATCTCCAGGGAAGGTCTTGTCTTGGTCGATGTCGTTGATGAGGAGAGTTTGTTGGGTGCGTTTGACGGTGTTAATAATGCTCAGGGGCAGGCGGTCGGCATCGTCGAGGGCGATGTTAGCTAGGTGAGTGAGGCGGTTTGCCCATTGGGCGGCAAGAACCCAAGTGCCGGAGTGGTTTAAAATTAAGGAGCCTCGGTCAGCCCCAGCATTTTCGACGACGATGTGCATCAATTTAGAGAGCAAGGCATCCAGAGAAATTTCCTCCGATATCGCTTGAGAGGCTTTGAGGGCAGAGGCCAGATCTAGAACTGAGGAGTCCGAAGTTGCAGTGCCGAGGCTTTGGGTCGTACTTAGGGTTTGGTCTATTTTAAGGGGTGCTTGGGTTTGTTGCAGGATGCTCCCAAGCAGTTGGGGATATTGCGTTTCTAGTTGGTCGGTCTTGGCTTTCGCTCCCCAACGGGCATAGCAATAATACGCTTCCTGCATATAGCCCGATGCGACTTTTTCTTTGCCCTCACCGAGGTAAAACTTGGCGGCCAGTTCGTTGGCGAGGGCTTCTTCTTGGATGTAGCCGTTTTCTTTCGCTCCTGCTATGGCCCGATCGTATAACTCTATTGCTGCTAACTTTCCTCCCCCGAGCCGTTCTTGTTCCGCTTGGACCAGTTCCCATTTATGGGTAAAGGTAGTGGGGGATTGCACTGCAAAACCTTGCAATTTTTCCAAGTCTCCTTCGATCTCTACTGCGATCGTTTCTGTGGTATCTGTCTCGGGACTGCTATCTATGTATTGCATCCAACCCAGCAGAGCTAGGGCATGGTAAAAGTAAAATACCCCTACTAATATTGTTCCCGCAACATTGGCGAATTCTGCCTCCGCTTGCCGGGCGACATTGACAGTTATTCGGGGTGGAGCCAAGTGATATGCTAGCAGGAGCTTGTGAACGAAGGCACTTCCCGTGGAAAAGCGATCGCCTGCCGCTTCATGTTGTGGGAGTCGTATCCTTTCGTCATAGATAGGGCCGAGCAGTAGTTGTTGATTGTCACTTTCCCCCGTAAAATTGAGTACGGCTTGCTGACCTATCTGGTGAAAATTCAGGGCTGTTGTCTGCTTGAGACGGTCTATGGCATGACCGTAATCAGCCATCTTATCTCGCAGATTCAGGAGATTTTCACCGGCATGGAAGGCAAGTTGACAATGGTTGTATCCGCAGTATGCTGCAAATTCTAAATCCCCAGATGACAAACCAGCTTGGTATCCTTGTTGAAGCGGAACTAGGCCGGTAGCTAATGGATCGCGCCAGACTCGTATGAAGCAATAAATCAAATTTAAAATTTTCGCTTGATAGGTGTTGCTATTGTTTTTTTCGAGAAGTAACAGAGCAATATCTGCCGCTTGGTTACCCCCGATGGGATCGCCACCGAAGGCCGATAAAATCAAGCCATAAGTGGAAAAAGCATAAGCTGTTTCGGATGCATATCCAAATTGTAAAGACAGTTCGATCTGCTTTAACACAATGGAGGGATAAAGGGACGGAAATCCAATGTAAGCCGCAGATGCCATATTACTGAGAATCTCGATCGCCGCCAGTTTTTCCGGATCGGTCATGGGTGGGAGTTTCCCAACATCACCGATATCCATTAACTGCTGACGCACTGTGGCGATCGCCGAGTCCGTTTCCTCTTGGGTAGCATTTTCAGGTAAGGTTATCCCGAGGTCAGACAGGAGCGATCGCGCGGTATAAATTGCTTCGGATAGAGCATTGCGGGCGATCTCGGCTTGAATGCGAATGGCGATCGCTCCCGCTCGTTCTATAATTAAATCGGTTCGACTTAAAATATCATTTACGAGGCTATTGACGAGATCGAAATTCCCAATCGAACAAGCAGCATTGGCACTCTCCATATGCAAATTGAGAGCCAAGGAGAAATTGTCTTGCCACAGTTGATTGCCTGCATTATCCAATGCGGCTTGGCAGTAATCAAAGGCTGCATCGTAAGCTGATGAGAGACGCGCTTTCTTAGCGGCAGTTAAATTTATATATACCAGTTGCATTCGCTCTGCAACTGTCTCAATATTGGCACTTCCCAAGTTCAACTGATTGACAATGATAAATATTTGCTGTTCCAACTCGGTTGATGGGGTCGTCTCCAACAATCTTCGTCCGATGCTTAAGTGGGTTGCCTGCTGGAGATCCTTGGGAATGAGGGTATAGGCAGCTTGTTGAACGCGATCGTGCAAGAAGCGATAATCCACTTGGTACCCGGAGCCTTGACCTTCGTCTTTTTCCCATCCTTGGAAAAACTTGTAGGCTTCGCTCTGGGGTAAAATCAGTCCTTCTCCCAGGGCGCTCCACAGATCTGTGGCGACTTCTTCGGAAGGGGTTTCGCAGATAATGGCTAAGGTCTCTAAGTCAAATTGATTGCCGATACAAGCTGCCAATTTCAACACCTCTTGCGTCTCTTCCGGCAACTTGTGCAACCGTCCGGCCATAAATTCCACCACATCATCGGTGAGAGCGGCATCTCGCACCTTCACCAAATCGCATTCCCAATATCCCAAATTATGGTTAAATGTAATTAACCCATCTTCATGCAATCCTTTTAAGAACTGAGTGGTAAAGAATGGATTGCCTCTAGTTTTTTGATAGACTAAATTTGTTAAAGAAGCGGCTAAATATCCCGCAATGCTGAGTGTTTCAGCTACCAATTGATTGATATTATCGACAGACAATGGAGCGATCGTCATGGTCGAAATTGTTGTTTTTTGTTTCTCTAATTCCTCCAAAGATAACATCAACGGATGGGCTGGAAATACTTCGTTATCTCGATAGGCTCCCAACAGGAGCAAATATCCCGTCTGAGAGTCCCCCATCAGCACTTTCATCAAGTTTAACGATGCCGAGTCCGCCCATTGCAAGTCATCGATAAAGATCGTTAAGGGATGATCTTTTGTGGTGAAGACGGCGATAAATTTCTCAAATAAGAGGTTAAAGCGGTTCTGGGCGGCACTGCCAGAGAGTTCGGGGGCGGGGGGCTGCGATCCAATGATGCCTTCGAGTTCGGGAATGACATCAATGATTACTTGCCCGTTTTCTCCCACTGCTTCTAGGATTTTCGCTTTCCACTCTTGCAATTCGCCATCGTCCGATCCGAGTAATTGCCTCATCAGGTCTCGGAAGGCTTGCACGAAGGCACTGAAGGGAATGTTGCGATTGAATTGGTCGAATTTACCTTTGATAAAGTAGCCCCTCTGACGCGCGATCGGCTTATGCACCTCATTAATTACAGCAGTTTTCCCGATCCCGGAAAATCCCGCCACTAGCATCATTTCTGTTGCACCCGCCGACATGCGATCGAACGCATCAAGTAGCCTTTGCACTTCAGCTTCCCTTCCGTATAGTTTTTCGGGAATGATGAAGCGATCGCACGCATCCCGCGTCCCTAATGCAAAACTTGCAATCGTTCCCGTGACTTCCAACTGCTGCAAGCATTGGGAAAGATCCTGTTTCAAACCCAAAGCACTCTGATAGCGGTTTTCGGCATTTTCCGCCATCATTTTTAGCACGATCGCCTGCAACACTTCGTCCACTTGAGAATCCACTGGAAACTGCACCGCCTGGGCAATATGGCAATGCACCAACTCCATCGGGTCGCTACTTGCAAAGGGTAAAAACCCAGTTAGGAGTTCAAAAAACGTCACGCCAAGGGAATAGAAATCCGTGCGATAATCGATGCCCCGGTTCATGCGTCCCGTTTGTTCCGGCGAAATATAGGCGAGGGTTCCTTCCAGGACATTGGGGTTTAGCAGTTGTTGCTGTTCGAGGGGCAGCAAACTAGATATGCTGAAGTCGATCAGTTGTACCTTGCGGGTTTCCGGGTGAATCAGGATATTCGCTGGTTTGATATCTTTGTGGATGATGCGCTCTCTTGTGAGATAATGCAGAGCATCGGCCAGTCCAATAGCAATCGAGAGAAATTCTGCTCTAGACCGGTCCGACTCTTGCCAATAGTCCCAAAGGCCGATCGCCCCATCATCGGGCATCACCAGGGCATAACCATTCCCGTAGCGTTCCAGGGCCAGGGGTCGGACGATCGCCCGATGGTCCAGGTTCCGGGTAATTACGTATTGATTGCGGAACTGGACTAACTCCTTAAAGGTGGGGTTGGGGTTGCGCAGGACTTTGATTATGACCGGTTGGCCATCGCTACTGCGCCTGCCGCGATATACTTGGGTGCGGGTGCCGTCGTAGAGAATGTTTGTTGTCAGATAACCAGCTAATTTTAGCATCACGATCGCATCTCAATAAGGTCAAGCCGTCGTACAAGTTGATTTCTCACGTTATTCTACCATTATCCCGGTAGCAGAAGATTAATTTTTATTACAGATGTCTGTCAATACCGAATAGGGGGAGTCTGCCACCCCATCATATCCGATCGAGGAAGAGGCCGCTAGCTGCCTCTTCCCTTGGGCGAGCGCCCTATATATTTATAAAATAGCAGCAAAATTTTACGCGATCGGGAGGGCGATCGTAAAGGTTGTGCCCAGTCCGGGTGTGGAATCGCAGGTAATCGCACCGCCATGTTTTTCTTCGACAATAGACTTAGCGATCGCCATACCCAACCCCGTCCCTTTGCCTACCGCTTTAGTAGTAAACCCTTGCTCGAAGATGCGTTGTTTCACCTCTTCTGGCATCCCCGTACCATTATCGGCAATGCTGATAGTCACCGACGTCGCCGTCCCAGAGGTAGAGATCGCAATCCGATTGGGATTTGCAGCAATATCGTCAAAGCTGCGTCCGGAGTT
>JBFRWI010000130.1:0-32918 GCA_051439505.1 Hormoscilla sp. | reverse complement strand
AATGGCAGCACTTGGAACTTTTACAAGCTTACTCCAGAAGGGCAAGTTTACGAAAGTCTTCCTTATGCCTTGGGGACGATCGCCCAAATTCTGGGCTTACTTAATTATGTTTTTGCACAATGCCAACAAAATCTAATGTAAGTTGGATGTAGGTTGGATGTAGGTTGGGTTGAAGGATGAAACCCAACCCCTAGTCACTAGAGATGATGAACGATCGGGGACAAGTAACAGTCCCCGATCGCCAGGATACTTTAAGACCGGGCCAAGAGACCTAAACTTTCTGCAAGTTGGGGACTCTCTTCCAGGGCAACTTTGGCAATGGCAAGAAAATCACTCAGCCAATCATCCAAAGCATCCAGGGCCCGATCGCGCAGTTGGGTAGCTTCTTGCGCCTCAGATTTTTCCGTTTCCTGAGCAGTATTAGCGGCTTTAACAGCGTTTACTTCCGCCTTACCTGCTTCCAGTTTCTCCGCAGTAATGTTGTATTCTGCCAGTCGATTCAGAATTTCCGGTCGGCTGAGGGCTTGGTCGTAAAATTCCCCAGCTTGCAGAAGCCAACCCGAGAGGCTCCTTTTGCGATCGCCATTCATTTTTAAGGCACTGGTGGCACTGACATCATTCTTGAAGGCGACGCGAGCAATTCTCAAAAAACGCATATAGGTTTTATTGGCTTTTATCCAAGCTTCCTCCAAATCTGCCGTTGCCCCCAGTTGGTCCGCATATTCCGAGGTGCGCTGGCTTTGGGCTGCTACGGCGGCTTCATAGAGGGTTTTGCCTTCTTGAATGCGTTCGGGGGTGTAGCCGAGTTCGCTCAAGTAGTTCTGTACTTCGGCATTGTTCAAGGCGTTGTCAATGGCGACTTGAGCGGAATTGAGAAAATCTTCGATACTTTCTGGTAAGGATAAGGACATAGTCAGATCAAACAATCACGTACTTCTTTACTTTACACTTTATTCTGCGGCGCAATGGTTGCAGGCAGCGGCGCAATGGTTGCAGGCAGCGGCGCAATGGTTGCAGGCAGCGGCGCAATGGTTGCAGACAGCGGCGCAATGGTTGCAGGCAGCGGCGCAATGGTTGCAGGCAGCGGCGCAATGGTTGCAGGCAGCGGCGCAATGGTTGCAGGCAGCGGCGCAATGGTTGCAGGCAGTTACAGAACGATCGCCCCTGGGACCAAACTATGAAACCCAAGGGTGATCGCCCTCTAATCAGAGAGCGACTCAATGTATCTCCTCAGGGTAGCGATATTCTCATCATAGGCAGATTGTTCGCCCAATGCCAAACCCTGACTGCGGACAAAATACTGGAATGGCAAGTTTCGGGCGTTGAAGAACCGGACAAACCCGTCTGGTTCCAATGTATCGCCATTGAGGCCGATCGCCCAGTACCGGTTTTGGTAAGTAAGCAGCTCATTAATTGTTCCTTCGACCGCAGAAATCTCCTGGTCGCGTACCTGTTTGATATACTGATTCAAAGTAGCAATGTTATCATCGTAAGCTGATTGTTCGCCCACTGCCACACCCTGACTGCGGACAAAATGCTGGAATGGCAAGTTTCGGGCGTTGAAGAACCGGAGAAACCCGTCTGGTTGCAGCGTATCGCCATTGAGGCCGATCGCCCAGTACCTGTTTTTGTAATCCTGGAGTTCAGAGATAACTTTTTTCGCTGCGGCGATCTCCTGTTGAGGTACTGTTCCAATTAAAAGTTTTTGCATCTTTTATCCCTTGAGGAAGCTGTCTCGTGGTCGCTTCTAATTATAAACCAACCGGGTCTCCCATCTAGGAGAGTCACCTCCCATAAACAAAAGTCGGTTGGGTTCCTCTAGGAAACCCAACCGGGAGGCGATCGCTTTTTCTGGTATTGGGGCGATCGCACTCTCGCCTCAAATCAAAATACCGCCTCTGTGGGCAGTGCTATTATTAAATAACTTGGTGGGCAGTGCCCACCCTACCACTCAGTATTTTACTTTTCAGTGGGATAGATCGGGGACTCATCCAGTTGACCGAAGTGATTAAACGGCCAGAACCGGACGATCGCCCTACCGATAATCCGATCGCGGGGTACTAACCCCCAGCAGCGGCTATCATAACTATTATTGCGGTTATCGCCCATCACCAGATAGGAATTAGCAGGCACCGTGACTGGTTGGGAGAGGAACCGCTTATCCGGCGGGCAGACATTTATTTGCGTCCGCTGATGTGTCGATGAGGCCGTCACCCGTGCCGTCGGGTCAAAATCAGAAGCTACATATTTTTCCGCCAACGGGCGATCGTTTACATAGACCTTTCCCTGGCGCAACTCCACCTTTTCTCCCGGTAAACCTACCACCCGCTTAATAAAAGCATCCTTCAGATTGGGATTGTCCTCAAGCAGTCCATCTGTCGGGTTAAATACCACAATATCTCCCCGTTCCGGATCCCGGAAGCGATAACCTATTTTATCGATAATCAGGCGATCGTTGATCTGGAGAGTTGGCAACATCGACCCCGAAGGAATATAACGGGCTTCCGCTATAAAAGTTCTAATCCCAAAAGCCAAAATCCCACTCATGACGATCGTCTTTATTCCCTCTATCCAAGGGTTTTCACTATTGTTCGCCTGCTTGTCCTGCATATCTTGCTTATTCACAGAATTCATGTTCGATCGGGGTATTTCCAGTAAGTTTGACAATTATTGACAGATCTTGTATAGTAAATTAACGGAAAATTTTTGAGCAATACCTTCTCCTATGTCAACCACTCCTTTTAGCTTGTTGATTCGTCAGGCACGGATTCTGTTACCCACTGGTGATTTCCTGGTCGGGGATGTCGGGATCCGCGATCGCGAGATTGTCCAGGTCGCCCCCGAACTCAACTCCACCGCACAAGAGATTCTCGACGCCGAGGGTTTAACATTGTTGCCAGGAGTAATAGACCCCAAGTGCATTTCCCAGAACCAGGTCTAGAACATAAAGAAGACCTCTTGACAGCTAGCTGTGCTTGTGCTAAGGGGGGCGTGACTTCATTTTTGGAGATGCCCAATACACGCCCCCTGACAATAGACCAGCGACGCCTGCATATTCTCCATCTGTCTACCGGTGTCGAAGCAGAATTACTGCGTCAGGACAAGCCCAGCTGGGTGACAGCAGAAGTAACGCCCCAACACCTACTACTCAATAGTAGCGCTTACGAACAGATTGGCACCTTAGCTCAAATGAATCCCCCTTTGCGCACCCCCCAGGACAACCAAATCCTGTGGCAAGCCTTGCTAGATGGGGTAATTGACTTTATCGCCACAGACCACCCTACTACTTAGCTGCGGTTTTAGCGGTTGTTTGTAGCGCCTTCATCAATTGTGATAGCTGCTTTTTGTTAAAAGTCTTGACCAGAGTTTCTGCGGCAGCCTTTGGTTCGACAACTAGGATAATCCGCTTGGAAGGAGAATTATCCGCTATGCGTTGCAAGTTTTTAGAAGGAGCGATTTGGCTAGCTTTACCAGCCTTCAGCTGTTCGCTTGCCTGCTTGAGTTCCCCAATCACCAGGGGAGCCAGGGTGACATAGGGACAATTAGGATTAGCAATAGCAGTCTGAGCCGTTTGTACTAGATTTTGCCAGCTTTCGGTATCTTCCCCCAGATTGAGGAGACTGTTACATAACTGTTCGAGCTGTTGACGATTAGCGGGATTAGCTTTTTCCTTAAACAGCTGCAACATCTGTCTGAGTACCGCCGTTACCTGAGCCACAAAATCTGGTTTAGGTGGCGCAGGATCGGCTTTGATTTGCTGTTTTTCCGAGGCGCTTGGTGCTTCGCCACCCCCACCCGTTAAACTCTCTAAATAAGCCTGGAGTTGGCCAAAGATGGGCTCCGCTTCCAGCATCACTTGATTCGCTTCTTCATCTCGCAAACCAAACGGTCCTTGCAGGCGATCGAGTAAGTCCCGCATGGTATCAAAGCACTTGAAAAATAATGACTCCAGCTTTTGATCTATCTTAATATTCTGGCTTTCTTTAAGCACCTTGAAGCCATCTTCTAAGCGGTGGGCTGTTTTTTGAATGCTACCAAAGCCCAACATTGCCGCACCCCCTTTAACCGAATGGGCAGCGCGAAACATTTCGTTCATGCTTTCGGCGTCTTTCATGGTGGACTGTAGATCCGACAGTCCTTGTTCGATCGTCTCCAGGTGTTCCTTCGCCTCCTCAATGAAATAACCCAAAATCTGCTGATTCCCAGAAACCATGGTAGTAAGCCTCCAATTGATGATTTAGACTACTAATCGGGTTAAGTCTCAGTCCTATACCGACTCCCCTCTTTCTAGTTTAATGTTCTGATTTATTTGATTTTTAGATACTACATACAGTTTGAAGTCTGATGGGCGATCGCCTTGCTGGGCTATCCCCCCTGCCTTATGTAATTTTACCTATCTTTAGCTGTTTTGGTCCTGAGCAATTCTGCCTAAAGTATGATGCTGCCGAGGGGTAATGTTACATTATGATAAGAAATGTAACAAAAAGTTGACAGTTAACCCTATGCTGCCGGTTGTCTTGAGTGAAAATCTGGTGAATTTGTTTAAGTTCTACATGGATGGGAGTATCCGTGAGGGGATGTGGTACGATAATGAACTATATGGCTTGGCTCGCGAGTTTCCCGAATCTCACCGGCTTAAAGGGTATCAAATCGCCTGCGAACTGGCAGAACAGGGAACGCCGGTGGTGATAACTGCTTCCGACGATCGATATGCTACCTGGATCAGTCTCCGGGCAGCTGCCTATAGCCAATCGTCAATTGCTTCTAGGAAATTGTCAATTGCCAATTGAGTATTCCGCAAGACGAACTGCTATCCCCTGAGAAAGTAATTTATTATAGCCTAATTTTATACCCCCAAAAGTAATGATCGATTTACATAACTGAGGATGAATAGGAAGACAAGACAGCGCCAACGTCGGAGTGTGATGAAGGGGATGAAGTCGGTTCAGTTCGTGCGGCTGGGGTTACCCCACTTCCACTGGGGGGATCTGTACCATTGGCTGCTGAGTATTTCCTGGTTAAAGTTTTTGGGGCTAATCGGCCTATTTTATTTGGTAACGAACATTCTGTTTGCCCTTGCTTACTTGGCTGGGGGGGATGGGATAGCCAATGCCGAACCGGGGAACTTTAAGGATGCTTTCTTTTTTAGTATCCAGACTATGGCAACGATCGGTTACGGTTCTATGTATCCTACCACACCCTACACGCATTTATTGGTAACGATCGAGGCATTGTTCGGTCTGCTAGGGTTCGCGAATGCTACGGGGCTGATGTTTGCCCGGTTTTCTACGCCTTCAGCGAGAGTGTTATTCAGTCGGGTGGCAGTTATTTGTCCTTACAATGGCGTACCTACTCTAATGTTTCGGATAGCTAACCAGCGCAATAATTGGATCTTGGAAGCCCAACTGAGAGTTACTATGATACTGCCTGAGGAAGTCACGCCGGAGGGACATTCTTTGCGTCGGCTGTGCGATCTTAAGCTAGTTCGTTCTGAGACACCCATTCTTACTATCAGTTGGATGGCGATGCATGAGATTGACGAAACAAGTCCTCTTTATGGGGTGACAGAGGAGAATTTAACTGAGTGGAACCCGGAGATTATCGCCATCATGACTGGTATGGATGAAACTGTTTCCCAGACTATCCATGCGCGTCATTTGTATGAAGCCTCCGATATTCTTTGGAATGTGCGGTTTGTGGATATTTTGTATAGGGGTAAGGATGGCGATCGGCATATCGATTACAATCACTTTCACGATGTCACAGCTTTGGCTAATGGCTAATGGCTAATGGTTAATGGTTAATGGCTAATGGTTAATGGCTAATGGTTAATGGCGAATTGCTAATTGTTGTGATACCATGAACAATGAACAATTAACCATGAACTATGAAAAATTAAATCATGTCAGTTTTGCGAAAATACACATCACCTACATGTACCTTGGAGATCCTGGGCAAAAGTTCTGCTTTGTCCCCTTGGGCGGGGCAACCAGTTATCAAAAATATTCAATTTAGATTGCAGTTGGAAGGACAGGAACAGTCAGCAGAAAAACATCGGGAAATTAGGGGCGATCGGGCGCAGTTAGAAGCCTTGCGGTTAGCGGTAGAATCCTATGTCCAGGGGTTACTAACTCAGTCTCACGATCTAATTAATGCCCAAACTTTATCAAGACTCAAGACTGCCAATTCATCTCTAAAGACAGGGGAAACACAACCCAAAAATAAAGCAAATAGCAAAAATAAAAAATCGCGAAAAGCTATTTATCTGCAAGCAAAAGGGATGAAAAACCATGAATTATTTATGGGAAATAAATTATCCACCACATCTAGAAGTTCAGTCATTCATCTGAGTACGTTGCAATTATTTGACCTGGTTACAGTCATGGATGAATATGTTCTGGATGCGATCGCATTCCCGGCGCTAGAGAAAAAACCATCACTGCTATTTTCCGACTCATTCCGCGTTGCTGCCAGTATCACGATCGCATTGGGTTTAACCGCCTACAGCCTCCAACTGCTAAATAAATTTTACTCCAGTCAACCGCCCAGCATCACTACAGTTGGCCAAAAAATTAGCCCGCCAGAGTCTCAAGAAATAGCGATCCCTACCTCGCCCCCTATGCCATCACCCTCGCAAGCAGACACAATGCCATCAGAGGAAGTGAATGCCGAGATCCAGACTCCCCTAACTACTACGCCATCAGTTCCTAGTCCCCCCAGTCCGATCGTGCCATTGCCACCTATCGCAGCAGATGATGCTAGTATAGCTAGAAGACAACGCGCGATCGCCCCACCGCCACCGCCACCTCAAATTTCTTTGAAGCGAGACGTTGCTGTCGAACCACTACCGCCAGCAGAGACAGACAGTGGCGCGATCGCCTCTAACCCTCCGATCAACAAACCTCCAGTTGAATTAAGAAATACCCCTGCTACAGATACTGAGGATATCAAAGATATTCCGCAAGTAGCAGAAGTGAAAGCATATTTCCAAAAGCGCTGGGATCCTCCAGAAACTCTAGACATCAGTATAGAATACCGTTTGGCGATCGCACGGGATGGGACAGTGAAACAGGTAACGCCTCTGTCAGTAGCAGCAGAAAACTATCTCGATCGCACAAAAATGCCGCTGTGGGGCGAAGAATTTGTATCCCCGATTGAAGGAGAACTGCAACCGACAATTCGGGTAGTGCTCAATCCCAATGGCACCGTGCAAACCTTTTTAGAATCCTTAGGCAATTGACAATAACTTATAGCATTTTCTCTTGCACCATTGTCAACTAGAGGCAGAGCCTCTATACCTCGTTCCCTGGCGGAGCCAGGGAACGAGGTAAAAACGCTTTCTAGACAATGTAGAGAGTGGGTTTTAACCCACTTAAGCTATTAGCCGGGGGTTTGAACCCCCGGCGGGCCAGGAGACCAATCGACTTTTCAGCCATCAAATATCAGCATCATCATACAATTCTACCAGGGACTGCTGTTGAGTACGACGCGAACTCCGACGGTACTTCTTCGCCTCTAGTCGAGGTTCGTATTCACTCTTCCCTTTTCCTTTACTTTTACGCTTTACAGTTGATTCTGGATCTGCTTGTTGATTTAATTGCTCTTGATAAGCGATCGCCTTTGACAAATAATCCAAATAATACTCGTAGCGTTCCCAATCTCCTCTCACCACGCAATTAGGCTCATCTCTATGCAAACAGTCACTAAACTGACAGCTACCCCTCTCTAACCTTATCGAAGCTTCTGGGAAATACTCCACCAATTCTAGGGGCGTACAATCAAGCTGAGGCTGATTAAAACCAGGAGTATCTGCTAACAATCCCCCAGTAGGTAACTCAAATAATTCCACATGGCGAGTAGTATGGCGTCCCCTACCCAGCTTTCCAGAAACGGATCCCACTCGCAAGCAAGCCGTGGGAATCAACTGGTTAATCAAACTCGACTTCCCCACCCCAGAAGGCCCGGCCACAACCGCGATGCGATCGCGCAGCCTCTCACTCACTTCTCTAATATTCTCAAGGGTAGAAACACTTATAAATATCCCTTTGTAGCCCCAATCTTGCAACCTCTCATCCCATTCGCGCATGCGATCGGGCGCGACCAGATCGCATTTATTCAAGCACAAACAGACATTTAAACCAGTCGATTCCGCCTTCACCAGAAATCGACTCAACTGGTAAGGGTCTAAAGTTGGTTCTGCCAGAGCAAAAACCAGCAAGATTTGATCGGCATTGGCCACAGGTGGGCGATCGAGTTCCGTCGTCCGGGGTAAAACAGAAGCGATCGCCCCCCGTCCGCCTTCCCAGTCCGGTTCATCAATCACCACCCGATCGCCCACCATCACCTGCTGACCGATTTTTTTCAAGCGCGATCGTCTAGTACATAGTAGAGAGGAACAGGTTCGGAGAGAATCTTTTAGGCGAACCCGATAGAAATTCGCTTGCACAGCCATCACCGTCCCCAGCAACTGCACCGGTTTAGATCCCATCAAGACAGAGGACGCCGCACTTGCAGCGCAAAAAACCCGGCCCGATCCTCTATTTGTTCGATCCCGTAACCCTCCATCGCCAAACTATCGGGCACCTGTTCAATGGGCTCCCCCGGGTCCAGCCACACCTCCAGCAGAGAGCCCGGTGCCATTTGCTCTAGCCGCAGTTTAGTTCTGACAAAATTAATCGGGCAGGGAGTACCCCGCAGATCCATCTCGGCATCAGGCTTCATTTGTTAAACAGCCCTCCCAAGAAACCTTCAATCCCACCTTTGCCAATGCTACGCCCGCGAATCGTCGCCAACTCCTCCAGATGCTGTCGTTCTTCGCCACTAATGCGCGTGGGAATCTCCACCAACACCGTAATCAAGTGATCCCCTCGCGATACCGGATTTCCCAGTCGCGGCACCCCACGACTTTCCAAAGTTAGAACTGTATTTGGCTGGGTTCCTGCTGGAATCACCAACTCCGACGTGCCATCTACAGTCTTTATTTCTCGGCGACTTCCCAGAATCGCTTCCAGATAGCTAATCTTCAACTCTGACAGCACATTGATGCCATCTCGCCGGAAATCCGGGTTTTCATTGACAAACAAATACACGTACAGGTCCCCCGGCGGCCCCCCGCGTCCACCCGCATCTCCTTCTCCTGAGACCCGCAACCTCGTGCCATTATCCACCCCTGCTGGGATCGTAATTTTCAGCTTTTTCGTCACCTGCTTATTGCCACTGCCACCACAGGTCTGACACTTTTCCTCAATCACCTGCCCCGTCCCATTACAAGAAGGACAGACCGACACTTGGGTAAAGCTGCCAAAAGGCGTCCGCGTGGCCCGCCGTACTTGGCCCGAACCGCCACAAGTCTGGCAAGTTTTAGGCTTTGTTCCTGGCTTCGCACCCGTCCCGTTACAGGTTCCACAGGTTTCCAGGTGGTTGATGCGAATTTCCTGAGTCCCACCAAACACCGCTTCGGTGAATTCCAGCTTCAGGTCCAGCCGCAGGTCGTCCCCACGCACCGGTCCCCTTCGGCGAGCCGCCGTTTGACCCCCCATTCCGCCGGAAAACCCACTAAAGAAGCTTTCCAATATATCTCCAAACCCTCCCATATCGCCGAAATCCTGGAATCCACCGGCTCCCATACCGGCACCACTCACTCCAGCTTCGCCGAATCGGTCATAACGGGCCTTCATCTCCGGTTCTGATAGGACTTCGTAGGCGCGATTTATCTCCTTAAATCGTTCCTCCGCCCCCTGTTCTTTATTTACGTCCGGGTGATACTTGCGGGCCAAGCGACGGTAGGCACGCTTAATTTCTTCCTTGTCTGCATCCCGGGAGACACCTAGAACTTGATAATAATCGGCCATATATCGCTATTTTCTGCTACTTGTGCAATTAGGAGCTGTTTTTCTAGAGATCATGTCCATGAAAGCATTTTTGCCAATGAAAAATTGCCAGTGGACATGAATAAAGACTCTTCCTTTTCCATTTTTCATTAGCCTTCTGGAAAACTTGACATGAAGAACGTTTTTCTATTCGATCGCTTCGTAGTCAGCCGTGACCGTTTCCGAATCATCAAAACTGAAGTCATCTTCGGAGTCTGGGGACGACGCCGAATCTTCCTCTGCATCTATAGTTGATAATTCCGGGCTTGCAACACTTGGCACTGTTTCCTCCTGCTCGCTATCACCTTGTTCGTAGACATAGGTGCCAATCTCAAATAAGAGTTGTTGCAGGGCATCTATCTTTCCCTTTACCTCCTCTACTTTGATTGCTGGATTCGCAAAAGCTGCTCTGATCTCCGTCACCTTTTGCTTTGCCTGAGCTTTCATATCTGAGCTGATATCTTTTTCCTGTTTTTTCAGCGTCGATTGATAACTATAGAATAGACTATCTGCCTGGTTTTTCAGTTCTACTAGCTGCTTACGCCTGCGGTCTTCATCGGCGTATACTTCCGCCTCCATCCGCATTTTTTCCACTTCAGTGGTACTCAATCCTCCCGTGTTGCTGATTTCAATACTCTGTTCGGACCCCGTTCCCTTATCTCGCGCCGATACTTTCAGAATCCCATTAGCATCTATCTCAAAAGACACCTCTATCTGGGGCACCCCTCGCGGTGCTGGCGGAATGCCCGTGAGTTCAAATTTCCCCAGACTCTTATTGTCTCTCGCCAGAGCCCTTTCCCCTTGCAGTACGTGAATTTCCACCGATGTTTGTCCATCTGTTGCCGTCGAAAAGGACTGGGTTTTGCTTGTTGGAATCGTCGTATTGCGTTCGATTATTTTGGTAAACACCTCTCCCAAGGTTTCTATTCCTAGGGATAAGGGCGTCACATCTAGTAGCAGCAGGTCTTTCACCTCGCCACCGATTACCCCTCCTTGAATTGCTGCCCCCAGGGCCACCGCTTCATCTGGATTTACCGAGCGATCGGGTGCCTTGCCACCAAAGTAATCTTTAATTGCCTCTTGCACTGCCGGTATCCTGGTAGACCCACCCACCATAATTATCCGGTCTATATCCTCCTTTTTCCTGTCGCAGTCCTTGAGCGCCTGAGTCATCGGACTCAGGGTTCCTTCAATCAGGTCTTTACTCAGTTCTTCAAATTTTGCCCTGCTCAACTCCATTTCCAGATGTTTCGGTCCCGTTTCATCTGCCGTAATGAACGGCAGGTTAATTGATGTCGTCACCATGTTAGACAACTCAATTTTTGCCTTTTCCGCCCCCTCTCGCAGGCGTTGCAGGGCCATTTTGTCCGCCGACAGGTCAATTCCTTCCTGTTCTCGGAAGCTTTCGATCATCCAGTTGACTATACAGTTATCAAAGTCATCTCCCCCCAGATGGTTGTTGCCCGAGGTTGCCTGCACCTCAAATATGCCATCCCCTAGTTGCAGAATTGAGACATCGAAGGTACCTCCTCCCAAGTCAAACACTAGCACCAGCTGCTCTGTCTCTTGCTTATCTAATCCGTAGGATAATGAAGCTGCCGTCGGTTCGTTAATAATCCGCTGCACTTCTAGACCAGCGATCGTGCCAGCATCTTTTGTCGCTTGCCGCTGGGCGTCCGTGAAGTAAGCTGGCACCGTGATCACCGCTTCACTCACCGGTTCTCCCAGATAATTCTCAGCATCCTGCTTTAGTTTTTGCAGGATCATGGCTGATATTTCTTGCGGCGTGTAATTGCGACCTCTAATTTGGACATCTACTGTCTCATCGCGACCTGTTACACAATTATAGGGGACGCGAGACCTTTCTACTTCCGTATCCTCCCAGCGTCTACCTATAAATCTTTTGATGCTGAATATGGTATTTTCTGCATTAGTGACTGCTTGTCGCTTTGCTAGTTGACCTACCAAGCGTTCCCCTGCCTTCCCAAAGCCCACCATACTCGGGGTAGTACGTCCACCTTCCGAGTTAGAGATGACGACTGGTTGACCGCCCTCTAATACAGCAACACAACTATTGGTTGTCCCTAAGTCTATACCAATGACTTTTCCCATAGCTAGCGGCGGTTAATGTTGACAATATGCGATTACGATCGCTATTTTACGCTCGCGCCTACTCTGCGCCTGCAATTATTTAAGCAAGTACCAGACGCCTCCCGCGCCTGGTGGACTTACCTATATTTACTATACCGTTGTACGAAACTGTAGAAAATTGGTTCTACTTTAACTACTCCGAAGAATAGAGAGTTCGCTTCCTGCTTTAACCAGAACTGTCGGCAGCACTCTGTCCACAGGCTTAAAATCGGGCGCAACTCGCCCGCTTATCAAACAAAACTCATCGATCATCTTTCAAAACTTCTGATACAATGAATTTGACTGCTTTGCTACTCTACTGAGCTATTTTCAGGAAATTTAACCGGATCTGGATATACCCAGATGCCTTGTTACAGCTCTCCCACTCTTGAGAGTCTTGTTCCGGTTGGTCTACCGTTAAGTTTTTAAGCTTGGTTTTTGCTTGCTCTACCATTCTATAACATTTTCTACAGTTTATGGTTAACGGTAATCAACCCCTTTAATTTTCAATACTTTCATTACTCTCCTCACTCTCGGACGCTATAGTTACTGATTCTTCCACCGGTTCTGGCGCTGCTGCTACTTTTACCATAGCGTGGCGCAGCACCCGATCGCCCAGCATATACCCCCGCATCAATTCTTCTATCACCGTTCCTTCTGGATATTGGTCCGTTTGTTCCCGCATCACCGCTTCATGGAGGTTCGGGTCAAACTCTTGCTCTTCACAACGCATCGCCGACACTCCGAGGCCTTTTAGACAGTCTACCAATTGCTTGTATACCCCTTGGTAGCTTTTGTGGATGTTCTTTTCCCCGTCCGTCTGCGGTTTGATCTGCGAGCGGGCCCGCTCGAAGTTATCCACCACCGGCAGCAGCTCTTTGATTGTCGTACACTTGATGCGCTGCTCCATTTCCTCCTTTTCCTTGTGAGTGCGCTTGCGAAAGTTATCAAAGTCGGCAGCTATCCGCACTGATTGGTTAGTTACCTCTTTGAGCTGATTTTTGAGAGCTTCTAGTTCGGCCTCCTTGGTCGCCAATTCTATCAACAGTGCTTCGGGAACCGTTGCTTCCGGTGCTGACGGTCCTGATGCTGCCGACTGTTCTGAACCCATAGCCTCTAATGACTCTGTCTGCTCGGGCCCTGCGGTGGGGCTACTTGCTTCGGAATCCACTTGAGCTGCTATATTTTCAGCCGACCTTGTCTCCTCTTGCATTTCCTCTGACATCTCCCCCTGGGAATCCCTCGTCGTATTCTCTAACTGCTTTGACTCGTCGATCATTGTACTCTTACTCTACACTGCAAGACTACCCCTAGAAGCCGGTTAGACCGGATAGGACTGTTTTCCTTGAGACCCCTAAGCTTTTAGCCTAGCTTCTGGACATCCCTTTTTTATACAACTTTTTGATTTTAGCTTTTGGCGTTGCACAACGACGGGATGTATGTTGACCACGTACTAGCCTTTGTACCGGCGAGCTGTGACAGCCGACTCCCCTGATGCCCCTCAAGCGCAGTTGACAACTAACAGCTGACAATCATCTTGAGCAACCATCATCCGGTGAGTTGGTGCAACACCAGTCTGGATGCTGCTGCATTTCGGGCCTCATCCCCAGCGCTGCCGGAAGCTAGGTTAAGGGCTGCACTTAGTACATACCGGCGATCATATCAATAATTTACCACACCAAAAGCTGTTTTGATCTGAACTCATCATTATCCCCTGTCCCGGCCATTGTCTGGGAGCAGCCACTAGCTGGCAGGCAAGACATTGTGATATATTAGGTTAGTAACCAATTTCTATAGACAGTTCTCCCGAAGTTGAGAGGACTGCCATCCAACTGCCTCCGGTCATGACACAGCTAAGCCGAGCGCAGGCGGGGACGCCACCTGCAAGATTGTCCTTCTGGTCCTTTAGCTGTCAAAGATCTTTCCAACAGTCAGAAAAATACCTCAATGGATAGATGGCGATCGGGAGAAGAACCACTCAATCACAATAGGCCCCCGCTACTATTGGAGGATCGCTTTGGAGATGCGCTTGGAAATGACCGATCGATTATCGCAGAAGACGGGCAGTGCCAGAGTTTTTGCTCCCCCAGCTCGGGAGAAAAGGGGATGTTTTTTCCTATAGGTCTTGAGTAATAATAGTAGAAAGTAGACTGCGCGGCAGATTAGTCGGATCAGAAGCTGTGCATGACGAAATTAGCGATCTAAATCAGCAAAAATACGCAAATCATGACGAAATCTTCAACAGCGCGGCGTGCGCTTATTGTACAAAATAACCTTTCTCCCTTTGGCAACAAAGTGGTCAGGTCAGGGTATGTCAATAGTGACCAGATGCAGCAGGCTTTAATAGAAAGCCGCAAGTCAAGGAAGCCACTGACGCAGGTGCTAGAAAGCCTGACAGGTAAGCAACTGCCCCCAGATTTAATTCGCCAGTACAAGAAACAACAGCTGTTTGAACTGAAGATATTATATGGGGTAGATTCTCTAGATCCGGAAATATCTAAGATAGACACGACCCAGGTAAACGAACTGATTGACACCCTCATCCCGATAGATATATGTCGTCGCTATCAATTGGTGCCACTGTCGAAAAAAGCTAATCCGCCTTCTGTATTGGTGGCAATGGTGGATCCAGATAATCTGACAGCGCTGGACGACCTGAAGCGGGTACTGCGCCCCCAAGGTTTGGAAATGCAGCGGATGGTGATTACCCAAGAAGATTACCAGCAAACTATTTCCAAGTATCTGGACGAAGAAGTCCAAAAACAGCAGAAGCCAAAGAAAATCGATGAAAAACTTGACCTAGAGATAGATCTAACCCATCTCGACAACAATATGGAGGAGGTGGACGATGAATCGGCAGAGGATGACCTGGGTAAGCAATTAAAAGATGCCGAAAGTGCCCCAGTAATAAAATGGGTGAATACAATATTGGCCAAGGCACTGACAGAGGGGGTGTCGGATATCCATGTGGAACCTCAGGAAGAAGATTTGCGGGTGCGCTTCCGCAAGGATGGGGTGCTGCAAGAGCCTTTTCCGAGATTCCCGAAGTCAATTGTCAACGCCCTGACCTCTCGCTTCAAAATTATCTCGAATTTGGATATCGCTGAACGACGGAAACCCCAGGATGGTCGTATCCGCAGGATATTCCAAGGACGCAAGGTGGACTTCCGGGTGAATACTCTGCCAGCACGCTACGGGGAGAAGATCGTGCTGCGGATCTTGGATAACTCGTCAACCCAGCTGGGGTTGGATAAGTTAATCACAAGTCAAGAGACCCTCAGTCAAGTCCGGGAAATGTCGTCGCGTCCCTTTGGACTGATTTTGGTGACGGGACCAACGGGTTCGGGTAAGTCTACAACCCTGTATTCGGTCTTGGCAGAAAGAAACGATCCGGGGGTGAATATCAGCACTGCCGAAGACCCGATCGAGTATGCGTTACCCGGGATTAATCAGGTGCAGGTGATTCGGGAAAAAAATATGGACTTTTCCTCGATTCTGCGGGCGTTCCTGCGGCAAGACCCGGATATAATTCTGGTGGGTGAGACGCGGGATAAGGAAACGGCAAAAACGGCAATTGAGGCGGCGTTGACGGGACACTTGGTGCTGACGACTCTACACACGAATGACGCTGCTGGGGCGATCGCCCGCTTGGACGAAATGGGGGTAGAACCATTCATGGTCTCCGGGGCATTGCTGGGTGTGGTGGCCCAACGCTTGATGCGGCGGGTTTGTAGCGAATGCCGCATTGCCTATACCCCCACGCCTGAAGAACTGGCCCGCTACGGCATGTCAGCATCCAAAGAAGCCGGAGTCACCTTCTATAAAGCCAACACCATACCCCTTGAAGACCGGGCGGAACTGAAAGAAAAAGGCGAACTCTGCCCCAAATGTAGTGGGGTGGGCTACAAGGGTCGTTGCGGGGTCTATGAATTACTGCAAGTGACAGAAAACCTCCAAGTGCTGATCAATTCAGGGGCCCCCACGGAGCGAATTAAGGAAGCAGCGGTCGAAGAGGGAATGGTCACATTGCTGGCCTATAGCTTAAACCTGGTACGGGAAGGTTCGACCACTTTGGAAGAAGTGGAGCGCGTGACCTATACGGATACGGGTCTGGAAGCAGAACTGAAAGCCAAACGGAAGGTAGGTCTGACCTGTAAAACTTGCGGTGCGGGACTCCAGCAGGAGTGGCTAGAATGTCCATACTGCATGACACCTCGCTTTACAGATTAACAGTTTTGATGTGACTAGATAAGGAGACAGGGCTATGGATTTAATGATCGAAGACGTAATGGAGTCTCTGATCGAGCAGGGTGGGTCGGACATGCATATCCAGGCAGGTGCGCCGATCTACTTCCGGATCAGTGGGAAATTGACTCCTCAGCCCCAATTTGGCGAAGAATTTAATGCTCAAGATTGTCAGCGGCTGATATTCAGTATGCTCAATAACAACCAGCGGAAGGATCTGGAGCAAAACTGGGAGCTAGACTGTGCTTATGGGGTAAAAGGATTGTCTCGCTTCCGGGTAAATGTATACCGGGAACGTGGTTGCTTTGCGGCGTGCTTGCGGGCCTTGGCGTCGAAAATTCCTAATTTCGAGAAGCTGGGAGTGCCAGAGATCATGCGGGAACTCTCAGAACGACCTCGCGGGATGGTGTTGATTA
The DNA here is from genome assembly GCA_051439505.1 of Hormoscilla sp. Lineage (GTDB taxonomy): Bacteria > Cyanobacteriota > Cyanobacteriia > Cyanobacteriales > Desertifilaceae > Hormoscilla. Next base: position 16,258 of record JBFRWI010000130.1, on the reverse strand, counting down.
CTGGTCAGACGGGTTCTGGGAAGACGACGACCATGGCGGCGGTCCTGGATCTGATCAACCGCACTCGATCGGAGCATGTCCTCACGGTGGAAGACCCGATCGAATATGTTTTCCCTAACATTAAAAGCCTGTTTCACCAACGGCAAAGGGGGGAAGATACGAAGAGCTTTAGTAATGCCCTGAAGGCAGCCCTGCGGGAAGACCCGGATATAATCCTAGTGGGAGAAATGCGCGACTTGGAGACGATCTCTCTGGCGGTGTCGGCAGCAGAAACGGGTCACTTGGTATTTGGCACGATGCACACAAACAATGCAGCAGGGACGATCGACCGCTTGCTGGATGTGTTCCCACCGATTCAACAACCCCAAATCAGGGCCCAAATGTCAAGTTCTATGGTAGGGGTCTGTAGTCAGAACCTGGTCAAGAAAATCGGCGGCGGTCGGTGTGCAGCTCAGGAAATTATGGTGAATACTCCGGCGATCGGGAACTTGATTCGTGAAGGTAAAACTACTCAAATTTACTCGGCCATCCAAACCGGAGCAAAGATGGGCATGCAGACGATGGAAATGGCTTTAGCAAGACTGGTACAGGAAAACAAGGTAACCTATGAAGACGCGATCGGCAAGTGCAATAAAATAGATGAGCTAGAGCGTCTTATTACACCAGGGGCAAAAGCAGGGGCCAAAAAGTAGCTAGCGCGGGCTAGAAAGGGATGACAGTTGTTAGTTGTCTGTGGTCAACTAACAACTGACCACCTCCGGACAGGCGGGACAAGTCCTACGCAACTAACAAAATAACAAAGAATAGCCATGCCAAAGTATAAAGCTAAAATTAGGGATGCAACTGGACAGTCAAAAACAGAACAGGTAACGGCAGACAATATTCAGGCGGCAAGAACAGTTCTGATCAATAAGGGTCTGTCGGTGCAGGACATCAAGAAAGCAGGCTTCAACCTGAGCGACATTGACTTAGACGAACTAAATGAAGCATTTACCGTTGCGACAGCTACTGTCACAGTTAAGGATGTAGCTGTATTTTCGCGTCAATTTGCGGCGATGGTAAATGCGGGGGTGGGGATGGTTAGATGCCTGGGGGTGTTAACAGAAGAATGTGAAAATCCTAAGCTGAAACATGCTCTGAAGAAAATTTCGGGCGAGGTGCAAGAGGGTACAAATCTCTCGGAGGCAATGGGCAAACATCCGACTTGCTTTAGCGATCTATACGTGGCGATGGTCTCGGCAGGGGAAGTAGGGGGGGTACTAGATGAGGTGCTCAACCGTCTGGCAAAGTTGCTAGAAGATGCGGCAAGGTTGGACAACGAGATGAAGTCAGCTATGTCCTACCCAACTACGGTAGGCTCGTTGGCAGTGATAATCTTTGTGGCACTGTGTGTTTTTCTGCTGCCTACCTTTTCGGGTATTTTTGCAGACATTGGCGTAGAACTGCCAGCGTTCACGGTGTTCATGCTGCAGATTAGTGACTTTCTGGTAAGTCCGAAAAAATCAGTCCCAGTAGTGATAGCCCTAGTTGTTTTCAAAGTAATTTACGATCAATGGTACAAAACTCCGCCTGGGAGGTTGATGATGGATAAAATATTCCTGAAGCTACCATTGTTTGGAGAACTGATATCGAAAACAGCGACGGCCCGTTTTTGCCGCACCTTTGGGACGTTATCTCGCGCGGGAGTGCCAATCCTAACTTCTTTGGAAATTGTCCGTGATACGGCGGGGAATCAGGCAATATCAAATTCGGTGGAATCGGCCCGCAATGAAATTCAGGGTGGGGGTATGATCAGTATAGCTTTGGAAAGAGATAAAATATTTCCAGCCCTGGCGATCGCGATGATGAAGATTGGTGAGGAAACGGGGCAGATAGACCAAATGCTGATGAAAGTGGCTGACTTCTATGAGGATGAAGTTGAACAAGCTGTCAAAGGACTTACCAGTATGCTGGAACCAGTGATGATTGTGGTGATTGGTGGAATGGTAGGTTCGATTTTGCTGTCGATGTATCTGCCCATGTTTAAGGTGTTTGAATCACTGTAAAAGTGGAGAATTGAGCAATTGTTAATTGAGAATTGAGCAATTGTTTAATAGTCAATTCTCAATTGCTCAATTCACTATGAAGCAAGTAGGATTATCGGAGCTAAGTCAGAAAAATGGCGGTAAAAAAAATTCATTACGAAGCGTTACTGGCAGAATATAGTAACACGGAAGCGACGATCGAACTCTTGAAGCAGTACCGACCATACTTGGAAATGATTCCCAGTATGCGCCGCTCGGACGAAAGCGTAATTACAATTCCGATGCCCGTGGTGCGCATCCGCCCTGGCGACCATCAAGGATCTAATCAGACTCCTCTGGGGTTGACATGTCTGCCGTGCGAGGTGGGAATTTTGATGTGCGATCCGGAGTGGAAAATTAAAACGGGGACGGAGATTTTTGTGTTTATTCATCGTCCTGATGAAGATTTTTCCGACCTATTAGGTCGCTGGCGTCATACCCAGGTATGGTTGGATCGGGGCTATGAGTGGTTGATGCCTCCTCGCTATAAACATATTTTCGGTGACGGGTCTGAGGAGATATTTCCTTTGTTTGTGGTGTTCGCAGAAACACCGGAACGAATTAAACGCGGCCTGGAGGGCGCCGATCTACCCTTTGTGGTTCAGACCCTGCGTCCAGCTATTGAAGAAGAAACTACGGAATATTTGTATCCCGAAAGTATCAAGGCGCCAGAGTGACTTCTTCACTCATCATTGGAAGCTAGAAACCGAGTTTTTGGTGCCGCGATCGACGAGATCTAGGAACCCAGACCAAAGAAACTCGGTTTCAGCGACGTTCTAGTGCCGCGCTGGGGAAATACTGCACCAGATGGATAGTGGCTCAAAGCCTTTCTCCCAAAGCATAGAGAATTGCGCTCATGCAAGAATTTTGAATTCCGCGCAGCGGCACTAGCCCATCAAAATCACCGTATCGATTACATGAATTATGCCATTACTCGCCTCAATATCGGCAGCCACCACTGTGGCATTTTTCACTTCAAAGGGTTCGCCACAGCGAATCGGTATTGGCGAACCTTCCAGGGATGTTAACATCCCTACATCCTGCAATTCTGCGGTTGTATAACGACCCGCGACAACGTGATATGTTAAAATGCGCTGGAGTTGGGGCACATTCTGCACTAATGTATCCACTGTTCCGGGTAATAACTTCCCAAAGGCATCATCATTGGGAGCAAAAACGGTGAATGGCCCTGGCTGCTGTAATGCTTCCACTAATCCTGCCACTTTCACCGCCGTTACCAATGTTTGAAACGCATCATTATTGACAGCAATTTCTACAATATTGGGCATAGCCTCCACCTGAATTTATTTATCTTGACCACAGAAAATGATAAGCCGCCCGAACCCTAAAGGGTCCGGCTACATGAACAAAGCCCGCCTACGCGGGCTAGATTACTTGCATAGAGATGCACCCGATTAACGATAGTCTTGGCGTTGAATATCACCAAGCCGTGCTTCAGAACGGAGAAAGCGATCGAGTTGGGCTTCAAAAAATTGGCGATTTTTTAGCCGATGTTCCGGGTTGGGATCGTCTAAGGGATAAAGCAGTGCCGTCCGCAATGCTTGAAGCACGGCGGAGGTCACGTTATACATCGATCGCTGGAAGGTAATGCCCAACTGGATCAACATATCATCTTCCCCCCGACAATACTGTTGGTAATATTCCTCTAAATAGGGGGGCAAAAAGTGCAGCATATCTTGCATTAACAGTGTGGGAGGAATGCCAGCGGTGCCGACGGGGAAAACATCCGCGTAGAGAATACCGTAGTGGAAATCTTTTTGTTCGGCGGGAACTTGTTTGGCTTGGGCGTTGTAGGATTTCGTGCCCCGGAAGGGGGCAGTCCGATAAAACACGGCTTCAACGTAGGGTAATGCTGCTTCGTAGAGCCACATAAAGCCCTTAGATTTGGGGATAATTTCGTAACATTCACCTCGAATGTAAACATGGTGATAGATAGGTCGTCCTGCGGCGATAAAAATGCCGTTGACTAGAAAATTCATGGCATCCGGGACCGTCTTAAATTCCCCGGCATCGTAGAGATCGCTCATTTCAAAAAATACCGGAGCCATCACTTCCCAAAACAGCCCCAAGTTGGCATAGTAGGAGAGTTCCCGGACCTTTTCATAGAACATCTCCGGGAATAGTTTATACAGTCCCAGCATCAACGGGTTGAATTTGAAATAGGCTTTGATGGCCCGATCGGCGTTAGCGATGTATTCTTCGCTTTCCAGGTAGTCGTTGAATTGGCCGCCCATGCCCTGATGCCAGAGCATGGCCCGCATGCAGGCTTCGGCAAATTCCATGTTGATGCGATCGTGCCAGAGGTGATGAAACAATTTGGGGAGTTTTTTCTGTAACTCTCCCTTTTCCATAAATTCCAGTAATTCCGGGTGGGCGCTAGCTTTTCCTTTTTGCCACACGCGATAATCTGCAGTATCCCCTGCATAATGGTTGGGGAGATCTAAATACTCCTGGGGCAGAAAGTATTTAAAGAAGGGTAAAGGATTGAGAAAAACCCGCTCGGCAATGTAGAGCAGATCGCGCCAGTAGAAATCCATCGGCACGGCATAGGCTTTGTAAATGCCGATGATTTGCATTAAGTTTTCTGGCGTATCTGGTAACATGGAACCGCCTGCTTCCAGGCGATGGATTACCTCGGCGTATTTGTGAGTGGAGGGGGGGAGTTGCGTGGTTGCCGAATCAAGAGTTGCAGACATCATATTGAAGTTGGGAGTAGGGGGGCATCAAGTTGTCTAATAGCATTTTTTCAAAACAATCTTCTTAGTCGGTTTTAATTTTAACCGACTTTAGCCTCGTTCCCTGGCTCCCGCCTGGGAACGTAGGGGGTTTGAACCCCCGGCGGGCTAACAGCGAAGTGAGACATTTGAACGATCGCCGGAGCATGCAATTCAGCTACGAGGCTGGTAGCAGTAGGTTCCATCCAGCGCAGCAACCAGTTGGGTTGCACCCCTAAAAAGAGGATGATTGCAGTCATCACTAAGGCGGGCCATTGTTCGTTAAGGGTGACGCGGGTGTAGTAGGCGCGGGCATTGTCCAGCCTGCCGAAACAAGTACGGTTAATGAGGATGACAAAATACACTGCTGTTAACCCGGAGGAGAGGATACAGAGGAGGGTGGGGATGGGGAAGGTGGCGAAACTGCCTTGGAAAACGATGAATTCTGCCGCAAACCCAACCAGTCCCGGGATTCCCGCGCTGGCCATGCCTGCAAGAATTAGCAAGGCACTGGTGAGGGGCAGGCCGCGAATTGGATTCATTAACCCGTTGAGAATATCTAGATCCCGGGTTCCGGTGGTAAGTTCTACAGTTCCTACCAAGAAGAATAGCAGGGCCAGGATTAAACCGTGAGTAATCATTTGGGCGATCGCACCCAGCACGCTCAACTCCGTTCCCGCCGCTGCGGCCACGAGAATATAGCCCATGTGACCGATGGAACTGTAGGCCACCATCCGTTTAATGTCCCGTTGGGCGATCGCATTCATCGCGCCGTAGATGACACTCACCGTGCCGATAATGGCTAAACCAGGTGCAACCAGTTGCCAAGTGACGGGGAACAGTTGTAACCCAAAGCGTAAAATACCGTAGGTGCCCAACTTAGCGAAAATCCCACCGAGTAAGATTGTCGTTCCCGGGGAGGCTTCCACGTAGGTATCTGGCATCCAAGTATGCAGGGGCACCAGGGGCGTTTTAATCCCGAAACCGATCAGTAAGGCAGTCAGCAAAAGCAGTTGGGGAATTAGATCCAGGTTTTGCAGATCGATAGCGCCGAATTCAAAGGTGGGGGATTCACCGCTGAAGGCAATTCCCAAGAAACCCGCGATTACGAGTAACCCGGAAACAGCAGTATACAGCAGAAATTTTGTCGAAGCATAGCCCCGTTTTTCACCGCCCCAAATGGCAATCATCAAGTAGAACGGTATCAGTTCCAACTCATAGAAAATGATGAACAGGAGCAGGTTCTGGGCTATAAGTACACCGGCAATCCCGCCATTGATCAGCAGGATGAGGCTATCATGGAAGCGGAATCGGGAGCGGCGATCGCCACTGGTGTAGAGGGCGATAACTGTCAGGAGGCTATTTAAAACCAACAGGGGGAGGGATATCCCATCGACCCCCAGGCTGTAGTTGAGGCCGATGGGCTCTACCCAGCTATGGAATTCTGTAAACTGGAATCCGCCTTGGCTAAGGTCAAATTGACTGAGGAGATAGACCGTCCACCCAAAGCTAGCTAGGCTGAAGATGGTCGCGATCGCGCGACTGGCTTGGGGTTTGGGGTAAAGCACGATCGCGATGGCGCCCAGCAGGGGAATCAGAAGTAATGGCGTTAGCATGGGTTGTCAATTCTTTCTTCAAAATTTGAAATTCAAAATTTTATTCTGTGTTAATGGTGTTAAAAGGGTTTGATTTACAAGATGGATAGATTCAAAGCAGATAAAACGGGATAGCAGAGTACCAACCCAAACAGGATCGTACCCAGCAGGATCGAGAGAGCATAGAACTGCGCCTGTCCAGTGGTGTTGTATTTCAGGCTTTGACCGCTGGCCATCGTAAACAGTCCGATAAAATTCACGGCACCATCCACAAGGATGCGATCGCACCAATCGATCGCCTTAGCCACAAATCCTACTACGGCAATGACTGTTATTTTGTACAGTTGCGCCGTGTATAAGTCGTAGGCGAAGAAATCTTGCACGGCAGGTACCGGTAGACGAATTGGTTTTGGCACTGTGGGCAAAGCATAGAGGAACAGACCCACTCCCCCACCGATGATAGTTGAACCCATCAGTAATAAGGTGGCTGGTTGCGTCACCAGTGCAATATCCGGTAATATACCCAAGACAGCCAGCACCTGCGGTAGATGGAGGGCTAAACCGAGTAATATTGTCATCGGTAAGACCAAGGCCCACAAACCTTCGGGCGATCGCCGCGTCCAATCCGTTGCTGGACCGGTAAAGAGTTGACCGAAGACCCGGGCCACACTGCACGCGGTTAACCCATTCACCAGTAACAACAGGGTCAGCAACAGGGGGGGTAAACCGTTGGCAATTGTTGCCAGGCCCCAGAAGCAACCGAGGGGCGGCACTGCCACTAAGGACAAGGCCCCGACTACAAAGCAGATCCCGGAAATGGGGCGACGTTGCCAGAGCCCCCCCAGTTGAGTAATATCTTGGGTAATATTGTTGAGGATGATACCACCGATGCTCATTAGCATCAAGGCCATAGCGATCGCATAGGTCAATAGCAACATCAAGGCCGCTTCACCCTGTCCCGTTCCCACAGCGACGAACACTACACCCAGATAGACACTGGTGGCATAGGAAAAGACCCGCTTAATATCAACCTGGGCCAGGGCGATCGCGGCACAACTGACGGCAGTAAAGGCACCGACCCAAATTTCCGCATTCGCCACCAGGGGCGAGAGGGCGAGAATGGGCTGCATCTTAATCAGCACCCAGGCCCCCGTTGAAACCACCACTGCATTCCGCAGCACCGTGGCAGGCATTGGCCCTTCCATCGCTTCATCCAGCCAGAGTTGCAGGGGGAATTGGGCGCATTTACCCAAGGGGCCCGCCAGGAGGGCTAAACCCAGAAGGGTGGCAACTGTGGGATCCAGTTCTACCACATTGGCCCAAGCGGTCAGTTCGTCATAGTTCCAGGTGCCTGCTAGTGGATAAAGGGCCACCACTCCCATCAGCAACACCAAGTCACCCACCCGCTTCGTGAGGAAGCCATCCCGGGCCCCCGTCACCACCAGGGATTGATTAAACCAAAAACCAATCAACAGGTAGGTTCCCAAAGTCAGGATTTCCAGCATCACGTAGCTGAAAAAGAGCGAATTCGCCAGCATCAGGGCGCTCATCCCGGCTTCAAAGATGGCCAGGAGGGCGTAGAACCGCGCCCAACCCCAGTCCATTTCCATATAGCCGATCGCATAGATCTGGGTCAGGGCATTCAAGCCCAAGATCACGACTAACGCACCCACTGTTGTGGCCGACGCTTCTATATCAAAGGCAATATCTAGATTCGCGGCATGGAGCCAATTGACTGAAAAATGCAGCGGTGCCGACCAAACTTCCCGTAAGGCAAAGATGCTATGCACCAAACCCGCAAAAGTCGTCAGCAGATTCACATAGCCCACTGGCCGGGGGCCAGAGCGGCGAATCAGACCCGGCGACCAGGGCACCGTCAGCACTGCACCCAGGAGGGCGTAGAGGGGGACTAACCAAATGGTTTGACTAAAGGTATTCATTTGAGAATGGGTCATCCATAGGGGTGAAACATTCACTATAGTCTAGCAACATAGATCAACCCGATCGCCAACGATATATTTTTTCGTTGTTTTTTTGGTGCTAAAAGTCTATGGCTAGATCCAGATTATAGTTTTTTTAATGAAAAAACAAACAAGATTTACCAATAGCATCCGATTAGATGATGTAGTAGACCTTCATCTATGGATGTGTAGCAAGCATTTCTCAATGGCCATGACTGGGAAAGTCTTTAGGAGCAAGGAGCGGGGGTGACTTTCATCTATGGATGTGTAGCAAGCATTCCACTCCCCACTCTCCACTTCTCTCTGGCCACTCCCCACTCCCTACTCCCCTACTCAGTTGGGGTGGCCCTTCCGATCTTGAGAGAGAGAACAAAAAAGGCCCTTTTGGGAAAACAGCCTTTACGGTCTAATATACCCCCCTGTGGAGTTGTACAAAAATGGCCATGTAAGCAATTGGTAAATTCACATCACTTTATTCTTGCATCTGGCTGCGCCACGCCACGCCAAGGGTAAAGTCTTTGGCAGCAAGGAGCGGGGGTTAATTCCTGACCATGATGTGTAGCAAGTTTTTATGAATTGCTATGACGGCGCCACATTTTGTGGCGCCTAAGAAGTCGGTATTGGGGTGGCTTCTCCCTAACCGAGAAGTATTGGGGTTCCGGGGTATAAAAGGTAATCAACATTGCTCTCTAATAGACAATTATGACAAAAAGCCGCTCCCTCAAGGGAAAAGGTTCTTTTCTCATAGCGGAAAAGGTTCTTTTCTCGGCGAGGAAAGGATCTTTTCTCGGCGAGGAAAGGATCTTCGATCGCCGAGAAAAGGATCTTCGATCGCCGAGAAAAATTTCTTCTCCCATAGCGGAAAAATTTCTTCTCCCATAGCGTCGGTGGTTCTTCTGATGAACGTGAGTTCGACAGATGCTCCGGACCCTTATTTCTCCTCCGGTCGAAAATGCCTCAAACCCCCTAGACCGGCGTTCCGGTGTTCCCTAACACGGTGAGAGTGGTCTTGCGCCCGTTGGTAGGAGACCTCGCCACCGGCGCTGGCAGCACGCCTGCTCCGGAATGCGCCGCTGGGCGGTCGGGTGAGCGCAAGCCTACCGGCGGGCTATATTACATGCATCACCAGAGGCAACCGGCTATCAACTACAGTACCCGTAACCCCGATCGATCTACCTTATAGCATTTCGATTTTTAGATGATACAGTTAGTTACTTCGCTCTCTACCCGCCCTTCGGCTTCGCTCAGGGACCGCCGGGGGTTGCAAACCCAAAGGCTAGAGGCTGAAGTTGCGTTTTGACCGCACTTAAAATAATGTTCAAAGTAATTGTATAATTGTTTTTCCCAACTCCGAACTCCGAACGGAGAACTCACGTTAAACCCCCATGATTGCGTTCAAGAGATACCCAACTCCGAACGGAGAACTCCGAACGGAGAACTCACGTTGACCCAGGCGTTGCATAATAGAATAGACTCGCTACCGCTATCCCGATCGCACTTGCGATTTTTGTTCTTGTCTTCATGGTAGATACTCCTTGTTTTTTCAGTATCCTGCCGGAATTATCTCTACAAGTCTGAGATAATTACTGCATTTTTACATTAGAAAATAAAGTTACCGGCAGCGTCCAGATCACTCTCAATTACATTTAGGATCACGGCCAAAGGTCGGTAACGCCCGCGAAGACCGCTGCTGCCATCGGGATCTAGCATGACCACGGTGTGGGGGTTGCGATCGACAAAACTGATAAAACCTTGACTCTTAGCAGTTGCCAGATCGCTGATACTCTGACTTAAGCTCGTAAACAGATCCCTGAGCAATAATTTGTCTTCGCCAACGACAAAGTCCATAATCCTGTCCCCAACATCCCGTAATTGACTGTAGACGAATTCGTCATTACCTGCACCTCCAGTAATCACGTCCCGACCGAGTCCGCCAGTAATGCGATCGGGCCCATCAGTTCCCGTTAAGGTTTGGCTTCCAGATCCCCCAGTAATATTGTTAACGTCGTTGTCTGTAATATTAACCGTGACATTATTAATGCTGACAGCACGGTATTCCGAGGCGCTGCTGAGGTCGATCGCATGGCTGATGGTACTGGTATGAGTGCCTTCTGCTGTGGAATCATCACTAGCAGTTACCGTTACAGTCTGTGCCGTATCCCAGTTACTGCTATTAAAGGTGAGACTTGCCAAATTAACAGTCGTTTGCGAGTCGGGGGTGATATTGACAATGACATCCCCTGTGGGTTGAGCATCCAGCACTACCATGTAGGTATCCATGGCACCCCCTTCCTCTACATCCGTGCTGCTATCGGTTTGTGTGATGGTTACTCCCGGGGTAGCTGTTCCCATCCCTTGAATGGTGAAATTAAAGGGATTCTCATCAGAATCATCATTAGCAATAGAGATCTCCGCAGTTCGCAGACCCGTAGCTTCGGGGTCGAACTCAATGCTAAAAAATGAGCTGCCACCAGGGGAAAGAGTCAAGACGATCTCAGAGGGTTGGGTAACCGTGAAATCGCTAGCATTGGCTCCAGTGATGGACACGGGATTGCCAGGTAAGGTAAGAGTAGCGCTACCCGTATTTTCAATCGTGAAGGTGTGCGACACCGTACCAGAAGCGATATCTTGGCTGCCAAAGTCCGTGTGGTCTGCCGTCGCGGGAGTGGTATCCCCATCGGTAATGGAAAGGCTGTTCCCCTGCACGTCTATTTCTGGGGCAGCAACATCATCATTCTGGATGGTACCATCAGCGCTAGCCGTGGTGATGCTGGCCCCACCCGAGGGGTTGGACAACGTGACTGTGAAGTTTTCATCGGGTTCAATGTCGGTGTCGCCAAATACTAAGATATTGATCGTCTTGCTAGTTTCCCCACTGGCAAAATTAACAATCCCTGAAGGGAACATAGGCATATAAACATTATGGAAATCGTTGACATCTGCTGCGCTGCTAGAGACGGCATAATTCACGCTAGTTGTGCCGCTGGTATCCCCCGATCGCGTCACCGTGAAAGTCAAAGTGGTGTTCCCGCTGTTGCCTTCTGCTTTAGTGGCATCGGTAGGGGCGATCGCCAGGGTTGTTCCACTGCTACCACCACTAACCGTGAAAGGGTTTGTTGGCATGGTCTGCCTGGCGCTATTGCTGCCAGACCAATTAGACTTATCGCCGATCGCTGCTAGTAATTCTGCTTGGGTACCAGAAGTAATACCAGTATAAATGGCATTGTCAACTTCGTCTAAAGCTACTGCCGTTTCGCCATTGACTAAACCTGTGGGTAGGGCGGATGTACTGGCACTGGTAGAATCAGACTGCCATACTCCGGGATTCCCTTCACTGTTGAGGGCGTAAATAAAGGTGGGGTTGCTACTATCTCCTTGGTAAGCAATAATTTGGTCGCCAGCAGCTGAGAATAAAATACTACTGACAGTAGGATTAATTATTGTTCCAGCAGCAATATCTGTGGGTGCTGTCCAAGTAAAAGTGCCTTCATTAGCTCTGAAGGTACCAGCAGCTTGCCAACCGTTATCGGTAAACTTAATTTCTGTACCCGCACCAATATCTATTAATGGGGTAAAGGCAAATTCGTCAGGGTCGTCAAAATTAAAGCCAACAATGGCTATATCACCTGGATTCAATGTTGTTGCAGCCATTTCTATCTCCTAATTAATTGGACGCCTCTGTATTGGACAAAAATTTTCAAATTGCCGATCTATCAAACTGGTACAAAGCTTCACATAAAGTGACAATCCGACGTTTACTTCCTGAAACTCGTTAGCATCAGTAGTTATATTGGTAGGGTGGGCACCATCCGCAGGTGTGACCAAAAACAACCAACGGGTTTTGAGCACACCCAGGTAAAGCTTTGATAAACCTTCGATGAAGTTTCAATCGGATTTCCTAGTTGCTAAGCTTATGACTTGTCCCGCCTAGGAGTCAGTTTTTAGCGTCACGGTACTGGTTCTGGTTACTGCTTGCCCTTAGCGATCGGCGGCTCTCATCAAATATCCTAATAGCACATATCAAACCAGCGAAACCGCAGTTTTGCTTATTTTTGCTTCTGCATATTTACCCATACTATTTCCCCTAGATTATCATAATTTCCACCTATCTAGTCCGAACTTGAGATCTCATCAACCCTTACATTCGGGTGTGGTCATAAATAGTTGATAGTCGGGTACACAAATGATACATCTATATAGCCCACGCAGGCGGGCAAGGTTGCTTCTAGCCAGGCCATGCACGGGTGAGGGCCATGGGCCCCCTTTTGCGATCCGGATGTCCACCGGTAGTACGATTAGCGCAAAGCGTGGACATCCCGAGACCCCCGAGGCATCGAGTTCCCGGGGCGCGGGGAGCCTGCTACCAACCGGTTTTAACCACACCCCTGACCTTCCCGTTCATCTTTCTTATCTTGTGTCAATCCTATTAGCTGTCGGCTAACTAATGATTGAGAAATGGTTAAGCTTTGCTCAACTCCGCCTCCTAACAGTACAAGCATCACTCTGGCCGCACCCTCGGGCGGAAGAGCGAGATTTCCACGGGTGTGGTCATGCAGAGAGTTGATAGCTGATATGTAATATAGCCCGCGCAGGCGGGTATGGAACATGTAGCCGGGCCCTTCGTTCCCACGGCTCTGCCTGGGAACGGGTTCGGGCTACTACCAACGGGCGCAGGAGCCACACCCGATTTCCACCTATAGCGAACTCGGCATTGACGTGGTAAATATTTTCGTGGCCTATTTGTCCGGAGCGATTTTTCGGGCAGCGTGGGGGAGAAAGTAGCTAGTAACTCACTCGTTCCCAAGCAGCGCATTCCGCAGAGGAGAGCAGCCACCGAAGGAGGAGAAAACGCTTTCTCGACAATGGGGACAGGGGTTTTAACCCACTTAAGCTACTCGCGGTGGGGTTTTAACCCCCGGCGGATCACGAGACTAATCGAGAATGGTGCAAGATCGAAAGTTTTAACCTAATTTATTTATCTAAAAAAGCAATTTTGTAGTAAATTACAAAGCAACAGTCGCGCCTTTTAGATCCCTAACAGTACCCTCAGTTTGTAGATAAGAACTGAAGCGGTTGGGTGAAATCATCCCCCGCTCGCCAGCCCATAATAGCCGCCCACCCCATCCATGTATGTGACTTCAGTCACGCAAATACTGTGACGATAGATACCCGAGCCGTAACCGAGCCGTAACCGAGCCGTAACCGAGCCGAGACCGCGAGCCATACCCTCGCCCAAGTCTAGCCATTAGCGGGCCCTAGGAGAGCCATAGGAGAGCCAAACCCTTCCTCTAGTACCCCCCCAACACCAGGAGCCCAGGGAGAAGCCCCTAGAAAGCGCAATTACTGCCCCTCTTCCCCAGACCTCCCCTACTATATATAACCTCACCCCCAGCCCCATAGGCGACAACCGGCACCCCAGACCCCCAACACCAAAGCGATCGCCCCTCAAAAAGCGCTCTACTGACTTCAACTATAATATTAATTCCCACAAAGCCACTGGACTTGCTAAAAAAACGGGTGCGACTCAAAAGTAGTTGCATCTATTTGGGTGGGCATCGCCCACCAACTGACCCATGACCACGGGGAAAAACCGCGATTAACTTAGCTCAATTGATCTAAAATGCTGCACAACTCTACCGATAATGGTTGAGCCATGAAAGCAAGTCATCCACGGAGCGCGAAATAAATAATGACTTGTGACGAATAATTGACAACTGACAACTATCAACTGACAACTATCATCCCCAAAATGTGCAACGCCTAAAATAGATGTCTCCCATGCACGTGCGACCATGACATCTTAGGGGTAGTGCGGGCCCACGATCCTGTGTCTGGCCCCCGTTGTGCCACTAGCGCCAGGGGTACCAGACACCTCACCCCAAGACAACCGCCAGCTAGCGGTTGTCAAAGGGAATCAAAGAGACTACTGTGAGGCAAATCATACCTACGTCATAATTACATCACGAAAATCACGAATTACACGCACATTAATCCAGTGATATCTCTCCTCTCAAAACCAAGCTGACCAAACCACAATCAAAATATAAGTTCACCTTCATGGGTGTAACTCAACCAGCGTTCAGGGTGCCGATATCACCAGCACCTAATGGAGACAAAGGAAAAAAAGATGAGTGTTTGTCATTATACCATGCAAAATCTTGCCATCACCGGTTGGTCATGGCTGCGCAAACAGGTTTCATACAGCCTGTCCCCCAGCCACCGGCAACAGCAGACTAATTTAGATCTGCTGCGTCCCCTACGGCAATGGCTCGATCGCATGGAAGTGAGAAATCCCCAAATGGCCCATTATATCTGCCGGCACATTCCCACCCAATGTCCATTTGAACGGGACATTAAACTATTTGGCCGCACCCTGTTGCACATTCCGCCCCTCTGCAAGCTCAACCCCCTCTATAACGAAGTGGTTTATCTGCGCTTCCGGGCCCTGTGCTACCTGGCCGATGAATGCGGCGAGGATGTCACGGCCTATTGCTGATCGTGAAGGGTGTGGTGCAAGCGCCCGTTGATCGTTTATGGGCCTCCCATCTGTCGGTTGCCTGGGAACGGGTGAGGGCTACTACCAACGGGCGCTTGCACCACTAAGTCAGTCAGTTAATCTCCACAGATAATTTCACCCTCAGAGGCAGCACCCGGCACGGCAAACCGGCTGCTGTTGCGTGTTTAAGGGCAGGAAATGTAACGAATTGTTAAAAGGGGTTGCCAGAGGAACCATTCAGGGTTTAAGGTAGAAACATGAAGCATTTAGCTTCCCTGGCAGATAAGCAGCCAAGTCCACAATCACACACAAGAGGTAAAACGCTGTTTAACTATAATCTGTCTCGTAAAACCACAACAGCACCCACGCAAAAGGCTGAAACGTCCTCAAGGTAGAGATGGGGGAGCAAGGCAACTGTAGCATCAGTGCAACTCCAGTTATTATCACCGGTAGAGAGGAGTAAAATCGGTCGGGCGAACCGGGTGCTGTTGTGTGTTTAAAGTCCGTAAATGTAAAGAATTGTTGCAAGGGGTTGGCAGAGAAACCCTTGGGAGTTTAAAGTAGAAACATGAAGCATTAGCTTCCCTGGCAGATAAACAGCCAAGTCCACAGTATGAGAGTAAAGAGGTAAAAAGCTGTTTAACTATAATCTGTCTCGGTCTGGTAAAAAGACAACAGCACCCAAGCAAAAGACTGAAACGTCCTCAAGGTAGAGATTTGGGAGCAAGGCAACTGTAGCGTCAGTGCAACTCCAGCTAGAATCACCGGTAGAGAGAGGAAGTCACTAGGTCGGGCGAACCGGGTGCTGTTGTGTGTTTAAGGGCAGGAAATGTAAAGAATTGTTGCAAGGGGTTGGCAGAGAAACCCTTGGGAGTTTAAAGTAGAAACATGAAGCATTAGCTTCCCTGGCAGATAAGCAGCCAAGTCCACGTCAAGAGTAAAGAGGTAAAACGCTGTTTAACTATAATCTGTCTCGGTTTGGTAAAACGACAACAGCACCCAAGCAAAAGATCGAAACGTCCTCAAGGTAAAGATGGGGGAGCAAGGCAACTGTCTCATCAGTGCAACTCCAGCTAGAATCACCGGTAGAGAGGAAGTCACTAGGTCGGGCGAACCGGGTGCTGTTGTGTGTTTAAGGGTCGAAATGTAAAGAATTGTTAAAAGGGGTTGCCAGACGAACCATTCAGGGTTTAAGGTAGTTATATGAAGGAAGCATGTAAGCTTCCCCTGGCAGATAAGCAGCCAAGTTCACAGTATGAGAGTAAAGAGGTAAAAAGCTGTTTAACTATAATCTGTCTCGGTTTGGTAAAACGACAACAGCACCCAAGCAAAAGACTGAAACGTCCTCAAGGTAGAGATTTGGGAGCAAGGCAACTGTAGCGTCAGTGCAACTCCAGCTAGAATCACC
>JBFRWI010000129.1:0-25599 GCA_051439505.1 Hormoscilla sp. | reverse complement strand
GACATCTAATGGTTCTTTTGTTGGAGACCTACTCCTGGAACCAGAAACCGTTGAACCTGACTTTTTTGATAATATGCGAACTCTAACAACTTCTAAAGTTCCTCTAGGAACGCATGTTCTCAATGCTAACGGTGGAAATCGGACTATCGAAATCTATGAGAACTTATTTTCATTGGACTCCAATGGCAATAAAGTTTCGCTAATTGGTGCAAGTTTCGAGCCTACGCCTACAAGTGTCCCTGAACCTAACACTATCTTTGGCATGGTTGTAGCTCTCGGACTAGGAACGGTTTTGCAGAAGAAAAAGAAATAGAGTTTTACTCAAACAGTAATCTCGTAATATCGTAGGTTGGGTTTTTCCACGAAACCCAATCTACGATATTTGGCGATCGGGATCGTTTCAGACATGCGATCGGTCATCAACCACCGGGGCACGGCGTGACCTAATTTTCGGGCAAAGCAGTTAATTTGCCGATACGCTGACGCTGTGCCCCTACCCGATACGTTCGTTCCATACATGCGATCGCCCCATGCAAGGTCATGCCCAATACATGCGATCGCCCCATAAACCGTCACACCCTGTAGGGGCACGGCATCAACAGATTCTCGGTTCAGATGTAGAATGTAACAACCGCCGTGCCCCGGCGCAACCCGATCTCCTTATGTGCGATCGCCCTTCACAAAAGTTTACCTGGGGCATTTGGCCAGATATCTCTTTCCTTGATTATAATCGGGATAGAGTCTCGCTATTGAACAGCGATGGGAGGCAGAGCCTCGAAATTCCGTTACCTGCCAGAGTCAGGGAACGAGGAAACGAGGAAAAGGAGAGAGGATAATACTTTAATGGTAAAATAGCAGGGCAAAGGTTAAAGAGGGCAAGCCGATGACAGTCCGACAACCCCGATACAGCAAAGAAGAATTTGCTCGACGTGGCGATCGCATCTACGAAACCGAGGTGCGATCGCAAGTAGAAGCAGGAAATCACGGCAAAATAGTCGCGATCGACATAGAGACGGGAGCGTTTGAACTTGCCGAAAATACTATAACAGCAACAGAGCGACTTTACGAGCGATATCCCGATGCTCAACCTTGGGTGATTCGGATTGGACATTCTGCTGTTTATCGTTTTGGATCCCGGAGTCTGAAAAAAGTCCTATGATGCTTGGTATAGTCAATGAAAATTATGAAGCTATCATTGGCCGGACATGGGGAGATCGCACTTTTCGCCATCGGCTTGACCACGCCCACAAGTTTCGGTCGGTTGGTTGAAAACAGACTGAAATCATTAAGGCGATCGCATGGGAAAAGAGGCGATCGCACCTCAAATTAACAAACAGCAAAATCTGTTAACTCGCGTGTTTCTGGGAGATAAAATCCTAAAACAATTTTTTATTTTGGCTTTTGGCACTCCTGCTGCCAACAATTCTCCTGCCATACCATCTGCACTTCCGTCGCGATGAATCCAAATTTTATCGCCTCTAATTTCCAGATGATTTATGCAACCATGAACCATTTTATTACCCTCTTTTCCCAGGAACATTAATAAATATTGGTTCTGTTCTCGGTCGAAAACCGTTTGTCTTTCTACTTGCCCATGGGAATAGCGCAATTGAGCATAATCTCCGATTATTTTCTCAATTATTTGTTGATATTTACTCTCTGTATCCATTGGACAATTATCTCCTCGGATTTGTTGAAAAATACTAAATTTAAGCGGTGGTTTTCTAGCATTAGTTCGCCCATGGGTTCGCGCTCATATTCCATCATAAGGTTTTTCATCTACTGCTAAATATATCTCGTTCCTGTCCGGACTGTTGTACCCAACAATTTTCTCTTAGACAAATCGTTGTTGAAAATCTTGCAGTAATAAATCCAAGACAAAAGGATCGGTACAAGCGTGATGTAATCTAGCTACAAAAGGAATCAAAAGTTGATTATTTTGCCAATAGCGTTTGCCAAAATAGAAAAAAGGTTGACCTGTTATTTCCGTATGTTGCCAAATCAGAGTGAATCCGGTGAATTGTAAATTAGGTAAATTTCCGAATACACAGGAAAACAAAAAAGTTTCCGCTCCTACTCTTCTACCTTTTTTTTGTCTAATTCCATCTAATTTTTGACGATATTGGCCAATAAATTTTTCGTAACTTATTTCGCTAACATTTTCTAAAGTAATTTCGCAAAACCGTTCTACTCCTCCTACCGCAACAGGAATAACTATAGGAGGATTGTCAAGAATAACCCATTGATTCTCAATTAATCTTAGATTAAAGCAAAAATGTTTTTTTAACGTTTGCACTAAATGCCAAGTTAAAAAACTAAAAAAAGTTGCTCCTTCAACGAGATTTTTTTGATAACTTTGATAAGCATTGGTCACATCCAGTTGAATTGTTATATGCAGATAAGGTGATTGAATGATATTTGGATTCGTAAAAAAATCTAAGGACCAATTAAGCCAACCTTCTTGGGTTTTTAGATCTAATACTCTGGGTTTGTATTGTGAGGGTATCGAAATCACTACTTATTCCTTATTAAGGTTTTTTACTTTCGCCTATTATTGGCCAGCAATCTTTAACTCTTCGAGGTTGGAGTTGGTTGCCATCAGAACGGACCACCAACGTAAAGCGGGACAAATTCGGCCTAGCGAACAGCTGCAATTCCTGTGGGCTGAAAGCCTGGCCATCTAGGGCTGTCCCGGCTTAAGTTGGTAGCCGATGAACGCTCCGATCTGTCAATGGCACAGGCCGAGTTGGAACTGTTCTCAAAGAGGTTGAACGGAGCATCATTACAGGTGCAACCCTAAACTTCGCTGCTAAGTATGAGCCTCAGCAGTCGTTCCGAGGCATCTTCCATTTCCGCCACGGACTCGAGGCTTTGGACCACGCTCTGGGACACCTCTAAAATCTGGGCAGCTCGCGCAACAGCCGCTTTTTCCTGTTCGTGGTATACTCCATCAGCCCTACTCATCTTGATTGCTTGGTATAACAGGCTTCGCCGTATATTGAGGGGACAATCAAATTTAACCTCGCTCAATACCTCCTCAATGTTAACACTCTTCCAGTCGATGTTACGGATCGCGTCAATGTACTCAAGGCTTGCTCCCATCAAAGTTACTTCGTCAATATACCACTGTAATTCACCCTCCGCCAGCTCGCCATCTGCTCCGGCGATCGCCAATAACGCGGCACTGTACTTCACCCCCATATCAAAATCAACCTCTACCGTGGAGTTATATTTCCGCTCGGTATATACATTCGGCTGTAGTTTTTTTTCGCTGCTCATACTTCCCTCCTTTAAGGCATATAGCGTTTGATGTCTGTCCAACTCACTTTAACATAAGTTGTCCTTGGAAGGGTTTGCAAGATACTGTGGGGCAATAGACTGGGGGGTTACACCCCCCAAGACAGCCAAACCCTCACAACGAAGCGACAGTTTTGAAGCGACAGTTTTGAAGCGACAAATTTAGAACTCCCCTGCCAGGGCCGCAACACAACGATCGCATATAATCGGATGTTCGGGATCTTCCCCAACATGGGTCGAGTAGTTCCAGCAGCGATCGCACTTTTCGCCATCGGCCTTAACCACACCCACGCTTACACCCAAAATTTCCGACTGCAAGCTATGCTGCAACCCTGCCTCACTAAAAACTGCTGGATCCTCTAGCAGTTCCACGCCCGAAGTAATAAACAGGTAGCGCAACTCATCCACTCCATTCAACATCCCCTGAGAGGGAAGCATAGATGCTAGTTTTTGCCGCAAGTTGACATCCCCAACGTAGAGTAACACCTTCGCTTCCAGAGAAGAACCGATCGCCTTATCAGTTCTGGCCTGTTCTAGCACCTTATTGACTTCAGCGCGCAGTTCTCGCAACTGTTGCCAAGATACTGCCAGTTCGGGGTTTTGCCATTGGGGGTTTAGCTCGATCCAACCCGATGCAAATACAGATTTGTAAGCTGTAGCATAGGGGATATTTTGCCAGATATCCTCCGCCATGTGGCACAGCACTGGCGCGATCGCCCGAGCGAGATTTTCCAGGGCCACTGCCAGCACAGTCTGACAGCTGCGACGGCGAAAAGCCCCAGGCGCACTAATGTAAAGTCTGTCCTTGGCAATATCTAGATAGAAGTTCGACAAGTCTACCACGCAGAAATTCTGCACCGTTTGGAAAAATCGGAAGAACTGATAATGAGTAAAAGCGTCTGTCACATCCTCAAACACCTCAGAGATCCGATGCAGCATATACTTGTCTAGTTCTGGCAAGTCCGAGTAGGCGATCGCATCTTTTTCCGGGTCAAAATCGTGCAAATTACCCAGCAAGAACCGGGCCGTATTTCTAATCTTGCGATAGACATCCCCCAGCTGCTTGATAATATTCTTACCAATTAGCACATCCGAAGAATAATCCACCGAAGACACCCACAGGCGCAGCACATCCGCCCCATAAGCAGGTTCAGTTTTTTTATTCTTACCCCCCTCAATGATGCTTGCCGGATCCACCACATTGCCCAGGGACTTACTCATCTTGCGTCCGTTCTCATCCAGCACAAAACCGTGAGTCAACACCTTTTTGTAAGGAGCCATGCCATTATTCGCTACACTGGTGAGCAAACTGGACTGAAACCAACCCCGATGTTGGTCCGACCCTTCCAGATACATATCCACAGGATAGGACAATTCTGGGCGAGTTTGGGCCACCCCCGCCCAAGAGGAACCCGAGTCAAACCAGACATCCATCGTATCCGTCCCCTTGCGGTAGGTTTTGCCATTGTTGCGATAGGACTCGGGTAACAATTCTTCTACAGACAACTCCCACCAAGCATCCGAACCCTTTTGGGCAATAATTGCCTGCACCTGGGCGATCGACTCTTTCGTCAGCAGGGGTTCTCCCGTTTCCTCATCATAAAACACCGGGATGGGAACACCCCAGCTACGTTGGCGAGAAATACACCAATCCGATCGCCCCTTCACCATAGCAGTAATCCGGTTTTCCCCCTGAGCGGGAATCCATTTTACTGAAGCGATCGCCTGCATCGCCTCATCCCGGAACTTATCCACCGAAGCGAACCACTGTTCCGTCGCCCGGAAAATCGTCGGCTTTTTCGTCCGCCAATCATAAGGATACTTGTGAACGTAAGGTTCTTCCTTCAGCAAAGCATTCGCCTCTTGCAGCGCCTCAATTATCGCCTTATTAGCATCACCCAAAACATTCAAACCAGCAAACCGACCCGCCTCATCAGTAAAATTCCCCTTCTCATCCACGGGAGACAGGACAGCTAGATTATAGCGCTGACCCACGATAAAATCTTCTTGACCGTGACCCGGAGCCGTATGAACCAAACCCGTCCCCGATTCTGTGGTAATGTAATCTCCTCCCAGAACTATGGGACTTTCCCGATCGAATAAAGGATGCTGATACTTACAATACTCCAAATCAGAGCCCTTTACCTTTGCCAAAATCGGCAACTCCGTTCCCAGGGTTGCCGACAAGCGCCCGATCGCCTCTGCTGCTACCAACAAATATTTCTGTGCTGTCGATTCAACTTTATACTGGACCACAGCATAAGTCAACTCAGGATTCACAGCCACCGCCAAATTCGCCGGAATTGTCCAAGGAGTCGTCGTCCAAATTGCCACCCATAGTTCCGACAAAAAAGGTTCCAGTTCCGCCTTTGAGTTAAGCGCCGTCAGCTTGAAAGCCGCATAAATGCTATCAGAAGTATGACCTTCAGGATACTCCAATTCCGCCTCCGCCAGAGCCGTTCGCGAACTGGGACTCCAGTGAACCGACTTCAAACCGCGATAGATATAGCCCTTCAGGGCCATTTCACCAAATACAGCAATTTGAGCCGCTTCATACTCCGGTTTCAGGGTTAAATAAGGATCTGTCCAGTCACCCCAAACCCCATAGCGCTGGAAACCAATACGCTGTTCCTCTACCGCTTTGAGAGCAAACTCCCGGGCCTTTTGCCGCAGTTTTAACGGAGTCAAAGACTGTCGCTCTGAAGAAGACATCTTCTGTAGAACCTTCAGCTCGATCGGCAACCCATGGCAATCCCAACCTGGAACATAGCGCACCGATCGCCCTTGCAGCAATTGGTACTTATTAATAATATCCTTGAGGATTTTATTCAGAGCGTGACCCATATGCAAAGAACCGTTAGCATAGGGAGGTCCATCGTGCAACACGAACCTGTCCGACTCAGGCGATCGCCGGGCCTGTTCTTCGTAAATCTGGTTTTCCGCCCAAAACTTTTGCAACTCCGGCTCTCTCTTCGTTGCATTGGCCCGCATATCAAAGCTTGTCTTGGGCAGGTTGACAGTATCCTTGTAACTTTTATTTTCGCTCATTTATACCCCCTATTTATTCTACTCGATCTCGTTTTTAGGGAATCCCGAATCCACCAGGCAGATCCTCCCAGATGCATTCCGTGGCCCCGAGCCACAGAACCAGTCAACTGACAACTTACAACTGATAACTTCCTAACTCTCGTCAGTTTTGGCTTTTATTTCTGCCGACCCTGGACTTGACTCATTTTCCCCTTCCTCCACCGCCGAAGACCCTGTCAATGTTTCTTCTGTCTGTGGCGGTGCGGCCTGCTCTAGTTCCGTCTCCGCTTCTTTGCTCTCCACTGCTGATGACCCACTCGTTTCCGAGGTCTCTGGCGGTGCGGCCTGCTCTAGTTCCGTCTCCGCTTCTTTGCTCTCCACTGCTGATGCACCCGGAGTTTCTTCTACCTCCGGTACTGTTGTCTGCTCTAGTGGAGTTATCGCTTCTTCGGTCTCCACTACTGATGACCCACTCGTTTGGGAAGTCGTCACATCAGGAACTGGTGCTGAAGTTGTTGTCCCCGGAGTCTCTGCCGTCTCATCAGCAACACTGTCACTGGAAGTGATTTTCTGGTCTGGCTGACTTTGCCGCTGCTTTTTCGATCTGCTTTTGACCGATGCGAATATCTTACCGAGCCCCAGAAATCCGCTTGACTTCTGCTTTTCTGGTTTCACCGGTTCGGATTCTTTCTTCCTCAGTGCTTCTGCCGAGGCGTTAGCGTCCCTTGACTCATCTGTCTGGGACTGTGCCTCATCTGTCTGGGACTGTACCTCATCTGTCTGGGACTCTGCCTCATCTGTCTGGGACTGTACCTCATCTGTCTGGGACTGTACCTCATCTGTCTGGGACTGCGAGGCGTCATCTGTCTGGGGTGCCTCTGTTGTCCCTAACTCATCACTCTTGATTTTCTCTGGTGCGCGATCGGAATCAGTTTCGAGCTGTGACTCTGCTTGTGCTGCTGTCCCATCAGGCGTAGTCGATGGCGCAACCGTAGATTCTTCGTCCTTCTTCAGTCCAGTTTTCACTAGCTTTGGCAGTCCAGATAGACCCTCTGCTAGCTGTTCTTTGACATCCTCTTTGATCTGAGTCTGTTCCGCCACCGGTGTCAAATAGCGTCGTAACCTCAGATTTTCCCAGCCAAACCACAGCACGATCGTCGCCGCCGCCAATTGACCCAGCAATACAGCTCCCGTAATCCGCCCAGCACAGAACCATAGAATCAAAGCATAAAACATGCCCACGCCGCTCCAGAAGAAATCGCCTTTGCGATATACTTCAGGAAAAAAGAAGGCTGCTGTATAAAGGGCCAAACTTCCCATACCAATAGCCAAAGCCAATATGTATGCCATTTTACTCTAGCTTCCTCCGTACTGGTGTAACACTTACTGCTTACATATCTTCGGGTGCCGCCCCTAGCTCCCCAGGTCGCACTTTCGTTAAGTTATTTTATCCTTTCGCGCCCCCCCTGTGCAGAGGGATGGCAATGCTTAATGTCTTCTTTACGGTAGATATAGGGAGAGCGAGCTAACCTGAGAGGTGATTTACCCAAAACAATAGTAAGACGAGCAAACAATCAAATGACACAACCAAGCTTTGGCCTAATTGGACTAGCCGTCATGGGTGAGAACCTGGCCCTCAATGTCGAGCGCAATGGTTTTCCCGTGACAGTTTACAATCGTACAACCGCCAAAACTGACGAGTTTATGGCCACGCGGGCCAAGGGCAAGAACTTCAAAGCCGCCCGTACCATTGAAGAATTTGTCAAATTCCTCGATCGCCCCCGCAAGATCCTGGTGATGGTGAAAGCTGGCAAGCCAGTAGACGCCGTCATCGACCAGCTCAAACCCTTGCTGGAAGAGGGAGACACGATCATAGACGGTGGCAACTCCCTCTACGAAGACACCGAACGGCGCACCCAAGACCTGGAAGCCAAAAAACTGGGTTTTGTGGGCATGGGCGTCAGCGGTGGCGAAGAAGGAGCCCTCAATGGCCCCAGCCTCATGCCCGGGGGAACCCCAGCAGCATACAAAGAATTAGAGCCCATACTCACCAAGATCGCCGCTCAAGTGGATGACGGACCCTGCGTCACCTTTATCGGACCTGGTGGTGCCGGTCACTACGGGAAGATGGTCCACAACGGCATTGAGTACGGTGACATGCAGCTGATCGCCGAAGCCTATGACCTGCTCAAAAATGCGATCGGGCTGGATCACAAACAATTGCATGAGGTGTTTACCGAGTGGAATACCACCGACGAACTCAATTCCTTTTTGATTGAAATTACAGCCGCTATTTTCCCCAAGATCGACCCAGACACCAATAAACCCCTCCTGGATCTGATCCTGGACGCCGCTGGCCAAAAAGGGACCGGGCGCTGGACCGTAGTCTCAGCCCTGGAGTTAGGGGTGACTATTCCCACAATTACCGCAGCAGTCAACGCTCGGATCATGTCTTCTTACAAGGACGAGCGCGTGGCGGCTGCTCGGGAGCTGACTGGCCCCACTGGTAAATATGACGGGGATGTCAAAGCCTTTATCAATAAGATCCGCGACGCCCTGTATTGCTCCAAGATTTGCTCCTACGCTCAGGGCATGGCCCTCTTGGCGCGCGCCTCCAGTGAATATAACTACAACCTGAACTTGAGCGAAATTTCTCGCATCTGGAAAGGCGGCTGTATTATTCGGGCCGGATTCTTAGATAAGATAAAAGTAGCCTTCAAAGAAAATCCCCAACTGGCTAATCTGCTGCTCGCTCCTGAGTTTAAGCAGACTATCCTTGACCGACAGGGATCATGGCGCGATGTGCTGGCCACAGCCAACCAACTGGGTATACCGGTGCCAGCCTTCAGTGCATCCCTAGATTACTTTGATAGCTACCGGCGGGCTAGCTTGCCCCAAAACCTCACCCAGGCCCAACGGGACTACTTTGGCGCTCACACCTATGAGCGGATAGACAAACCTAGGAGAGAATTCTTCCACACTCAGTGGTTCTAGTCTGCCCACCCCGTGCTACCGATATAGTGGTTCTAGTATTGTAGGGTGGGCACGGCCCACCGCACTGCCCACCCCGTGCTACCGATACCGATAGTTTAGTTCACACCGATAATAACGATGCTTACTATTCCTGGCTACCAAGTCCTCGCCAAAATCTATGAAAGTGCCAATTGCCTAGTATACCGGGGACGCCAAGAGCATGATAATATCCCGGTGATTCTCAAGATTCTCAAGCAAGAATATCCCAGCCCCGAAGAAATAAACAGATACAAGCAGGAATATAAACTTACCCGGAGTCTGAATTTATCAGGCTCTGTCAAAGCATATAGCTTGCAAAAATATCAAAATACTCTGATAATGATATTAGAGGATTTGGGCGGCGAATCGTTAAGGCAGTTAATGGCTTCCCAAAAGTTGACCATCTTAGGATTTCTCAATTTGGCGCTCAAAATTACAGAAAGCTTGGGAGAGATTCACGCTGCCAATATCATCCACAAGGATATAAATCCGTCAAATGTAATTTTTAACCCAGTTACAGGCCAGGTAAAAATTATCGATTTTAGCATCTCCACTAGATTAACGAAAGCAGAAAAGAAATCGAATTTTACCACTCAACATCAGGGTTTAGAAGGGACACTTGCCTATATGTCCCCAGAGCAAACGGGTAGAATGAACCGATCGCTCGATTATCGCACGGACTTTTACTCCCTAGGGGTCACATTCTACGAACTGCTAGCCCAGCAACTGCCCTTTCAGGCCGCAGACGCCATGGAGTTAGTACATGCTCATATTGCTAAACAGCCGGTGCCACCAGACAAAATAAATCGGGAGATTCCCTCATCTGTTTCAAATATAGTGATGAAGCTGTTAGCAAAAACCGCAGAAGACCGATATCAAAGCGCCTGGGGAATTAAAGCCGATTTATCAGCATGTCTGGAGCAGTTACAGTCAAGGGGATACATAGAAGAATTTCCGCTGGCGCGTGAGGATATTTCTGATAAATTTGAAATTCCTCATAAACTCTATGGTAGAGAGCAAGAAATAGAAACATTACTGGCAGCGTTCGATCGGGTCAGGAGGGGAAAGACAGAAATGATGCTGGTATTGGGATATTCGGGGATCGGTAAGTCAGCACTCGTGCAGGAAATTTATCAACCCATTACCCAAAGGAAGGGACATTTTATCTGGGGAAAATTCGACCAGCTACAGCGAGGTATCCCCTATGCGGCTATAGTCAGCGCCTTCACAGAACTGGTCCGACAACTGTTAACAGAAAGTGAAGCAAAGCTAGCATTATGGCGGCAAAAAATATTGGCAGCTTTTGGCCCGAATGGGCAAATTATCATCGACGTGATTCCCGAAGTAGAACTGATAGTAGGACCTCAACCAACCGTAGCAGATTTAAAGCCATCTGAATCTCAAAACAGATTTAATCTAGTGTTTCAAAACTTCATCCGAGTGTTTTGCGATCGGGAACATCCCTTAGTGATCTTTCTGGACGATCTCCAGTGGGCGGACTTTGCGACCCTCAAGTTGATAGAGTTGATGATGACCTATGAGGAGACGCAATATCTGTTTCTGATTGGATCCTATCGCGATAATGAAGTCAGTCCCACACATCCGTTGATGATGACTATTGACAGGCTACGGGATGATGGCACGACAATTAATGAGATTCCCTTAGCTCCCTTGAAGATCGAGCATATTGCTCAGTTGATCGCTCAAACCTTGAGTAAAAATCAAGAATCGGTAAAACCCTTAGCAGAACTGGTGGTGCGGAAAACTCAGGGAAACCCATTCTTTGTGAATCAGTTCCTGCAAACACTAGATCAAGAAAATCTGCTCACTTTTAACGATCCTCAGTCCGGAAAGATGGGCGGATGGACATGGGATATCGCAGAGATAGAAGCGATCGGGATTACGGATAATGTGGTAGAATTGATGATATCGAAATTGAAGAAATTCCCGGAGTCAACTCAGCAGGTTTTACGCCTGGCATCTTGTTTGGGCAACCAATTTGACTTAAACACCCTCTCTCTCATCTATGAAAAGGAATCCTTTTCGACCTTCGGTGACATGTTACCAGCAATTGAGTCAGGATTGATCCAACCAAGTTCCCAGGCGGAAGCAGAGGGCATAGCATTGATGAATTATCCGCTGTTAATTCTCAATTATAAATTCCTGCACGATCGGGTGCAACAGGCGGCTTATGCCCTGATTGATGAATCGCAAAAACAGGCCGTACATCTGAAGATTGGCCGGCTATTGCTGGCAATGACACCGGTGGAATATCGGGCCGACAGAATCTTCGATCTGGTAGATCATCTGAATATCGGTCGGTCATTGATCGAGCCGGAAGGGGAACGGGTAGAATTGGCAAACTTGAATTTGGACGCGGCTAAAAAAGCCAAAGATGCCACGGCCTACGTAGCGGCATACTCCTACGTGACCGCTGGTATGGATCTATTGAGGGAAGATATTTGGGAGTCCGACTATGACTTGGCCTTTGCTTTGCATAAAGAACGGGCAGAGATAGAATATCTCAACGGGAATTTCTCCGAGAGTGAAGAATTTATTAATCTGATTTTGTCGCGAGCCAAATCGGTTACTGAAAAGATTGAAGTTTACAATCTGCTGCTGGTGCAGTATAATCTGCGTGCTAAATACTCGGAGGCCGTGCAAGCAGGAAAAGAGGCTCTGAGGCTGTTAGAAATAGAATTGCCAACAGAGGATTTACCAGGGGCCATTAGTGCGGAAGTGGCATTAGCTAAAGAAAATTTGGGCGATCGGGAAATTGCTGAGTTAATGGACGTGCCAGAAATCACAGCATGGCAGCCTTTAGCGACAGTAAAACTGTTAAATAATTTAGCTCCTTCTGTATACATGCTCGACCCCCAACTGTGGACAGTGCTTGTCCTGAAAGGGAGTAATATTTGTATTAAATCAGGTTATGCTCCGGAATCATCCTTTTTCTACCCTACCTATGGTATGCTCCTGGCGGTAATGTTTGGGGATTATAAATCAGCCTATGAATTTGGGGTGCTGGGACTAAAACTGAATCAGAAGTGGGGACAGCCAGTATATAAAGCCAGTGCGACACTGGTAGTAGGTTTGAACTATTGGTTGAATCACTTAAAAGAGGGGAACGAGATCGCCAATGAAGGGTATCAGTCGGCTTTGGACTCGGGGGATTTGCAGTATGGTGGCTACATGCTGCTGAACAAGTTACTTAATTTATACATGCAGGGTTATGATTGCGTCAAACTCCTGTCAGAAGCACCGAAGTATTTGCAGTTCAGCAAAAAAACGGAAAATAGTCTGGTGACAGATACTCTGACGGGACTGCATTTGGTGCTGTTGAACTTGAATAACAAAACTCCTACCTTATGGGATTTCCAGAGTGAAACAGTCGGGGAAGCAGAGTACATAGAAAATTGTCAGCAACATCAAAACTTTTACTCCCTAGGGATATATCAGATTTTCAAACTCCAGGTTCTCTATTTGTACGGTAATATAGATGAGGCCCTCAAATGTGCTTTAGCTACGGAAGGGCTGATGCAATATCTGTTAGGAATACTACCGGTGACGGAATATAATTTTTATTCCTCACTGGTGCTGGCAGCAGCCTATCCTTCAGCGACAGCAGAATCGCAAAAACAATATGCGGAAAAGTTAGAGGCCAATCAACAGCAGCTGAAAATCTGGGCAGACAACTGTCCGGCAAATTTCCAGCATAAGTATCTGATGGTGGCCTCTGTCATGGCCCGGATATCCGGTCGGGACTTGGAGTCATTAGAGTTGATCGATCGGGCGATCGCCTCGGCCCGAGAAAGCGAGTTTCCCCAGAATGAAGCATTAGGGAATGAATTAGCAGCCAAGTTCTGGTTAAGCAAAGGGAAAGAGAAATATGCGAAACTGCATCTGATAGAAGCGTACTATGGTTACCAGCGTTGGGGGGCGGTGCGCAAACTGTCGGAACTGGAGACCCAATATCCCCAATTGTTGACCAAAACGACACGGGATACTGGCGATGTCTACTCCCTGACTACGACTATCCGGGCCTCTGGAGAACAGAGTACGGGGGCGCTAGATTTAGCCACGGTAGTCAAGGCCGGACAAGCCATTTCCGGTGAAATTGTCTTAGATAAGTTACTGGCTTCCTTGATGGAGATTCTGATCGAGAATGCTGGGGCCCAACAAGGCTTCCTGATCTTGCCAGAGTCCGGAGAATTGCTGATTGCCGCCTCGGCGTCAGTAGATGGAGAAGAAGTAATTGTGCAGCAATCTACTTTAGTAGAATCGAGTCAGGATTTACCGGTGACGGTGATTAAATATGTGGAGCGATCGCACAAAGATGTAGTATTGAGCAATGCGGCCCGATCGGGGCAATTTACCACCGACCCCTACATTGCGGCCAAGAAGTTGAAGTCTCTGCTATGTATGCCGATTCTGAATCAAGGTAAACTGATTGGCATCCTGTACTTGGAGAATAATTTAACAGTGGGGGCCTTTACGCCAGCGCGGCTGAAAGTATTGAGACTGCTATCTTCTCAGGCAGCAATATCTCTGGAAAATGCCCTACTATATGCCAACTTAGAACAAAAAGTGGCAGAACGGACCCAGGAATTAAACGAGAAAAATGAATCCCTCTCGGAAACCCTGGAAGAACTGAAGCGCACTCAAACCCAACTAATTCAAACGGAAAAAATGTCCGGTCTGGGACAGATGGTAGCGGGTGTGGCCCATGAAATCAACAACCCCATCAGCTTCATCTATGGGAATGTGGACCATGCTAGTGACTATATCCAAGACCTGCTGAATTTGATCGACCTCTATCAGGAGCATTATCCCGAACCGGTGGAAGAAATCCAAGAGGAGATCGAAGACCTGGACCTGGAATTCTTAACTGAAGACCTGCAAAAACTGCTGAAGTCGATGAAGGTAGGGGCCGAACGCATCCGCAATATTGTCCTGTCCCTGCGGAGTTTCTCCGGGCTGCATGAAACTGGCATGAAGCCAACGGATATCAACGAGAGCATTGATAGCACTCTGCTAATTGTACAGTCTCGACTCAAAGGCAGCGGGCAGAAAGCTAGTATTGAGGTGGTCAAAGAGTACGGTCAACTGCCTAAGGTAACTTGTTTCGCCAATCAGTTAAATCAAGTGTTTATGAATATCTTCGGTAATGGCATTGATGCTTTGGAGTCGGCCAGAGGACAGCAAAACTCTTCGGAACCACCAACTATTACCATTCGCACCAAAGTAACTGAGTCCAATTCCGTGCAAATTCAGATTGCTGACAATGGTCCTGGTATGCCGCCGAAAGTGCTACAGAAGATCTTCGACCCCTTCTTTACTACGAAGCCAGTAGGTTCTGGTACTGGTTTGGGATTGTCTGTTAGCTATCAAATTGTGGTAGACAAGCATGGCGGACAGTTGAGTTGCGTTTCTCCACCGGGAAAAGGGGCGACTTTTACCATCGAGATCCCCATCAAGCCGAAAAAATAATTGTCAGTTGTCCGTTGTCAGTTGTCAATTGTTAGTTGGTATCTGATAAAGCATGGGATCCACTAGGAGGGAAATTCCCGATCGCGCACCTCGGAACTAAAATCTTGTACCGCCTGGGTAATAGTCTGACGCAAATTAGCATAGGACTTGGCAAAGGGAGGCAGGCGATCGGACAGGCCCAGCAAGTCAGCAGTAACTAGGACCTGTCCGTCGCAGTGGGGACCGGCACCAATGCCAATAGTGGGAATTGGTAATTGTTCCGTAATGGTTCTGGCCAACTCGCTGGGAACATGCTCTAAGATAACTGCAAAAGCACCGGCATCTGCCAGGGCGATCGCCTCTTGAAGGATTCTTTCTGCCTCTGCTGGGGTCTTTCCTTGCTGGCGATAACCCAGCTGACGCACGGATTGAGGCGTCAAGCCCACGTGGCCCATCACCGGTATGCCAGCATTTACCAGACGGGCCACAGTTTCCGCGATCGCGGGATATCCCCCTTCCAGCTTCACCGCCGCAGCACCGGTTTCCTTCAGCACCCTACCGGCTGAATGGATAGCTTGTGACGGACTCTCCTGATAGGTCAAAAACGGCAGATCGCAGACAACCAATGCTTGCTTCACCCCCCGTCGCACTGCTTTAGCATGGTGCAGCATCTCTTCCAGCGTCACTGGCAGCGTCGTTTCATAACCAAGGGCCACCATCCCCAGGGAATCTCCCACTAGAATTACATCTACACCGGCTGCATCCAACAGCCGGGCCAAGGCATAATCCCAGGCTGTCAGGGTGACTATCGCCCGTCCCTGCTGCTTCCATTGCTTCAATTTTGCGATTGTCACTGCCATCTCAATCCCTACCCCTCAGCGATCGGCAATCTAATGCCTAGCCCCTCAGTGATCGGCAATCTTATTACTGTTCATGAAGTTTTGTCAAGCATTGATTTCCCCCAAACTGTCCCCATAGCGCCGGTAGATCTCCAGAATGCCAGCCAATTCTGCATATGCAGCAAAAGGGATTTTTGTCAAGAATATTGCGAAATATAAAAAAAAAGGTAAAGATAAGTAAGGATTATTTGCGAATTAAGAAGTTGGTAACTCGGGGCGATCACAATATTGATATAGTCGGAAAACTAGCCGAGTAGGCAAAAAGAAAAAGTAAGTTAAGGTAAGGGATTTCATGTCTTACGCTCAAACGAAAACTCAGACAAAAGCAGGGTATCAAGCTGGGGTTAAAGATTATAAGCTCACCTATTACACCCCGGACTACACGCCCAAAGATACAGATATTCTGGCAGCTTTCCGCGTCACGCCTCAGCCGGGAGTGCCTCCAGAAGAAGCAGGTGCGGCGGTGGCAGCCGAGTCGTCCACCGGTACCTGGACGACGGTGTGGACGGACCTATTAACGGACCTGGACCGTTACAAAGGTCGTTGCTATGATATTGAGCCGGTTCCCGGTGAAGACAACCAGTTCATCTGCTTTGTTGCCTATCCCCTGGATCTGTTTGAAGAAGGCTCGGTAACCAACATGTTAACCTCCATCGTGGGGAACGTATTTGGCTTCAAAGCCTTACGGGCCCTGCGCTTGGAAGATATGCGCATTCCGATCGCCTATCTGAAGACTTTCCAAGGTCCGCCCCACGGGATTGTGGTAGAACGGGATAAGCTCAACAAGTACGGACGCCCGCTGCTGGGTTGTACGATTAAACCCAAGCTGGGTCTGTCGGCGAAGAACTACGGTCGCGCAGTCTATGAATGCTTGCGTGGCGGTCTGGACTTCACTAAGGACGACGAAAATATTAACTCTCAACCCTTCATGCGCTGGCGCGATCGCTTCTCCTTCGTGCAAGAGGCGATCGAGAAGGCCCAGGCGGAAACCGGTGAAATCAAAGGCCACTACCTGAACGTCACCGCCCCCACCTGTGAGGAAATGCTGGAACGGGCTGAGTACGCCAAGGAAATTGGTACCCCGATCATCATGCATGACTACCTAACCGGTGGTTTTACAGCCAACACTACCTTGGCCAAGTGGTGCCGCCGCAACGGTGTCCTGCTACATATCCACCGGGCCATGCACGCTGTGATCGACCGGCAGAAGAACCACGGCATCCACTTCCGACTACTGGCCAAGTGCTTGCGGATGTCCGGTGGCGACCACCTGCACTCGGGAACTGTGGTGGGTAAGCTGGAAGGCGAAAAAGGCATCACTATGGGCTTTGTGGACTTGATGCGGGAAGACCACATCGAACGCGATCGGGAACGGGGCATTTACTTCACTCAAGACTGGGCCTCCATGCCTGGGGTCATGCCGGTAGCTTCTGGTGGTATTCACGTCTGGCACATGCCGGCACTGGTAGAAATCTTCGGTGACGATGCTTGCCTGCAATTCGGCGGCGGCACCCTGGGCCACCCCTGGGGTAATGCTCCGGGTGCTACCGCTAACCGGGTGGCTTTGGAAGCTTGCATTCAAGCTCGTAACGAAGGTCGCAACCTGTTCCGCGAAGGTGGCGATGTGATCCGGGAAGCCTGCAAGTGGAGTCCGGAATTGGCCGTTGCTTGCGAACTGTGGAAGGAAATCAAGTTCGAGTTCGAGGCCATGGATACCGTCTAATAGAGTCCCAACGGGATCGGGGCAGGCACCCGGCCCGCCCTACAGCATCGGTTAAGAGACTGGGGTCACATGGATATTAAACAAGTTGCGAAAGACACGACGCGCGTGCTAGCTAGTTACTTGACCTATCAAGCAGTGCGCATTGTGGTCAGTCAGTTGCGGGAAACAAATCCAGGTATAGCAATTTGGCTAAATGGCTTTTCGACAACTGGAAAAATTCAGGATGGAGAAGCTTACTTGGAAGAGTTACTCACGAGCAACCACCAGGAACTGGCGTTCCGGATCATGACGGTGCGGCAACATCTGGCTGAAGAGGTGACCGAGTATTTACCAGAAATGGTGCGATCGGGCATTCAACAGGCAAATATGGGACACCGCCGTCAGTATCTGGAGCGGATTACGCAACTGAATATATCCGATTTTTCGGACCGTCCGCGGTCCGATCTCAGCTCTTATCCAGAACAGGAAGCTGACCCGGATAAGGAATCGGGTTAGCGTTCCCATTGAAATGTAATACAACAATCAGAGCGCAAATTATGCAAACTCTTCCCAAAGAACGTCGTTACGAAACACTTTCCTATCTGCCACCGCTGTCAGACGCGCAGATGAAAAATCAAATCCAGTACATTCTGGATGAAGGTTACATCGCTGGTGTGGAATTCAGCGAAAGCTCTGCACCAGAAATGCACTACTGGACCCTGTGGAAATTGCCCCTGTTCCATGCGAAAACTGTCAATGAAGTGATGGCAGAAATTGATGAGTGTCGTACACAATACCGCGATTGCTTTGTCCGCGTCATGGGGTTTGACAACGTCAAGCAGTGCCAGGTGCTCAGCTTTATCGTTCACAAGCCGAATAGCAACCGACGGTACTAAACAACGTCAGATAGCTGATATCAAGCGTTAAGATTCGTAGGGTGGGCACCGCCCACCTTACTGCTACTTATATAGTAATGGCATTTAAACATAAAAGACGGCGAAATATCTATGGGCGTTTTCCCTTGGGTGGAAATATTACTCATACTTTAACTTGTCGTTAAGTGCGATAGAGACATTTGGCAACTTCATTGAAATATTAAGAAATGTCCAGACCGCATTTGATGCTAAGAGAAAAACTCCCCGATGTTTATCTTCAGGCGCCGCACGGCACGGTGTTGGGTTTCGTGGGTCAACCCAACCTACGACATTAATATTTTTGCGCACTGGTAGATGCACCCGATGCACCCCCTGCTTGCAGCTAGCGCGCTCAACACAAAGACTCTTCTGCTTGCTATAATAGGGTAGTAGTTTAATTGTCAATCGATATGACGACGAAAGTATCCGAACAAAAACGCAAAGTTTATCGATTTTTCGGGCCGTCCGCGGACCGTGGGAGAATATTTCCAGAAAGGACTATAGCACCAGAAGAGGTAGCGAGACGTGAGGAGCAACGAAAGGCTTTAGCTTATAACTGTCGCCAAATCTTTGAACAAGTACGTCCGCAGTTGCTCGCTACCCATTACAATTGGTTTATTGCGATCGACCCTGACAATAGTAGTAATTATTTACTGGCGCCCAATTTTGAAGAGTTAATGGAGAAAGTACGTAGTATTTATCCAGACGGAGAAGTAAAGCTAACAGCTTTTCGACTAAACGAATCGGGAGCTTGTGGTAAAATATGATTGATGGGAAGTTTTGCGATAATGGGGAGCTAATCTTTGAACTGGAATTATTGGATTCAGCGGGCGATAGGTTCACGGTAGAGGGACTTTTGGATACGGGATTTACTACTGGATGGCTAGCTGTTGATGCTCAAGATGTAGAGGTATTGGGATGGTCGAAACTGGCATCGCAAGTAGAAATGATTTCTGTACAGGGAATCAAGTATTTTGATATATGCAGGGAGGGTTATTATTGACAGTTATGAGTTAACAATAGCTGTTCATGTAGGAGAAAATCTCCCAGAAATATTGTTGGGACGAAAGTTTTTGCAGATAATGGAGCTAGTAGTGAATGAACCCAAGGGAATATTGACTTTGTCTATTGTTCAGGATTAGCCATATACTGTCTCAGCAACTGGCTCGAAATATTACTAAATGTCCCGATCGCATTTGATGCTAAGAGAAAAACTCCCCGATGTTTATCTTCAGTATAACAAGGAATTTAGAGGCTCTAGAGATATCTGGCATTTGGCCCTATGGAAACTTTGGTGAAAGGCGATCGCCCCGGGGCACGGCGCTTGTTACATTTTACATCTGAACCGAGAATCTGTTGATGCCGTGCCCCTACAAGGTGTGACAGTTTATGGGGCGATCGCATGTATTGGGCATGACGTTGCATGGGGCGATCGCATGTATGGGGCGATCGGGTTGCGCCGGGGCACGGCGCTTGTTACATTTTACATCTGAACCGAGAATCTGTTGATGCCGTGCCCCTACAAGGGGTGACAGTTTATGGGGCGATCGCATGTATTGGGCATGACGTTGCATGGGGCGATCGCATGTATGGAACGAACGGATATGGTAGGGGCACGGCATCGGCAAATTAACTGCTTTACCCGAAAATTCGGTCACGCCGTGCCCCGGTGGTTGATGACTGATCGCATGTATTGGGCCTGACGTTGCATGGGGCGATCGAAGTATGGAACGAAAGTATCGGGTAGGCCCGATGTCAACTTTTGTGAAGGGCGATCGCGGTTAGGGCAGCAGAAATTAAGATCCTGCCTTCTTTACTCAACCGTGCTAACTGTAATTACCTGGGGCGGCGTACAATCAGGAGGATAGATAAAATCTAGATATACTCGCTGCAATTGGGAAGGTTTTATTGTCAAAGTTACTAAGGTTTCACCCTCCTGTCCCCGTCGCTGCACTAAATGCAGGTAGCGT
Source organism: Hormoscilla sp. (assembly GCA_051439505.1). GTDB lineage: Bacteria > Cyanobacteriota > Cyanobacteriia > Cyanobacteriales > Desertifilaceae > Hormoscilla. The sequence continues at coordinate 5,309 of JBFRWI010000129.1, read as the reverse complement.
TGTTCTCCGTCGGCAGTCCGCACCCGCACTGTGCCTCGAAAAAATACCCGATCGCCCATCTGCAAAAATAGCAACTTATCATTCGGTTCGGAATCTTTCAAGGGGGAAGCAAAGGATATCATCACCTTCTTGGTTTCCCCAGTATTATTTTACAGGGGCAAGGTTAAACTATATTCAATGCCGTAGTTAGCATGGGCGAAATAGGCCGTATCTGGATAGTACACTAGCATCGGGGCACTTTGAACTTGATCGGTCCCCAGGGTAATCTTATGAATGGTACTCAGTACGTAAGAAAACTCCTCTCCTACCCCAGGAATGGTGAGATATTCACTCTCGGGACGATCGGTTATTTGGGTCTGCCATTGGGATCCTTGGGAAACCCCGGCCACCCGACTGAAAACTGTCGGTTCGATACCTTCTCGATCTAAGGGCGTGGGAGGGCGATCGCGGGGACCGGCAAATCCCCCATGATTGAGCATATCTAGCCATTCTTGTAAGGTCGGTTTTCTCTCGGTGCCCCGGCCAGTGAAGGGGGCATTCATGATTAAATTCGCTACATAAATCGGCCCATTACTGGACAAGCGCATCATGGTTGTTCTACCATTAGAGGAGGGCACGCCCAAAATGGGCAAGGGTTGATTCATTAACAGGGCGAACTCTCCGGGGCCGATCGCTATTTCTGGGGGGAAAATATCCTGGCGTACCCCCCGCAGCACCTCGGTCATGGTCCGACTCCCGGGACCAGCATAAACCGTCCCATTCTGATTATCCATCCGATCGGGCAACTCAATGTAAGGGGCATCGGGATTACTTAAATAACTGGCCCCTTGCAACACCCGCAGTGTGACGGCTTTCTGGCCCGGGTTATGAAGAATTATCCCTTGATAAAAACTGCGTGGAGAAGTTTCCGCCCTGACAATATGATGAGAAAATAGATCGAAGCGTCCTTCAAAAGGAAAGTTTAAATGAGCTGCTGGTACTGCTTTTCCCGATCGCGGGAAAGTAGAGAGCAAAATTCCCCCTGTTCGCACCAATTCCGGACTGTTACTGTTGAAGGTCGGCACCCGATCGAGTCCTCCTGGCAAAGGCCGGACAGACTGGGGACGGACCTGAACCCCCGCAATATATTGGGGCGGCACGGCATAGATATTTAAGGCCCGGCAAAATAACGCCGCTACCTCACCTCTGGTAGCAATTTGCAGAGGTTGTAATTGGGGTTGGGCGGGATAGTTAACCACGATCGCTCCCATAGTAGCAGCAGCCATCATCTGACGGGCATAGACAGGAATTTCCGAAGCATCAATAAAGTTATTTCTCAGCAGTTCTAGAGGATCTGGGGGTACCCTTAACTTCAGGTGGGCCGCTAGCACGATCATAGCTTGTACCCGGGGGATAGACTGGTTGGGCTTAAAGGTGCCGTCGGGATAACCGGCAAAAAATCCCTTTTCCGAGGCGTTTTTAATGGCTTTGTAAGCCCAGTGACTGGGAGGAACATCGGTAAAAGTTATTGGTTGTTGGATAACTTCAGCGTCGGGGAAAGCATTGCCCATCAGCACCGCAAATTCAGCCCGAGTCACGGGCGATCGAGGACGAAAAACTCCCCCGGGGTAACCACTCACTAGCTTTTCGGATGCTAGCTGAGTGATACATGGTTGTGCCCAATGTTGCTGGATATCGGCAAACTCTGGTACGAAGGTAAGCATTTCTAGCATGCAAGTTCAAATTTGGTAAATTAGGAAGGATAGACCGTTGGAGAGAAAAGTTCACCGGGGCGATCGCGTGGGGGCCTGAAACCGGGTTAAAGACCAAATTTCCCTTTCTAGCACCTGATTTGCTCGCAGAAACCCTGTTTCTGAAGCTATCTGATTATACAACTACTTTTTACCACACTCTGCTAATGCGTAGCATCGCCCACCATGCCCGATCGGGATATTGTTTAAATTGGGTGAATAACCAATGCTTGAGCTTCAAGCACCCCGGTTTTGCGGCAGATGCAGCTATTTTTGCTAGTGCAATTAATGCTTTGATTTCCAAATTATATCCAGATCGCGCATATAATCATAGCATGGTCTCTGGCGTGGTCGCTACCTACTTGTGAGCTTTCAATTCTCAGTTCTCCGTTGTAATAGTAACCTTTTGCTTTTTCATCGACTTCATCTTCTAGCGCTTGCATGTACGAGTCCCAAGTAGCTTTAACCCAGGGATCTTTCTGGATTTATACCTCTAATTTTATCATGGCGATCGCCTCTCTGTGCCACCTCTAATTTCCATCTACTCTAGCAGATTTTATAGCAGTTGACGTGCAGCATAGACAAGTGCCGCTTGGATATCTTCCATTTCCAGATCGGGCATTTCGGCTAAGATTTGTTCCGCACTCAGACCTACAGCAAATAACTCTAGCACATCGGATACAGGAATTCTCATCCCCCGAATGCAGGGACGACTGACCCATTGTTTAGGATTAACTGTGATTCTTGCAAGTAAATCCAACATATCCATTATCTCCACTCAACATCTCTGGTTCCCTGACTCTGCCTCACGTAATTTATAGTATAGCATATCTACCTGGAGGCAGAGCCCACCGAACGAGGAATTTACAGAGCGAAAGATTCCAGGTGAGCTATAATTGCATCAGGGGTGGTGCGGGCGGCTCCATCCGCCGGGCAGAAAATTCGTAGGGTGGGCACCGCCCACCAACCTGAGGCACCGCCCACCAACCGGAACTGCCATTCCACCTGACTGCGGGCTAGATAATAGATTGTATCAGGAGTTCAATGCATGAAAACTATCTCTATCCAACTTCCCGAAACCGTATTTTCAGCCCTGCGCAAAGATCCAGATGAATTTGCTCGGGAAATGCGCATCGCCGCCGCTGTAAAATGGTATGAACTGGGAGAAATATCTCAGGGGAAGGCGGCAGAAATTGCGGGCATGAACCGATTTGAGTTTCTTAACGTTCTCTCTCGTTATCGAGTTTCTCCTTTTCAATACAGTCCCGAAGAAGTCGCTGAGGAATTAGCCAGAATTAATGAAAGTAGTGATTGACACATCGCCTTTAATTGTTTTGTTCAAAAGCCAACTTGATGACTTACTCCCCCAATTATTCACTGAAATAATCGTTCCTGGGGCGGTTTGGGATGAAATAGCTGGTAAAAATGATATAGTTTCCAGACAATTACCAACTGTTTTTTGGCCGCAACGAGTTGATTTAGAAAATGTTTCTCCTGTCATTACTGCTTGGGGGTTAGACCCTGGCGAGTCGGAAGTTTTGAGTTTTGCGTGGGAAAATAATGGCTATCAAGCAATTATTGATGATGCGGCAGCAAGACGAGTTGCAAAAACTTTAGGTATTCCTATCATTGGGACAGCAGGAACAATCTTACTCGCTAAGCAAAATCAACTCATTAGCTCAATTTCAGCACCCATTCAAACATTACGGAATGCTGGTTTATGGTTAGCTGATGATTTAGTTGAGTTTCTCAAAGAACAGGCGGGAGAATGAATTTGGCAAACCACCCGTTGAGGCGGCTGTAGGGGCGTTGTTGCAGCTGCGCAGCAGCTAGCATGAGGGCGATAAGTTATGCTATAAATAGACAAATTTCCTTCCCTCATGCTTCGCCCTGACACAATTGAGATGCACCCACGAGCAATTTACAGAGCGAAATATTCCAGTTGGGCTATTATTGCATCAGGGGTGGTGCGGGCAGTTTCAGAGGGGTGCATCCCACGACGCGGCGGGCGAAGCATTCGGAGAGTCAATTTGTAAACTTATGTCATAATTTGTCCCCCGAATGCTTCGCCCCTACAGCTATCTTTGCAAATCTGGGATGCACCCGTTTCAGAGCCCGATCGCACCGTCAGCTAGGTTCGCCTTGCTTCTAGTAATTTTTTGGCCTTCTTTCGTCGTTCTACCTGAATCGGACTATTGCGAATATCCGCTTCTGCAAGGGCGATCGCTTCATCGAGTAACATGTTCAGATCGTCAAACATGAGACAAACTTCTCGCCACCGAGCAATCGATTTTGTTCTCGTCTCTAAATCGGGGATTTGGGGTTGGTTATTCATGGCAGATTATAATTCCTTTTTGTTTCTTCGATAGTTGCTTGTGTAGCATCAGCAGTGGCTTGTGCTCTTTCTAGAGATTGCTCCAATAGATTCATGGTAGCATAACTAGCTGTCGGTTGGGATTCTGCAACTAACAGCAGAAGTCTACTAAGACGAGTATAAGAAGTCCTGGCACGCTCTTGGGCATTGTTGATTTGTTCTAGTTCAGAAAGAGTTGCCTCTGTCTCACCATACTGTCTAACTAAATTCAACTCTGCTGCTTTCGCCAGATCTATAATTTGGAACAGCCGGCGCTGCAAGTTGAAAATAGTGGTTAATGTTTCATCGGGTAAATTAGCCATCGACTGTTTTTGAAAGTTGAGTGCATTTCTCTGATATACTTATACTAGCAAAATATTCCCGGATGGCATCGCACAATTGAGGTAGGGCCTCCCGGTGTCTCCTGGGTAGTGCGAATATGATGTCCCCCGGGTTTCGCCGTCCGGGGGACATCAAGCTCCTAGGAGATAGTATAGCAGATCATTCCTGGAGGCAGAGCCTCTGCTGTGCGTTCCCAGGCAGAGCCCGGGAACGAGCAATTTACAGATCGAAAGATTCCAGGTGGGCTATTATTGCATCGGCTGTGGAGCGGGTGGCATTTGGGCCAATGGCTCCATCAATCACGGCGTTGCCTCCAAAGCCGAACAGATAACGTACAATCATTAAGCCATCTGTCAGGGCGTCTGCCATCCCATTGCCATCTACATCTAGCATTGTCTCCTGCGCTAAATCTAAATAGTTGGTAATCTCTAAGGCTGTAGTACGAGTTGCTCCTTCCCCTATGACATTGTTAATTAAAACGTCGCCACTGAACCGGAAGAGATAACGTATTGCGGCAATACCATCTGTTAAAGCGTCGGTTTCCCCATTTCCGTCTATGTCCAGATTAATATCATCGGATGGCGGTGGCGGTGGCGGTTCGATTCCCCCTTCGCTGTCGGTTATGCTCAGGGTGGCGCTATTGTTGCTGCCTACTTGGTAGCGGGGACTCCCTGTTATGGCCAGTCGCACTGTTTCTTCCGGGTCGGTTATGGCATCGGTGATGGGTATCAGGTTGACTGTGGCCGTTGTGCTTCCTTCTGCCAAGGTGATTTGGTTTCCGGTGATGTTCGTGACTCCCGCCCCGGCACTGAGACTGTAGTCGGCGTCCCGGGTGGCACTTCCCGTTACCCTGTAGTCCAGGATCAGTCCTTCATTGGATACGG
>JBFRWI010000128.1:0-20706 GCA_051439505.1 Hormoscilla sp. | reverse complement strand
ACCACCATATCCTGCTCAGACCTCTGTCCCGAGAAACTAGACACCACCGATGCCAGTAGGAAACCGAACAGCAAACTAATTACCAGCAAGGATAAGCGCCGCCAGGGATTGCGCAATCCTCGGTTCAACTGCTGGCCAGCGTCATCTATAATTATGTTGAGGCGGGTATTCTGTGTCATGCTAATTGCGGGTAAAATGAGGAACTGATGATTAGTAGAAACTGGATGAACTATAGGTACTGGTTACAGCATTGGTCAAAGCATCCCCTAGTTGCTTGGACCCTGTCTATTTTATGCTTATCTCTAGTAACTTGGCTGGCATTCTTGCGGAATTTGGGCAGTATCGGTCTGGTTGACGAGACCGAACCCCTATTTGCCGAAGCTGCCCGCCAGATGACAGTGACAGATGATTGGATCACTCCCTATTATAATGGTAAAACTCGCTTTGATAAGCCCCCCTTGATCTACTGGCTAATAGCTATAGCTTACAAATTAATCGGTGTCAATGAATGGGCAGTGCGCTTGCCCTCGGCCCTGGCGGCGATCGCCCTCACGGGCTTTTGCTTCTACAGCTTAATTGTCATCAGTCAATGGCAAAGCCAGGACCGGTTACTGCCCCAGAAAGTCTGGTTATGGGCGGGGTTTGCTGCCACCATGACTGCTTTTAATATCCATACTATAGCATGGGGAAGGAGTGGCGTTTCTGATATGCTACTCAGTAGCTGCATGGGAACGGCGCTGCTAGCATTTTTTCTCGGCTATGCTGCGGGCAAACCCCAGGTAAAAGCACGTTGGTATTTGACTTTTTACCTCCTGACGGCCCTGGCCGTACTGGCCAAGGGACCGGTAGGAATTGTGCTGCCAGTGCTAGTTATCGCTAGCTTTCTACTTTACCTGGGTAAGGCAAGAGAAGTCTTGGGGGAAATGCAGCTGCGGCGGGGGATATTGATCTTTCTGGCGATCGCCCTACCTTGGTATGTGATGGTAACATGGGTGCATGGTGGGGATTATCTGGAATCTTTCTTTGGCTATCATAACCTAGAACGCTTTACCACAGTCGTGAATAAGCATTCAGCCCCCTGGTACTTTTACTTCCTAGTGGTACTCGTCGGTTTTGCCCCCTGGTCCCTTTACTTGCCAGTGGCGATCGGGCAAACGAGATTTTGGCAGCGTCGGTGGTGGCGTCATCAACCCCGCTGCCAGCAGCTGAGTCTGTTTGCCCTGTTCTGGTTTGCCTCGATCTTTAGCTTCTTCACCATCGCCGTCACCAAACTTCCCAGTTATGTATTGCCCTTAATTCCTGCTGCTGCTATCCTAGTATCGCAGCTAGTTCGTCACCCAGATGGTGATAATAATTCTGGGAAAAACTCCCTCATGTTGTGGAGCGCGATCGCCAATGTCTTGTTTGCCTGTGCTGTTGCTGGGGTGCTTCTCTATAGTCCCCGCTGGTTAGGAGAGGATCCGGCCATGCCCAACTTTCCCCAAGCATTGCTGGAGTCGGGGTTAATTATCAGGGCCGTCTTGCTCTTGACCTCAGCCGCAACTGCTGCTACAATATTTATATTGGCACGCAGAATAACTTGGCTTTGGGGAGTAAACCTGTTGGCATTTATTGCTATGATAATATTTGTGGTAACACCAATATTTTCCCTGATCGACGGCCAGCGTCAGCTGCCATTGCGCCAATTAGCCCAGACAGTAGTCGAGGTGAGACGGCCAGCAGAAAGGTTGATTATGATTGGCTTTGAAAAACCCAGTTTGGTATTTTACACCCAACAGCGGGTAAAATACTATCTGCGAGCCAGAAAAGCGGTCAGACGAATGAAGCAATTGGCTGTTAGAGAACCCACACCGGAGACAGTCTTGGTTTTGGGATACTCCAAAGAAGTTGCTAAAATTGGATTTAGCGATCGCCAGTATGAGGATTTAGGTAAAGCAGGAGCTTATGAACTCCTGCGCGTATCATTGCATGAATTTCTGAATTTGTCAAGTAGGAGTAAATAATGACTTTCCATAACCCGCCAACAGAGCAACAAGGTATTTATCGTTACGATCCAAGCAGGATAAAAACCGGGGGACCGGCGCGGATATTTTCCCAGGTGGGAGAAGATGGTATCCTGCGCTATATTGCGAGCAAAATGCGGGATAACTTGGTAGACAAAGGTCAAGTTTCAGAACCTTTAATTCAGATGCTGTCAGGACTAGAGGAAATCCGTAAAAGTATCAAGCAGGGGTGGGTAAAAATAACGACATTGCTGGCAGATTGGGAATTCATCAATTCCGGGTGGCTGAACTTTGACCTGCCTCCGGGAGAACAGTTCAATACTAGCTATGCTGTAGAGCGTCGGAAAATAGGGCAAATAATGGTAGCGGCAATGGAGGCAGGTAGTGAGGCGGCATCCATGGCGGCAGCAGAGGGGTGCTCTCAAACGGAACAGTCCGATCGCCAACGTCAGCGGTTTTTCCAGGAAATTGAAGATAAAGGAAAACAGCGACCGCGAGTAAGTTTGATTTATGAAAGGGAGGGGAGTTTGACCGATCGGGCATTTGCCAATCAGCGCCTCGCAGGAGCAAATCCGATGATGCTGCGCCAGCTGTTAAAATCAGATAAAACTATGCTCCAGAGCTGGTCTGACGGTCTCTATCCCCTGGCAACAGGAGCGCGGATCGATCTATTGGAGGCAGCGGCAGGCGATCGCCTCTTTATTGTCGAATACCCGCTATTGAAAAATATAACAACGACGGAGTTGCAGGCGGGTCGATACGTAGGCAGTCCCAAAGCTTTGTTCTACCGCTCAGAAAGCGGACTGGAACCGGTTTCGATCCAGTTAGAATCGTCCGGGAAACTGTTTACACCGTCGGGTGCGGCAGATGACTGGATGCGAGCTAAACTATATGTCCAGGTAGCAGATATCATCCACCACGAACTGATCGATCATCTCTGCTACACCCATCTGATTATGGAAGCATTTGCGATCGCCACTCCCCGACAGTTGCCAGACAATCATCCCCTCTATCGGTTACTGCATCCTCACTTCCAGTTTCTGCTAGCAATTAATGGCCGCGTGGAGCCAGTTCTCTTGGGGGAAGACGCCGCTATTGGCAAGCTAATGGCTCAGACGAGAGAAACTTCTCTGGATATTGTCAACCGGGCCTACCGCAAACGACCCTTTGAAGACTATTCTTTGCCTAACAATATTAAACGACGGGGCATAGAACCAGAATTTCTACCCCAATTTCCCTATCGGGATGATGCCCAATTGCTGTGGGAGGCGATCGCCCGCTATGCGGAGGCTTACCTGCAACGCTACTACCGGGACGACCAGGCAGTGCGGCAAGACCCTTACCTACAAGCTTGGGCAGCAGAATTAGGCGCACCCCTAGATTCTCGACCCCTGACAGAATTTGCCCAAGCACCCTCTTGGGTCCCTTCAGAAATAGCTGCCGAAGTGGGACTGTCGATCGAATCACTACCACATTATTCCCGGGTGCCAGATTTCCCAGAGAAAATCACCAGGTTGCAAGAATTAATTGACATTGCCACTCAGATTATCTTTACCTGTGGTCCCCAGCACGCTGCTCTCAATTTCAGTCAGTTTGACTACATGGGTTATGTCCCAAATATGCCAGCTACCTACGCCAGACCTGATGTCGCGGGATCTCTGGACGAGATGCTGCCCCCGCCAGATTATGATTTAGAGCAGATGAGATTAACTTTTTTTCTCAGTGCAACTCGCTGGGGTCGTTTGGGGAGTTCCGATCTCATTAAGTTTGTAGATGCGGGCGACAGGCAGATTCTAGCACAGTTTCAGGCCGACCTCCAGGAAATTGAAAGCCAAATTCAAACTCGCAATCAGCAACGCAGCCAAGAAATTGGTCTCGACTATCCCTATCTGCTTCCTTCCCAAATCCCTAACAGCATTAATATCTAATTGTAGCCGCCCGAACCCGTTCCCAGGCTTCGCCGTGGGAACGAGGGGTCCGGCTACAATACAAAGCGCGGGCTATATTACTTGCATTGAGATGCACCCTATTCTGACAATACTTCTCGGTTAAGGATTTATATATTTGTCATTGCGAGGGGGGGGTACTCCGCGATCAACGGCCTGCTCAATTTAGATAACCCCCCCCCGTTAGCGCAGCGGCTGCGCAGCAGCTAGCAATCCCCTGGCGCAGTATAAGTCTGTGAGATTGCTTCGGGGGGGATTGGTTCAGGGGTAAAAACAGCTGTTAATTTGGCAGCCCCCCTCGCAATGACAGGTTATTAACCGAGAAGTATTGCCCTATTCTGATGGCTAGAAAGATTACCAAAAATGATCGAGCAGATTTCGTTATACCCACAGAATAAAAATGTTTCATATATTTTAATTTCATCTGAAGCAGTTAAAAAAATGACTGATAATTTGTTATACATGATTTACCTGGAGCAACCCACATATGCAGGACATAAAACAAAAGCAAAATATTGCAAAAGGAATTTATTGTAAAGCCCCCAAAATCACAGATTACAATTATGAGACGGGTTTCATTCCGAAGGTGTGCCCCGCTGATATGATTGATGTGTATTGCTATGAGTTCGCGACGCGAACTAGCAGAGTTTGAGGCTAACTGCAAAGCTGTTCCTTTACCAATGTGAGGTGTGATCCCATTTGGAAAAAACAAGGCTACAATTAATTTAACATTAGATTTTTAGTCGGTTTTCAACCGACTTTAGCTATTAGCCGTGGGTTTGAACCCACGGCGGGCTGACAGCGAAGCGAGAAAACTTGCGCACAATTTGAGAGAGTGAAATTATGGTGATGTCCCCTTATAACAGCCCAACTTTGCAGCTTCGCGATCGGGAAACGAGTGCAGTCAAAGACGAAGAGACAGGGAAGGAACTGATCGGCATTGCCGAGAAATTGCGTTTAGGAGAGGAGATCGGTTCCGACCATGCCTTTGGATGGCTGAGAGTATTTGATTCTGAAGAATTAGCCGAACTGATCGCAGAGACCAAAGAGGCGATCGCGGAAGCGGATGTGGATGAGTTGGACGCCGTCATCTATGAGTGGCGCGAAAGTGCGATCGCAATTGAAAGTCCCGAACTAGCGGAGGCTTTCAGGGATAACATTGAAGAAGAAGTGCTGCTAACCAATCCATCCACGACCTAGGGACTCTAAATGGCTCGTTACCAGTTGAGTCATAGCTAAGCTGTCGCGCATTTAAATTGCATGGCTCCAAATGCTGAAAGCCTTGCCCTCAAATATTTTCCCAATTTTGAATTTTGAATTCTGAATTTTGAATTGTTTAACCCTCCCCAATATACTTTAATCTGATTATAGCCCCGATCGCCCCCGACTACCGGACCGACGTTCTCAAGGCAGGTTCCCTGTCAGAGTCAAGGAACGTGGTGAGACAGGGGTGCATCTCATAGCAAGCAAATATATCTGTAGGGGCGAAGCATGGGGCGCGACAATTTGTATCAGAAGTTAACAGATTTGCTATTCTTTATGCTTCGCCCGCGCCAAAGTGAGACATTCTCAAAGTCAAGGTTTAATTCGCAACTGCAGACGCACATTTCCACTGACAGACCGAGGCGCATTCCAGATAGCTAACGTTTGCCGAATCTCATCCAGCACCGCTTTTGCTTGCAGCGTCGAGACCGTATCATCTAAGATTATTCGCCCCACTTGCCCGTTACTCACGCGAAACTCAAAGACAATTTCCCCACTCACCCCAGATGGCAAATCCACCCATGCTAATTCCCGGGTGAGAGAGGCAAGTGCCCCAGCATCCAATCCCAACGCACTAATCACTTCTATACGATGATTTTCTGGCGCCAACTCATCTTCAGACTCAAATATAGAAGATTGCGCTAAAGGCCCTGGTGCAGCACCTCTACTGCCGCCGCCCACTGTTATGGCACTACTGGGCGCGCTAGGAGGAGAAAACTGTCCGCCAACCTGATTTCCTCTTGCCTCCGTGCCATAAATTCCTTCATAACTGACACCTTCAGGTAACTCTACGGGCACTTGTACCCGCTGTCTGGTGCCATCGGGATTAACTCGCACTTCCTCGCTGACTGCTACAAAAGCCGTGTAAGGTGACAATAGCTGATAAGCTAAAGCCGTTTTCGTCACCGCCTCCACGCCTGTTTTGGTCTCGCCACCAAACATCTGATTCATCAATTCCTTAATTCTCGCCCGACCCCACAGCTGAGCGATCGCCTGGTTGTCCCCATTAAAATTCACAGCCAAAACCTGATTGTATCTTCTGCCCCCTGCTGTCACTCCCGTAATTCGCAGATTGCCACTCGCCCGATCGCCTTTTCGGCCCAATATTACCAAAGGCTGTTCCGCAAATAAATCCGGTGCCGCAGTTGGATATATTTCCGGTTGCACCCCGCTTCCTTCCCAACTAATTTGAATATTCGTCAACACGGGATTATTAATTTTGCGAGCAAACTCTTCTGCTACTTCCCGAGTCGGTTCGTCTTGACGAATCACTTGGGATGTTCCCCTGCCCACTTCCGCCAGGCGATTTAATAAAAAGCGATTCACCGAACTCCCCACCCCAAAGCTATAAAGGCGATTTCCCGGTTGCAGTCCCTGCTGCACCTGGGCAATTATCTCATTTTCATTGCCAATATAACCATCCGTCAGCAACACGATACTCCGCAACCTTCCCCCTGGCGCCGCTGGTAAATTCAGCACTGTATTAATGCCATTCATTAACTCCGTGCCCCCCTTGGCCTTCAGTTGATTAATATATTCCAGGGCCTGGGCGCGATTTGCTCGTGTATTCGCCAAGGGGACAGTAGATAATGCCGTAGTCGCATTGGCAAAATCGATAATGGTGAAAGTATCATTTTCATGTAAATCATTAATCAACTGGCGCATCAGTTCCTGGCATTTTGCTAAGGGATCCCCCCGTTGGGAACCCGATGTATCGATCAGGAACACCACATCTTTGGGGACAATTTCCTTGCGGCCATAGGAGATCGCCGGAATCAGGTAAGCTGCAAAGTGACCCCCTTGTCGATCTGCTTGAGTTAAAACTGTCCCTTGCGTATTTTCCCCTGCTACCCGATAGCGCAGGATCAAATCCTTATTGGGAATTCTGTCTGTTTTTGCCAGTTGCACCCGCAGAGTTTCCCCCTGGCCCTGAGTGACGATCTTGTGGGAGGGAGAACGGACACCCGTTATCGGCACCCCGGCATCTATCTCTACCGTTACATTTATATCATGGCCCGATCGCATGCCTGGCGGAAGCACCGGCGGATTAATCCGAGAACCATCCGGGACTCGACTGCTATCGCCTCCACTGCCGGAAATTCGATCGCCGGGAATATAGCGGGGACCGACTACCATTGGAAACACGAACTCGTAATCCCCCGCAGCAAATTCGAGATTTTCCGTGTAACGAATTGTTACTTCTATTTCCTCCCCGGGCTTAATGTTCGCCAGAGATTGGGTGAAAATATTATCCCGTTCTTGTTCTAAAAGTCCCGCTGTCCGTCCTTCTTCCCGGGCGCGTTCGTATATTTCCCGGGCCTCGTCCCGTTTCTTTATGTCCCCCGAAATTCGGCGATCGCCTATTTTAATCTCCATATCATGCACCCCTGCATTATCGGGCAACGGGAAGACATAAACCGCCTCTAAGGCCGTAGTATAGGGATTGGCAAACCGCTGCGTCACCTCCACCTGTCCGACATTTCCAGCTACCTTGGCCTTTACCTCAGTATGTTTCAAGGGAAATACCTGTTGATTTTTCTCTGGTGATGAGATCGACAACCCACCCACTGGCCGTTCTGCATTCCAGGGCGTTTTCGGGATCTCTGCGGTCAGGCGTGGTGAAGACGGTGTTGGTCCTTGGGCCCTCGCGCCATAGAGGTTCGTCGTGGCAGCGAGTAGTATAGTCGTGGCTGGGATGATATATTTTAATTTCATTTTCTCTGGCTCGATCTGCGTCCTTTGCTTTTCTCCGATCGCACCCCGTCAAAGCTGGCAGGTCAGCTTTTCTCTCCTTACCATTATAGCCTTCGTTCTATCCAGTTGTGAGTTTACCACAAACCCATCCTCTATCTGGAAGCCTTTGACAGTTCTGCATCGCTGTCTAAAGATTCACTTGCTCGCTCTTCAATCCCTGACCGCTCACAACTAGATTTGAGTATTTACCGGGTCTTGCACCATTTGGTAAAAATACCACACCCATTCTGGTGGGCAGGCGGTGCCCACCCTACGCACCCGCATTTACCTGCTATTCATTTTGGTTAGCAGGGAGTAGAGGAACGACTTGCTGCTGCCAAAAGCGATCGAAACTCTGGGGCTGAATTAGACGCCACAGCATGAAGCTAGCACTTAATAATATAACCAATCCTATGCTACTGCTAATTAGTTGTACCAACAAACTGGATGACTTTTTGGTTTTGGGTATTTTCCGAGCACTTGCTGGGCCACCAGTCTGTTGCAATGCTGGTTTTCTGGCAGGTTGGGTGCTTCTGGGCGCTGCTGCTGCTGATGGGCCTGCGCCGGACGTCGAAACACCCGATCGCCCGATCGCTTGTAGCTGTTGAGTAACTGCTGGCGGTCGTGCAGAAGTGCGACTCCATTGTAAGAGAGCAGTTGTAGTAATGCCACAAAGATTATTAATTGTCAATGCTTGCATTTGCTGCAACAAAGGTTGAGTATTAGAAACCAGGACTATTAGCTTGTCTGTCATCTCCTGAGCCAAACCGCAGGCACATTCGGCAACTGCCAAGTTAAGTCGCGCCTTTTTACTTTGAGCTTGACCTGGGGCATCAGTCAGGCTAGGATGGGTAGCGCGAGCATCAGTTAGTTGCCAGTTGCTTTCAGGGTGAAAGCGGATGAATTCTCTGGCGGGTTTCTCCAGTTCTGGTTCTGAGGCCCGATCGCACAAAAACCTAATTTCATCATACACCACTTGGGGCAGATAGCAAGTCCCCACCCGAGAATATTCGGACCATTCCCGGGTAGTTTTGTCGAGAATGCCATTAACATCAAACAGCAGGATAATATCAGGTAATGCAGTTTGGTTCATAGTAATTGTTAATTTTCACGTAGTATCGTTTGCAATCAGCTTGGGGAATTATTTAATTACTTTCTCTCTGTAACTATTCATCTTGGCAATATCCAGGATATTATCCAGCCATTCCATTGCTTTTTGTTTCTTCTCTTCGCTTCCGGGATGGTGTTTCACAAACCGTTCTAGTAAACCTCGTGTCATAAGTTGTCCAACAGGACCTTGGGCAATCAGTTCGGGATAGTCTGGAAGATCTCGCAATCGTACCAGTTGACTCGAACCATCATCAGGACTGCGATAGCAAAAGACTGTTTCTGGTACGGCTTCATCAGGTAGGGCATCAAGCAGTGCCGGGTTATGGCTGCTAATCAGAACTCGCAAATCACGCGATCGGGCAAGATTATCAATCCGTCTCAGTAAACTTTCTGCTCTACTGGGATGTACCCCATTATCAATTTCTTCAATGACGACAATGCTTTGTTCTGGAGCCGAAAACATAACTGCTGCAATTGACAGAACTCGCAATGTGCCATCTGAGAGGGTTGTTGCATCATAGGTAGTTGAGATCCCACCAAATGTTTCAGTGAGCGCCAACATCACATCCCCACGAGCAGTTTCAATAAAACCAATATCTTCAAGATCTTGTTCGGGAAGACTTCTCACAAATTCTAATATCTCCGCCTTAATCTTAGAGTTTTGGCAGAGATTGTAGAGGACACCGGATATCTTCGCTCCTTGTCGATCGAGCAATTTATCTATTTTATGGCCATAGGAGCGCATTGCATTAGGTTCTGGCTCCAGAAAAACAATACCACTCAGCCAACCAACGTAATTATTAGTAATTATAGGAATTTTTTCTCGGCTCTCTTGATTTTCAGGACGAAAACGAATTTCACTCAATAACTGTGTAAATATTCCCATATGACTACTGCATACAATTTTGGGTTTTTTCCCACCACGGGCAAAATTATTATATTCTACAAAAACATCACTACCTGCCCCTTGAGGTTCGCTAGTAATTTGGTATAGAGGAACGCTTGAGGTTAGGGCTGTAATTTTTTCTTGGGTAACATGGATATCTCCATCATTGCCAAGCTTTATATCAATCTCAAAGTGATTCCATTCTGCAAACTCAAGAGTTTGCACGTCACAGGAAATTTGAAATGATTCCGATCCTCTGTATCCAAGATTATTAACGTTACCTCTAAACGGACTTTCCCTCTGTTGATGACTGTTGCCAAGAAAGCTCAATCGCTCGCCTTCAGCAATTCTTGCCAATAATCTGAGGGCTTCAACAATGTTACTTTTACCTGACGCATTTGCTCCAATCAAAACAGTTAAGGAAGCAAAGGGCAAATCTCCCCATCGATAGCTTTTAAAGTTTTTTACTTGAATCTTAGTAATCATTTTTCTTGCTCCATTGTCAGTTGTCAGTTGTCAGTTGTCAGTTGTCAGTTGTCAGTTATTTTTTTACTGACCACTAACCACTGACCACTAACCACTGACCACTAACCACTAACCACTAACCACTAACCACTAACCACTAACCACTAACCACTAACCCTTACCTATAGATTTTAGGTAAACATTGAGCCGAGGTGCTAGTTCATCCATTATTGGCTTGAGCTTGTCTACTTGTGTAGTCGTCAGCAGTTGTCTAGTATAAGCCCGTCTGAGCCAGTGCTTTGTCTCATATAAGGAACCTATAGCAATCTTGACAAAACGCCGATTATCCTGATAGTTCCACCGACCACTACCTTCCGCAATATTAGCACCTACACTATCTGCTGAACGAACAATTTGCTTCCCAATTGTATCTTTAGTGAATTGATCCCATCCTCCGACAATATTCCAAATTTCATCAGCTAACTTTTCAGATAGTTTGTAAACATCCAATTTTTCAAAATTTGTTTTATCCATTGAGAACACGCCATAATTACGATTGACAACTGACAACTAACCACTAACCACTGACCACTAACCACTGACAACTAACCACTGACAACTAACCACTAACCACTAACCACTGACAACTAACCACTGACTAACCGCCAATACCTAAGCGTCCAGCTAGAGTTGATGACAAGGGAATGAGAGTTGCTAACATCAAGAATAGAGCCAACAGAGCTAACGCTGCCCTTTGGTCATCTGGTTCGGTAATTTCATTCAAGCTGGGACGTTCTAAATCTCGTTGCAAAAATACTATCAAGACGGCCCAGTAGAGCGCTAAGGAGTTCGCTAAAGAGGCGATCGCCAATACAATCAGGGTAGCAATGGTAGTGCGACCGGCAATTTTCCGTCCGTAGATGGCCTGGACGATCCGACCTCCATCCAGTTGACCTGCTGGCATCAGGTTGAGGGCCGTAATCACCAACCCTATCCAACCAATTATCACCAGAAGATGCACGTCAACCAACTGTTGCCCCAGGGCCGAACCCAGTACCACTCGGGCCAATGTTCCTACTAAAATCGACCCTTGAAAGAACTGAGAGGGTACTTGAGCGAACTCAAACCCAAACCCAAACGTAAAACTGCCCGGATGGGAAAGCAGCAAACCCGTTATTAGCATTCCGAGGGAGAGAATGCCCCCTGCTGCTGGCCCCGCGATCGCGATATCGAACAGCGCCTGACGATTGGGCAACAGGGACTCAAAACGATTTAAGCTGCCCAAAGAGCCAATTTGCCAGATCGGTAGGAAGAATGGCCAACCGATCCGCACTTCGTAACGCTTGGCGATGTACCTGTGACCGATTTCGTGAGCTAGTAAAACTGCCCAAATGCCGATCGCGATCGGGAGGGCCTCGGCACTACGACCAAAATCGCTAAAGATATCGAACCCTTGCAGCAAACCGCCCGCTGCCAAGCTAGTAAAAATAGTCGCCAATGCTAGGATAACTGCCAGAATTTTTTGACCGACTGTGGTTGTTTGGGGGTCATTGCGACTCGGTAAGACGATCGCCACTGGACGGTCTTCGGGGTTTTCCACTAAAAACAAACGGTAGCGATCGCCCAATTTTGCCGACAACTTCGCCGAGAGGCGTTTGTGAACTGCCGCTGGTTCTCCCCGCAGATTTCCCTTAAAGATTGCCCCTTCCTGATAGGGAATAGTTTCTGTGGCAAAAAATGTATCAATGCCAAATATTTCCTGAATTATTTTGATATCCGCCGCCGGTATGGGTATCTGGATAATTTTTTGGATCTGAGATGCTTTTGCTTCTGCCTCTGTTTTTTCCAACTCTTTTTCTGACTCTTTTGATGTCTCCTCTATGGATGACATCTTCTCTGACAATTGCTGTTGCAGTAACGTTTCCGCACCTGCCGCTCGCAGTTTATTGCCTAAATAAATGTACAATCCTGCTGAGACTACAATTAGGAATAGAACTGTAGCCATATTAATGTAAATTCCCAGTCCGAACAGACCAAAAAACAGCAACCATGGAGCCATCAGCACCACCGACTGCAACCAGGCGAATATTCCTAATTTGCCGTAATTTCTCGCCCGATATAATCCCCACACTAACACTGCCGCCGCCGCTAGCACTATTAAACCAGTTATCGTATTTTCTGAATTAGTAAACATTTTTAATTCGTCCGACTTATTTGAGCCCTTTCTCTATACAATGGTTTGTTAAGACGATATCAATTGGGTAAGGTATCTCCACCCAACCTACGCACTTTTTATCGATCGAAGCTGTGCTTGGCTACTCTGAGATTACCATCATGTCGATCGAGGAGATTTGCAGCCCCTTCTTTGTCTAAACCGGTCCAATGCATGAGTAAAGCTAGCTTGACATTGCGTCCACTCTTTTCCAGCAACACCGCCGAGTCCCTCCGTTCCAGACCGGTGATGTCTTGAACCATGCGGAGGGCGCGATCGTGTAACTTATGATTGGTCACGGCCACATCCACCATGCGATTGCCGTAGACTTTTCCCAGCTGCACCATCACCCCAGTGGAGATGATATTCAGGGCCATTTTGGTCGCCGTGCCCGCCTTGAGTCTGGTAGAACCGGCCAGCAGTTCGGGACCGACCAGGAGGCGAATATCTATGTCTGCATCAATTTTAACTTGTTCTGGGGGAACGCAGGCCATAAAGATGGTGGTGGCACCTCGCTGTCGGGCCCCCTGCAAAATTCCGTGGACATAAGGGGTTGTTCCCCCTGCAGTAATCCCGATCGCCACATCCAAGGCCGTGAGATGGCGCTGGGCGATCGCCTCCATACCATCTTCCAACCGGTCCTCCAAAGCTTCCGAACTGCGCACCAAGGCCCCGGCACCGCCAGCAATTATCCCCTGGACCAAATCTGGGTGAGTGCAAAAAGTGGGAGGACATTCTGCTGCATCCAAGACTCCCAGACGTCCGCTAGTCCCGGCCCCAGCATAAAACAGACGCCCCCCCTGACGCAAAGCTGCCGCCGTGCGGTCAATTGCTTGGGCCAACTGGGTAGAGGCTGCCGCGATCGCGGTTAGCACCCGGGCGTCCTCTCGATTGAAGAGTTCCACCAATTCCAGTGAACTCAACTGGTCCAGGTTAATGCTATCGGGATTGACCTGTTCGGTCAACAGATGCCCCCTGTCCTGGATATTCTTCATAGCAGTTTTTCCAATTGGCGGCGAATTCGGTCTAGTTCTGAATCTGCCATCGTCGGACGGGCGTCCCCGCCTGTTCCAGAACGAGGCGCTTGTTGGCGTTCGGTCCTCTCGGGGGGCGCAGTAGGATCCCAGTCAGTTTTTTCCAGGTTCGTCTCTGGGGGGGCCAACAACAGGCGTTCTTCCGGGGTGCTAGGTCTAAAGTTTTTGGGCACCAACTTCCAGTCGTAACCTGCTTGGGCGCAAAAATCTTTAACTTCGTCGTCCGGGAGGGCCTCTACCGTAGGAGAGCCAAAATCTTGAGCTTCTAGTAACATGGCATAGCGGGTAGCGTCGTCTTCATCTTCAAACATGAGAACATAATTGCGACCCCGGATCTGAATTGTGTAAATTCCCTCATTTTCCGTGCGGGCATTAAAAAGTAAGACATGTACTCGCATAGGCGTTCTGGGCTGATGGAACCGTTACGGAGCATGCTGGCAACAGCGATCGCCGCTACCGAAGACATCCGCTCTTCACACAATATACTGCACATGCGTTAATCTAACAATCTAGACCCATCGGTCGCTCTGCCACCGAATCAATTACGGCTATCCGTTTCCGTTCGCCTATCTATAGATAATGATGGCATGACTAATTCTCCCAACTCTAATCACCAACCTGACCCCAAGTCCCAGCCCGATGAGCCAGGGCGTCGCGGTAATAGACTCCTGTGGTGGCGTCGTCCTCTACCCGTTACCCTCGGATGCCTGTTGCTGGCGAGTGCTGGTGCTGGCGCTTGGTATGGCTGGAGATGGCTGCACCAAGAGTTGGCACCGATGGTCGAAGACGCGATCGATGGCATGATCGATCGCGACTTCCGCATGGGCCAACTGGAAAGCATCGTTCCTCAACTACCGCTGGGAAATTTCCGCCTGCGGTTTGGCAGTTCTGATTTACCGCCGAACGAAACCGATGCTTCCTTTGCTGCTACCGAGGCCGTGGAAGTTAATGCTGCTCTCAGACCCATGTTATCCGAGCGATCGCTCGGTATCAATTTAGAGATCGAGTTAATTCGACCAGAGGTTTATCTCCAGGAGGACGAACAGGGGAATTGGTTCAAGCTGACCGTCCAACCACAAGCAGAAACTTGGCTGAAGATTACCACCGATCGGGTAGCCATTCAAGATGCTCAAATCGTTCTGGTGCCCTTCTCGCAAAAATCGCCCATTACCTTGTCCAGTATCAATGGTCAACTGAACATTTTCGGTAACAACCAACACTTTCGGTTCGATAGCAATGGTAAATTTAACTCTGGTGGTGATTTTCATGCCGAAGGAGAGGTGCAGCTTACTCAAGAGCAAGCTAACGTGCAGTTGCGGACCCAAGCGATCGCCCTCGCCCCCCTCAGCAGTTTAATCTCTGATTTTTTGCCAGTTACCGTCCAATCTGGTATTTTAGATAGCAACATCTCTGTTAGATATCGGAATGACCAACCGTCCCTAGATGGCACTGTCAGTTTTAAGGACATAGCAGCGACCTACGCATCAACCGAGGCAAATCAAATGCCACCTTTATATGTCACTGAGACCCAAGGCAGGCTGCGCTTCCAGGAAAAAATGATATCTTTGGAGGAGGTAAAATGTCTCTACGGGGGCAAAATTCCCGTCACCGCCCAGGGGGAAATTGATATTGAGAAGGGTCTGGATGTCTTAGCCCAGGTAGGACCTGTAAATCTAGAACAGATGCTATCCACCCTGGGAGTATCTTCTTCTGTGGAAACGACAGGAGAGGTGAAAATTGGGGCAAAGATCGAGGGACGGTTTGACGCGCCCTTGGTGCAGGCAAACTTGACAACTACGAAAGCAACCCGCATCGATAAGATAAATTTTCAGGAGATTAACGCTCGGGCACGATTCATTAATGATACTCTGCTAGTAGATTCAGTAGAGGTGCAGCCAGAGGTGGGGGGCCTGCTGACTGCTAAAGGGGAGGTGAAGCTGGGAGATTTGGCGGGGATAGCCCTGGATTTTATGCTAGATAGACTCCCAGGAGATGCGATCGCTCAACTTTATGGTATCAGTTCTACTGACATCACTCTCGGAGAAATTTCTGCTTCAGGGGAAATCTTTGGTCCCCCCACCGACATTCAGGGTAATTTATCTGCTAATCTAGCAGGCGGAAGGGTGCAGGGTAATGCCCGCATGACAGATGGTTTCTTGCAGGCAAATATCCAAGCAACAGCAGTCGAACCTGGCAAAATTTATCCCCAAGTGCCGCCGGAATTAGATGGACCAGTCAAGGCGAAGATCGAACTCAATAGTCCCCTGGACGATATGAGTCTGGAAACTCTGAAGGCGGCAGCAACAGCGGAAATGAGTTTGGCTAGCGGTATAGTTAAGCTAGAGGGCAGTTGGGAGCAAAATAATTGGCAATCTCTGTTTCAGATAGACTTGCGGAATTTGTCAGAAATATCACCAATGCTGGGGAATTTCCAAGTTCCCGTGACGGGGTCGCTGAGTACGTGGGGTTCTTTAGCATCTGGGGATCTGGAAACTATCCAGGGTGCGGGAAAGGGCAGCATTTTCCTTGCTGGTGAAAGAGTAGATTTATCGGGTCAGTTGCAGTCGGGAAAATGGCAAGCTAAGGTGGAAACTCAGGATCTGGATCTAGAAAAACTTTCTCCAGAAGTACCGCCGGATCTGTTGAGTCGGATGACAGGATCTGTGCGGTTGGCAGGGTCTGTAACGGATGCGATCGGGCCCGAGACTATTGAAGCTACAGTAGAGGGTAGCCTTCGGGTTGCTGATAGCTTAGTGCAGGCGCAAGGGGGACTAAAGGATGGCCAATGGCAAGCATTGATAGAGGCCCCGGCGGTGGAGGTCGATCGCCTGACTGAGTTGGGGCTAGAAATACCGTCACAGTTACAGGGAATTTATGGATCGACTAGGTTAACATTGGCAGGAGATGTTTATGCCAAAACTCTAGCCGATATCGAGGGTTCAGGAGAGGTGGTGCTGGCAGCAATACCGGTGTTAGAGAGAGGTCCAACGATCGCCAACTGGGCCTGGAATGGCGATCGGATAGAAATTGAACGGGTATGGGCTCCGGGACTGAGCGCCGATGGTACAATTACACCTAATTTAGAAGAGCCACTTCTGAGTGAATTAGACTTAAACTTGACTCTGCTAGATGTGAATCTGGCCGAGTTACCTGTAGCAATAGCGGAAAATGTTACAGTGAGGGGAAATGTGGATTTTGCAGGGGCGATCGGGGGAGAAATAATCGCTCCCAGGATAGATGGCAATTTGTGGGTGGGGGGTTTGAGATCGCAGGATATAACTTTCGAGCCATTGCTGTCCGGTCCCGTTATAGCAGGAGTAGGTTCCGGAGTCAGGATAGACCTGAAAGGAAATGAAGATCGAATTGCTTTGGTACTGAAGTCAGACTATTATCCCGAGTCTTTCACGGTCAAGGTGGATGAGGCGATCGCCACGGGCATTTCTGTGGGAGAGAAACTGCTAATATATGTGGATAATTTCCAGTTAGGAAGACTGAATATTCAGCCAGAATTGGCACCCGGAAGACTTGCAGGGAAGTTGTGGGGAGATTTTAATGTTAATCTGAAAAATTGTATCAATGAGTTTAGTGGAACTCCCGTTCAGGGAAATTGTCTGGGAGGAACGGTGAATATAGAGTCTCCGGGGGTGGGCCACCTGCAAGGTGAGAATCTCGAAGCGACCTTTCGGTACGGGACAGGTTTGGGGATGCTGTCAAGTGCTAGTTTGGATCTGGGTGAGAGTAAATTTACGTTGGCAGGGAAATACAACATCCTCACGCAGACAGGGGATGGGAAGGTAACGATCGTGCGGGGAGACATTCAGGAGATTCTAGAAACTTTACATTGGTTTAATTTCGCAGATATTGCCAGAGGTTTAGCAGCACCTACCTATGCCAGGGGAGTAGAGTTAGAAATATTCCCCGTCGGCGAAGCCAAAAGAGATGTCATGTCCCAACTGCGGCGCTTCTCAGAAATTACTACTTTAGTCCGGCGGCGGACTTCCGATCGAGAGTCTAATCCGATTCCAGAACTTGCGGAGTTAGATGGTATATTTACAGGAGTTGTAGATATTGCATCTGTACGGGATAGGGGAATTGTAGTGAATTTCGATCTTGAGAGTACAGAAGCATGGAAATGGAGAGAATATGATTTAAACAAAATTGTTCTGAAAGGTAATTGGGCAGATAATCTGCTGACCATACTGCCAGTAAGAATTTCCTCAGACGAAACCTTGCTAGCATTTAACGGACTGTTAGGCGATCGGCAACAATCAGGTCAACTGCGCCTGGTAAATATTCCTGTAGAATTGATCGAAAGATTCGTGCCCCAAAAGTTGCCTGTCGATATTACAGGGAAAGTAAATGTGACGGCAACCCTGGGATCCGGGACTTTAGAAAATCCCGGGGCATTCGGGGAAGTGCGACTGACCGATGGGACTCTGAATGAAACGCCATTGTCGGAAGCAAAGGGAAGTTTTTCTTTATCCAATGGTAGCTTGAAGCTTAACTCCCAGGTAAGCTCAGAGGAGGCAGAATTGGTGGAAATTGAGGGTAGCATTCCTAATTTACTGCCCATGGGGTCGGTGTCTCCTATTAGTCCGGTTCTGGATCTGAAGGTGTATGTCGCCGATGAGGGTCTGACTTTGCTGAATATTCTCAGCAGGGAACAGGTAAAATGGGAAGGGGGGAATGGGTTAGCCTTGGTGAAGATCGGGGGAACTGTCGATCGCCCGGTGATAGATGGCAGTTGGGAGATCGATAATGGGATCTTAACAACGGAACAGTTTCCCGAACCAGTGACGGATGTGAAGGGAGGGGTGAAGTTTGACGGCGATCGCATTTCGGTGGAAAGCTTGTCGGGCAACTTTAGTGGCGGACAGCTGCAGGTAGCAGGCGCACTTCCTATTATTGATAACTTCAGCATCGTGGATAACCCCCTGACGATCGACCTAGAAAACCTAGACCTGAACTTCCAGGAGATCTTTTCGGGGGAGGTAAATGGTAAGATTGTGGTGAGTGGGACAGCAATAAGTCCGAAAATCGGGGGAAATATTAGCATACCTTCGGGTAATATTTTCCTATCAGAGGCGGCGGAAACACAAACCACCGCAGTTACCAGCGGCCCTGTTGCTAGTGCAGAGGTGGGCATAATGCCGGAATTGGAGAATTTGCAGATTAGTTTAGGCGATCGGGTGTCTTTGCGCTGGCCGGGATTAATGAATTTTCGCGCCAGAGGGGATTTAACTATCGATGGGACAATGGAAGACATGCGTCCTGGGGGAGACATTTTCTTACCGCGAGGAAATGTGAATCTCTATACTACCCAGTTTCGCCTCACGGAAAACTACGAACACAAGGCGCGGTTTCGACCCAGTCAAGGACTCGAACCAATGTTGGATATCCGCCTAGAAACTGCCGTGACCGAAGTAGCGGGGGCCAGACAAGCTAACGCGACCAGCGCGTCTTCCGAAGGAATCTTCTTTCAGACTCCAGAGATTAGCGATACCCCTGTACTGGGTGGTTTGGGAACGCAAACTGTGGAAATTGAAGCGAGAGTGGAGGGTCCGGCCTCTGGAATTCAAACTGGCGAGGCCCTAACACTCAGCAGTTCGCCCCGTCGCAGCGAGTCGGAAATTATCGCCCTGCTGGGCGGGGGCTTTGCGAATACTTTGGGTGCAGGGGGCGGTACCTTGGCCCTGGCTAATTTGGCAGGAACGGCCCTTTTGTCTAATATTGAAAATGCGATCGCGGACGGACTGGGATTAACATCGCTACGTTTGTTCCCCGTCCTGAATTTAAATCAACAGACTAATAGTCAACAAGCTAGTGTTTTTCCTCTCGGGTTAGGTGCGGAAGCTAGCACGAAAATCACGGAGAGTTTCTCTGCATCTATCTTAAAGATTCTCACTGACGATCGGCCAGCCCAGTTCAGTCTGCGCTATCGGATCGACGAGGGGCTGCGTTTGCGGGGGGCTACGAATTTCTCTGGGGACGATCGGGCCCAAATTGAGTACGAACTTCAATTCTAAAATAGTTCACGGTTGTACTTCTGGCCAGAGGCGTTCCAGTTGCCGCCGCCAAGCTGCCAGGACTTGTTCGCGAGATTCCGGTCCGTCATTCATTTCGCCTAAAATGCCTTCTGCATAGAGGCGATCGAGAGTTTGGAGGGTACCCGACATTGATTGTCCTTGCTGCTTGGCAACTTTAATTATAGTACGGATGCGAGCTTCGATCTGTGAATTGAAAAACTCTGATATTCCTTTTTCATGTAATGAGAGGAGTCGGGCTAAGGCTGCGGAAAAGTCAGCGATAGTAATGCGTTCCCGTGAATGGTGGTAAACGCCCCAGAGGACATCCTGATGGATAGCATAGCGAGTTTCTTGGGTGTCGTCGAAATTAGCTTCTAGCAGCTGTTGGGCAAAAGGGAGGGCTTCTGAGGCTGGCGCGATCGGGACAAGGAGTCGCAGCCAAGACGTATCATTGGATAGTAGCACGAGGATGCGTAGGTTCTCGGTATCTACTTGCCAGGAACCGGGGGCCCGTAGTTGGGCTGAGGCACCAAAGAGTTCTTTGAGGGTATCGTCGATTTGTTCTGGAGTCATAGCATTTCTTTGTCACTCTCCTCTATTATACAGGTTCGTAGTAAAGACTTTAGTCTTTCCCCAGGTTCGTAGTAAAGACTTTAGTCTTTCGGGCAGGTCCGCCGAGGTTTGTAGTAAAGACTTTAGTCTTTTCCGAGGTCCGCACAAGAAATCTATGGTAATATCAGATAGAAGATTGGCCAACTGTAATCTTGACAATAGCTAAAAATATGATATAATATATAATTTTAAGCTACCACTTGCGGATAAGCTGTCGCGCATTTAAATTGCATGGTTCCAAATGCTGAAACCCTTGCTATCAATGACTTTCTCCATTTGGAATTTGGAATTTGGAATTTGGAATTGCTTATTCGCCCCTACAGGTTATAATTACAGGTGTATGCCTGGTAAGACCAAAGCTATTCGCCAACAATTATTCCCTGGCGGGCGATCGGGCTTGAGGAGGGGGCGATCGC
>JBFRWI010000127.1:0-27892 GCA_051439505.1 Hormoscilla sp. | reverse complement strand
CCATCGGGTAAGACTTCCCAGGAACTTTTAACTTGCGCAAATTTTCCGGACGGGCCCGCTAAAAGAGAGTCGCGGACTTCCGTGTCTACTTCTCCGGTTTCTCCAGTGTCATTGTCTACAAAATGATCTATAAATCGTTTCATGATGTTACTATCAAGTTGTATGGCTTGCTTCAAATGCTTTTTCACTATCAGCCGGGAATCAAAATCGTCATATAACCCCAGTCTATTAAGTTGTTGTATATTTTGTAACGCCCGGGCCGAGTTATGCTTGTCTCGTTTGATGTTTTTGTTGAATATATAATCAAGTTTGCGTTCGTCAATGATAGCAATAATTTGATCTGGTGATTCTCGATCTGCTTCTATCAATCTTGGCTGCTTTGGGGTTAAACTACTCACTCTTGATTATATCATACTATTTTACAAACGCTAGCGATCGCCCCCCGATCGCCCCAGATACCCGATCGCCCCATATGCCCGATCGCCCCATATGCCCGATCGCCTCTGTTGCGCTCAATTCTTGAATTCCCCCGATACTGCTATTGGTAAGGCATCGGGGACGAAGGGCTACTTGTATCCGGTGCCCGATCGCCCACGTGGTAATTTACTACCTGCATCATACAACCCCCCAAACCCTCTTTCCGAGCGATCGGGGTTTGCCCCGCAGCGCCTGTGGTGGTGGAAATAGAATTGGCTAATTGGGAATCGTATATACCCTGAGTTTTTTTTCAAAGATGTCAGATAACATGCAGATGTGTGTTATCATGGGACTATCGGTAAAATGAAAGACCTCCAGCTAAACAAACATATGAACATACAGTTAACACCAGAACTGGAGCAGTTTGTCCAGTCAACAGTGAATAGTGGTAGGTATTCGGACCCTTACGAAGTAGTTCGCACTGCTTTGCAGTTGCTAGAAGAACGGGAAATGGAACGCTTAGTCGGACTATCAAAAGTCAGCAAAGCACAGTATAACGCTTGGGGAAAGCTGACGACTAAAAAATCAATTTCTACTGCAATTGCCAGCATGGGACAACTGCGACAAGAAGTGGGATTGTCTAAAACTTCAATCCGTGAAATGATTGAAGAGGGGAGAAGGTATTAGAAATGCAGTTTGTATTGGATTGTTCTGTAGCGATCGCTTGGTGCTTGGTGGATGAAAATGATGCTTATGCTAATGCTATACTGGTAAGGCATCGGGGACGAAAGGCTACTTGCATCCTGCATAATACAACAATGCCCCCTCCATCAGTCAAACGAGCGATCGGGGGAAGCCCAGCAGCGCCTGTGGTGGAAATGGAGTTGGCTAATTTGGAATCGCGTATAGAGTTTTTTTCAACAGATTAAGATAACATGCAGATATGTTATCATGGGACTATCTGTAAAATGTCAGCCCTCAAAGAACAGCACATGAACATACAGTTGACACCTGAACTGGAGCAATTTGTCCAGTCAACAGTCCACAGCGGTAGGTACTCGGACGCTTCGGAAGTAGTTCGCACTGCTTTGCGGTTGCTAGAAGAACGCGAAATGGAACGCTTAGTCCGACTGGAAGAACTGCGCAAGGAAATTGCGATCGGGATTGCATGTTCCGATCGCGGAGAGGTTTTTGATGGGGAGGAGGTATTGAGAGAACTGCGTTCCGAAATTGAGCAAGAACGGCAGGAGAAAGCATGAGTATATACAGATTAAGTGCTGCGGCTAAGCAAGATTTAAGGGAAATTAAAAACTATATGGCACGGTTGAGTTTGGATGCAGCGACGCGCTTTCTTGATGTTTTTGAAGAAAAAAGCCGCTTATTGGCGGCTTTTCCAGAAATGGGTCGTCCTCGTGACGAATTGGCTCCTAATTTACGGAGTTTGCCAGTAGATAAATATGTGATTTTTTACCGCAAAATAGAAAAAGGAATTCAAGTTGAGCGGGTGTTGAGTGGTTATCGGGATCTTGAGAGTGTTTTTGGTGAGAATGAAGAAAATTAAAGCGATCGCCCCATATCCCCGATCGCCCCCGGACACCGAAGGTCAGCACTCTCATACTACAAGTTACTACAAGCTACTCAGCTGATTGACGATCTGTTATCTCCACAGGAAGTTTTACTTCCTCATTGTTATATACTTTGGAGACTAATTTAGATATCTCAAGTGCTACCGTCCAATTGAATCTGAAAGTTTCTAAGAAGTTCTCGTCTCCATTGGTGACTTGAATTTCTTGACCCGCCACTGGGACGATTTTGACTGTCATCTTAAAATCATGCTGTTCTTCTCCGATATTGACACCGACATCGTAAGCATTGAACTGGGAAGTAGGTGAGATCGCAATCACTTGTACGTTCATCTCTTTCTGGCAAAAATTGCTTCAGTAGTCCAATATTGATAAAAGTTATCTGGGGTCATTTTGTACTTGGTCCCCTCCCAAGGATCGCGAATGAGTACGTATCCCCCATCGTCGAGTCCATCAACGATGATAAGATGTCCTATTCCGGCGCGTGTTTCCCACAGCATAGCAGCCCAGGAACCGGTAGTATTTAAAGTTTCTAGAATTTGCTTTTCAGTTGCGCCGGGTAACTTTAATGGGCCTCCTTCCCACTGTCGGGACTCGTCCGTCTCTAGGAGATTAAGGGCCCTGGCCAGTCCTTGGGAACTTACTGGCGTACTGGTTAAGGCTTCAATGTCTACTGGATCTACATTAATTTTACGATCTTTTAGCAGCATTTGTCCGCAGGCAATTCCACAGGATAAGTCACCTTGTTGCTGGATAACTGATGGATCGCTAATTTCGTCTATTACTGGCCAATTTCCACCGGCACCTGCTAGATCGGGATACATTTATTGGCTTCTCTATTCATTGTTATACAGTTAGAGTATAGATGATCGCGTTCTGGACACTGCAAGCGTAGCGTACTTTTAATAGCCTACGATCGGGTGTGTCCGAATACCGGCGTCGCCTTCTATCCCCGACGCCCCCTTCCCCCGACGCCCCCTATCCGGCGATCGCCTCCTTCCACCATCTCCACCTATTATTTTACTAAGGGCACAGACTTAATGTAGCGCAATCTACTTTTATTTTCGGTCGCAGTTCCACTTGCACTGTGGTTTTCATTTCTTCATTTTTCGGCGCTACAGGAAAATAAAATTTGCCGTTTATATAGTCAGTAACTATCATAAACTCAACTAACTCAAAGCTAAAAATTCCTATTGAATAATCAGCTATTTTTAGTTCTATTTGGACTGATTCTTGAATGATATCAACTCCAAATTTTAGCGTCACACCTAATTCATCGGTCGCTTCGTAACACCAATAACCATCTTGGGGATGGGAAATTTGCGGTTCTGCGCAAAATAATTCCATGAATTCTAGTTCATCAAATCCGCCTTGCAGTTGCAGTTTTGTCATGGTTCAACTCCTGTTGCCGATCATTTACCATATAGTATAGCGCTAAGAAATCGGCGTTTACCATCGGGTAAGACTTCCCAGGAACTTTTAACTTGCGCAAATTTTCCGGACGGGCCCGCTAAAAGAGAGTCGCGGACTTCCGTGTCTACTTCGACCGTTTCTCCAGTGTCATTGTCTACAAAATGATCTATAAATCGTTTCATGATGTTACTATCAAGTTGTATGGCTTGATTCAGGTGCTTTTTCACTATCAGCCGGGAATCAAAATCGTCATATAACCCCAGTCTATTAAGTTGTTGCATATTCTGTAACGCCCGGGCAGAGTTATGCTTGTCTCGTTTGATGTTTTTGTTGAATAGATAATCAAGTTTGCGTTCGTCAATGATAGCAATAATTTCATCTGGTGATTCTCGATCGGCTTCTATCAATCTTGGCTGCTTTGGGGTTAAACTACTCACTCTTGATTATATCATACTATTTTACAAACGCTAGCGATCGCCCTCTATCCCCGATCGCCCCCTTCCCCCGCTCGCCCCATATGCCCGATCGCCCCATATGCCCGATCGCCCCTATCCCGATCGCCCCTACGCCCGATCGCCCCATATGCCCGCTCGCCCCTATCCCGCTCGCCCCTATCCCGCTCGCCCCATATGCCCGCTCGCCCCATATGCCCGATCGCCCCTTATCCCCGATCGCCCATATGCCCGCTAACTAAAGTCGTCCAATGTGCCTATCAATACCGGGGGCTGGGGGAATAGCCTGAGCTGCTTCTTTAATAATATCCCAATCGAACAAAATGCCAGGATCTATTTTGCCTTGAAGCGATATGTCTTCATGCCCAATAAGATACTTGATTGATGAATGCCTTCTCAATAAGTCTTGAGTCAACCATACCAGAGATTCGTACTGAGAAGAAGTGTATGGATGCTTATTTCCATCTGGGTTAACAATCTCAATACCAATTGAAAAAGGATTTGGGTTGCGACCTTCTAATCTTGAGTCTCCAGCGTGCCATGCTGTATTTTCATCTGCCACCATTCGTACAATTTGACCATCTTGAGCGATGATATAATGTGAAGATGCTCTCTGCTCCCTAATCCTAGTTTGTTTGAACCAACTAATTGTTCCATCGAGACTATCATTTGCTGTGTGATGATAAATAATCGCAGTTATGTCTTCGCCACCCCGACCTTGCTGAAAGTTGGGACTGGGATTCCAGTCAATTTCTGTTGGTTGAGACAACACTGGAGAATCAACCTCTTTCCAATTCAGCCCGAAGCCAGCACCACCTCCATTCTCATAGAAGAAGAATCCGACATAGTAACTACCAGTCTCGGGAACAGTAAACGTATTCTCAAGGATTTCCGCATCCCAATTGTTTTTCCACTTGGTCGGATCCGTGATCGAATACCAAGCGTCGTTATCAGGATTATTGTCGTTATCCAGCTTTTTCACCCAGATTTGGTATCCGTCATCACCCCGCGCCTGGAACTCGTAAGTCTCTCCTTCTTGGAAATCAACCTCGGTGTAAGCCTTGACGACAAAGTGGTCACTGGGGAGTTTTCCATTCCCATTGACTGGTCCGGTACCCCAATCAGCATTGTTAATGCCATTGCGATCGTCATCAAAAATCTTCCGAATGTTGGAACCTAGATTGATCGCGCCTACCAGATCGAAGCCGACCCCTTTCTTGAGTTCCTCATTAATATTGACCGGCGATGGTCGATCTGCTCCGTTTGGATCCCACTTATGTACCCAGCCGCGCCACTGACTCCGTTCATTCACATATTCTTGTACCGGAACCTCTTCTAACTTGACATCAACTACAGAACCGCCAGTGTTTTCGTAATACTTGACCAGGAAATCATATGACCCCGACCGATCTACGGTGAAGACGGTTGTCTGAGCCGGGTCGTAAGTAGAGCGATCGCGCCAATCATGCTTTTCAAAACCACCAGGATCTTGAATCCAGCCATCATCTCCAGTCGCCCCAACTCGGTTCAGGTGGAACGCAAACCCATCATCTGAGTCATTGATCACCTTATAAAACTTATCCTTCTCCAAATCTACACGGGTTGATGCCAGCATTGCGAAGTGATCCGGCTCCACCCCAGGGACAGGACGGCCAGTTCCCCAATCCTTGTACAGACGGGCGAGGACGTTGCTATCGCTCGAACTACTTGAACCCAAGTCCGCAGTTACATCTGCGTTAATTACTTCCCGAGAATAACGGTCTATATTGAAGTTCCAGTCAGCATAGTTATCAGCACTGCGATTGATGAACTGGGCCTTCCAGTTTGTCGCGGGAATCGAGTCCTCATTTTCGTAAATCTTGATATCCCTGAACTGACTCTCAGCGTTTTGATCGCTATCATCGTCATTAGCAAACACTAATCTGTATTGATAGCCGGTCAAATACTGCCCCACGGGAATCTTGTACTTCTGCCAACCAGAACCGGAATATTTGTCATACCGATCGTGGCTCCAATCCTGATCGCCATACACCTTAAAGAGGATGCCAGAGTTGTTGAGGATATCCTCATCCCGGTCAAACCCAATGCCGTGGAGTTCTCCTTCGCTGCTACTCTTGAACTCAAACTCCAAGACCGTATCGGGCGTGAGATTGTGACCGAGACCTAAATGTAGCTGCTTCCAATTA
Source organism: Hormoscilla sp. (assembly GCA_051439505.1). GTDB lineage: Bacteria > Cyanobacteriota > Cyanobacteriia > Cyanobacteriales > Desertifilaceae > Hormoscilla. Next base: position 21,841 of record JBFRWI010000127.1, on the reverse strand, counting down.
TTCCCCTGCAACCACAATAAGTTACCACTTGGTCCCCAAGTGCCAGTTATATCCTGGCCACCATAGGCATAGGGAGTTACCAAAAATTCACCACTGACGCCATCGAACTCTACCACCAGTTTAGAAGTCCTTTTATATGTCGGAGTTGCTAGACCACTCCCAGAGGAACCACCATTCCCTGTCCGATAAGCAGTCGATCGCCATCCATTCCAGACAATGTAACCATTCTCAAAATTCTGCCTCAAGAAGCCGCGTCCTTGATCGTAGGCATTACTTGTAGGATCGCCCAGCCACCGGTTATTGTTGAACAAGGAAGAAAATCGGTTATCTACACGGAAACCAATCGGATTAGCCGATAGTCCCAGACGGTAACTGGTGGAATCATAGCTGCGATCGGGATAGACATCCACATAGTAATAGCCTTTATCTAACTCCAAATTGATATATTCAGATGCACTATTACTATTAGTCTCTGAACTTGCTATCTCATTTCCATACCTGTCAAGGATTCGGACATCTGCATCATCAGTTAAATTAGTCAGAGACAGACTGAAATCACTGTCCTCACTAAGATAGAACTGGCGGTAATCATGCAGATCTCCATTATAGCCGATCGAATCACTGAAGCTGCGCGACCCCGAAAGAGTGCCGATATACGTGGCATCCGACCTCGTACCATCAGGATCTGGTACTGTCGCCGATAGATTTAGACTGTAGCTAGTGGAATCATAGCTGCGATCGGGATAGACATCCACATAGTAATAGCCTTTATCTAACTCTAAATTTATATATTCAGATGCACTATTACTATTAGTCTCTGAACTTGCTATCTCATTTCCATACCTGTCAAGGATTCGGACATCGGCATCATCAGTTAAATTAGTCAGAGACAGACTGAAATCACTGTCTTCACTAAGATAAAACTTGCGGTAATCATGCAGATCTCCATTATAGCCGATCGAATCCCGGAAGCTGCGCGACCCCGAAAGAGTGCCAATATCTCGGGCATCCCACCTCGTACCATCAGTATCAGTGACAACAGGAGTCGGATCTAATCCCAAAGTGTAATTACTCCCCGAACCGCTACTTCCGCCAGTAATATCGATCGAGTAATTCCCAGCAGGTAAAGTATTGCCATTGTAGTATCGCTGCCCGCTGCTGCTGTACAGGCGATAGTACACGCCACTTCCAGACAGGTTCACATCCAACTCACTAGACTCACTCAACCGAAAATCATAGGTATCTTTTGAGTCGTTGAAGCCCAGATAATCTCGTATTGTCTCCCGACTGCGTAGGGTTCCCAAGTTGCGATCGCCTAGTGACTGTCCGTAATAGTAGGGAGCCGAAATATCGTATCTTGAGAATGTTGCCTGGTCAACATTGGTCACCAGTTTGTAGTTGCGTCCGTGGACATAGCTGCCATCAAATTGAGAGATCCGCAAGTAGTAATCGCCAGGGTTTAAGTAAGCAGCGCCATATTGGACTGAGCCATTTTTTCGACCAGAAGTAATAGTGCTGCCAGAGGAACGCTTCAGTTGGACAACACCAGTAAAATCAAGGGAGAACTGGAAGATACTAGGTTCATCCAAGGAGAAATAATGATAATTGTCGTTGGTATAGTATAATGTACCCCTATGTTCCTCTCGACCTTGGATAGTCCTTTCATAATAGTTCTGGACTGCCCGTTCCCCAGGCGTCACCTGACCGGCACCGCCCCAAGTCGTCGGCACCAAGAAAGCTTGCGGGTTGTAAGTCGTACCCCTCATGTTTTCTGCCGTTTCCACAGCTTCATCAACATTCAGCAACCCCGCACCCGTCTGGGCATCCCATCCCGATGCTTGCAAATCTGTAGCCGAACCAGTTATCGCCTCAATCACCTGACGATAATTCAAATCGGGATTAGCGGCCCACACCAGGGAAGCTGCACCGGTCACCTGGGCCGCTGCCACCGACGTACCTGCCATGGTCCCCACGCCATCACCTACCAAAGACAGCACGGGATTTTCCGTAGTCCCTCCCCCCGCTAAAATATTCAGACCATTGCCGTAGCTAGAATAGACTGCCCGGTTTGACCCATCCGCAGCCCCCACCGTAATAATATTGTCAAACTCCTGGGATGCCTGACCCAGTACCGACATCACGCCAGCATCATTACCCGCCGCTACCACGATCAATACTCCATGCTGCCGCGCATAACCCAGCGCTTGCCTTTCTTCTGGCGTCAACTCGTAGCGCGTCGTCACGCTACCATTCCGGTTAACTTGGGTGAGGTCAAAACTGATATTCGCGATCGCATTAGGCTGTGCCGAAGACCGGGTATAATCTACAAACTCTGTCAGGGATGCGGCCCAATCACCAGAACCTATTGCCCGTGCCAACCAGATCGGCGCATCATCGTTCAGCCCATCAATACCAATACCATTATCTTGGGTCGCCGCGATAATTCCCAGGACATGGGTGCCATGTTCGTCCCCACTACCCGTCAGTAAAGGATCGTTATCGTTATCGATGCGATCGCGCCCCAGAACCAACCGACTGTAATCCAGATCGGGATTATCCGCAGCAAAACCCGTATCGATAATCGCGATCGTGGGTTGATTTTCCCGGGGAAATTGCGGTCGAGTGGGCGGTTCTACCGGTTCAACCGGCGCTTCTTCGATGGGAATAGTAATCCGAACGCTATCGGCATCTACATATTCTGACAGATTAGCATTATTATCCTCATTACTTTCAGTCACCCCATTGGCAGCATCCACCATCGCGCCAATAGTATAGAGGTTGCTGTCATTCCAGATAGGGTGGTCCGCTGCTGGCAGACTGTAACTCCCCGTCAACAAGTCAGTCTGACTATTACCCGCCAAACCGCCGATCGTTTCCGAACCCAACAGCAGATCCTCACTATCGATCGTCCCATCTGCCGACAGGTATATATTTACCAAAAACTCCCCCGCATCAAGGTTTTCCGTATTCTGGATCTGGTACTCCACGGCAATGCGATCGCCTGCGGATAGGGGTTCCTGGACCACATTAAAGGCCACCGCCGACAAGTCTATCTTATTGGGGTCCGTAATCTCTACTCCATCCCAGTCGATCAACTCCCCAGTATTGCTATTATCCCCTTCATCGGTCTCGGAAATGCCGTTATCAACATCCACACCCATCAGGAAATAGTAGTAACCATCCCCATTCCAGAAAGGATCGTCACTCCCGGGCAAAGTTACATTAGTAGTCAAGAATTCCGTATTGCTATTGCCAGCAAGGAGGTCGATGGTATAGCTGCCAAAATTATAATCCGAAGCATCAATAATCTCATCCCTTGACAAGTAGAAAGTTACCGGGACATTCTCTGCTTCCCCTGGTTCCGTATTCCCCACTACAAACTCCATACCCAAGGCATCGCCAAACTCTAGAGGTTCCTGCACCACATTCAAATACATCCCCGACAAATTAACTTTATCATCCTCAGTCGGGTCCGTCGGTTCCACCGGTTCTTCTGGTTGAGTTATTTGAATGCCTTCGTAGTCGATCGCCTCTCCCAGGTTAGCATTATCGGTTTCATCCGTTTCCGAAATGAGATTAGCAGGATCCGCGATCGCGCCAATAAAGAAATTATCCGTATCATCAGTCCAGAAAGGATCCGACGCATCTGGCAAGATCGGACTAACAGTCAAAGTATCGCTACTGCTATTTCCTGCGAGACTACTAACAATGAGATCGTCCAGCAACAGATCTGCGGTTGTGATAATTTCATCTGCCGATATATATAAGGATATCGGGAACTCCCCAACATCTGAGTTTCCCGTATTTTGGATCTGGTACTCCACCTCAAAGCGATCGCCTGGTGTGAGGGAGTCCGGGACCACATTAAAACTCAGACCCGACAAGTTTACCACAGCTGGATCTGGATCTGGATCTGGATCTGGGTCTGGATCTCCAGGGGCGATCGCCACAGTTTCCGCATCTACCTCCGAGAGAACGCGAACATTATCGTATTCATCCGTCTCCGCGATCGCATTAGCGATATCTACCACCATCCCGATAGTAACATCATCCCCGACAGTATCCCAATAAGGGTCCGTCGCCGGCGGTAAAACAAAACTTATAGCTAACAGTTCCGTTTTACCATTACCCGCCAGACCATCTACCGTCAAATTGCCAAAATAATAATCTTCACTATCGAAGCGATCGTCCCCTGACATGTAGAACGCCACATCAAAGGTGCCAGCATCACCGGCATCTGCATTTTCCACCACCAACTCCATCTCGATGCCGTCCCCAAAATGCAGTACTTCGGGTACCACATTAAAAGACCACCCCAACAGGTTAACCGGTGCATCTGCCGTAGACTGCTGGTTAGTCAGGACATCAAATTCCCCCGTTCCCCGATCGCCAATTAAGATATCTGCATCGGCACCTACATCTATATCACTACTGCTAGTGTGATTAGCTGGTGCAATCTCATTTACTTCTGGTGCCAGCGCCGGCGCGATCGGGGGTATTTCCTCCACAATTCTAACAGAGATATCCCCAGTACCGCCCCCATTACCAGGAAACTCCGAAGACAATGGGTCAAATTCCGTCAATAATAGCTGGTTATTCGATAAATCTAAATCTGACAGTTGATTGATATTTTTTTCAGTAGTCATTTTCCTACACCCTCTACACCCTAATTAATTTTACTCTTTTCTTCTCTTCGCCCGCGCATGCTTTATCCCCGTCGCCTCTAACGGGTCAAATCTCTTCCCTAATATTAGCTAGTTCTTCGCTAAATCTGACACAGCTTTTTAGAATTTTCATTCTTCATTTTACTACACCCTCTCCATACTCTTTTCCCGACAGCAAGCGATCTTTTTTCCAGACTGTTCCCTGGTTTTGTCATTATTACCTCAACCCCAGAATTGTGGGCGGTGCCCACCCTACTTTTTTCTCTTTTCTATCCTATCCCTGCGGTCACTTCCAGTGTTGGTTTTTATTGCCCCAACCCGCGAATGGTGGGCGGTGCCCACCCTACTTTCTCTTTCTTCCTCCGGTCCCCCCCTTTCTAAGGGGGGCTAGGGGGGATCCCGCCGCTATGCTGGATATTTCCTATTATCTCTTACCTCTTACCTTTGACCAAAGAACCCACAGCCATCACAACTCCGATCCCCAATAAACCCAACAGCGAGGACGGTTCCGGAACAGGTGCTGGAGGTTCAACCTCCTCCTCCAATATACCGATCGTGAAATCATCAAAAGCAAAACCATCCCAATTAATCAGGCGACTGCTTCCATAAGTCACGCTTAGAAACGGGTTCTCTTCATCTATCCAACCGGCGAATAGTACAGAACCACCCCGATTTCCATCAGCCGCCAAGCTATTGTCAATCGTAACATTCTTAGTGCCACCATTGGCAAGACCGAAACTTAAAATCAAGTTACTGCCGCCAAAAGTATCTCCCACATCTGTCGCCGAGAAACCGAAAGCCGTTTGCGCCTCATCAAACTGTATAGTAAACCCTTCGGACGGGTTATCATCGGTAGCATCTGGGCCAGTCCAACTCCAATATTGGCTTCCAGATGTCGCGTAAGCACCGGCATCAGCACCTTGCTTTACCTGTCCATCACCCGTCAAAGTAGCCGTTGTCCCGCCGAAATTGAGACTCAAAGGACCAGTGCTTGCCGGTGCAAACCCCTCAAAACTTTCCACCCCTACTCCTGTTAAATAGGATAGGAAATCATTGCGAGCTTTATCCGCATTCGGAGTCGCACTCAGAACTTGGTCTTTAACCGTCGTTAAGTCCTCTCCAAAGAACGTCAGGGCCGCCGCTTCTGCCGGTCTATTCCCAACTATTCCCACCAAAGCCACAGATGCAACCGGCAATATTATCTGCCATTTCTTCCATTTCTTCATATCTATCATCCCTCCCATACACCCTTGCTTAACTCTATCTTAACTGCCGAAACCAACGGTAGTCAATTACCTGCCACCGAGGAGAGCGTTTTCTCATCTATTTTTTTCATACACCCGCCATCTTCCTGGCCAAAGCACATCATTCTTCAGCCAGTTCCCAATAGCTAAACGTGCCCGCCCAGTTATAGCGTTTCTCAAATTGATGTGGTATAGCAAAATTGCTTATTTGTCATTGCGAGGGGGGGAGACTAGCGAGTAACGAGTAACTTATGTTTTATGAGTTCCCCCCCGAAGCAATCTCCGACAGCATATCACACTAATCTGAGAATTGCTATATCTTAATTCACCTCAAACTTCGCCTACGTTTTCCATCATAACCCTATTCAATCTAATTGAGGTACATTACTCAGGTAAATTTTTGTAAAGAAATAAAAACATAGGTAAAGTCCAGTTCTAGCAAGGAATGTAGCCGCTAGATAACCGCCTTATGTATTGACGAATACACAGATAGGTAACCGCAGTCTGAGAAGCCAAATATCCCCATAGGAACTGAATATTTGTGGAAAAAATCCTGGAAAGCTAGACCCAGAGAGGTTTTTGAACCTTGTAGCTTCTGAGTGCGTTATTTTCAACTTCCTTAATTCTCTTAACTTTTTGCAATAAAAGTTAAGGAATTCCGCAAACAAATCAAACTATTGCCGGTCGCAAGATAAGATGCAACCAGCAGGGGTGTGGTCAAGCGCGCGTCGATCTCAATGGAAATATCCGATCGCCGCGTAACTCCCCCAACTCCACCACCCCTTTTCAAGTATTCAGTAAGCACCCAGTAAGCACCCAGTAAGCACCCAGTAAGTTCTAAAAGTGCGGAACCTCATACCAGATGATACCGTAAAATCAATCACATACTGAGATAAGTAAATTTTCAACAAGCACCGGGTGTGGTCAAAAGTAGTTGATAGTCATTTGTTGCCGATAACTGTAGGGGCGAAGCATTCGGGTGACAAATGATGACATCACAAGATAGATGTCCTTTCCGAATGCTTCGCCCGGCCCCCGCGAGGATCTCCCCGTACCAACGGTTTTTGACCACACCCACAAGCACCGGTGAACTCAACCGAGTGCGGTCAAAAGTAGTTCCTAGGTTGGCTCAACCCAACCCGATGCTGCGGTTGCCTCACCAGATATAGCTCATCTCGAATGCATTGATGTGGTACAGCTCGATCGCCAATTTGTCATTGCGAGGGGGGGGGGTACGTAGCGATTCGACTTATGCTTTGTGAGCGAACCCCCCCGAAGCAATCTCCCCAACAGCAGATCGCGACAATTTGAGAACTGCTATATCACTTCCTTAAGCAAGTTAAACAAAGAAACCCGGTTTCTGGAAGTAAAAAATCACCCAATACCTCTCGGTTAATAATCTGTCATTGCGAGGGGGAAACGAAAACCGAGATTTAAGGAATCACAGCTAAGGAGCCCCCGAAGCAATCTCACCGACGACGCAATTCGTGCTCTTAATATTATACGGGCGGGGGGATTGCTTCGGGGGGGGGGGTTGACTCAATGGGAGCATAAGTTAATCGTGGAGTACCCCCCCCCTCGCAATGACAACCTATATTCTTAACCGAGAAGTATTGAAAAAGCACCTACCGCACAAACAGGGGCATCACTTCCGCAGCAGTAAACAACCCATATATTCCCCGCCGATGCAATGAAACCCCAGCTTTCAGATAACCAAAGGCAGGACCGCACACATTGGCTGCCATGCTAGTTTCATCCCCTAAAGTAAAGGTATGGGTAGAAATCTTGCCTTCAAAGGTACGACCCGTTACTTTCACATTCGTACTCAGAGGCTTCTTGGGATTCCGCGTATCCACAACTCCACCTACCGAAACCCGATCGCGATCGCAAATGCCCGCCAATTCCAACATAATATCATCGGCATGTTCCATATCTTCCAGGGCCAAGATGCCATTAGTTTTATCCAACAGGGCGGCCACCTCAGCATCGCTCATCCCCCGGGCCTTCTCCACGTCATAACCGGGCATATGAGCAATATCCTCCCGAATAGTAGCCCGATAAGCTTCCCAATTAGCAATTCCCACTCCAAAAGTAATCTTCACGCTGTGAATTTCTGCATAACTCTGGGCCGCCAAGGCCGCTGCTGCCGTCAATAACCCCGGGGTGGCACCGCAACCGGTCATGTAAGTAATCCCCGCTGCTTGCAGATCCGACTGCAACTTCAACAATTGCTCAACCGCACTGGTACGCTTAAGGGCATCCACCAGCACCCCGCGCCAACCCGAAGCGATAAACTGCCGCACTACATCCGCCATAAAGGTATTCGGCAAATTCGGCAAAGCCAGAAAATAACCATCCACCTCAGTTCCCGTCGCAATTAAATCAGAAATGCTGCGATCGCTCTTGGTGGAGTTGCCATTATTGCCATTCGGCAGACCGCATTCGACATTTAACCCCTTGGGATCGTAAGCGTAACCCAGGCGATCGGCAACAGCCACCCAAAGCATCTCCCGTTTCGGGGCCAGAACCTTAGCCGCCGCCTGTCCCAAACCGCCAAAACCCAGGATACCCACCCGTATGGGATCCTTGGCCCGCGAGCCGACAACCGGTGCCTTGGGCTCCATCACTTGCGTTGTACTCATTTACCAGACTCCTAGCTGATTGTTGTGACGCTCATTCTACCCGAGACAGCCGATTGTCGCCCCTACTCTGGACATAACTCTATAGAAAATATAAATAAAACTGACATATAAATGAGAATATTGCTTATACTGTATACTAAGTTTTGTTACGATTTAAATCATTATGCTGCGATTGTTTACATAGTTCAGCCCCAGGTATCGCGCTTTTGCGGTACGCGGGCCAACAACGTGGCCTCACCTGATAGCGAAGCCTATGGAAACCCTAGAGTTCGTGATCTACCCCGACGGTCGGGTATTGGAGAAAGTCACTGGCATTGTGGGCACTTCCTGCGCGGAAGTAACTGCGGCCATCGAAGCCCAGCTGGGCAAAGTGCTCAAGCAAGAACAGACTTCTGAGTTTTTTGCCCAAGTGCATCAACAGCATGAGGCGGTTACCACCCAAGCAACTTTTAGCGAGTGGTAAGTTCCTCCACCAGGTGCAGGATGTCCTTTTTTTGTACACAACAACCAATTAGAAGAGAAATGTCACACTTTAGCCAAATCAAAACAAAAATCCGTAACCTGGAATCTTTGCAAGCTGCGTTAACAGAACTGAACATTGATTGGAAACCGGGTCCGGTCCCCGTGCGGGGTTATCGGGGACAGACTCACAATGCTGAAGTGGCCATTGAGCAAGACAATGGATACGATATCGGCTTCAGTTGGAACGGTCAAGAGTATGAAATGGTTTCCGACATGCAGTTCTGGCAGCAAAACCTGTCTGTGGACGGTTTCCTGAAGAAGATTACCCAGCGTTACGCCTACCACACCGTGGTCCAGGAAACGGCGAAGCAGGGCTTTCAACTGGCCGAACAACAGAAAAATGAAGATGGTTCTATCCGCTTAGTGCTGCAACGCTGGAGTTCCTAATGGATGATTTTGTTCTAGATCCACTGGCAGAAGACCCCTCACCCTCTGGTTTCGAGCCCGAATTAGGAGGGGTCTGGCGAGACGAACCGGAACGTTCCGGTTTCGAGCCCGAACTGGGTGGAGTCTGGCGGCAAAAGGGGGTTTACGTCGATGAAATTACCTGTATCGGCTGTAAACATTGCGGTCACGTCGCCCGGAATACATTTTACATCGAACCAGAATACGGGCGATCGCGGGTAGTCAGGCAAGATGGCGACTCTGAAGAACTAATTCAGGAGGCGATCGACACCTGTCCGGTTGACTGCATCCACTGGGTAGATTACACCCAGCTCAAGCAGTTGGAAGAGGAACGGAAGTATCAAGTAATACCCGTGCCGGGATTTCCTGCTAGTCATGCTGCGAGCAACCGCCGCTTGCAACAGATCAAGCTCGACCGCAAGCATCCCTCATCCTAAGGGTTGGGGCTACCTTAACAAAGCCCGCCCAGGCGGGCTTTGTCAACGCTCTCATCTAAAAATTGAGTGCAATTTCACATTGAGTGCAATTATCGCAACAGCAATACAACTACCTGAAGACATCCCACGACAACACCCAATAGCCCACCCAAATTCACGATCGCCTGCAACTCACTTTTCACAATGCCATTAATTGCCATCTCTAAATCCCGAGGAGAAGTAGCATTCACCCGATCGACAATCACCCGATCGATATTCAAAATCGGTATCGCCTGAGCTACAATTGCTTCCAAATCTTTTTCCAAATAGCGGTCCAAAACCAAAGCCAGTTCCTTACTAACTACCTCCAGGGAAGAATTCAGCACCGCCGAATTCCGCAGACGGTTGATCGCTAACTTCGCCAAATTTTCCCAGTCGATCGACTCACCCAAACCCTTAAGCAGATCCGCACCGCGACTTTGAATATAATTGCGCACCGCATCTCGCATGGTTTTCCGCAACTGTCGCACCGTCAACACGGGCAAATTTTGCAAAGATAAACTTCGCAACCATTCCGTGACGCTTTCTTTTACACCCAGAGAGACAATTAACTCACCGATCCGTTGATTAGTTTCGGACTTTTCATCCAAGCAATAGGTACGCAAACGAGTCAAAGAGTTCCGCAAACCTAACAAATTAGCAACTACCCAATAGGTGCCACTCGACTTTTCCCGAAACCCCTCATCAATTACCTGGATATTGCGGTCCGTAAGAAAACCAACGATCGCCAGGCGGATCACTTCCGGAGGAAACACTACCTGAAACAGCCAATCAGCAAGCGATCGGGCCTGTTCTTCAGTCAGTTGAAATTCCACCAAAACCCTGTCAAAAATTTGATTTAGCTGTTCTTGCAGGAAATCTTCCCGCCTTGCCAATACCTTTATGACTCTGGGCAGAGATTTCCCCAGTAAATCTCGGAGAATACCTGCTAATATCTTAGCAGTTTTCTGCTCTTTATCAGATTGAATTTGCTCGATCGCCAGCTTCAGCAACCAGAGAATACCCGCCTGAGTTCGTTCCGTTTGCAGCAAGCGTTTCGCCAGATTTTGCAACTCCTCCGGCGTCAGCAGCGACCCCATAATAGTATCAGCCACCCGCTTGGCCAAACGGGCCTGGTTGCTAGGAATCAAACCGGGAGTAAAAGGCAACTTCCGCCCGCCGACTTTGATAGGTCGGTAAGGGCGAAATAACATCTTAATGGCTAAATCATTCGTGAAATAGCCAATCACTCCACCCGCCAGGGGCGGCACCAGATAAATCCATAATTCCGCAATATTCAAAGCAACAATCTTAGTTAGAACGTTGTTAGTTGGAACGTTGTTATCAAATAACAAAGAATAACTAATCAGGCTTTTTCACCACCAATACTCCCATCAGATCGCTAGCGATGGGATAATGTGTAGCGATCGCAAATCCGGCTTGACGAGCTAAACTCACCTGCTCAGTACCATTGGGGAAACGATCCAGACTAGGAGCAATATAAGCATATTCTTCAGACAGACCCAATTGCTGGGCGACTGGCACCACAATATTATCTAGATACCACTGCTGAAAAGCTCTAGCTGCTGGCTGACGGGGACGATGAAAATCTAGGATCGCAGCAGAGGCACCCGGTTTGAGTACCCGATGCAACTCACCGAGACAACCGGGAATATCCGTTACATTCCGCAGTCCATAGCTCATCGTCGCCGCATCAAAGAAATTATCGCTAAAAGGCAAATTCAGAACATCAGCTTCTACCCAGCAAATGTCCGGCTTCGGGTACAGGCGATCGCACCGTTCTTGGGCGATCGCCAGGAGTTGCGGCGCAAAATCCACCCCATAGACTCGACCAGAAGCACCTACCTGACCTGCCAGTAACAAAGCCATATCGCCACTACCACAGCACAAGTCCAAGCATACATCTGATGCCTTTGCCTGGCACCACTTAAGAGTCATGTGTTTCCATATCCGGTGTTGACCCAGACTGAACCAGTCATTCAACTGGTCGTATACCGGTGCAATTCTATCAAACAGAACGCGAACTTGACTGTCACTCATACTCAAGCTGGGGATTTATAGTCGCGAGCACAGACTAGCACCAGGCCCACCTGTTGAGCACAGAGGTGAATCAGTACCAGTTCATCCTCTCGCAGTTTGCTGGGTTGCTGCCATTGCAGGGACAGCACTGCTAGCATTTCGCTCTGATAGATAATAGGCGTAACCAGATGAGCTTTAATGCCACTAGCTTTGTAATGCTCTACATCCGCATGAGCTTTATCACCTGGGATATTCGGCGAAATCTGAAATTCCGCAGCAGAGATCGCCTCCTGGACCAGAGGATCTTCTGCCAGCCAGTTAGACACCTCACCAGTACCATAACTGCCTTGAGTTGCTTGTAGCTGCCCGGCCTCCACCAGTTGAAGGATACAGACATCGGCTGCGAAATTCTTGCCAAAAGCGATCGCGATCGGCTCTAGGGAGTCCGACAAGCTTGATTCATCTCCTGCGACCTGAACGATCGTCTTCAACAATGCCATTTGAGCCTCAGCCCGCTGCAACTCCAGAGTCTTTTGCCTCAGGAGTTCGTAGGTCTCTACCGCCCGTTGCACCACCCCCTTCAAGTCATTCGGGTCCCAAGGCTTTGTGATATACTTGTAGACCTGTCCGGAATTTATGGCATCCACCAGGTCTTCTACATCCGTAAAACCCGTGAGGATAATCCGCATTGTATTCGGGAAATCCGGCACCGTCTTACTCAGGAACTCCGTTCCCTTCATCTCCGGCATCCGCTGGTCAGAGATGATCACAGCCACTTCACCCTCTTCCCCCAATATTTCCAAAGCCTTTATACCACTATCGGCTTTGTAAACTTGAAACTCTCGCCTGAATGTGCGGTATAGCAGATCCAGATTATCTGGCTCATCGTCCACCACCATCATCTTCGGCTTCTGCTTTTTTTGTCGCGTCTGCATACTCATCAACTTCCGGCTGATATCTTCCAGCTCCGGTATAGGATTTTCCATACAATAGTCTCTCAAAGCGGCAATCAACCCGACAAGCAGCCAGTCTATCTGCATGCCCTTATCCTTGGCTGTTATGAGAGTACATTCACCTAACCACAAGTGCGGTGTTCTGAACTAGCTCAAAGCAGCCCTAGGTGAGAGAGTAGATCCAACCTCGTCGGCTTTGGCAAGGAAAACCCTCAGCCAACACCTAACTCTAACTTGCCCCATATGGGATATTTTTCCCAGTCCTCATCTGTAGTAGTCGCTCATCTGTTTACTCTGCCGATCGCCCCGATAAAGAGCTGGTCTGGTGTCTGACCGGCCATGCTTTCCCTATCCTCTTGGGGTATCACCCAGGTTAGGGATTGATTATACTCACTTGCGTGAATCTGTTGCATATAGCCCACATAATGCCCCATCAGGAAATAAACTGCTACCATAGCTGCGGCAGCAACTGCCACCAGAAAGCCTGCTAACATCAAGGAGAATTCCTGCTGCTCAACCGCTTCTTCCATCAAGTGGAGAGACCAGGCTATCAATAATATCACAATTACCAGAATAATAAACATGGTTTTTACCGCTACCCGCTCTTGACTCAGCGACCTCTAATTTTTCTAACCCACACCGCTCTTGTCGCCAGCAGTGGATCTAGTCAGAACTGGCCACATATGAAGAATTGTAACAATTTTTCCTTCGAGCCGAGCAGCCATCTAGATTCTGGCATTAACAACCGACAACGCGGACGGGGACTTGGTGGCCTGCCAGATGCTGTTTGATTTCACTGACGGTTAATTGTCCGTAATGTAGCAGGGAAGCTAAGAGAGCGGCTTCGGCTTTGCCAGTAGTGAGGGCTTGATAGATGTGGTCGCAGTTGCCAGCACCACCAGAGGCAATTACGGGAATTTCCACTGCTTCGGCAATGGTGCGGGTGAGTTCTAAGTCATATCCAGCCTGGGTGCCATCGGCGTCCATACTGGTAACTAGAAGTTCGCCAGCACCCCGTTGCTCTACTTCTCTGGCCCAGCTGATGGCGTCAAGACCAGTATTTTCCCTGCCGCCCCGCACGTAGACATCCCAACCGGGGTTAGCCCGATCGGATCTGCGTCTGGCGTCAATGGCCACGACAATACATTGATTCCCGAAGCGGGAACTGGCTCGATTAATAAAGTCGGGGTCGCGCACCGCTGCTGAGTTGATACTTACTTTATCGGCCCCAGCTCTTAACAAATCTTTAATCATTGACTCGGATCCGATGCCGCCACCGACAGTTAAGGGAATAAATACCTGTTCGGCGGTGCGGTAGACAACATCGATAATGATATTCCGGTCTTCGTGGGTAGCGGTGATATCCAAAAAGACGAGTTCGTCAGCACCAGCGTCATTGTAGACCTGTGCTAATTCTACTGGATCGCCAGCATCGGTGAGGTTGACAAAATTGACACCTTTGACTACCCTTCCCGCTTTGACATCTAGACAAGGCAAAATTCGTTTGGCCAGCATAGGCATTTCCTCGGGAGGTAAACAGCTATATTGTAGGAGTTTGGGAGACAAAAATCTTGGGAGTGTATCCCTGTTGCTATAAACTGTGGAGTTGGAGAGCAAACATAAAACAGCAAATAAAATGGAAATCGGTCAGAAGGTAAAAGTGCGCGGCGTGATAGACCGCAGCATGCCCGGCAAGATGGTTAAGCAGATCCAGCAAAATCCAGAGGGGACCATTGTGGATTACAAAATGCTCGATGGCTCGGCAGTGGGTGTGGTGGTCAAGTTTTCCGAGGAGTTGTCCACCTGGTTCTTTGAAGAGGAACTCGAACAGGTTAACTAGCGGAGTCCTGTTGGGCTCCAAGCGCTAGAGTAAAATGACAGTTGCTGTAGAAAAACAGAGATGGCCGTGATTTTGACATTTTTGGGCAAGGGCGGCACGGGCAAAACGACCCTGGCGATCGGGGCAGCAATGCGGTTTGCGCGTCAAGGCAAGCGGGTGCTGCTGGCACTCACGTCTCCAGCATCGGCCTTGCTGTTGGGCAAGTCCCTGAATGCGGAACCGCAGGAGGTCGCCCCGAATTTGCAGGGCGTGCAGCTGTTGAGCGCGCCACTGCTGGCGAAGGGTTGGCAAGAGGTGAAGGATTTGGAAGCCCAATATCTCCAGAAACCGTTTTTTCAGGCGGTATTCGGCGAAGAACTGGGTGTCTTGCCGGGAATGGACAGTGCTATCAGACTATATGCCCTGTGGAAGTATGATGCGAGCGGCAATTATGATGCGATCGTCTACGATGGCGATGGCGATCTTTCCACCCTGCGGATGCTGGGTACGCCAGAAATTATGAGCTGGTATATCCGCCGCTTCCGTCAGGTGTTTATTGATTCGGAACTGGGCCAGGTTCTCTCCCCGTTTGTGGGACCGGTCAGTAGTGCGGTGCTGAATGGGGACTGGTCGGCGGATAACTTCGCTCAACCAACCCAAGAGGTGAATCAGATTCTAGATCGGGGAAAGGCAAAGATTGCGGACCCGCAGCAGGTGGTAGCTTATCTGGTGACTACTGATGACCCAGGGGCGATCGCCACGGCCCGTTACCTTTGGGGTAGCGCTCAGCAGGTGGGTTTGACTGTTGGCGGCGTAATTCTGAATAAGTCGGTATTAACAGATACAGAGGTGGCTAAGTTGGCCAACACCCTCAGTGCCCTGTTAGAAACTTTTGATGATGAAACGACTAACATTCAAGGGGTAAAGGATCAGTTCGCTCCTTTACCCGTGAGCGTAGTTCCCTTCACATCCGATCGGGGAAACAGGTGGGAGGCGATCGGGTCAAGCTTGCCAGATTTTGCGGCAGCGACAGGGGCTCCGAGACCCCTGACGATTGATGTCAATGTTGGTAGGGTGACTCTATTTTTGCCTGGTTTTGATAAAAAAGAGGTGAAGCTGACCCAATACGGTCCGGAAATTACGATCGAAGCGGGTGACCAGCGGCGCAATATCCTTTTGCCAGCGCAACTGAGTGGTAAACCTGTTAAGGGCGCTAAGTTTCAGGATGGTTATTTGATCATTTCTTTCTAGCGATCGCTATTCCCTGTGTCTTGGGTACTCTGGGAGGCGCTCCCAGGACACAGGGATGGCTAATCTCTGGTGATTAGCCATGAGCACAAAAAAGTATATTTGCAGATGGGAAAAGGGGAAAAATGACAGAGGATTCTATAAGATCGAAGCGCCGAGCCAAAAGCCGGCAGATGTTGGGCATGAAGGGTGCGGATGTGGGAGAAACGTCGATCTGGAAAATCCGCTTGCAACTGATGAAACCGATCACCTGGATACCTCTGATCTGGGGAGTGGTGTGCGGGGCGGCGTCTTCGGGAAATTTTACCTGGACAATAGAGAATGTTTTGGTTGCTGCTGCCTGTATGTTGCTGTCTGGCCCTTTGATGACGGGATATACTCAAACTTTGAATGATTTGTACGATGCGGAAATAGACGCGATTAATGAACCTTATCGTCCCATTCCTTCGGGTGCGATTTCCAGGGAGCAGGTGCAGGTCCAAATTTGGGTGTTGCTATTGGCGGGGTTGGCGGTGGCCTTCGCTTTGGATATCTGGGCGGGTCACGACATGAAGGTGATTAGCGCGATCGCCGTAGGTGGGGCTTATTTATCTTACATTTATTCGGCTCCTCCTTTGAAGCTGAAGAAAAATGGCTGGTTGGGAAATTACGCCCTCGGTGCGAGTTACATCTCTCTGCCTTGGTGGGCGGGTCATGCTTTATTTGGCGAGTTGAACTGGACGATTATCGTTCTGACTCTCTTCTACAGTTTGGCTGGTTTGGGAATTGCAGTTGTGAATGATTTCAAAAGTGTGGAAGGAGATAAAGATCAGGGGTTAAATTCTTTGCCAGTTATGTTTGGCGTGATGACGGCAGCTTGGATATCGGCGGTGATGATTGATGTTTTTCAAGCGGGGATCGGTGCTTATTTGATTGGCATTCACGAAAAATTGTATGGCGCGATCGTGCTACTGCTGATTATTCCCCAAATCACTTTTCAGGATATGTATTTCCTGCGCAATCCTTTGGAAAATGATGTTAAATATCAGGCTAGCGCTCAACCTTTCTTGGTACTGGGAATGCTGGTAACTGGTTTGGCCTTCGGTCATGCAGGGGTTTGAGCAAAGTCCCAAGTTTGCAGACGCCAACCGCCTCCTGCTACTACTACGGCGGCGATATAGCCAGACCCGGGATTGATTTGCTTGAGAGACCACCCTGGGTCTGGCTGTTGTTTATCTGTACTCGCGTTCCCAGGGGTTGCCGTGGGAACGAGGTGCGGTTCTTTTGCACTAAGAGAAATTTCGATTTTTTCCAATCCTACTAACCCATCTCCGGTGGCTTTCAGATAGGCTTCTTTACAAGTCCAGTAATGAAAAAATGCTGTTTGTCGCTGTTGGGGCTCCACAGAAATAATAGAGGCATATTCCCGATCGCTAAAGAAGCGCTTGGCTAGTTGTTCTGCTTCGATCTCCCGAATGTATTCTAGATCGATACCAATTTCTCGGTCGAGGGCGATCGCATACAAGGCGAGTCCGTGAGAATGAGAAAGGTTAAATTTTAGTTTACCAAAATTGCTATTGTGACGCGCATCAAGGGCGGGTTTGCCACGGGGACTATAACTAAATATCAGCTGACTTGGTGCTATGGTTAAGTAGTTGCCCAGGATAGTTCTGAGTATACCGCGAGCGGCGATGAAATGCAGGCGATCGCGCTGGAAATAAAATCGCGCTGCCCTTTGCTGCTCGTCTTCCGAGAGAGTAGGGAGTAGTTGCTGGATCTGTTGTTGATGTAAGTTGAGGTTAGCCCGCCAGACATGAACTACATCTGAGGATATCTGTAAAGAAGCTGGTGCTGGTTGCCACGGGGTCGGTGTCATAAGCAATTCAAAATTCAAAATTCTTGCATTGGGAAAGTCCTTACTGTAATTTTCGCATTTCCCGCTGCACGCTCATGCCAATTTCCAATGCTTCATTCAGTAACCTGCCATATTCACTTGCCTGGTTGTTCACCTCTAATGCCATCAAAGCTGCCAGATGATTTTCCAGATTAGCAAATAACTGATAGTGATTGCTAATAAAATCCTGATTTTCTCTGAGAATTCTTTCTGTCTGCAACGCCGAAGTTAAACTGTCTCTAGTCACCCGCAGGCCATCCATTACCTCCTCGCGGTTAATTAAATTAGCCTCCATGTTACCCGCTGCTGTTAGTTTATCGATAATATCTACCGCTTTAATCACGCGGGCAAACTTATCAACTTCATCCAGCAGACGTGCCAAAGTTTTCAGAGGCTTTGCTTTTCTCCACATATAGATATTCCAACCCAAAGTGAGCAGAAAAGATAACCCCAAGGTAATGATTGCCAGTTGGGCGATCGCCTGAGAATCTTCCGGTCCATAACTGCTATTCTTAGTCAGGAGTAATGCCAGGGGTAGAGAGATAATTAAGGTCAGAGCAAATGCCAGTAACTGCTTTGGCAGCAGTTTTACTCCCCCGCCGCTGTAGAAATTTCCGACTAACCCCTCCTCCCATGCTAGGCCACTTAATGATTCTACCTCTTTTTCCGTAATTTGTAAATCTGCCAAATCCTGTTGCATAATTTGCTGCTAAATAGAGATTTAAGTTAATACCCTAACAGAGAGTATATCGCTTTGATTATGGCAACATAAAAATTGCTTTCCAGTTCGCGAAAAAGCTGGAAAGGCGATCCCGGGGAGCCGAAAAAAGGTCTCAATGTCCATCCCAATTGACAGCCGACAAAAGCATAAAGCAGCAACCATAAGAGCAAAATTTGAGAACGGAGTTCCCAACCCTCGCTATCTTGCTCGGCAAGAAATTTCATGCCTTGATAGAAGAAATTAACTCCCAAACATCCCGTTAGTCCGAGAATTGTCACATTCAGCAACAGAAAAAAGCTGTAATTGTTTGTACTCAGCATAAAAAGCAGCGTTACCGGGGCAAACCCAAACATTAAAACGCTAATTAATGACATGGCCGTCATCAGCAAGGTCAAATACTGCTCGAAATTTCGCTTCGACCCAAACATGACATTGAAAAAGTATAATGTTGGGAAGCAGATCATCGCTGTCAGCAAGTAGAGGGCGGGCAACTTAATTGCTGAAACCAGTGCTTGATACCAACTACTGGATGCTCCCATTATCAGGCCATAGATGGCAAAAAATGTGGAACTAGAAATCAGCAGACCTAAGAATTTAGTTTTTAGTTTGATCCCTTGGCGAATTTCTTGCAGAAACTGCTGCCGTTCCCGCAGCAGATACATCACAACTGCAAAATGTTTCTTCATCTCCTTTTTCTCCTGCCGTTGCGTAGGGTGGGCACTACCCACCAGGTTGCGTAGGGTGGGCACTGCCCACCAAATCAGTTAGTTGTTAGTTATTCAATTTTCAATTTTCAATTTTCAATTTGTCATGCTTTCTGAGAACAGGCTCTTTCAGCATAGCATTATTCAACCGATGCTGCTGTTGGCTTTCTCGTCAACTAACGGCGAAGGTAGGTGTTTCCCCAAAAGGCATTGCGCCTTTTGGGGAAACACCTACCGTATGTGGCATTTTCCCTATCGACGTAATGTCGATAGGGAAAATGCCACATATCGCCCTTGCCAACTGGCATGACCGCCCCTCCTACAAGATAATCTTACAGGATACCATAATCTCAGCCAAAATTCACAAAATGTTACATACCATGACAAAATTACCGAAAAGAGCACCCAAAGGTTAAGTTTTATGAACAGCTAGCCCAGAGAGTCTGATGAATGTGATAACTTCTATTGATGTTGGCAATGACGCAGCTTTAGAGAAGGAGAACACCTTGAATAGAAATCAACTGCAAACCCAAGACCCCATATCGAGTGAAGGCTTCAGCGAGTATGTAGCTCATCTTCAGCTTCACATGGCCTTACAAGCTCGCAACCTGGTCCCCAGTTTCAAGCAAACAAAAAATAGCCGAGAACAGCTGCTACAGCAAACTCAGGCCAATTTTGAAAAGCTGGTCTCTCGTCAAGGCATCTAGAGCCACACCGGTGCTTCACCAGGAAGCGTCGTTGCGGGCACCGAAATTCAGGGGCACCCGACAGGGCCCCTCCTCTGGTCTGGGCAGCAAATTCAGCGATGCCAGCAGACTAGATAGATATCAGGGCTTTGTGGCCCTGATATTTTTTGGCCTCCAAGCCGATCGGGTACCGGCGATCGCACCCCAGCAGGATAGCAAAACAGCATAATAAGATAAGCTGTTGAAGCGTGAGGCAGTGGAAATTCTGTAAGTCTGGGGAAATTCAGTTTTGAAAGTTTTTAGCACCCTCAGTCCCAAGTCACGATCTAACTTGCTGAGACTGTTCCTGGCAGGTATGCTGTTTTGGTGCAGCATCGGTTCCCTGCTGGGCACCCTGCCTCTGTATATCCAGCATGTGGGGGGTTCTCCTCAAGATGTGGGCATTGTCATCGGATCCTTTTCCATCGGACTGCTGCTGTCTCGCAGACCTCTGGGGCAGATGGCGGACATACGTAGTCGTAAAATTGTGCTGTTGATTGGCATATCGGTGGTGGCGATCGCCCCCTTGGGCTATCTGTTATTTCAGTCAATTCCGGTGCTGATGGCAGTCCGGGCTTTCCACGGCATCAGTATTTCTGCCCAAGGCATAGCCTATCTGGCCCTGGTGGCAGATATCTCTCCTCCCCAACATCGGGGAGAAATTATTGGCTACATGCTGTTGGTCGCTCCCTTAGGTGTGGCGATCGGGCCTGCGGTGGGGGGTGCTTTGACCGAATCATTCGGTTATGAGCCCTTATTTCTCTTGACCTCGGGGTTCGGACTGTTAAGTCTAGTCTGTGGCTTGCTTGTCAGAGAACCGTCGGTGCCTCAGACCGAACGGAAACGGACATCTTCGCCCAGGACCGACAAATTTTGGAGTTTGCTCTTAAGTCAAAGCATTTCCATTCCTACCCTAGTGCTGCTGTTAGCAGCACTAGCTTTTGCAGCCCGGACAACTTTCGTTCCTTTATTTATTAAAGATACTGGCGTCGATTTGAATCCCGGCTGGTTCTATACTGCTAGTGCGATCGCTGGTTTCTGCACTCGTTTAGGAGTCGGTCCCGGGAGCGCTCGGTTTGGCAGAGGGCTATTTATTAGCATCTCTCTGCTGCTGTATAGTCTGGGGATGCTAACTTTGTGGACTCTCCCACTCGATGCCAGAGGCTTTTTGATTGCAGGCATCATAGAAGGGTCTGGGTTTGGCATGATTATTCCTTCCATGTCTGCTCTGATAGCAGACCGCTGTCACCCTCACGAACGGGGGCGGATTTTTAGTTTGTGCCTGGGCGGGTTTGATTTGGGCATCGCGATCGCAGGTCCAGTATTTGGCACCATTGCCGATTTATTTAATTATCCGACTCTGTTCGGCTTTGCTACTGCGATCGCCTTTATCAATCTCATAATTTTCACCACCATGTCCGGCAATAACTTGTCTCATTCTCTCCGGTACGCCCTGGGCAGGGGCAAAGATGTTTATGCGATCGATTAATTATTGTCAGTTGTCAGTTGTCAGTTGTCAGTTGTTAGTTGTCAGTTGTTAGTTGTCAGTTGTTAGTTGCCAGTTGTCAGTTGTCACAAATCATTAACAATGGGTTGTAGTCACTATTGGCGCTTTGGAGGGGGTGCGGCTCAAAAGTAGTTGATAGAGTAGAGCAATTTTCCAAGCACCGGTAGCAGGCGATCGTAATCGACTAATGTTGAGCAGCGGCGCAACGGTTGCAGACAGCGGCGCAACGGTTGCAGACAGCGGCGCAACGGTTGCAGACAGCGGCGCAACGGTTGCAGACAGCGGCGCAACGGTTGCAGACAGCGGCGCAACGGTTGCA
>JBFRWI010000126.1:0-42181 GCA_051439505.1 Hormoscilla sp. | reverse complement strand
AGGGGAAAACTCTGACAATGCTTTCTGCGCTGTCACCCCGCCGGGGGTTCAAACCCCCGGCTAATAGCTAAAGTCGGTTGAAAACCGACTGAAAATATTATCTTTTTACCCTCGATCTTGAGGCAATCGCCAGGAAACAAGGGGAAAACTCTGACAATGCTTTCAGTGGGTTTTAACCCACTTGAGCTATTTCCGGTGGTTTTTAACCCAGGGCGGGCCAGGGGGCCAGGAGACTAATTGACTACTTGACTAATTGACATTAGAGAGATCTTCATTGTGCATAGATTTCGAGGGGCAAGTCATCCGGGTCTTTAAAGAAGGTAAACCGCTTGCCTGTAATTTCATCAAGTCTGATTTCTTCTACGGCCACTCCCTGAGATTTTAAGTAATCAACTGTGGCATCGAGATCCTCGACGGCAAAAGATAGATGCCTGAGTCCACATGCTTCTGGGCTATTCACTCTTTGGGGCGGGTTGGGAAATGAAAACAGTTCTATTTGGTCCTTATGGCCGACGCGCAGATCTAATTTGTAAGAGTTGCGCTCTTTTCTGAAGGTTTCTTGGATAATGGGGAAACCGAGAACTTCCACATAGAAGTGCTTGGATTTTTCATAGTTAGAGCAGATGATGGCGACATGATGGATGCCTGTAGTTTTCATGGGTCTATACCTGGTAAAGGTGATTATATGATATCCTAAAAAAGCCCGATCGGGGCTGACCGGGAAGGTCGGGAATGCCACGGCACTCGCTCGGGGGCCGGGCGAAGCATTTGGATAGTAAAATCTTGGGTTGGATATCGAACCGATCGCCCAAATGCTTCGCCCCTACAGATATGCTTGCGGTCCAGATGCACCCTCGCCCATTGATTTCAGAAAAAAATATTTGTAGGGATGAAGCATTGCGGCGATCGCTGTGATATCATCACCAATAACTTCTCTATCGCAATGCTTCATCCTGTCTTCAGTTTTCCCCTCGTTCCCAGGCGGAGCCCGGGAACGGGTTCTAGAGGCTCTGCCTCCTCCCACCAGCTGGAAAGCAGAGATTGTCGTTACCATTGCGGCCACTGGAGGCAGAGCCTCCCGGGGGCATTCCCAGGGAGACCCTGGGAACGAGGGGTTGGAGAGAATACGAGATATGGCATAATAGAAAAATCGTTGCGTGGTGAGGGATGGGATGATGGCACGTCGCTGGTTGGTGGCTGCGAGCTGCATTACTTTATTACTGACTGCCTGTGGTGGCCCGAAGTCAAAGCAAAAAATTGCGGAGGAACTCAAGGAAGCGGTTACCCTGATCAACTACATGGATAGGCCCGGACATGGCACGGGATTTTTTGTCCGGGGGTCAAAGGATGTCTGCACTGTGGTCACGGCCCGTCATGTGGTGGCACCTAGTAACCAGTTGCAACTGCAAACTGTTGACGGGAAACTTTGGCAAACTAGCAATATTGAATCTTTCCCTAACTACGACCTGGCAGTGGTGACTTTTGCACCGGAGGGGGAAACTTGTCCCTATCGGGCCTTGCAGATGGGTGATTCAGACCGGGTGAAGGATGGAGATACTATCTATCTTAGAGGTTTTCCGGCTGGGCAAGTGAGTAGAGGGGTGTCCCTGTTTAGTAATGGTACTGTCTCAGGCATAGTCAAGCCACCCATACTAGCGGGCTATGGCTTATTTTACCAGGCAACAACGGCTGACGGGATGAGTGGGGGACCGGTGGTGAATGTTGATGGTAAAGTGATTGCGGTGCATGGTCGCACGGATACTGAGATTATCAGGATAGCGAGTAGTCCCCAAAGCAATCTTTCGCCAGCGGAAAAGGCACGAGTGGAAACTGTCGCACGCATTGATAATTTTAAGTGGGGCGTTCCGATTAATATGTATTTGCAGAATCAGTCAGTGCATCCCCCCGCTTTGGTTGAGAGTCCAGTGAAACTGCCAAAAGAATGGTTGCTGGGGGGAACGGTTGGGCTTGGTTTGCTGTTGATTATGCGATGGTTGACTTCTGGAAGTTCTCCACAAACCGCAGAGACATGGTACAACCAAGGTGACTATTTATTGAAAGCGCAAAAGTACAGAAAGGCGCTCGCATCGTATGAAAAAGCGATAAAAATCAAGCCAGACTACTCTTTAGCTTGGAATGACAGAGGCGTGGCGCTAGAGAACTTGCAAAAGTACAGAAAGGCGCTCGCATCATATGAAAAAGCGATAGAAATCAAGCAAGACTACCATGAAGCTTGGAATAACAGAGGCATTGCGCTAGTTAAATTGCAACGGGACAGTGAGGCGATCGCATCATATGAAAAAGCGATAGAAATCAAGCAAGACTTCCATGAAGCTTGGTTTAGCAAAGGCATTGCGCTAGTTAAATTGCAACGGTACAGTGAGGCGATCGCATCATTTGAAAAAGCGATAGAAATCAAGCCAGACTTCCATAAAGCTTGGTTTGGCAAAGGCAATGCGCTAGATGAATTGCAACGGTACAGTGAGGCGATCGCATCATATAAAAAAGCGATAGAAATCAAGCCAGACTTCCATGAAGCTTGGAATAACAGGGGAGGGGCGCTAGCGGAATTACAAAGGTACAGTGAGGCGATCGCATCATATGAAAAAGCGATAGAAATCAAGCCAGACAAAAGTGAGGCTTGGAATAACCGAGGATGGGCGCTAGAGCAATTGGAACGATACGATGAAGCCCTAAAATCCTATGACAAAGCCCTTGAATTTGATCCTAACTACCAAACAGCAATCAATAACCGTAAGCAAGTGCTGAAGAAGCTAGGACAACCAGAGTGATATCCATACTCTCCCATTTCTACATTTTTCCCGAGTCATGTTCATCCCTAAACAAATGCTATTAAAGATCGTCCTTTGCCAGCAAACCCTCCAACTTAATCACGGGTTTCTCGCGAGAAAACTCAGCTAGCAATTTCTCCGTACTTTGATCCACCGTAGTCCCCTGTTCCAAAGCCTCAATCATCTCCCGCAGGGCGATGTAGGGGTCGGCCCCCGGGACCAGTGTCACCAGCAGGGGGCAATTATCGCCACTGATTTTAGTTTTAGCACAGATAACAGGCTGGTTGGGCGTATTGGGGTCATCCCGATAGGTAAATTCAGTCAGCCCATCTTGACTAAACATTTCCAAACGGTCAGCTATTTTATCGCAGCGTCTTTGAGTATTCCAGCCATCACCAAAACTATTCACCATATTCAACCAAGGCTGTTCCCCGTTGTCATGACGATAAATCACCGTCCAGACATTTCCGCCGCGAATGGGATCCGATCTCAAGGTGCAGTAAAAGCGATCGGTTTCCGAGAATAGGGTGGGCTCTTCTCTAGTAGAGATTTCGTATATTAAGCCAGCAGCAGCTAAGAGAACACTGATGATGGCGAGTATCAGACCGGTTTTAGTTGCAGACATAGGACTTACCTTTCTTAGTGGAGAGATTGATTCTTCTATTCTATGATACCCGGTGTAGGTTGGGAATTACTTTTCGATTATAACCCAAATTTTTCTGATGTCCTGCCCATACACCGGCCCCAGGCGATCGCCTGGGGCCGGGCGGGCGATGCCTCTCTGTCGCCACCATACCAGAAACCGGGTTTCTGCCGAAGATTTTCCCATCCCCAGCGAGATTGTTCAAGAAACCCGGTTTCTCTACTTCCTCGCGATCGCCCGCCACATCCTACAGGCGATCGCCCGCCACCTGCTATTTCCTATAATCAAGTTTCAATGATTATACAGGAACGTTGGGTTTCGTTCCTCAACCCAACCTACGATCTATTTTTCCTAGCTGTCATTTTCTTTCTTAGGCGATCGATCACCAGTTCCCCATCAGTCACTTGTCCATTAGCAATTTGTTCTGTCCCGATCGCGATCATAGCGCGGAGTTCTTCCAGTCGCCGTTCGTCCTCAGCCCGATCGCGTTCTGAAAGCAGTCCCAGGGCTTCACGCACCACTTCGTCTGCCGTGGAGTAGCGACCGCTTTTCACTCGATCCGCGATCGCCGTTTCTGTTTCTGGAGTTAGCAATAGCGTCATAACCACCTCGATAATTTCAACATAGGAGCA
The DNA here is from genome assembly GCA_051439505.1 of Hormoscilla sp. Classification (GTDB taxonomy): domain Bacteria; phylum Cyanobacteriota; class Cyanobacteriia; order Cyanobacteriales; family Desertifilaceae; genus Hormoscilla. The sequence goes on along the minus strand of JBFRWI010000126.1, from coordinate 38,114 downwards.
TCTGGTGTTTTGTACATTAGCCCGCGCAGGCGGGCTTTGTTCCTGTAGCCGGACCCTTTAGGGTTCGGGCGGCGACGCAAATATGAGATGCTTTGCGAGCAAGTAACCGATCGCGCAAACCTTGAGGATCGAACTTCGCCTCATTCATCATACGAATTTCTCGGGCTTGCTGCTGCCGTTCCTGTAAGTATGCTTCCACTTCTTGCTGATGGTTGAGATAGAAAGCAATAGTCCCGTAAACATCAGCCAGCTTCAGGGACGGATATCGATAAACAATTTCTTCTGCCGTTGTTCCTTGTTTGAATACGGCAATTACCGTGTCAAGGGTTACGCGAGTTTTTCCTACCCGAATGACATTATCAGCCGTCATTTTTAATAGCGTAGCGTGCCGGTTCAGCTACAATTGCGAGTACCATAAGCAATACCAATAGATTATCATCGCTCCACCTCCCAGTCTTTTCTTAGCTTAACATAGTTTCCTTCTTCCTGTCAAGTGCTCCTCTCAACTGGTGAATATAGAAACCCGGTTGTTTCGTAAAAACCGGGTTTCTAAGTTAACAGCTAGTGGGCGGTGCCTGGTGGGCTACGGGTTAAATGCTGCTCCAAAACTCTCCCCGTAGCAGACTTTATCAAACCCGAAACGTCCGCCATACAGCTTAAAGGGTTCTTTCGCATAACCCAAAGGTAACAGACAGCAGACATCTACTTCCTCTGGAATATTGAACGTTTCCTTTACCTGCGCTCCCACAAACCCTTCCATAGGACAGCTATCAACCCCAAAGCTTTTCGCTACAATCATTATATGGGCAACCGCTAGCATTGTATGGCGATTTGTCCAAGCTTCCATTGACTCAAAGGACGGGCGATTTTCAAATATCCCGGGAATAGATCTCCGCATAAAATCAGCGTACTTATCATTCACCGCACCAGTTTCTTTCCCCAGGGCGATCATTGCTTCAATGTTCTCGCTGCTGCTTGCCCGCCGATCGCCACAGCAAATCAGCACCACTGGCGCTTCCGTCACTTGAGGCTGATTGAATGCACAGGCACTCAGCTTTTCCTTATTCTCTGGCTCCCTGACTACCACAAAACGCCAGGGTTGTAAATTGAATCCAGAAGGCGATCGCAATCCCAAGCGCAGAATTTCTGCTAAAGTATCCTCGGGAATAGGATCCGGGCGGAAAGAACGCGCCGCACGACGCTCCTCGATCGCCTCTTGTAGGTTCATAGCAGGCTGTTGTGTCATAATCACTCCCAATACTTCAAGGTTTTGAATATAGGTTGTCATTGCGAGGGGGGGGGTACTCCACGATTAACTTATGCTCCCATTGAGTCAACCCCCCCGAAGCAATCCCCCCGCCCGTATAATATTAACAGCACGAATTGCGTCTCGCTGTATCCTGGGAGCGCTACTCGCACTACCCAGGATACAGCGCGGTGAGATTGCTTCGGGGGATCCTTAGCTGTGATTCCTTAAATCTCGGTTTTGGTTTCCCCCACGCTGCGCGAAAAATCGCAATGACAGATTATTAATTGTAATCACTCCAACTTAGTCCAAACCTAGTTCGCGCTTCAGGCGCTCGATCGACTGAGAATCGATATAATTCTGACAGGGATAGATCCGAGGAGCGCGAATAATGTCCTCTCTAGCAGCTTCCACCGCCGCCTTAACCGCATCATAACTCGCCATATCAGTAGCGATCATTTGGGCCGATCGCACCATAGCATCTAGTTTATAATTATCTTGGGGCTGAGCCTTCATCAGATAAATATCCTCACCTCTGAGGCTATTAATCATCACCTCCGTGACACGCAGCACCCCAGCACTGAGGCTGACAACACCATAACAAGTGTCTGAGGGCAAGTTTTTCACCCGCTCAATTTCCTCAGCATAGTCATAGATATCAACCGGAATCACCCGCACCGATTGGGGAGCCGCCTTTTTCTGGGCCTCTCCTATAAAATACTTGTTAGTGACCACAGTCGCCGAGGAAATCCGCTCTAGCACCTCAGCCAGCTCCTCCAAAGGCACCAGCTGCACCGGTATCCCCAGTGCTTGTTCCAACTCCTGGGTCATCAACTCCCCCACACCGATATCATGACGCGGTGCAGTCACCAGTACCCGGGCACTAGAACGCAAGCGCCAGTCAATTTCTGCTAAAAATAACTCTCGGGCTTCATTGAGAGAGCAACCTTGCTCTAGCAGCTCGTTTAAACTCCGTTGCACTAGCTGTTGGGCATCTGGGTATTTTTCCAACAGATAAGACTTGTGTGGCGCTTTTCCCTCCAGAACTTCCGTGCGCACGAAAATCCCCGAACCCGCTTGCGCTTCCACCAGACCAGCGTCTTCTAACTGTCGATACACCTTGTTCACCGTGTTGCGGTGTAAACCAGTCTGCATCGCTAGAGAGCGGGTGCTGGGGAGCCGGTAGCCCGGGGGATATTGCCTAGAGGCGATCGCGAACCGAATTTGATTAAAGAGCTGGTTGGATGCGGGGATGTCACTATCTAGCTGAATCTGAAACTTAGCCATTACATAACCTCCAGGCTGGCTGAGAGCGTAATTATGTCTATAGAATAACCTTTTCTACTGAATCCGGGTTTCTCTCAATACTTCGTAGGTTTTGGATATAGGTTGTCATTGCGAGGGGGGGGGGTACGTAGTGATTAACGGCCTGCTCAACCGAATTAACCCCCCCCCGAAGCAATCCCCCGCCCCGTATGAAAGGAAAAGCCCTTCTGCGTCGTCGGTGAGATTGCTTCGGGGGGATCCTCGCGGCGATCCCTAAAATGTCGGTTTTGGCTTCCCCCTCGCAATGACAAGTTGTATCCCTTGAAGTATTAGGGGGGATCCTCGCGGCGATCCCTAAAATGTTGGTTTGTGTCCCCCCCCTCGCAATGACAGATTATTAACCGAGAAGTATTGGGGTTTCTCTGGTCTGACCTGAGAGATGTCCTTGATAGCGGCACTCCGAGACCCGGTTTCTTGCTTCTACTTGACTGATGTTCTCCCCAGCGCGATAAAATCGATCTAGTCAAATCACCCTCGCGCACTAGACCGATGGCCAACCCAGAAATTAGAACTGCCCAAGTCCAAGTACCCAACGGGGACTTACTCCTCGACGCTTACCTGGCCCAACCCGCAGCACCGGGAACCTACCCAGGCGTGGTAGTCATACAGGAAATCTTTGGAGTCAACTCCCACATCCGCGAGGTGACCGAACGGATAGCTAAAAATGGCTATGTGGCGATCGCCCCTGCCATCTACCAGCGCCTTGCCCCCGGTTTTGAAGCCAGTTACACCCCCGAAGATATTAAAATCGGCAGAGAATACAAAGCCCAAACCAAGGCCGAGGAACTGAAAAGCGACATCCAAGCTACTATAGACTACCTGAAACAGCATACAGAAGTGGCCCGCTCGGGCTTTGGTAGTATAGGCTTCTGCTTTGGGGGTCACGTAGCCTATCTGGCCGCCACCCTACCGGAGATTAAAGCCACGGCCTCATTCTACGGTTCGGGCATCACCAACTGGTCTCCCGGAGACGGCCCGGCCACCATTACCGGCACTCCCGAGATTAAAGGCACCATTTACGGCTTCTTTGGCATGGAAGACGCCAGCATCCCAGCAGCACAAGTAGAGCAAATAGAGGCCGAACTGCAAAAACATCAAATTCCCCATCGCATCTTTCGCTACGATGGAGCAGGCCACGGTTTCTGCTGCGACCACCGTTCTAGTTATAATCAAGAGGCTGCAACCGATGCCTGGAAGCAGGTTCAGCAGCTATTTCTTCAAGTTCTCCAGGCAGCCTAACTTCTTCACCAGTACAATGAATTTCCAAGAAACAGCACCTAAGTCCACCAAAGATTCATTCTCAATGGATGATTTCGCCCAGGCCCTAGAAGCACATGACTATAACTTCTCATATGGGCAAGTCGTGCGGGGCAAGGTAGAAATATACGATGAGGATGGCGTCTATGTAGAAATTGGTGCCAAGTCCACAGCATTCTTACCCATGAGCGAAGTTGCCTTGGGCAGCTTAAAGGATAAGGATATCAAAGAAATCCTGCCTCTAGCAGAGGAAATGGACTTCCTGATCGTCCGCGAGCAAAATGATGAAGGTCAGGTGACTCTCTCCCGCCGTCAGCTGGAAATCAAGCGGATATGGGAAAAGCTGACCGAGATGGAGGAAAATAAGCAATCATTGCAGGTGATGGTCACGGGCTCCAATAAAGGCGGCGTTACTGTGGATGTTGAAGGGTTGCGCGGCTTTATTCCCCGATCGCATCTGCTCTCACGAGACAACCTGGAAGCCCTCAAGGGAGAATCCCTGAGCGTCAGCTTTTTAGAGGTTAACCCGGAAAGGAAAAAAATTGTCCTCTCTCAGCGGATAGCAGCCCAGTCCAATAGCTTCAGCGAGTTCGAGTTGGGTCAGATGGTAGAAGGTAAAATTGCTAACATCAAACCCTTTGGAGTATTTGTAGATTTGGGTGCGGCGACAGCTCTGCTGCATGTCAAGCAAGTCAGTCAAAATTACGTACCGTCCCTGTCAGACCTGTTTCAGATGGGTCAGGAAATCAAAGCGATGATTATTAATCTGGATGAAGGCAGAAATCGCATTTCTCTGTCAACCAGGTTGCTGGAAAATTACCCCGGAGAAATGATCGAGAAAATGTCCGAAGTCATGGCAACGGCAGAGGCCCGTAAAGACAGGGCGGCGAAAAAAATATTGGAAAACCAATAGCGAGAATTGCTAATTGTTCATGGTTATGGCAATTAGCAATTAACAACTAGCAATTAGCAATTAGCAATGGGAATAATCTGGGAATTAGATTTCTACTCTCGTCCAATTTTAGACGATAACAACAAAAAAATCTGGGAAGTGCTGCTGTGCGAAAGTCCCTTGGCTATTCAGCGCCCCCTGGAATCACTATTTCAATACTCTCAGTATTGTTCTAGTAAAGAGGTGAATTCGGTGAAGCTGCGCCAAGTCCTGGAAGAGGCGATCGCATCTTCGGGAAAAGCCCCCAGCCAAATTCGCTTCTTCCGGCGTCCGATGAAGAATATGATAACAAAAGCCTGCGAGGAATTAGGAATTCAGGCAGTGCCGTCCCGGCGGACGATCGCCCTCAACCAGTTGCTGGAAGAACGAAGCAACTCAGTATATCCCCAGGAGACTGGATACGACCCCCAGGCTGTACCATCAGCATCCGTGCGCTATCAACCCCAAACGCCTCTACGGCTACCAGACGCCCTGATGCCCAAGCAATGGGCCTTTGTCAGCTTAACAGCGGGGGATCTTCAGGAAATGTCGGAGTGGGAGATTTCCTTTGGCGAAGCTTTCCCCATGCCGCCAAAGATAACGGCAGAAACGAAGATTCCGGGCGTGATTTTATTCTCGCCCCGGGCCCAGCCGATCGCGGGTTGGATGTCCGGGATAGAACTGGCTTTCTGGAAGTATCTTCCTGGGGAACCAGCCAGATTAATCTTGGAAACGGGCTCCAGTGACAGTTGGATTTTAGCGAACCTGAAGAATAAGCAACTCATCAAAGAAGCTGAAGAATTTGAAGCGGCGAAACAGCAAGCCGATCGAATTCATTTTTTAGCAGTCCAGTCCGATCCGCAGTCCCAATCCTTTGCCGGATTTTGGCTGTTACAAGAACTGCACCTAGCATAAAAGCTGTATTGACAGGAGGCAGATTCTCTGGGAGAACGTTCCGCCGCCTTGTCAAGGAAAGAGATCTATAGTGTAATCCAATTTTGTCAAAAATGCAACAATTAGTTTAAAATTATCCTATTAGTCGGTTAAAACTTGCGATCTTGCATCTGTCGGAACTAGAGGCAGAGCCTCAATAATTCGTTCGGTGGCTCCCGCCTGGGAACGAGGGGAAAACGCTTTGTAGACAATGCGGACAGTGGGTTTTAACCCACGGCGGGCCAGGAGACCAATTGAGAATACTGCAAGATCGAAAGTTTTAACCGACTGAGCGCCTCTAGCCTTTGGGTTTGAACCCCCCCGGCGGTGTAACTGAGATGAGGAGGAGATGTGGAAAGAGAACAAGAAAAATTGGCCGCTCGACTGTTAGATATAGCGGCAAAAAATGGCGCAGAAGCAGCTGAAGTATTTACTGAGCGATCGCGCTCTTTATCGGCGGCATTCGAGGCGAACAAACTCAAGGAACTGACGAACAGTGAATCAGCAGGTACGGCCCTACGACTGTGGGTGGACGGACGTCCGGGTGTGGCAGTAGCCTACGGTCCAGTGGACCCAGAGGCCCTGGTAGAACGGGCGATCGCGCTCTCCCATCTCAACCCGACTCAAACAATAGAATTAGCAGAAAAGGGAGGAAAAAATATAGAGGAAAATATGGGAAAAGATGTGGCAGCAGAGCAGTTGGTAGCCTGGGGAAAAGAGGCGATCGCCAGAGTTAGAGAAGTATACCCAGAAGTTATTTGTAATAGCGAATGGGATTGTGAAATTGAAACAACTAGCATCATCAACTCCCAGGGATTAAACTGTAGCTATACAGACAGCAGCCTCAACTGCTATCTAGAATCAGAATGGGTGCGGGGGGATGATTTCTTAGGCGTGAGTGACGGTCAAACCCAGCGAACTCGCCTCGACCCCAGTATCATCGCAAATTCATTATTACAGCGATTAAACTGGGCCAAAGCAAACGTGCCACCCCCCACAACAGGTCGCCTACCAATTTTGTTTACTGCCAAAGCAGCAGACCTCTTCTGGGGAATCATTAGCAGCGCCCTCAATGGTAAACGAGTAGTAGAGAAAGCATCTCCCTGGAGCGATAAATTAGGAGAAGAGGTAATCTCCACCCACCTCACCCTTTACCAGCAGCCAGACATTGGTCCTTACAGTTGCCCCTTTGACGACGAAGGCACGATCGCCCAACCTTTAGTATTCATTCAACATGGCATCTTAGAAAACTTCTACGCCGATCGGACCATAGGCAGATTGCTGGGTAAAGGAACCACGGGGAATGGGTTTCGCCCCGGTTTAGGAAGTTATCCCACACCGGGTCTGTTTAACTTGCTAATTAAACCCGGAACCGGTCAACTGTCCGACTTAATTACCCAGCTAGAAGATGGACTGGTAGTAGATCAGATGCTTGGGGATGCGGCGGGAATTTCTGGAGAATTTTCCATCAACGTTGACCTGGGATATCTTGTCCGTGACGGTCAAATAGTCGGTAGATTTAAAGATACGATGGTTGCTGGTAATGTATATCAGGCCCTGAAACAGTTAGTGGCATTGGGAGGCGACGCCGACTGGAACGGTTCCTGCTATACCCCATCTTTGATTGTTGACGGTCTTTCTGTTACCGGAAAAACGGATTAAGTATGAAACCTCAAAGATAAAATCACGCTGTACTCTTTCCGATCTGGAGAGCATGTGAACTTTGTGACAAGCAACAACTGACTGACTGTGGGCACGGCCCACCCTACCGATGTTATGTTTAGCCTGAGTCGCTTTCTATCGCCCAAACGCCGCCTTGCAAAGGCAAGTACCTCCCGTACTGGCGCGAACTTTGAAGCCTGCATTATTGGTTTGGTGTCGGGATGCAGCGCAGTGTTGCTCAAAAATGGCATCGGGCTATTAGGACCAGTTCGCATACAGGCGTCTAGCTACCTGCCAGTTTGGTTAGTTTTACCAGTCATCGGCATCAGTTTTGGCTTCATTGCTGGCTGGTTGATAGAGCAATTTGCACCGGAAACTCGGGGTAGCGGCGTGGCCCAAGTTAAATCAGCCTTAACTGGCGGCTCCATCGTGCTCAACTGGCGCGTCGCCCTAGTAAAATTCTTCAGTACCCTCTTATCTGTCTCCTCGGGATTGACTCTGGGTCGCCAAGGGCCAACGGTGCAAATTGGGGCCGCCCTAGCAGCTAGTTTAGCCCGCGTAGTTCCCACTTCTCCCAAACACCGACGCCAGATGATTGCTGCGGGGGCGGCTGCGGGATTAGCTGCGGGTTTTAATGCCCCCATTGCCGGAGTTCTATTTGTGATCGAGGAACTGCTGCATGATGTCTCGGAACTTACCCTGGAAACAGCTATTATTGCTTCCTTCGTGGGTGCGGTAGTCTCGCGTCTGCTAGGGGGTGAAAACTTTAATCTCAACCGAGAAGTCAGCGACTCTATTACCAGTTTCTCTGCCCCAGAAATTCCCTCCTTCCTGTTATTGGGTATCCTCGCTGGACTGCTGGGGACTCTGTTTAATCAAGGGATTATTACCTCTCTGACTCTCAACCGCCGCTTGCCTCTCACTTTACCAGCGCGAATGGCCCTGGCAGGGTTGGTTTCGGGAATGGCGATCGCCCTACTGCCAGAATGGTTTAACAACAATGCGGGTTTGCGAGAAATCTTGCTGGCGGGTGACGTGACGATCGCTACGGCTACCCTGGCCTTTGTGGCTCACTTTCTGCTCACCTGCATCGCCTATGGTGCGGGCACCCCTGGAGGACTGTTCGCCCCCACCCTAGTTTTAGGAGCTGCTCTCGGTCACCTGGTGGGCACTTTGCAATACTATATTCTGGGAGTCGCTGCACCCACTACCTACGCCCTCGCAGGCATGGGGGCTTTCTTTAGTGCTGTGGGCAAGGTGCCGATCACTAGCATCGTGATCGTGTTTGAAATGACTGCTGACTTTAATCTCGTGCTACCCCTGATGATTGGTTCTGTGGTTGCTTATCTGGTTTCTGGTATCTTAACGGAAAGTTCTCTGTACCAGCGCCTCTTGGAATGGAATGGCATTCAACCTCAAGCAGAACCTGGGTCTCAGGGATTGGATGAGGTGAAGGCCGCAGATGTGATGCAAAAAAAGGTGGAAACATTACCCAGTCAACTCACCCTTGATGAAGCGGTTAAAGCTTTTTCCCATTCCCATCATCGCGGCTTTCCCGTAGTCGAGAACGGTCGGCTAGTTGGGATTGTTACTCAAAGCGATCTGACTAAGATCCAAACGGAAGGATTGGCGGGCGATCGACCTGTCAGCGAGATTATGACCGCTCAACCCGTAACTGTCAGACCTACAGATCCTCTCTCGGATGTAGTCTATCGGCTCAACCGCTACAAACTCAGTCGGCTACCCGTGACTGAAGGTCGCAAGTTAGTGGGGATTATTACTCGTAGCGATATCATCCGCACTGAGGGCGATCGCCTGGACGGTAAGATTGCTGCCACCTCTGCTACTGGACGTTCCTATGTAGTTTACCAAACCACAGCCCCGGCAACGGGAAGAGGCAGATTGCTCGTACCCCTGGCCAACCCGAATACAGCTCCATTATTATTGCAAATGGCTCTGGCGATCGCCATAGAAAAGGATTATGAAATCGAATGTCTCCAGGTGAAGAAGGTACCTCGCAGCAGTCCCCCGGAAGAAACACCTGCAAAGTACGGCAAATCTTTAGTCTTGTTCGAGAAGGCCAAGCAGATGGTACCAGATGGGGTCGTGCCAGTCCATACTCAGGTGCGGGTAACCCACGATTTGGCCCAGGCAATTTTGGAAGCGATCGCAGAACGGCACATCGACCTCATGTTGATGGGTTGGAAGGGTAGCGCTACTACTCCGGGTCGGATTTTTGGCGATGCTGTGGACACTCTGATCCGCCAAGCCCCCTGCGATCTGGTGCTGATTAAATGGGCTAACTCTCAGGCCAGCTTGCCAGCTAGCGAGCATAATTTATCACTCAATCTGCCCAATCCCTTGTCGAAAAATCCCACTCCTAATTATTGTCCCGTCCTCCTCTTTAAACGCTGGCTATTGCCGATGGCGGGTGGTCCCAATAGCGCTGCGGCGGTGCGACTCCTTCCCGCCCTTCTCAAAAAACAGTTGGCTCCCGAAATCCGCTTGTGCCAGGTTTTTGACCCCGATCTAGAAAAGATCGATCGCCAGCTGCTCGATCGGGCGAGTCAGTTCCTCAAACCGAAACTCAAAAGTGGTTTTGTCGCTGCCACAGTGCTGCGATCGACCAATATTTCCGAAGCCATAATTGACCAAGCTAAGAATGATAACACCGACGTGGTGATGATGGGAGCCAGCCGCGAGGGTTTGCTACAGCAGGCCATTAAAGGCAATATTCCTGAGGCGATCGCCTCTGGCTGTAATTGTACCGTGATTCTGGTCCGCAGCAGCAGTTATAGTAGTACATAAATTAAGCTGTAGTGCCTTGAAATTGCACATTCTGTAAACGTGAGGGGTGGAGTTCTCCGTTCTCCGTTCCGAGTTAGGGAACACCGGAACGCTGGTCTAGGGGGCCAGATGCTCAGCCAAATCCTCAGTGCAGTCCTGGACTCGCGCCCCCTGCTGGACGTGAGTTCGACGGCGACGATAACCAGTATTTTTCGTCGCCGTCGAACTCACGTTGCTGAAGTCGGGGACTTTGCCGGGGCAAAAATTAATTGCTACAATGTTATTTATGGACCTAAAGAACTTCAGCAGCATTTCCGAGTTATTGAGTGCGATGACGGCGGAAGTTACCCGTGATCATGGCATTGTCAACAAGTTTATTGAGGATGGGATCGTGGCAGTGTTTGGAGTACCAGTGGCTCGCAACAGCCCCAAGGAAATCAGGGCAGATGTCCAAAGGGCGGTGGCCTGCGGATTAATCAGAGCTGGTCAGTCCGTAATTTTCCCGAATTTAAAATGCTGCTGCGCAGCAGCAGCGCAATCGTGGCTGGCAGTTTAGGGGGCAAAGACCGTTTAGAATATGGAGTGATTGGTGATAGCGTCAATATTGCCTCCCGGCAGTAATTTAGCAATAAGAGAATTTACCAATTGCTTAATATGGAACAGTCTACAAATTAGGTGAATCTTAAATAGAAGCAAGACTTGCTACCTCGGGTCTTGATTATATGTTGCTAGCAAAGGATGAAGATATATGCGAGTGCTAAAGAATCACAAACAGGCGATGATTAGGAAAGGCGTGGCATCATTTCTGGGTCTGCTAGTCTGTAGCTGGCCAGCAGGAATATTAGCAGGTCCGTTGAATCTTCCCGAAGATGTGGGGCTACCAGGACGTAGAGAAGGGGGCGGTACCAGGGGAGAATGCTTGCGGGGACGAAAGCTAACTGCGATCATGCCCAAGTCGAATACAGGCAAAACTATATCGGAGTATCCCACATTCTTTGTTTACGTGCCAGAAAGTCTGCAAGGTTGGGCAAATACGGTGAAGGGGGCAGAGTTTGGGATAGAAGATGAAAATGGCAACGAGATTTACTCGAAGGAGGTCACGCTACCGTCAGATTATGGTATTGTTAGTGTCAGCATTCCCTCGACCCCGGATGCGCCTAAACTAGAGGTGGGCAAGCATTATACCTGGTATTTTCACGTGATTTGCGATTGGGAAAACAACCCTCTAGACAGGTCGTCAATTCATTATGTAGAATCGGGCATTCAACGAGTTGAACCAAGTGACGAACTGGTACGAGGGTTGAGACAAAAGTCAGCACGCGATCGGGTGGATATGTATGGGGAAGAAGGGATGTGGTTCGATCTGGTAGCTACTCTAGCAGAACTCCGCCGCACTCACTCTGAAGATTTACTGCTAGCTGCTGAGTGGGCGAGGCTTTTTAGGCACGATCTAGTGCAGCTGTATGATTTGGCTGAAGAACCCCTCGTTAACTGCTGCACTTCAGACAGTAGCGATCGGATTATATCAGGTCCCTAAGTCAGTGGTCAGTGGTTAGTGGTCAGTGGTCAGTGGTTGATGGTTAGTGGTTAGTGGTCAGTGGTCAATAACAACCCACAACTAACAACTAACTTTGTTGCTGACGTTCCCGCAGTTGCAGCAAGATTTCGGCATGTACTTCGCGGGTAATGGGGTAAAAATAAGCGAGTACAATTCCCCCTAGTAAACAGATAGCTGGCAGGACGGCGATCGACAGACGAATGGCCAGCAATGCCGAATCGGGCTGGACTGGGATGGGGTCTCCTGCTACAGTTTCTATGTATCCCGACCAATCTAAGGCTTGCCCTACCAAAAATAATCCAATTGCCAAGCCGAATTTTTGCAGCAGTACCATAAAGGCATAGAAGACGCCTTCACGACGCTGACCTGTATTGAGTTCGTCTAGGTCGATAACGTCGGGTAGCATTGACCAAGGGACGAGATAGGCGACAGCAACGCCACATCCAGCTATTACTGCTACAAAGTACATCAGTCCTACTTGACCGGGTTGGAGATATAACAGCATTATTTGGGCAATTAGCCATAGGGCCGTGCCCATGTAATAAACGGCTTTTTTGCCGAGGCGATCGCTGACCCGAGTCCAGAAAAATAGCATCAAAAAGGTTGATGTCTGTACAGTCAGGGCAACTTGAGGGAAGACCTGGGGTTCGAGACCCATTAAATCCACCACAAAATATTTCATGACACTCCCTATTACCTGTACTGCTAACCAGGAACAGAGGTAAATGCCAATCACAAAGAGGAAAGGTCGATTGCTGAACGCTACGCGCAGTTGTTCTGGTAGAGATAGGGAAGCCTCTTCCTCTTCTGGATCATCCTCAAGTCTAAGCTTTTCTATAGCAGCAACTCGCTTTCGCGTTCCCCAGACACAGAGATACAGGGGTAGGACAGAAAGAACGGTACAGACAATTGCTAAGACTAAATACCGTTGTTCGGCATCTTGGACTTGGGAAAAAATGAATGTGGCCAGAAGTAAGGAGAGGATGCTGCCGCCGATGGAGAAGGCAAAGCGAAAGCTATTCAGGTTGGTGCGTTCGTTGTAGTCTTTGGTTAGTTCTGGGGTGAGGGCGGTATAGGGTAAGTTGACTGCAGTGTAGGCAATGTTGAATAATACCCCAATGGCGACATAGTAGCAAAATAGCCCCCATTCGCTCTTTACCGGTACTATCCATTGTAAGAAGAAGATAATCCCAAAGGGAATGCCGCCAAAGACGATCCAGGGAAACCGACGCCCCCAGGGATGACGGGTGCGATCGCTGAGAAAGCCGACTACGGGGTCATTCAGGGCATCTGCGATTTTACCTACCATCAGAATGCTGCCTGCTAATGCTGCGCTAATCCCAGCCACATCGGTAAAGAAAGGCAACAGGAAAAATACGAGGATGTTGGCAGTGATGGCTGGTCCCATGTCACCAGCGCCATAGGCTAGTTTGGTTAAGAAGCTGAGTTTTTCGCTTGCGGGCGATATTTGAGAATTGTCAGTGGTCATTTGTCAGCGGTTAGTTGTCAGTGGTTGACGGACTAATAATTTCAGTTGTGCTATTGTCGAAAGTATATAACTCTTTATGTTAGTCATGGAAGAATTATACTTCTCTTGGTCGGGGTATTACGAAAAAATTGAGCGTCTCGCCGTCAAGATCTATAAATCTGGCTGGGAGTTTAACCAAATTGTCTGCATTGCTAAGGGGGGACTGCGAGTTGGTGATGTCCTCTGTCGCCTCTTCCGACGGCCACTGGCGATTTTATCGGCTTCCTCTTATACTGGACCAGATAATCGCGTCCGAGGCCCCATCAAGTTTGCCCGCCACTTGACTATGACTGCTGATAGTTTAGGCGATCGGGTGCTGCTGGTTGATGATTTGGTTGATTCTGGTGTTTCTCTCCAGGAGGGTATTATCTGGTTGCAATCTCATTATCCTGCTGATATCCAGGAGATCAAAACTGCCGTTCTCTGGTATAAGGCTTGTTCCGCGATCGCCCCTGATTATTACGTTGATTATCTCTCCTTAAGTCCTTGGATTCATCAGCCTTTTGAATTTTACGAACAGACTACTCCTGCGGAACTTGCTGCTCAATATGAAGAATTATAATTCATGATTATTACAGTAGCACATCAACCCGGTTGATCAAACCGGGTTACGAGCGATCGCCTATTATTTGGGGCAAGTTTATTCTTGGATTACTTCTAGTCCGCAGGCTTCTGCTACTCGTTGGGCCAGACTCTTGTATCGGCGCGGTGGTGTTTTGGTATTGAAGTTTAAGTCAAATCCTTCCACCACCCGCTCAATTAATTTCGATCGCCATTCGGATTCTATTTCATAATCGGAACTTAAGCTACCTCCCGATAAGGCTGCCATCAGTTTGTCCAAGATGTGAAATTGTCCTGCTAGATTTGCAGCCGCGATCGCATCTCCAGAATCAATATCCAGGTCGTCTAGTTGCCGACTGACTCGATGCCATTCCGCGTAAATTATTCGCTGGAGAATTACACCATATCTGGCATTGCGTGCCTGTTCTAGTGCTTCAAATTCATTATCGGTCACAGTTCTTACCTCCGTGGGTGGAATTGGTCTATTATAACAAATAAGCCAGCCCGGGGTTAAAACCCAAAGGCTTTTGGCTCAAGTCGGTTAAAATTAAAACCGGTATAACACCGACAGCCGAGTTACCTGGATCCGGGCCATGAGAATAATCGAAGAGAGGAAATTACAAATAATGGACAACGGAAACAATTACCAATATCAAGTGGGAGGGAGTCTGGCAAGTAATGCCCCCAGCTACGTAGTGCGGCAAGCTGATGATGAATTTTATCAAGCATTGCAAGGCGGCGAGTTTTGTTATGTCCTCAATTCCCGGCAAATGGGTAAGTCTAGTTTGCAGTTGCGCACCATGAAACGACTGCAAGCTGATGGCATTGCTTGTGCTGTTATCGATCTGACAATCCTGGGCAGCCATGACGTGACCCCAGAACAGTGGTATGCGGGCATTATCTACGAACTAGAGAGTTATTTCAATCTTCCCTTTGATTTGGATAGCTGGTGGCGCGATCGGGATTTGCTCTCGCCGGGACAGCGCTGGAGTAAGTTTCTGTCAGAGGTGCTGCTTCAGCAGATATCAAAACAAATTGTGATTTTCTTTGATGAAATTGATAGCACCCTCAACTTATATTTTAAGGATGATTTCTTTGCTACCCTCCGGGCTTGTTATAATCAACGGGCTGACGTTCGCCCATACAAGCGCCTCACCTTTGCCCTGTTGGGGGTGGCCACCCCTGGGGATTTGATTGCCGATAAGCATCGCACGCCGTTTAATATCGGTCGGGGAATAGAATTATCTGGCTTTACCTTGCATGAAGCTAGGCCCTTAGCAACAGGGTTGGTGGGAAAGGTAGATAACCCCCAGGCGGTTCTCGAAGAGGTGTTGGCATGGACGGGAGGACAACCTTTCCTGACTCAAAAACTATGTGATTTGTTGTTTAATTCTCCTTTCTCGATCGCCGCAGGTAGTGAAGCAGAGTCGATCGAACAGTTGGTGCGATCGCAGGTAATTGATAACTGGGAAGCACGAGATCCTATGGCCCATTTGCAGACGATCCGCGATCGGGTGCTGAGAAATGAGCAACGGGCTGGGCGGAGGTTGGGGCTGTATCAACAGATTTTACAGCAGGGAGAAATTGCCGCTGATGATAGTGCCGAACAAATGGAATTGCGGCTATCAGGGTTAGTGAGGAAGCACTCGGGCAAGTTAAGAGTTTATAATCGGATTTTGAGGGAAGTTTTTGACCAAAGTTGGGTCGATCGGGAGTTAGGGAAGCTGCGACCCTACTCCGAGGCCATAACAGCTTGGTTGGGTTCAAACTGTCAGGATGAGTCGCGGTTGTTGTGCGGCAAAGCATTGCAGGACGCCCGGAACTGGGCAGAGGGCAAAAGCTTGAGCGATGGGGATTATCAGTTTTTAACTGCTAGCGAAAAAGCAGAATTCCAGCATGAACATCTGAAGCGGGAACGGAACGCAGCTATTGCCGCTGGGGTAATGATGAGTTTCCTCTTCGTCCTCACGGGGGTATTTTGGCTGAAATCATCCATAGGCGAGAGGAACGCCAAACTGAATGCTCTGAGTTTCGCCTCAGAAGCTTTCTGGGAATCAAATAGAGGACTAGATGCCCTGACCGAAAGCATCAGGGCGGCCCGACAAATGAAACAGTCAATGGGGGTCAGGCCGGATACCCAGATGAGGGTTTTGACAACCCTGCATCAGGTAGTTTACAATTTGAGAAAGCGCAACCGCTTGGAAGGGCATGAAAAGACAGTTATTAGCGCGACTTTTAGTCCCGATGGTAAAGTCATAGCCTCGGCAAGTGATGACAAAACGGTTAAACTTTGGGAGCGATCGGGCAAGTTACTCCATACCTTAAAGGGACATCGGGACAGGGTCAGGAGCGTCAGTTTCAGCCCGGATGGTCGGATAGTTGCCTCGGCCAGTCATGACAAAACGGTTAAACTCTGGGAGCGATCGGGCAAGTTACTCCATACCTTAGAGGGGCATGAGAATAAGGTCAGGGAAGTCAGCTTTAGTCCGGATGGTCAAATCATAGCTTCGGCGAGTGCCGATGGCACCGTCATCATCTGGAGTAGAAATGGCGAAAAACTAAAAACCCTGGAGGCCCATCGAGGTTGGGTAGAGAGCGTCAGTTTTAGTCCGGACGGTCCGGACGGTCAAATGCTGGCTTCCGCTGGGACTGACAAAACCATCAAACTCTGGAGTCGTGACGGTCAGTTACTCCAAACTTTAGAAGGTCACGATGGTGCAGTCAAGACTGTAAGCTTCAGTCCGGACGGACAGATCCTCGCCTCAGCAGGGAAAGATAAAACTATCAAACTCTGGAGTCGCCGCGATCGCAAGTTCGAGTTCTTGCAAAATATAAATGGGCATAGCGATCTAGTTTGGAGTGTGAGTTTCAGCCCAGAGGGTGAGACCCTGGCCTCCGCGAGTAATGACAAAACTGTCAAACTCTGGAGTCGTGACGGTAGGTTGCTGCACGGCTTTAAGGGGCATAATTCTGCAGTCTACAGCGTGAGTTTCAGTCCAGACGGTGAGACCCTGGCCTCGACTGGTGCTGACGAAGCGGTGATACTCTGGAGTCGCGACAGCAGCTTGAAACTGTTAGCAGGACATAACTCTAAAGTATACAGGGTATGGTTCAGTCCAGATGGCAAGGAGCTTTACTCCGCTAGCAAGGACAAAACTGTAAAAACTTGGAGCAGTAGGGACGGGAAGCTGCTTAAAACTGAGAAGAGGCATAGTTATATAGCAGCCTCCAATGTCAGCCCGGACGGTCAAAAGGAAGCCGAGAAGGGTGATAATAATACTGTCAAAATTTGGAGTCGCGACGGGATATTACTCTCAAGCTTGGAGGGACATAACTCGGCAGTCTATGACATCCGTTTTAGCCCGGATAACCAGACAATAGCCACAGCTAGTGCTGATGGCACTGTAAAATTATGGCGCAGCAGCGATGGGACGCTCCTCAGAACCCTAAGGCATATAGGTCAGGTCACTAGCGTGGACTTCAGCCCCGATAGTCAGACGATCGCCTCAGGGAGTCAAGACGACCTGGTGAGAGTCTGGCACAAAGATGGTACGTTGCTGAAAATTTTGGTAGGTCACAAAGATGCTGTCTGGAGCGTGAGTTTCAGCCCGGATGGTCGGATGCTGGCCTCAGCAGGTGCGGACAAGAATGTGATTCTGTGGAATTTGGATCTCGAGGATCTGTTGCGCCGAGGTTGCCATTGGGCCCGTGATTATCTTCAGACAAATCCTAATCTTAAAGAAAGCGATCGCCATCTTTGTGACGGCATTAATTAGTAAACTGTAGGTTGAGTTTCTGAGATATTGCATCTGTCCCGTTACCCCGCCGGGGGTTCAAACCCCCGCGTCATAGCTAAAGTCGGTTGAAAACAGACTAAAAAAAATGTCTGTTAAGTTTTAAGTTTGAAATGGGATAAAGCATCAGTTCATTTGACGTGGGGGTTTTATTCGACTGGCAGGCGAGCGCACTTATGAAAAATCCTGTCCGAGATCGATGATAATAAAGATAGGGAACTCACCCAGGACCAGCAGGCGATCGCCCAGACTCCCGAGTGCCCGATCGCCAACCTTGACAAAATAGCGATAATAGCACGATCTACGAGCTAGAGATCTTTTAACCCCCGGCGGGCTGTCGGAAAGATACAATATCTCATCACATCCGGCGGGCGATCGGGAAAGTGGAGAAGCTGCAAAGTGAAAAAAGGTGTAATATGTGAGGAGAAAGCAAGGATAGCGATGCTTCAAAGCGAGAGAACTATGACAGTGACAGAACTCAAAAACCAACTACTTGCCTTGAGTCCCTCCCAAAAGGCATCCGCGATCGAGACCTTAACGCAAACATTAGCCAACGGGTCGTTGGGGATCAAAAAAACCCCTGGCGTATGTGGGGGCGATGCTTGCATTGGCAATACTCGCATTCCCGTTTGGTCCCTGGCGATCGATCGCACTCTCGGGATGAGTGATGCGGATATTTTAGCAGCCTTTCCGGATCTAACCGCAGCGGACTTAGTAAATGCCTGGGCTTATGCTGAGGCCCATCCAGAAGAGATCGATGAGGCCATCCGAGAAAACGAAGAAGCGATGCTTGAGTCGGAGGAAATTTAACCCGTGGCATATTTTTACACCGATGAAAACTTTCCCCTGCCAGTGGTGGAATTCCTTCGTAGTTTAGGTCACGACGTCTTAACAGCCAAAGCAGCAGGAAATGCAAATTTAGGCATTCCAGATGAGGAAGTTCTGGCGTTCGCAGTCAGCCAGAATCTGGCTGTTTTGACGCGCAATCGCCGTCATTTCATTCGACTGCATCGATTAGATCCTAACCATGCAGGAATCGTGGTTTGTACAGAAGACCCCAACTTTGAAAGACTGGCCACACGCATTAATGAAGCAATTTCCATAGAGTCAACCTTAAGAGGACAATTGATTAGAATCAACCGTCCCCAGCAATGAGTAGTATAACTAACTGGGGATGCAAGGTTGTCATAAAAGATTAAGAAACCGGGTTTCTGAAGTTAATTGTCGTTAGTGGTTACAGATTTGGTAAAAGAAACCCGGTTTCTCGCCCACCCCCGATCGCCCCCTTGACAACGCGATCGGGAATTTGTATAATAGAGGTAGAGCACAAAACTCGGAATAATAACATATGAGAATGTGGCTAACTCCAGAAATAGAGCAGTTGATTGACGAACAATTGAAAAGCGATCGTTATCAGTCGGCTTCTGAGGTAGTTCTCGAAGGGTGCATCTCACTTTTGTAATGTAGCCCGCGCAGGCGGGCTTTGTTCGTGTAGCCGGGCCCTTTAGGGTTCGGGCGGCTGCGGTTGCTGGAAGAGAGAGACCGTAATTATCAAAGACGTTTGGCAGAACTAAAACAGGAAATAGCCATCGGGATAGAAGCCGCAGAAAGCGGTGACTTAGTCGATGGTGAAACAGTTTTCCGGGAACTCCGGGAGAAAAATCACTTGCGCAGCATGTCAGTTTAGTCTTGGAAACCGTACTTATAAATTCTATAAAATTACATTTTCATTGTCAATCCTCCAGTTTTTGGGGAAACGGCTCAAATCAGCATTCTACCGCTTTCCCAAATGTTATTAGCTTAGGTGATGAACCGGGCCCATGCCGTAAACCGGAGTTGCCAAGCCCTCCATGCGGGCCTTAATCTGTAGAGACAAAAACTGCGAGTAGTGGCGCGACTGGTGCAAATTGCCGCCGTGGAACCACAAACCCGGTTGATGGGTGGGCTTCCACATATTGCGCAGTTCCCCCTCCCAGGGCCCGGGATCCTTACTCGTCCCCGACCCCAAGCCCCAACATTTGCCTACCCGATCGGCCACTTCCTGGGAAATCAGCTGGGCCGCCCAGCCGTTCATCGAGCCATAGCCAGTAGCATAGACAATCAAGTCCGCCAGTAGCTCGCTTACCATCGGTAAGCACCACTGAATGGGGTTTGATTTGCTCGATCGTGACCCCACTTTTCAGCCCAATTTTGCCATCCGCCACCAATTCGGAAGCCCCGACATCAATGTAGTAGCCCGAACCCCGGCGCAGGTATTTCACAAACAGACCCGAACCATCCTCCCCAAAATCCAGTAGGAAGCCAGCTTTTTCCAGCCGGGCGTAGAAATCAGCGTCCCGTCGGGCCATCTCCTCGTAGATGGGAGTCTGGAGGGCAGGCAGAATCTTGTAAGGCACGGAGGCAAAGATCAGGTCGGCCATCTCGGCGGTAATGCCATTGGCAACCGCCCGTTCCGAGTAGAGATCCCCAAGGACCAGATCCAGCAGTGCCTCCGATCTGGTTACGTGGGTGGAGGAACGCTGAATCATGGTCACCTCAGCCCCATGTTCCCACAGATTGGCGCAAATGTCGTGAGCTGAGTTGCAGGCCCCCACCACAATGCACTTTTGGCCCCGGTAATATTCCCCGCTAGTATAGCGACTGGAGTGATGCTGTACCCCCTCAAAGCTATGGGCCCCAGGAAACTCGGGTACATTCGGCACCCCGGACATGCCCGTAGCCAATACCAACTGTTTGGGGTGCAATACCACGGTCTGGCCCCCACGGTTAACGGTCACAGTCCAGGTCTCCCTAGTCTCGTCATACTCCGCGTGCTGGCATTCGGAGGAGGTCCAGTAGTTCAGTTCCATGACCTTGGCGTACATCTCCAACCAGTCAGCGATTTTGTCTTTGGGAGAAAACACGGGCCAATGGTCCGGAAAGGGCAGGTATGGCAGGTGATCGTACCACACGGGATCGTGCAGACAGAGGGACTTATAGCGTTTGCGCCAGGAATCACCGGGGCGTTCGTTTTTCTCAATAATGATGGTGGGCACTTCCAGCCGTTTCAACCTCGCCCCCAGGGCAATGCCCCCCTGGCCGCCGCCGATAATGACGCAGTAGGGCTGCCGGGTGTAGCCCAGTTCCGCTTCTTCCTGAGTCTTGCGTTCCAGCCAGGTTTGCCGAGGCTGAAAGGCTCCTTGGGCCACTCCCGGCTCGCGGGTTGTCCCCCGTTTTTCCTCGTAGCCCTTGAGTTCGGTCATGGTGGTCAAGAGGGTCCAGCACTTGTCCCCTTTCAGGCGCACATGACCCTTGCCTCGGGCCACTGCGGTCTCGAAGGTAAACCATGCCTCGGTCACTCCATTAGCAGAGGTGCCCTCCCCTTCAATACGCCACTGGCCGGGCCGCACCTGGGACAGGGTCTCTGCCAACATGGCCCGAATAGCGTCGGGTCCGGAGAGGGTCGCGATATTCCAGGTGAAGGGGACCAGATCGCGCCAGTAGCTTTCGGTGTCAAACATCTCTACCGCAGCAGCCACGTCCCCACGGCTGAGGGCTCCACCAAACTGCGTCAACCAGTCGGACACTTGCTGGGTTGCCGGACTTATCGTCTCACTCATGTTTAATCTGTCTCCTCCTGGAAGTGCTATTTTTATCTTACAAAAGAGATGATAATTATACTATTTTTATGTCAAAGGCGATCGCCTGCCATGGCCTCAACTATTGAGAGAGATCGCCTGTAGCCATTTCCTAACCTAATCTGCTAAAATAAATGAATGATGGTCAATAAGCGAAAACCCCAAACAAGATGATGCACGATACTCTCTCCTTGGAAACGGTAATAGAATACATTGAGTCCCTGTCTCCAGAAGACGAAGCCTTATTGTTTGACAAACTGCACCGGCGAGAGCTGGAAAATCCCCCTCAGTCACAGCATACCCGATCTGCTAACCCTTGGGTGAGGTTAGCTGGTAAGTATAAAGACGATCCATTGTTCGATAATTTTTTAGCAGATATGGAAGCTTATCGCCGCCAACTGGATGCCGAAATGGAAGCTTATTCAGTTTAAAACTGTGGCAAGCATAGGAAGCGATCGCATTTTCTGTATGATGTCCATAATATTCCCGATAGCTACCATAAATGCTAAAATAAATATACGATATACGAGCGTCAAGGGTGCATCTCACTACGCGATGGGCGAAGCATTTGGACAGAACTAATGTCTATATATGACTAATATTGTCGCCCAAAGGCTTCGCCCCTACAGATCTATTTGCACGGCTTTCGATGCACCCAGCGTCAAGAAGGGTAAACTCAAAAAAAGATGATGAACGATACTCTATCCTTGGAAAGGGTAATAGAATACATAGAGTCCCTGTCTCCAGAAGATCGAGCCTTTTTATTTGACGAACTGCACAAACGAGGGCTGGAAACGCCATGTCAATCACAGCATACCCGATCGGATAACCCTTGGGTGAGGTTAGCTGGAACATTTGAGGACGATCCCCAATATGATGAAGTCTTGGCGTATATAGAAGAATATCGCCGCGAACTGGATTCCGAAATGGAAGCATACGATCGTCAACTAGACGCCGAGGAGGAGGTAAAATGAGTCAATAAGCTTAAACCCCAAACAAGATGATGAACGCTTCTCTATCATTAGAAACGGTAATAGAATACATTGAGTCCCTGTCTCCAAAAGATCGAGCCTTATTATTTGACCAACTGCACCGACGACGGCTGAAAAAGCCACAGCAGACAGCGGCGACAACTCAGCCGCAGCATCCTTTGTTAATGGTTCCTGCTACCCTCACAAATAATCCTTTATTCGATGAAGTATTAGGATATATGCAAGAATATCGTCGCGAACTAGATGCGACCCGCGAAGCTTATTACCGCGAACTTGATGCAGAGACTAAAGTAAAATAAGTCGAAACCCAACCTAGATCTACCGTTGGCGTCCGTTGGCGTTGGGTTTCGTGCCTCAACCCAACCTACGTAGATCCCTTACGCGACTGCATAAACTTATCGCCTTCGCCAGATGAGTAAGTAGTAAGCAACAACAGGAGGAGGCGATCGTGTCCACCACCATACAGCAAATAGCCCGCTATCTGGACAATCGGCACTGGAACTACGAACTTCTAGACGACTCGAATGACTCCCGCATTATCACGGGCGTCAAGGCGGAAAATGTGGACCAATTTCTGATCCTCATCCACCTCACAGAAGAGGGCGAATACCTGGAACTGACAGCCCCTGACCTGCTACAAGCCAAAAACCACATCCACAAAGAAAAGCTGTTCCAAACTATGCTGACCATTTCCTGGCAAAGCAAGATGCTCCGCTGGGAATATAATCCCATCGATGGAGAAGTCGGCGCATCCATCGCATTCCCCCTGGAAGATGCTTCCCTCACGGAACGGCAGTTCGATCGCAGTCTCGGCACTTTGATCAAGGTAGTGGATGAAGTTGCCATGCCGCGACTCCAGGCGGTGCTGGAAACTGGCTCCGACCCTGGAGAGGAACAGTTGGGAGAATGGCTGCTGCTGAGTCTGGAAGAAGCCCTGCCAGATGGTTCTTTGAGCCTGTTGGAGCAAGCCCTGGAGGCTCGCAAGTACAGGGGAGTTGCCTAATTTTTGCATAAATCTGCCAGCCTCCCAGAATAAAACTATAGGGCTGACAGAATCTGGGCAATTTACTCAATTGCTTCTGAGCAGACCGTAAAATAAAAATATCGTAATTCATTGGTGATTCTGTTCTATTTCCGCGATCGCCTGCTCGAAAGGAAAGGCATCATCCCCTGATGCCTTAGCAGCATCATAGGCATGAATTGACTCTAGCTCTTCTGACTGTGCGAGCAGTTGCTGGTAATATTCTAGATCCAGCAGTACCCCAATGGTATTACCATCGGCATCAACTACATAGGACTCTTTCAAAGTGTTCATAGCATCTTGACTCAATCACGGGCTTTGTTTATAGTATACTAACTCCGACCCAGGAGAGGAACAATTGGGGTGTGGTCAAAACCCGTTGGTAAATCGATCCCCCCCAGTTCCCCTTAAAAAGTATCTCACCCGGGGCAAAACTGCATCCAACTGGAATTTCGAGGTCAGCAAGGCGATCGGTTTACAGTTAAAGTAGGATTAGGGGAGGCGAATGTCACCGAAGATTTCTTAATTTAATCGTAGGGTGGGCACCGCCCACCAGCAGTTCGTAGGTTGGGTTTCGTGCCTCAACCCAACCGGTGTATCTCATTGTGGGTATGTAGATGACGGAAATGACGGTTCGGGACGGAGATGATGGAGATAGAAGAGGAGAAATTGTTATCTTTGATAAAATCGAGATGCTCCCCTCCCTTTCTGGGCATTGACTAGGACTACAGGTATCGAGCGAGATCCACCCTTGACAATTGTAGGAGTTTTGGGATAAGATAATAGCACAGCTAAGCAAGCGCTAAAGCGCTTACTACGAACCGATCGTCCCATCCCGGAGCCTGCGCAAAAATCCGGATTTAATATAAGTATGCCGGTAGCGTTCCAGACAAGCAAGGGGTTGCTGCCATTTCACATGACACCCGATCGCCCAAGAAATAGGAACGCGATTACTAGACCAATGTTAGAGTCGGAGCATCAAAATAATTGATTCATGCATCAATTTATCGTAATTAAGTTTACCAAGGCACGCCTACTTACCAGCTCGTACTACATCAATACCAGTGCCCTGAAGTATAACCCACGTTAAATAAAATCAAGGAGCAAGAAAAATGAAAAATGTCCAAATATACACAGATGGTTCTTGTTTGGGAAATCCTGGAAAAGGAGGATACGCATCAATCTTGATTTATGGCGAACATCAAAAAATAGTTAGTGATGGTTTTCGCAAAACCACTAGCAATCGCATGGAATTGCTGGGTTGCATTGCCGGATTAAATTCACTGAAATTTACTTGTCATGTAGAGATGTTTACTGATTCTAAGTACGTGCAGCAAGGCATAACAAATTGGATTAAGTCATGGAAGCGCAATGGCTGGAAAACTACAAACAAAAAACCAGTCAAGAATATTGATTTATGGCAAAAAATTGATACTTGCTGTGAAAAGCACGATATCAATTGGAATTGGATCAAAGGACACAACGGCAACCACTTCAATGAAGAATGCGATCGCCTCGCAAGAGCATCTGCCGAAAATGGCAATTCGATTGATGTTGATTATGAAAATGGTGATTTACCCAGTTTATTTTGATGAATAGCTAGAGCGCTGTAGAGATGGTGCAGCGTCTTTATAGCTTCCATTCGCAACTTATGGAAGGACACCATCTAGAGCGTTAGTCCAGTCGAAATCATAGCTAAGATAACAATGTTTTTAGTCTGTTTTAACTCATATCTTGCACCATATGACCACATCCGAGGGAACAGTAGCGCCGCTGTCTGCAACCGTTGCGCCGCTGTCTGCAACCGGTGCGCCGCTGTCTGCAACCGTTGCGCCGCTGTCTGCAACCGTTGCGCCGCTGTCTGCAACCGTTGCGCCGCTGGCTGCAAGAAAATTGAAAAGCAGTATTTTTCTATTTACGGACAGCTATAACTATTTCAATTGACCATTCAATTATTACGAACTATGGTAATCAAAGTCCAACCTCACCATCTCCAGGAAATAAAAGCGGACGCGGAAAGTAGGTATTCGTCAGAATGCTGTGGCTTGCTATTAGGTAAGATATCCGGAGATGTCAAAACTCTCATAGAAGTTTTGCCAACGGAAAACAGTTGGGATGACAGCGCTGCCCAAGCTTTCAGTGAAATTACAGGGTCAGCGAAACTGGGTACTACCAGACGCGAACGATACTCCATTGCCCCCGACACCCTACTCTCAGTCCAAAAACAAGCACGCGATCGCGATCTGGACATCATCGGCGTCTATCACTCCCACCCGGACCACCCCGCCCTGCCATCAGAGTTCGATCGGGCGATCGCCTGGGAGGAATACTCCTATATAATAGTATCAGTCCAAAGAGGAAAGGCCGATGTCTCCGGGGTTTTTGCGAAGCATCCCGGAGACATCGGAGCAGACCTCAGATGCTGGTGTCTGGATGGCGATCGCCAATTCCAACCCGAAAAAATCCTTAAGATAGAACCAAGCTAGGGTACAAACCTGGTTAAAATGTAAAACTCGACACAGCGCAATAATCTTAGACATCGCTATGCTCAATCCCAATCTGGAGGAAATCCAGCTCACCAAAGAAGAATACGAACGATACTCCCGCCATCTGATCCTATCGGAAATCGGAGTGGAAGGGCAAAAACGGCTAAAAGCGGCCAAGGTCTTGTGCATTGGCACGGGTGGACTCGGTTCGCCCCAGCTGCTATACCTGGCCGCAGCGGGAGTAGGACGAATCGGCATTGTCGATTTTGATGTGGTGGATAGTTCCAACCTGCAACGTCAGGTGATCCATGGCACATCTTGGGTAGGCAAACCCAAAATCGAATCAGCCAAAAATCGGATTCACGAAATCAATCCTAACTGCCAAGTAGACCTGTACAATACCCGCATCAGTTCGGAAAACGCCCTGTCCATCATTGAACCTTATGACATTGTCGTGGATGGCACGGATAACTTCCCCACCCGCTATCTGGTGAATGACGCCTGCGTGCTGCTGAATAAACCCAACGTCTATGGTTCGATTTTCGGGTTTGAAGGTCAAGCAACAGTCTTCAACTACGAAGAAGGTCCCAACTACCGCGACCTCTACCCCGAACCCCCACCGCCGGGAATGGTGCCATCCTGTGCAGAAGGAGGGGTTTTAGGGATTTTGCCTGGGATGATTGGTATCATCCAAGCAACAGAAACAGTTAAAATTATCACGGGTAAGGGTACGACCCTCAGCGGACGCCTGTTGCTGTATGATGCTCTGAAGATGACATTCCGGGAACTAAAATTACGACCCAATCCAGTGCGTCCGGTGATTGAGAAATTAATTGATTACGAACAATTCTGTGGAATTCCTCAAGCAAAGATGGAAGCAGCAAAACAACAAGCAGAAATACAGGAAATGACCGTCACCGAACTCAAGCAATTGATGGATAGTGGCGCGGATGATTTCGTCCTGGTGGATGTTCGCAACCCCCACGAGTACGAAATTGCCAAGATTCCCGGTTCTATCCTCGTGCCATTACCGGAAATTGAACGGGGTGAAGGCGTCGAGAAGGTTAAACAAGCGCTCAACGGTCACAAGTTGATCGCTCATTGCAAGATGGGTGGGCGTTCTGCTAAAGCCTTGGGTATTCTCAAAGCAGCTGGGATAGAAGGCATTAATGTCAAAGGCGGCATTACAGCCTGGAGTAAAGAAGTCGATCCCTCGGTACCCCAGTATTAAGCATGTCGGGTGGGCATTGCCCACCTGTCCCCTTGGGATCCATTTGGCGGACAAATTCCAGATCCTGTTCGATGACAATAATGGAATGAAATGACTTTCGGCCAAATTAAACGGGTGTGGTCAAAACCCGTTGATAATGATAACATTTTTGGTTTAATTTAACGAGTATTTATTTGATAGTTTAGCAACTCAGGTACGGGTGTGGTCAAAACCCGTTGATCGTTCGGACGGCCCTCCCAGTCGCCGGATCCCCCCAAACCCCCCTTGAAAAGGGGGGCTTCAGGAAGGCCCCCCCTTTTGGAAGGGGGGGTTTGGGGGGGATCGGAACCAACAAATGCATGACCACACCCGGTTTGTTGTCATAACTGATTTATGTAATTCACCAAACGAGATTCAGCTTTAAACCACTCTCCGTTAATTCTCAAATCGTCAAACTGCTTATGAAGGGAGAGTTCTTGTTCTTGAGCCTTGTCCTGACCTTGAACCGATATAGATTTCAGTAACTCTAGTTTGGCAGGACTAGAGGTTTGTAATGATTTCATTCGGCTATCTATATTTTTCGTTCTACCAATTTTTATCGCATTACTATCTTTGTTGAGAATGAAGTAAATGAAATGAATCTCATGAGTTAATTTTTCCCCATCAAGTGAGAGTTCTCTATTTCCGGGTGTAATAATTTTTGTGTTCGGAGGTGCCCAAGACTTAACCCAAGCACATACGGCTTTATTCGTTAATGATTTTTGAGCACGAACAGTAATAATTTCACCGTTTATGTTGATATTAAATTTCTTTGTTCCACCTTTACCTCTAGATGGTAGATTTCCACTGTTGACTATTTTCCATCGCTCTACCAAAGGCATTTGGGGAAGTTTTACAGTGTAGGACTCTGGATCCCTAGTTAGGTTGTTAAACTTTTTACTATCCTCAACTTTCATCTCTACCCAACCCCAACCTTTGTAAATATCATCAGGATCTTTATCAACATAGACCATGTACCAAGAAACTTTAGACATAATCACATCTCCTTGGTCAACTATCGGATACTCTCGCTATAAAGATACCAACTTTACTGCCCACTTTCCGCACGACAAGTTATCACATGCTCTGGAATACGTAATTTCTCTGTTATCTGACAATTGTCCTACTTTTGGGAATACGTACTATATCTGACAAGTGAGCAAACTAGACGTAGATTTTTTATACGGATATGAAGTTTTTGCTTCGCAAAATCACAATGTTTGTAATCATCACGTACTACATGTCGTGCGGAAGGTAGGTTACTGCATGTTGGGGCCGGAGGTAAAATCGAGGCAACTCACAACAGGGGACGGTTTCAGCTATAGCGGCAATTTTAGACTATGCAATTTAAATGCATCACAGCTTATCCACTTAGACATTCTCAATCATCTATTGTCTTATTTTCCAATAATTCCCGTTCCCGCTGCACTTCAGGGTCTGACGCTAAACTGGGATAGGTGACAACTTGCTTCCCAAAAAGGTGCGATCGCACTTTTTCCAGGCCCTGAAAGCGCAACCAACCAACGACACCATTGGGAAGTACGGTCACGACCAGCAGAAATAAAGCCCCCTGAAAAAACAGCCAGACTTGGGGAAACTGTTCGGACAACAAGCTTTTCCCATAGTTAACGATCAGGGTACCCATAACCGCACCCACCAAGCTAGCGCGACCCCCCACTGCTACCCAGATTACCATTTCAATGGAGAAAGCAATATCCATCGCTTTGGGAGAAATAATTCCAGTTTGCAGGGTAAACATCGCCCCCGCCAGTCCCGCCAACCCCGCAGAGATCGCAAATACCAGAACCTTATAGCCCGTGGGGTTGTAACCGGTAAAACGCACGCGACTTTCATCATCCCGAATTGCCACCAGTAAGCGTCCAAAGCGTCCGCTAGTCAGCCAGCGACAGAGGGCATAGGTTATGGCCAGCAATAGCACTGTAATAGCATAGAATGCTAACTGAGTTTTGGAGTCATTAACTCTGGTACCCAAAATTGTTTTGAAAGAAGTTAAGCCATTAGTGCCGTTAATTAACTTTTGCTGACCGTTGAAGAAGTTGAAAAATACGATCGTTGTCGCTTGGGTGAGAATGGAAAAATAAACTCCCCGGATGCGGTTGCGGAATACCAGATAGCCCAGTATTGTTCCCAGAATAGCTGGTATAATGACCACAGCAGCGATCGCAAATAAAAAGGAGTCAAATGCTTGCCAAAACCAGGGTAATTCCGTGACTCCGTACAGACTCATGAATTCTGGCAGTTGGGTGCCCCCATCCGCCGGTATTTGCAGCTTGATGTGCATCGCGATCGCGTATCCCCCCAGGGCAAAGAAGACCCCATGACCCAGACTTAGCATGCCAGTATAGCCCCAAATTAGGTCGATGCCCAGGGCCGCGATCGCCAATGCCAGAAAACGCCCCAGCAAATTCAGGCGAAACTCCGACAGCATCAGTGGCATGATTAAGATTAGCAGCAAGGCGATCGCCCCCACCACTGCCGCCTCCATCAGCAATAGCTTGCGGCCTTGGCCTTTTTTTCTAATCCCGCGTCCTAAAACTAAATCTAGCATTATTTAGCACTCCCAAGTCGCGCAGTACCTATAGGTTCTAAGCTGTCGCCCATTCAAATAATAATCTGTCATTGCGAGGGGTAAACCCAAACCGACATTTTAGGGATCGTCGTTTGGATCCCCCGAAGCAATCTCCCCGACGACCCATGAGATTGCTTCGGGGGGGGGGTTAACTCAATTTCCCATAAGTTAATCGCTATGTCCCCCCCCTCGCAATGACAAATAAAATACTTAACCGAGAAATATTGATATCCTTCTTTCCAATTGGTTTGGCAATTTTTAATTTTTAATTTTTAATTCTTTAAGCATCAACAGTGCGACCTTTTTGAGGAAACATGCCAGCGGGGCGAACTTGCAGAAAAGCAATTATCAGGGCGAAGACCATCACCCTGGCCATACTAGTTGTCGCAAAGAACGTAAAGAAATCACTCAGAGGTTTTATATCCGTGACCATTAAAGCAATTGTACCAGAACCGATCAAATAGCTAGTCGTCCCGATCGCGATCGCGGCCACAATGCTGCCCACCAACTTTCCCACGCCCCCTACAACCACCACCATAAAAGCATCCACGATATAATTTTGTCCCGTATTTGGTCCCACAGAACCCAGCAAACTAATAGCGCAACCGGCCACCCCTGCCAACCCCGAACCCAAGGCAAAACTCAGGGCGTCAACCTTATTCGTAGGAATGCCCAAGCAGGCACTCATGCTGCGGTTTTGGGTCACCGCCCGGATCCGCAAACCCCAGGGCGATCGCTGCAAGAACAGATAAATGCCGACAATACAAAGGACAGTTAGCCCAATGATAAACAGCCTCACGTAAGACAGTTGAAAATTATTTCCGAGGGGCAATGCCAAGCCCCCCCGCAACCATTCCGGTGCCGTCACGTCCACATTTTGGGCCCCAAACCAAGGTTGCGTGACTGCCAACTTGAAAACCTGTCCTAGCAAAGCCGCCGTCGCCCCGGCTATTCCCGCCGACAATGGTAACATTATCAATATAACCCAATTGCGAATGCGAGGGAAATCTTCTCGTTGGCGAGATATTATCCATAACCCGCCCCAAAATAGCAAGCAAAACAGCAGCATGCCAATTACCATCTGCCAACTGACGCTGCGGACAAACTGCTGCAAAATCAGACTCACCCCCCAAGTTGCCAACAGAGTCTCCAAAGGACGTCCGTAAAGATATTTGATCGCAGATCTTTCTAACAGTAAACCTACCGCTGCTGCCACTAGGAAAGCCGCCGGTATTGCCGCAAAAATGTAAATTTCAAACAGAGGACCGCCCAGCAACTTGAAGCCATTTTGCACGACAAAAGTTGTATAGGCCCCCAGCATCATCAACTCCCCGTGGGCTAAATTAATCACCCCCATCAGCCCGAAGGCGATCGCCAAACCCAGGGCCGCGATCAGCAACACCGCCCCAATACTAATCCCATTAAATATTCCTTCTAACAGTAATTCCACCTTTATCCTCTTTGCTAATTGCTAATTGCTAATTGCTAATTGCTAATTGCTAATTGTTAATTGCTAATTGCTAATTGTTAATTGCTAATTGCTAATTGCTAATTGCTAATTGCTAATTGTTAATTGCTAAATGGAGAATAACCTGTTTAATCTATATCCTCTTCTCAATTCTCCATTTTCCATTCTCAATTCTCAATTCTCAATTCTCAATTCTCAATTTACAATTTACAATAAGGTGGGCGGTGCCCACCCTACAGTTTACACCTTATATTTGCCGCCCTTACTTTCGTCGGACCAGTCACAAGCAAAGCCCTTCGTTTCCGCTACAAATTGATTCCAGGGAACGGGATCGATCGCCTTATCCGTGGAATTAACAATCTGAAACATGCCATCATCCTTGACCTGACCAATGCGCACCCATTTAGCCAGGTGATGATTTGGTTTCATCGTCACCTTCCCTTCCGGGGCATCAAAAGTCAGACCGTAAGCTGCTTTGCGGACCGCTTCTAGATTCTCAGCAGTCCTCGCCTTTTCTACCGCCTGCTTCCACATATAAACCCCAATGTAAGCCGCTTCCATGGGGTCATTCGTCACCCGGTTTTGACCGTACTTGGCCTTAAACGCATTCACAAACTTCCGATTCGCAGGGGTATTCACAGTTTGGAAATAATTCCAGGCCGCGTAGTGACCTTTCAAGTATGTTACCCCGATCGCCTTCACTTCCTCTTCCGCAATACTCACGGACATCACCGGATACTTATCGGGTCCTAAACCCGCCCCTTGCATCTGCTTGAAGAATGCCACATTGCTGTCACCATTCAGAGTATTGTAGATCACGCCGCCATTAGGAAGGGCCTGTCTGATTTTAGTAATGATCGCTGTCACTTCCGTGTTCCCCAGGGGGAGGTAATCTTCCCCTACCATCGTACCGCCCTTGGCCTTTAACTGTGCTTTAATGATCGTATTAGCAGTGCGGGGGAAAACATAATCCGACCCCACCAAAAAGAACCTTATCCCCTTATTTGCCAACAACCAATCAACCGAAGGTTCGATTTGCTGATTTGGCGCTGCCCCCGTATAAAAGATGTTATTAGAACATTCCTGCCCTTCGTATTGTACGGGATACCAGAGCATGTGTTTTTTCTCTTCAAACACTGGCAGCACTGCCTTGCGACTGGCCGATGTCCAGCAACCGAAGACCGCTACAACTTGATCCCGATCGATCAACTTTCTGGCCTTCTCTGCAAAGGTCGGCCAGTCAGAAGCACCATCTTCCACAATTGGCTGAATTTCCTTACCCAATACCCCACCAGTGGCATTAATCTCCTCAATTGCTAGCTTTTCGGCATCCACCACACTCTGTTCGCTAATAGCCATCGTGCCGCTGAGGGAATGGAGAATTCCCACCTTGATAGTATCTGAGTTGCTAGGTGGATCGCCACCACAAGCTTTCAGGAGAAGGCTCGTTCCCAGGGCCGCCGAACTAGATAATATAAATTTACGCCGACCAACTCTACTTGTCATTGCGCTACTCTACCCCTGTTCGAGACTAGATGGCGATCCTATGACGATCGGTCCGGAGACAACTGTAGTCTTGGTTACCAAATTGGTCAGCAACCAACAAGTTTAAGAATAAATTAAGGTTTAGTGGCAATCCCCGATGGTAGCGTCCCCCGGTCCGATCGTCTGTCTGCTATTCCCACAACCTTTGAATTTGATATCAGCGGATTCAATATATTGCCTTGTAGCAACTGGTAGATGTGAATCATTCTCCAAAAACCAAATAAATGATGAGTATCTAGAAGCAGCGAATTCATTACATGTACTCCTTGAAATCCTCTAGCGGTTCATCAAAATAATCCGGAAGCGGCAAAACAAACGTACCTTTTAATGCCCCGGCTTTGCGCTTCGGTTTGATAACATCTTCTTCATTTATCTTTTGAGCGTATCTTTCGACGAGAAACTCTACATAATGCAGCACTTCTTCTTGTATAGATTCTGGTAATTTGCTCAGGTTGTCAACAATTTTGGTTTGTAGCATGTTCGGATTACAATTGTGACTCTTCAATCAATAAGGTAGTCTTGCAGTCATCAGTTAACACTGTTGCAGTCAGCAGGATCTCAGGCTTGACACAAATCTAGGACAATCCCGAACTTGCTGCTAACCACGTCAACCCCTATATGATACTATATATCGGTCAAGACTAACTGATTTGTAAAGATATGTTACGGAAACCCCAAAAAGCTTGGACTCCCGCCCATTGGGCCAGTTGGAAACCCTTGGGACTGGGGGAACAATACCCCAACAATTACTGGGAAGTCTTTCGGGCAGCTTGGCTCAGCCGAGATAATTTCGCTTATGCTTGGGATATCCTCAACCAAGGTGTCTGTGACGGTTGCGCCTTGGGGACAACGGGGATGCAAGACTGGACTGTAGATGGTATTCATGTCTGTAATGTCCGCTTGCGACTGCTGCGCATGAATACTATGCCAGCTTTCGATCCGCGAGTTTTAGAGGATGTCGAACAGTTACAAGGTCAGAAAAGTGCTCAACTGCGAGAGATGGGACGTTTACCCTATCCCATGATCCGTACAAAAGGAGAGAAGGGTTTTCGTCGGATAAGCTGGGATGAGGCAATGGAAATAATTGCCAGTCGCATCAAAGCTACTACGCCCGATCGCCTGAGTTTCTATCTTACCAGCCGAGGCACGGTTAACGAAACATATTACTGCGCCCAGAAAGCAGTGCGGGCCTTGGGATGCAACAACATTGACAATGCGGCGAGAATTTGCCATTCTCCCAGTACGGCGGGACTGAAGTCGGCCCTGGGGGTAGCGGCGACTACCTGTTCTTACAAAGATTGGATCGGCACGGACTTATTGGTCTTCATTGGTTCCAATGTGGCGAATAATCAGCCCGTGACGGTAAAATATCTTCACTGGGCCAAGAAAGCGGGGACGCGGATAGTGGTGATCAATGCTTACCGGGAACCGGGGATGGAACGTTACTGGGTGCCTTCTATTGTGGAAAGTGCCCTGTTTGGCACTAAGTTTGCCGAAGATTTCTTTCTGGTGAACGTGGGGGGAGATATTGCTTTTCTGAATGGCACTATCAAACACGCGATCGCGAACAACTGGGTAGACTCGTCGTTCATCGAACGGCACACGACCGAATTTGATGAATTAAAAGCAGAGTTAGAAGGCCAGTCCTGGGAGGAGTTAGAACAGATGTCTGGCGCTTCCCGAGAAGACATGTATGCTTTCGCCCAGATGGTCAACGAGGCCCAGAAAGCTGTATTTGTCTGGAGTATGGGCATTACTCAGCATGCATGCGGTGAAGATAACGTGCGGGCAATTATTAACCTGGCCTTGACTAAAGGTTTTGTGGGTCGGGAAGGATGTGGTTTAATGCCCATTCGGGGACATTCCGGTGTCCAAGGTGGGGCGGAAATGGGATGCTATGCGACAGTTTTTCCTGGCGGGAAACCGATAACAGCGGAAAATGCGGCGCAGTTGAGCGAAGTTTGGGGTTTTCCCGTCCCGACAACTAAGGGTTTGACGGCAACGGAAATGATTGATGCTGCTGCTGAGGGTAACCTGGATCTGCTATTCTCAGTCGGGGGGAATTTCTTGGAAGTTTTGCCCGAACCGGATCTCGTGCAGTCTGCTTTGGCCCAGGTGCCCCTGCGGGTACATATGGATATTATCTGTTCCAGTCAAATGCTTGTGGAACCTGCGGACACGGTGCTGTTATTACCCGCCATGACTCGCTATGAAGTGCCGGGAGGAGTAACCGAAACTAGCACGGAACGACGAGTAATTTTCAGTCCGGAAATTCCCGGACCCCGCATTGGCGAAGCGCGTCCGGAATGGGAAGTGTTTGTGGAATTGGCCGGGCGATCGCGCCCCGAACTAGCAGATAAGATTAATTTTCATGACACAGCGGAAATTCGTCAAGAGATTGCGTTAACTTGTCCCCAGTATGCCGGAATTCAGCATTTAGAGTCGGCGGGAGATCAGTTTCAGTACGGCGGTTCTCATTTATGCTTTGGTTGGCAGTTTCCAACCCCGGATGGCAAAGCGCATTTCACGCCCTTGTCTCTACCCAAGCAAGATTTACCAGCAGGATATTTTCGGGTAGCGACCCGCCGAGGCAAGCAGTTTAATAGCATGATCCAAGCCCAGAAGGATGCTTTGAACGGTGCCGTCCGAGATGCAGTGTTGATGAGTAAAGTAGATGCGGACAAGTTGGGGTTAAAGGATGGAGATGGGGTGCTGCTGAAGAATAATTTAGGTGAATTCAAGGGACGAGTTTATACCGCACCGATCAAACCCGGTAATTTGCAAGTCCATTGGCCCGAGGGCAATGTGCTGCTGGATCCCAAGAGGCGATCGCCTGAAGTTGCTATTCCCGATTACAATACTCTGGTAAAATTGGATAATTGTCAATTGTGAATTGTGAATTGAAAATTGACAATGGCGAATTGAAAATTGCGAATGGATAATATCCGTAGGGTGGGCACCGCCCACCATTACCTATAATGCTAGCTTAAGCATTATAATTATAGGATGTTAAAAAATATATGATCTACTTGACGGTAGCACAGATTCTAAGGAGGTGGGAGCCTCAAAAGACCGTTCCCAACGTGAGTTCGTAGTTCGTAGTTCGTAGTTCGTAGTTAAGGTACAATCTACGTAATAATGGGGGTTTCAGCCATTGAGAACCCGATGAGAAATCAGGGTTTGAGCATCCGTCGAACTCACGTGTTCCCAGGTAGAAGCTGGGAACGAGAGGGACGAGAGGGTAGGTTTTTTCTCTATCGCAACTTTAATAAATTGCTATAGCTATTATCTAACAATGAACAATTAACCATGAACAGCAGTCAAGCAAAAACGCAAATATGGGTGGTGGAAAATGGTCGAAAACGTGTGAAAAACGATCGCCTGGCCACGGAAGAACCTCTGGAAATTCGCCTGGTATCTCCCCAGCGGACTGTAGCAGTAACCATGCGATCGCCCGGTGCGGACTTTGAACTAGCAGCAGGTTTCCTCTACAGTGAAAATGTGGTAAATAAGCGGGAAGATATCCAACAGATAGGCTATTGTGTAGATCCAGAGGTAGACGGGGAACAACGTTATAATATTGTGAACGTGAAACTCAAAAATGGATTAATGCCCGACTTGCAACCTTTAGAACGTCATTTCTATACTACTAGCGCTTGTGGAGTTTGTGGCAAAGCTAGTTTAGAACATTTGCGAGTGCAGGGTTGTCCTGCAATTCCACTTGGGCTACAGGTATCAGCAGAAGTGATCTACAGTTTACCGGAAAAACTCCGGGCTGCCCAAAAGATATTCGATCGCACGGGAGGTTTGCACGCGGCAGCAATATTCGATCGGGCGGGAGAGTTGCTATCCTTAAAAGAGGACGTCGGGCGTCACAATGCCCTGGATAAATTAATAGGTACCGCTTTCCTCAGCGGTCAGTTGCCCTTAAGTAATCATATAATCATGGTCAGCGGACGAGCTAGCTTTGAACTATTACAGAAAAGTTTACGCGCGGGGGTGCCGATAGTTTGTGCAGTGTCCGCACCTAGTAGTTTAGCAGTGTCTCTGGCCCGGGAATTCAACATCACTTTAGTGGGATTCTTGCGCGAGCAGCGGTTTAATGTTTATACTGGAATAGAACGGATCTGTGGTTAAAGGCAGGGAATAGAGAAAGAAGGGACGGACAGCTAGTGTTGCCCGTCATGCAGGATAAATTCTGAGGCGACAAGGGGGCAAAATACCATGAGGCAACTAGGTCCATCTAAAATAGCACAAAGTTTTCTATTAGGCAAGCTTTGGCCCCAAGCAATCTTGGTAGCAATTCTCATGGGGACTGCGGGTTGCGGCACGATCCCCAAACAGCAAGCAGAAGCAAGGTCTAACTCCCCTCCGGCAGAGTCTAGCAAAAGAAAGATCCCTGTTGATGTGGCGATCGCCCGAACGGGATCCCTATCGACAGGGTTAGAGTACACCGGTACGACGGAACCCATACAGGAAGTATCCGTGCGATCGCGAACGGAAGGACAGTTGCTGTTTCTGGGAGTAGATGTGGGGGACAAGGTAACTCGCGGTCAAGTTCTGGCCCAGCTGGATAATAGGCTACCGGTGGCGGAGGTGATGGAGGCCCAAGCGGAACTATCCGCACGGGCAGTAGAAATAGCGAGGGCCCGAAATCAGGTATTAGAAGCAGAAGCGCGAGTAGAGCAAGCGCGAGTAGAATTGGAACAGGCAAACGCTGATGCCCAGCGACTGCAAACCCTCTCCCAAGAAGGAGCAGTTTCCCAACAAGATGCCGAGTTGGCCCAAACTGCTGCTCGCGCCGCTCAACAGATCCTGCGTTCTGCCCAAGCACAAGTCAGCATCCAGGAAGAAGCTGTCGCAGCGGCCCGCAAGCGCGTTGTCGCCCAACAAGCTGCGATCGCCCAAGCAGAAGAACGCCAGTCTCATGCTAAACTGATTTCTCCGATCACCGGTATTGTCAAAGCTAAAACCACCGAACCGGGCAACCTGGTGCGTGAAGGGGATGAAATAGTCAAGCTGGGAGACTTTTCTCAAGTAAAGGTAGCAGTGAATATTTCTGAATTGCAACTGGATAAAATTAGCATAGGACAGTCAGTGCAAGTCAAGCTGGACGCATTTCCCGATCGCGAATTTCCCGGTCTCCTCACCCGCATCTCCCCTGCTGCCGATCCGGTGGCCCGACAGGTGCCGGTAGAAGTTACCATTCCTAATATTAACGGGCGTCTGGGCAGCGGACTGCTAGCACGAGTAAGCTTTACATCTGGGAACAGTCAGGGAGTAGTCGTTCCGGCCACAGCATTGTCAGATATTGAAGGCAATATCGCCACCTTATTTGTAGTCACGGTCCAAGATCGGCAGGCACAAGCAGAGGCACGTCAGGTAATTATAGGCGATCGGGCGGACGGACAAGCATTAATCGCATCTGGCTTAGAACCAGGAGAAAGGTTTGTAGTTCGCAGTGGCAAACCCTTAAAAGACAGGGATGTCGTGCAGTTGAGCATTCTTTCGGAAAGCAAATGACTGAATGCAAGTGAGGACTTCAGTCCTCCGTTTATCCGTT
>JBFRWI010000125.1:0-35002 GCA_051439505.1 Hormoscilla sp. | reverse complement strand
TATTCAGGATAGGACCGCCACTCATGCCCCCGCGCGTAGTATTATCATAAATTAAAGTATAGCCTTCCGAAGCTTGTGAAGCCCTACCGATTATTTTTCCCTCACTTACCCTGATGGTGCGTTCCATTTCCAGTATTGGATTAGATGGGGGGGCCCCGGCGATGTAAACTGTTTTGCCAATGGTTATTGACTGAGAGTCCCCCAAGGTGCCGACTTGATATCTCTTATTACTGACAAACTTTACCACTGCCAAATCTAAGCTACCGATGTGTTCAATATTATCAGGTCCGGGGTCGTATGATTCCCCATCGGTCGTAATCACTCGACAAAATCTTGGGTTTTCGTCCACCACGTGATATGCTGTCAGCACGTAGTAAGTATTGCCCTTTTTGTCATAAATTACCCCCGAACCGCTACTACAGCCATCGATGAAAACTGTGATTTCCTTGGCGATGTCATAGACATCTTGGGCCCAGGCGATGGTCGGTTGCACTAGGGCGATGGTAGTACCAAGGATAATGGCTGATAATCTCGACATCTTCTTTAACCTTCAATTTCTCGGTTTGTCCCGGGGCCCGCAGGGGGTTCAAACCCCCTGCTAATAGCTGAAGTCGGTTGAAAACCGACTGCAAACATTTTCTCTTTTGAATGAACGGCGGGCATCAGGTGCATAGGGGTGCGGTCAAAAGTAGTTGCGGCGGATCCCCCCCAACCCCCCCCCCTTGCAGAAGCTTGCAGAAGGGGGGGCTTCCGGAGGCCCCCCCCTTTTTAACGGGGTTGGGGGGATCCCACGACTGGGAAAGCCCATGAACGATCAACTGGTTTTGACCACACCCGGTGCATAGCCCTATACATGTATATAGCCCGCGCAGGCGGGCTTTGTTCATGTAGCCGGACCCTTTAGGGTTCGGCGGCGTTCGGCGGCGAGGCCGAGTACCAAATTTACCAACCGCTATCCTGTGGCAAATGCCGATCGACCAACTCTTCCAAAGAAATGGACTCGGGATAAATTTCTTCATCTATTATCTCATCCTTTCCGGCTTTCCCATGACCAAAAAGGGTCATCTTTGCCAGGACCTTTTGGGGGTTTTTGGCATTCTCCTGCTTCAGGGTGAACAGAAGATTGCTATCTTTACATTTCTCAGACCTGTTGGTAACGAAGCAAACTACTGGATAATCATTTAGCATACCAGTAGTGAGTTCCAAATTGCTCAACATCTCGCCATTGTCTGCCACCGCCCTAGTCAAGCGTTGGGAAACAATGTTGCAACGTTTCTCTGGTGAATAGTCCGATCCAAACTCTGTAGTATTCCAGGCGATCATCGGGAATTCTGAAATCGCATTACCTCTTTTCGCAAAGGTTCCCAAACTGTCTTCGTATGGCATACATCTGAAGCTAGTCGAAATGCTATATTTTACTTGACTTTCCTGGGTAGAACATGCTATAATACCCGAGAGAGTTAGGGCGATCGCTAGAACTTTCCCTGTCCAGGGCCGCCGGGGTTTGGCAATCATGGTGACACCTCCGGTGATTTGGTGACTGGAAAAAGGTGGATGATTTCCCATTTTACACCCGGGGCATCCCCTTTTGGCAAGAGCAAATCTGGTGGCAAGCGATCGTTAACGCGCCTCTGCCACCACATTCATTATTATACCCCCGATCGCCCAAAATTTTTCATCCGCAAATTGATTTTAGCATCCTATCCCCCAATAATGTCAACCCTATTCCCAAATATTTCCCGAAATTTCTCCTTTCTGGAATCAACCGGGGCATTTTCCCGGGCCCAGGACCATCGTTCGCCGGTACCAACCCACTGCTTTTCTACCAGTATAGAGGAAATCTGTTTATATAGGAAACCCCGTATAGGAGATCGTCTCGGAATTCAGCACCCACACCTGTCTTTAACCCTCACAAAGCTAATATTAACCTTGTGCAAGTACAACATCGGCATCAGACATGGTGATAACGCCATCTCTAACATCGAAGGCGACAGCCTGCAAAGCTCTCAACATAATATTAAGAGCGCCTACCCAATCTCGCGGGGCAGAGTGACCGCAATTAGGACATTTGTGGACTTTAGACCCACCAAGTTTCTTGTGGACGTGACCGCATTGGGGGCAAGTTTTGCTAGTGTATGCTTCATTGCAGCGCACTATGAGCACTCCTTTACGTTTAGCAGTCTGTTCTAGATGAGAAGCAAACCGCCCCATTGCCCAAGTCAGCATATTTCTGACAGACCTACGGTTAATCTTGCGATTGGCTTTAACAACCATTTGCGAAGTCTGGTAAGTAGGTAGAAATATCAGCTTATAGCTATTAACGAGTAGACTAGCTGCTTTGCGATGCAGGTCATCCACCAGTGAGCGAATCTTGAATCTTCCCCGAGCAATTGCCTTGTTCAATTTGTACCGCAGTCGTTTGTTTACTTTTCCACTAGCTTTGACTTTCCTGCCGATGAGTTTGTCTAGGTGCAGGCACAGCCTCGTCAGCCGCCCGATATCTCCCTTGCCAATCTCTAAAACATTTTCGCCATCATAGCCAGTCAGAAAAGTCCGATTGCCTGGATCGAGCGCTATCACCCGCTCGGAACCAGTTTCAGTTATTGGTAAATGTTGGGGGAAGCATCCGAACCATTGCCCGTGTTGATAAACAAGCTTGGTTCCATACTCACAGTTCATTGGTAATTCATGCCCTTTTGCCACCGCAAATGTTGTGCCTTTTACTTTAGTGGAAAACCATTTTCCGTTCCGATAAGCTCCGGGATTGAACTGTATAGCTTGGGATTTATTTTGACAAGAGCGGAAACGCAGCTTATCCTTACCTCCATTAGTTTTGCGGGATTGGCGACTTGCAGAAAGTGCTTCACAAACAGCTTCTTGTCTGGTGTTACCCAAGCACTTCGTCCATGAGTTTAAGGGTAAACTTTGCAACTGCTGTATGTACTGATCTAACGACTGCTTAGGAGCCAGGGACCGACCCTGATTGTAAAACTCAACACACTGATTATAAACCCAGCGATAAGCAGCTAGCCACTGTTTCCAAATCAGATGCTGCTCTCGATCTGGAAAAAGAGGAATCTTAAGTACGCTGTTTGGTTTTGGCTTATTACTTTGTCGTAACGGATTCTTCCCGTACTGGAGAGCCTTCTTTTTTTCTGTACTTTCGCAAACCGCAGAGCCGACAACTGAAACCGTGGAGGCTGGACAACATATCCTGAACAAGCTTTTGTTTCCGACTGAGCTGCTGAACATTTTGAACCACGAGTTGGACTGCATTGTATAAGCAATACCACTCAACCAGTTCCCATCCCAATCTACAGAGTCTGTCGCGGTGGGCAACGACAAGCCGCTGGATATCCTGCTTGATAATTCGTTCCAAAATGGACTTAAATTTTCGCCGTCTAAAATTGAGCCGGACGACAATTTCTGAAATAAATTCTGCGCCCTCGTTGTGGAGGCGCAAGTATTCAGGTTGTCGCTCAAGATCGTCACGTTGGGAATAACTTGAGACCCTTCCATCACAAACAGTTGTAGTTGGCAACTCGATGCCTGCAAATCTTTCAATCTCCCTTTTGAGGAAACGGCGCTGTCCACCTGGCGTTCGGTACGATGTGGTTTTCTCTTCTCTTCGGCACCTTCTTTGGGACTCTGGATATACTCCCAAAAGGTTAGCTGCCGGGGCTGGGAGTTAATATTCATGCTTCATTTATAATTGAGGACGGTCAGAGTAGTA
Organism: Hormoscilla sp.; assembly: GCA_051439505.1. Classification (GTDB taxonomy): domain Bacteria; phylum Cyanobacteriota; class Cyanobacteriia; order Cyanobacteriales; family Desertifilaceae; genus Hormoscilla. The sequence goes on along the minus strand of JBFRWI010000125.1, from coordinate 31,269 downwards.
AATGCTCGTTTTTTGCTGCATTGCATTAGCTTCATTAACTTCGTGTTTATAACTGTACATACAATATAACTCAGACAATCAACCGTAACTGTACGTAAATAAATAATACTTTAATTACATAGAACTGCCCCGAACGTACTTAAGTTGACCTCAAATATGAGAGATGTGTAGGTTTCTAGGTACTTGGTCGCAACTCCAAATAATAGCCCTGTTCTTGAAAAATTTGCATCGCTTCTCTGGTGCGATCGGCACAAGAATTAGACTCTTCGGGGGGGCCTTCCAGATCTATTTGTTGACCGTCGAACTGCACCCGCATCTGGGTATTCACCCCCTCATGGGTTTCCACTTCGATCGCCACATCTCCCTGTTCTATGCCGGCAATTCGGGCCACATAGCCCACATCAGTCCAAGAATTGACCAAATTCTCCGCAGCAGACCAAATGCGATCGGCTTGGGCCTCAAATTCGCTAATTTCCTGATGCAGAACCTGTAGGTCCCCATCGGTAAGTTGCTGCCAGTTACTGCCAGCATCGTCAATGGCCCTTTGCAAACGATCGCTCACCGAAGCAGGGAGGCGATCGCGCAATAGCTGAAGACGTTCGTGGAGGTAATCAATTTGGGCCAGCCAGTCAGTTTTGAGCTGCTGCATCACTTGAATGCGAGCATCATCCAGGGCTTGTAAATGGGCCTGGGCCTGAGAAAGATTACCAGCATTGAGAGCAACATCAGTTTGTTGCAAAGCATCCCGTACCGTTTGGGCATCTAAGAGGTCTTGAGAGATTAAAGCCTCATACTCCGATCGCACCTGAGGAAGTCTAGATCTGAGTTCGCCAACCCGCCGTTGCTCGTCCCGACGGGCCGCCTTAATAGTATCATCTGAAGATTGAGATCCAATTGCCGAAGAATTAGTTTGTGGGGGCAAATTAACAGAAACCCTTGGGGGACCAGAACTAGAACGAACCCGGGCCCTCACCTGGGCAATGCGCTGCTGAATATCCCGTTCCCGTCGTTCAGCAGCCTCCCGTTCCCGGCGCAGGCGGTCCTGGTAAGATTGCACCGCTTTCACCCCCAAATGGGCGATCGTTCCCGCCGCCCCCACCACCGCACCGGTAGCCATGATGACCCCTACTGCTGGGGCGATCGCCGCCAACACAGCAGCACCGGTAGCAGGTGCTGCGCCAGCGGCAACAGAAATTACTTTTGAACCACTCATCTGACCATATCCCCTTTACTATCTCAACGACTAACTACGATCGAGTAGCACCGGTCATTTATCCCTCTTCCAGTAATGTTGCCAGTGTCGAGCACGAGATACACCGGTCATTTATCCCTGCTCCAGTTAGCGGGAATGTCAGTTCCTACCATCCTATACGATGCCATTCCCGATTGTATGCCTGATGCAGTGGTTTGTAATAAATCTTTACATATTGTCGGTCCGGACGGGAAGTTGGTAGGGGGAGCATCTGGTGTTTTGTAATCTAGCCCGCCTAGGCGGGCTTTGTTTGCATAGCCGGACCCTTTAGGGTTCGGGCTCCCGAGGCCCCCTAAGTGCTAGACTTGTAACTAAGTGCCCGAAAACCTACACATCTCTCAGATTTTGACAATAATTCAGTACCGATTCGTTTTTGTCGGTAGCAAAACATTATAAGAGTCTCTGTATTATCACGCTTTTCGACAGAACTTTTTCTAATTATAAATTAGAAAAAGAAACGAGCATTGACTGCTCGCAACAAGAATACACGAACATTATAACCTCAATAAATTGAAAAGTGAAAGAGAAGTGCAGGGTGTCTAGTCGTCAACTAGAACTATTTACTATGCACGTGTCTCAAGTAATTCCTTATACGCAGTGCGCGACGCAGGAGCGCTATGTCGGGATTTTGAGCAATAATTTGAAGACCTGCGCAGATAGTATCCAGGAACGTAATTCCTTTTTGAGATTACAGCCCGGATTAGCTTTAGACGATGGTAATTTGTCCCCATTCTGGAATGAATTGTCGAGCAGGATATCTAGCGGTTTGTCATTGCCTACAGAAAACATTGTAGACAATGACGAAAATTGGCTAAATATCTATGCAGCAATGCAATCAAACTCTTGGTTTTCAGTAACCGGTAGCGCAGTTCAGAATAAGAGCTTGTTTCAAATAAGATGTTCAGCATCAACATGCTCAGTTCTTGGTGTTATTGGTGAAACAGAAAAAAACACGTCGAAAAAATATGGGCGCAATCTCTTCAAGAAGAGTAAGAATGTTCCCCCTAACAGTGTCCAAAAAATCCCGCTATTTCCCGAGCCCGAATTACACGCTATCTGGAAACAATGGCTGGCGGCTTACCGGTGGGTTTACAATCAGTGCATTGAGTTTTATAATAGCGGCAAAGCACTGCCAGAAGGTCGGTCTTTAGATCAGTATATTCAGCAGTTGCAAAGTGAACATAAAAACTCATGGACAAAGTGCCTAGGGAAAACCAGACAAGAGGCAGTTTGTGAGGCCCAAAGTGCTAGTAGACAATCTCGCAAAGCTAATGGTGGCAAGGTTTTGCTGCGATTCAAATCCTGTAGAAGTAAGTCTCAGGCTATTCAGTTTAAGAATGATGCGTACAGAAATGGCACTTGGTTTTCCAAAAAGGTCGGCGAACTGAAATTTGCTATAGCTAAAGGTTATGAGTTGCCAGAAAAATGCGTTTACGGTACTGAATTACTGTACCAGCGCGGGCAATGGTTTGCTTGCTTTCCCTCATATGTACCGGTAGTAAGTACGGGTTCTGATAAGGTGATTGCGCTCGACCCTGGAAACCGCACTTTCTTGACCGGTTATGACGGTGAAAACATCTTAGAGATTGGCAAGGGAGACATCGGGCGGCTGACAAGGCTGTGCCTGCATCTTGACAAACTCAGTGCGATTCGTTTAGCTTAAACTAGATGACACATGTCAAATAGGGGACAGCTAGCAGGGTGACATTAGCCCTGACAACTTACAGAAGATGGTGGTGAAAGTCCACCCCTCCAGATGCAGGAGTGACAGCACATTCCCTACGGTAGCGATGGCATCAATCCGTAAAGCGGGAGTGAAAGGCGCTCTGATCGGTAGCCTTTACCGGTCAACGTCGAGCAAGTAGCCATGATGAGCATAAAGCAAAGATTTGCAGCGTCGTAATCAAGAACCAGTGAAATAAGGCTGATACACTGGCCCAAAAGGGAAAGGATATAGGTCGCTGGCGGATTGAGTTCCGACCAGTAAGCATCGACAATAAACCCGGCGTAAGGAATCCATCTAAAGTTACAACCAATCATCTGTAGGAACGAAGTAACCCGGTCATGTGCTCTCTATTAAGGTCGATAAATAGAGTAGCCACCAAAGGCGCAACCTCTGCTTCCATTAGGCAGGTCATGACCGGGAAGGATTGAGAGGAGAAGCAAACGCCTATCTATAATAGGTAGGATACGCTGACGCCCTCACGGTAATGTCAATTGTGAAGTTGTAAGTAGCAGTACAAACGTTATGAACACGGCAGAAAAACCGATGTATGAATGGAAGACAATCCCCTGGCACAAGCTAGAGCGGAAGGTCTTCAAGCTGCAAAAGCGAATTTACAGAGCGGCAGAACGTGGTGATAAGCGGACAGTCCGCAAGCTTCAGAGGTTACTGACCAAATCTTGGTCAGCCAAATGTTTAGCGGTACGACGGGTAACACAGGAAAACCAAGGCAAAAAGACTGCTGGTGTGGACGGGGTCAAATCCCTCACAACCAAGCAACGTCTAGAACTGGTAGGACAGTTAAGAATCTCAAACAAGGCAAGGCCCGCACGGCGCGTGTGGATACCCAAACCAGGGAGAGACGAAAAACGTCCATTAGGAATCCCCATAATGTACGACCGCGCACTTCAAGGGTTGGTCAAACTTGCGCTAGAGCCCGAATGGGAAGCCTATATGGAACCCAACTCATATGGTTTCAGACCGGGACGAGGATGCCACGACGCAATAGCGGCAATATTCGACAGCATCAAACAGAAATCCAAATGGGTCTTAGATGCAGACATTGCCAAATGCTTTGATAGGATTGACCACTTGGCGCTGCTCAAAAAACTGAATACCTCACCAATCTTTCGGAGACAGATCCGCGCCTGGCTAAAAGCTGGCGTGATTGATGCAGGACAATTTCATTACACCGATAAGGGAACCCCACAAGGGGGAGTAATATCGCCACTATTGGCAAACATTGCCCTACACGGTCTAGAAGAAAGAGTCAAGGATATAGCAGGGAAAGCAAGGGATAAAAGGAAAGCCCTGACAGTAGTTAGGTACGCCGACGACTTTGTGATCCTGCATGAGAACCGCGACATAATTGAGAAAGCGCAGACAGTCGTGGCAGAATGGTTAGGGGACGTCGGATTAGAACTGAAACCGGAAAAGACTCACACTACCCACACCCTGAGTGGTGAAAACCCTGGCTTTGACTTCCTGGGATTTACCGTCAGGCAATTTGAGGTAGGCAAGTACCGAACTGGAAAGAATACGCAGGGGGAGCCCCTAGGATTCAAAACCCTCATCAAACCCAGCAACAAATCCATAGGTAAACACAAAGAAAGGTTAGCCGCAATTGTAACCAGTTATAAAACAGCCCCACAAGCGGCACTGATCGGCAAACTCAACCCGATCATACGAGGTTGGGCAAACTACTTCAGAACTGGGGTAAGCAAGGAGACATTCTCCGAGTTGGATCATTACCTATGGAGAATCCTGTGGAATTGGGCAAAAAGGAGGCACCCCAATAAGTCGGCACAATGGATAGCCAAGAAATACTGGTCAATAGGTCAGGATGGACAATGGCGATTCAGAGCATCGACAGAGTTCGGGGATGCACATGGAAATATTGAACTATCTCTACACGCAAGTACAGAGATAGTGAGACATGTAAAAGTAAAAGGAAAAGCAAGCCCATACGACGGGAACCTCACATATTGGAGCACAAGACTAGGCAAGAACCCTGAGCTAAGTAACCGGGTAGCTAAACTACTCAAGAGGCAAAAGGGCATATGCCAACAATGCGGATTAACATTCAGAAACGGTGACAGTTGGGAAGTAGACCATATCAAACCGCTATCATTAGGTGGTAAGGACCGGTGGGACAACCTGCAACTGTTACACAAACATTGCCACGACGTAAAGACTGCCAATGATGGTAGTTGCCGTATCCATGACAAGGATGGCATTGCTGAGGAGCCGGATGAGGTGAAAGTCTCACGTCCGGTTCTGAAGACGAGTCGGGGTGGTAACACCCTGGCTTAGTTTAACTTGGAAGAAAAGTGAAAGCCAGCGGAAAAACAAACAAGCGACTGCGCTACAAATTGAACAAAGCAATCGACCGGCTCAGATTCAAAATTCATTCACTGGTGGATGACCTGCATCGAAAGGCTGCTAGTCTGCTAGTCAATAGCTATAAGTTAATATTTTTTCCCACTTACGAAACTTCTCAAATGGTTGTCAAAGCCAATAGAAAGATCAATCGGAAGTCTGTCAGGAATATGCTTACTTGGGCCATGAGCCGGTTTGCTTCACATCTAGAACAAGCAGCAAAAAGGAAAGGGGTACTGGTGGTTCGTTGTAATGAAGCGTACACAAGTAAAACCTGCCCTAAGTGTGGCCACATTCATAGGAATTTAGGTGGCTCTAAAATTCATAAATGCCCGGCTTGTGGCCATAAGGCACGCTCCGGGACCCCTCCGCTACGAGAGATTGGGTAGGCGCTCTTAACATCATGTTGAGAGCATTGCAGGCTGTAGCCTTCGATGTTAGAGATGGCGTTATTACCATCTCTGATGCCGATGTTATACTTGCGCAGGGCTAATATTAGCTTTGTGAGGGTTTAATACAGCACTCGGACCAATTACCCAGCGTTGGGCCCGGGATGGTGCTGCGAGATTTGCTAATCTCAGAAATGGTGCCCACAACCCGATTGGAGACTATCTATCGACAGCGAGATGAAAGCCCGATTATCTATGCAGCAGAAGATGTTAACAGAGGTAAAATACCAAAACTGCACGAGTTTAAGCAGGCAAAACAGTGGATGGATGTGGGAGATTGCGCCATGTGGGAAACCCCGACACTGGAAGCCACAGCCCGAGCAATTGTGGAATTGGCAGTTGCCATGAAAGCAACGGAAGTCGATTTAACTGCATCTGTGATGGTGTTAGCACCTCAAAAGAAAGGTATCTGTGGCGTTAGCAATCTCAATCAGCTGCTTCAGCCCATTTTTAATCCTCGACTGCCCGACAGCACAGAGGTAGAGTATAATGAGGTCGTCTACCGCGTGAATGACCGGGTGATTCAACTCAAAAATCGCTACGACATCGCACCCACCGTGATGAATGGAGAAACTGGCAAGGTTGTGTTCGTTGACCCGGAAAATAAACAGGTAAGAGTAGAATTTCAGGAGGGCGCGATCGTTTCCTATAAACAGTCCGAACTGGAACAAATTATGCATTCATTCTGTCTGACCTGCCACAAGTCCCAAGGTTCGGAATTTCCCTATGTGATTATGCCCCTACTGCTTAGTAATCGCCACATGCTGACTCGCCAGTTACTCTATACTACCATGACTCGCGCCAGCAGTACATTTATTGCAGTCGGACAGACCAGGGCTTTAGAGATTGCCGTGGCTACCGACAAACCCGCTAGACGATATACTCAGTTACAAACGCAATTGATCTCAACAGTCTCCGAACTGACCCAAACATTTAACAGCTTGAAGAAAAAGCCGACAGCAAAGAGTGCAACCACGGCAACCGTCTCCGTCGCCAAGCGAATCAAAGAACGGGGCATTCAAGTAACTACAGGACAGAGGACGAAAATCGGTCGCCTGACCTTGCAACTGTATCAAGACAAGTACGGGCATTTCCCTTCTAAACAGCCCGAACAAATGGAGGATATGAAATTTAAGACGAAAACCTATCACTACTCTGAGGATGCTGTTCATTTGATCGATCGGGCGATCGACATTGTTTTGCATAACTAATACTCATTTGTCCATGTGTTCAGCTAATTGAGATTCCTTGTCCCCGGTCCACCACCGTGGTAAAAATTAGTTATCCGACCCTGATAATTTTAGTATAAATACGGTTGAGAAAGTAGTTAGTCAATGTGTATGATAAGGGTGGATGGGTGGGGGCTAGGGGATGGTAAAGAAAATTTTCATTTAAAAAAATTAACATCGCTGATGATTTGTAAAGTAATTTGAAGTTTGTGCAACACTAATAATATAATAGAGATAAGTTACCACTCGACGGGATGCATGTCGATCGCGTACCGACCAGTGACAACTAACAACTACCAACTGACAACATTATCAAAGAACAGCTGTAGGTAAAATGGATTGGCAAGAGATAGCAGGTAACTGGGTATTAATTCCCCGTCGCCCGATCGGGATAGTACATTTTCTGGGAGGTGCCTTTGCCGCCGCTGCACCCCAACTCACCTATCGCTGGTTGCTGTCAGCGCTAGCAGAAAAGAGATATCTAGTAGTGGCGACGCCATTTGTGCAGACACTAGATCATAACGCGATCGCCCTTGAAGTCCTGGATAGCTTTGAAACAACTATCGATCGCTTGCAAAAAACAGGCAAGTTATCCAATGCCTATCTTCCCATCTACGGAGTCGGACACAGCATGGGTTCCAAGCTACATCTACTCATTGGTAGCTTATACGAGGTGTCCCGTGGAGGAAATATCCTCATGTCCTATAATAATCACCCCGCCCATCAAGCTATCCCCTTAGTAGAACAACTCAATTTAAGCCCAGCTTTTAATATCGAGTTTACTCCAACACCAGCAGAAACTAACCAGTCGATCGCTCAACGCTATAGCATCCGCCGCAATTTGCTGATAAAATTTCAGAACGACGATATTGACCAAACAGCTAGCTTAATGGGCATCTTGCAAAAACGTTTTCCCAATATGGTTGTCAGTCTTACCTTACCCGGAACCCACATAACACCCCTAGGGCAAGATGTCAACTGGCAAGCGGGAAGAGAATTTACGCCCCTGGATGCAATAGGCCAGTGGGTGAAGCAAGAATTCTTATATAAAGATTTAAATCGGCTGTTGCGGGAAATGAGTCGGTGGCTAAATCCAGTTTTACCCGTTTGAATAGCGGAGGGGAAAAATGAGCGATCGCGACAAATCACAAGAACAGCTAATTTCCGAATTAGCAGCAATGCGCCGAGAAGTAGCCGCACTGAAAAGCACCAAGCTAGCATATGAAGTTCAAAATGAGCTAACTACTTCCTTATTAAGGATAAAGCAATCGGTGGCGACGGGACAGCTGCTGCTCAGAGCGATACTAATACAGATAGTGCAGATTGCTAATAGGCTAACCTTAGCTGAAGAAAGTAGTCTTTTTTTGCTAGATGCTAATGGCATTGTCATTGAAAGCATCTTGGCTCGCGGTGCTATTATTAAAGAACAGAAACAGACCCTCATCGGTCATATTCTCGATCGAGGTCTCGCTGGCTGGGTTGTCAGCAACCGTAAAGTGGGACTGATCGCCGATACAATGGACGATCCCCGCTGGTTTACCCTACCCGATCAACCTTACACCGTTCGTTCTGCACTCTGCGTACCCATCTTTCAAGGTAAACTGTTACTCGGGATTATTACCATGATGCATTCGATGCCAGAACATTTTAACCGCAATTATAGCAATATAATCCAGATGATTGCTGCTCAAATTGCTCTGGTACTAGACAATACTCGACTTTCCATGATCCCCAACCATCTGCGCGATCCTGACGAACAGAAAACAACGTCCCCGACGTCCAGTCCCGATGAATTATCTGCGCTCGGCATGTACATAATCGATCGCAATGGAAAATTTATGTATGCTAACATCAGACTAGCAGAGATTTTCGGCTATGACTTTAGCTTCCTTGCCCTCAAGTCAATATGCGATTTTACCACAGTTGAACGCCGGACGGAACTTGCCGATCGCATAAATCTCTGTCTTGGCGGTCAAAGTCAAAACCTTTCGGGCCGCTTCCCAGGAGAACGTGAAGACGGCAGTATGATTGATGTAGAAATTTATGGCCAGACCACCAAATTTTACGGCAGACCTGCGATCATCGGCGTTCTCAAAGCGGTGTAACTTCGGCACGATACAACAGTCGATCGCCGTGACGATAGCCCGGACGAACCACCTCAACGAGATCCCCTGTTTCTGCTGTCCCCTCTGTCAACTGGTGCCACTGAGGGTCGTAAGGTACTTGCGAACCAAGAGGGGCGATCGACTCTACTCCCCATTGTGCCACTAGCTGTTGAACGGGTTGTACCAAAGGCAGCAAATTAACCGCTGGCAACTGGGGATTTTCCCTGGCTTTCTCTTGAGCGACGGGCCATTGTCGCAACCACGATTCCAACACGGCCAAACTCGACTGCTGAAATTCCCACATTAATTCTTCTCGTTGGGAAGCCAGCCGCGAAGCCAAGCGCTGATACTCTTGGCTGATTTCACTATCGGCATCACCCACACCCGTAAAAGTTGCCAGCAACTCAGTCACTGGCACTTCCAAAGTCTCGGACAATTGGCAGAAAATTTCCCACCGTAGCCTGGATATTTCACCTCTTCGCAGGCGTCGCAGCTGCTTTTCCGGTACGCCAGACTGGCGACTGAGAGCCTTAAAGCTAGATATCCCCACCCGCTGCATTAACTGCAAGAGTGCTTGGTTATAGATTGCTTCATAGTTGTTCGGTGATGGTTCGCTATTGATTATTGATTCTTCATTGTTCATTTTTCACTGGATAATTCCGGGCTCATGCAATTGAGTCTCTAAGTCTAAAGTGGGTGGGGGCTCAGACAGCCCCCCCTCCCCCTCGTTACGAGGATCTGCCTTGTAACGGCAAGGGGGGGTTTGGGGGGGATCGGTGCTGCAACTACTTTTGACCACACCCGTCTAAAGTAGCTGCCAGGGTTTGATTGAGAATAGCACAGGCCCCAGAGCGAGATTCTACGGGGATATCAAGCCGCGTTGGATACAGGCTTTGTAAGTTCAAGTTATCACTCATTATCTCACCCTTATTGACATTTTTGACTTTCTCTAGTATAATTAAGCCAGATGCATCCGCAGTACGGAACGGGGGGCCCGGCGGACGCGACAGCGGATGGTTTCTTTTCCCAGACGCTGGTGAGCCTCATAGCGGTGACAACCAGAGAAACCATAATATTCACCATCCACTTCTAACACATCAATGGGTTCTCGTAATCCTTCCATTTGAATAGATTTCATCAATGCTGCCACTTTCGCCGGATCCGTTTGTCTGGGCAGGGGGCGGCGAATTTGATTTATAGGTATTTCTGCGATTCTCATACTTGGCTTCCTCCCTTCTTGTCTTAATCATAGTCATTATGACTTGCGCGTTGCTCAGAATTTGTCAAGAGACCATGACTTATGGGGTAAAGCCCAGAACCGACGCCACCGAAAACCTGTCATAACGAAAATAAATCTCCTCATAGAGCCTTCCGGTTAATCCATGGGGAATAAAGTTATCTAGACTAGCAGTGCTCTTGGATGAAAGAATTGTGTACAAGCACAAAAGTAATAGTTTCAGTGACATTTGTCTATCCAGTACCAAATTTGTCTGGAAATTAGCAGGTACGATGCTAGTATCGTTTTGCTGGGTGTCAATGGCAGCTTCTGCGGTGTGGGGACAAAGTGGAAATGTTGATATCGAACTTCAGATCGGAGTGGTGCAGCGGTTTGGGAGTAAAGCAAATGACAGCTTAACTGTAAAAGCGACAGAAGGCAAGAAGTTAGCGTTACGCTATCAGACAATAGATGGAGAAGCGATCGTCCACACCGAAAGCGTCAAGCTACAGGTAGCGATGCGTCCCTTACCAGAACCAATACTACAGGAGCGGGTGGTCTTAAGCGTCCATCGCAGCTTTGAGAGTGCCGAACAAAGTGCTCTTCTTTGGCGTGCTAGGGGAATTGAGACGGAGATCGCTCATCCCGATCGGTGGCAGGTGTGGGCCAAACGCTCGGTTTATCACACTCCCTTACTACGACGCCTGCTGCTGAAAAGTCTACAAAGCAATGGTGACGACCGCTCCTACCTGGAAACGAAAGTCCTGCGCCAGTTTCCCCAAGCATTTTGGGAACTGGATGGCTACCGCTACAACCGGCACCAGTTGGATATTACCAGTGGCAAAGATTTAATTCAGATAACTAAGGAACTCGACGGACAGTCCACCAATTACCTTTATAGGGGCCGTCTGCGACTTCAGCTGAACGCTTACGGATCTTACACTTTAGTAAACAAAGTGCCTCTAGAGACCTATCTGCGGGGCGTTGTTCCTCACGAAATTGGAGCCGAAGCACCAGTCTCAGCCCTGGAAGCCCAGGCAATTTTGGCCAGAACTTATGTCCTGCGGAATTTACGGAGATTTGCCATTGATGACTATCAACTTTGTGCTACTCCCGAATGCCAGGTGTATAAGGGATTGGCCCAAACATATCCAGATGTAGACAAGGCGATCGCCGCCACCAAGGGTCTGGTGCTAACCTACAATAATGAGCTAGTTGACGCTCTGTATTCTTCTACCACCGGCGGCATTACGGCCCCTTACAGCGACCTGTGGGATGGACCAGAGCGACCTTATCTCACAGCGGTGGTTGATGCTGTGGGTAATGTGTGGGATTTGGACAACAAAAGCTTGGCCTCGGAAAGCAATTTCCGCAACTTCATCAAGCTGAAGAAGGGATTTAACGAAGAGGAGTGGGATTGGTTTCGCTGGCGGTACGAAACTAGCTTGTTAGAAATGACCGGGTTTCTCAATAAATATCTCCAGCGGCGCAAGCATCCCCAGGCTGGTTTTCAGAAGATTCACTGGGTACAGGTGGTAGAGCGATCGCCCGCTGGGAGAGTGCTGAAAATGGAGGTGCAAACGGATAAGGGCACAATAGAAATTGAAAAGGATCAGATTCGCAATGCCTTTTGGGCTCCCATCAGCACCCTATTTTACCTTGAGCCTCTCTACAAAGACGATTTCACCCTAAGAGGTTATGCCTTTGTTGGCGGTGGCTTTGGACATGGGGTCGGCCTATCTCAAGCGGGATCTCATAGATTAGGTAAATTGGGTTGGTCGAGCGAGCGTATTCTCAGCTTCTACTTTCCCGGTACCCATATCCAGCAGATCCACTCCGAGATTATCTTTTGGCAGCACCCCCCATCAACCAAAGCTTCTAGGCTCGCTGAACTGGCATCCGGAGTCTGATTTTGGTGGGGGATATGGAAAGTGGTTAGGGGTACAACCACTAACCACTTTGAGTTCCCACCAGCGAAGCTAGCTAGTTTTAGTACAGCTCTTCTTCTTTATGGGTTTCGATCGTGCAGTCTGAAGTGGGGTAAGCCACGCAAGTCAGGACATACCCTTTCTCCATCTGATCGTCATCCAGGAAGGACTGATCGGACTGATCGATTGAGCCGGAGGTGATTTTGCCAGCACAGGTAGAGCAAGCACCGGCGCGGCAGGAGTAGGGGAGGTCAAGTCCCTGTTCCTCAGCCTCATCCAGAATGTACTTATCGTCGGGAACCTCAATAGTCGTGTTTATCCCTTCATCCTCGCAGATCAGTGTTACCTTGTAAGTTGCCATTATTGATCTCCTAATATATTTACGCGATCGCAAAGCGGAACCGCTGGTTTTAGTACAGCGCTTCTTCTTGATGGGTTATGATTGTGCAGTCAGAACGGGGGTAAGCCACGCAAGTCAGGATAAACCCCTTCTCCGTCTGCTCGTCATCCAGGAAGGACTGGTCATCTTGATTTATTTCGCCCTTTTCGACTTTGCCAGCACAGGTCGAGCAAGCACCGGCGCGGCAGGAGTAGGGCAGGTCAAGTCCCTGTTCCTCAGCCACATCCAGAATGTACTCATCTTCAGGAACCTCAATCGTCTGGTTTATCCCTTTTTCCTTGTTGATCAGCGTTACTTTGTAAGTTGCCATGTCTTATTCCTCTCAAACATTCTGTCACTGGTCTTTGATAAGCTTCCCTTATACAAACTATTAAGTCTCATCAGCTTAACAGTTTGTAACTCGGTTCGCTCCATCTCTGATAATAGGGGAAAATTTATTGCTTGTTACAGTTTTTTACAGAGCGATTGAATAGAATTTATTATAAGTTCTGCTTATTCTATCCCGATCGCTTATATCTGCGTACTCGCGATCTATCGCTCTCTATTAACATAACTGTTCTACCGTGCCAGCTGTAGGGGGGCAGCATCCTACAAGCGGATGCTGACAGATGAGCGGACAGATAGCTCTAGATATATCTGCTCGTGCAAACAACCACTAACAGATGCCACGGAATGATACTATTGGTGGCAAACCGCCTTTAGAGCTGATTCTCTGGGTTTCACCCATTCGGAAACTATTGATATCATTACAGGTCCTGCAACGCATCTTCGGTATGGGTTTCGATCGTGCAGTCTGAAGTGGCGTAAGCCACGCAAGTCAGGACAAACCCTGCTTCTAAGGCGTCGTCCTCCAGGAAGGTCTGGTCTTCCTGATTGACTGTACCCTTGGTGACTTTGCCCGCACAGGTCGAGCAAGCACCGGCGCGGCAGGAGTAGGGTAGATCGAGTCCCAGTTCTTCAGCCACATCCAGAATGTACTCATCTTCAGGAACCTCAATCGTCTGGTTTATCCCTTTTTCCTCGTTGATCAGTGTTACTTTGTAAGTTGCCATCTGCCATTCCTCTCAAACATTCTTTTGCTAGTCTTTCATAAGCTTCGCTTATACACACTATTAAGTCTCATCGGGTTAACAGTTTGTAACTCGGTCAGCTTCATCTCTGATATTACGGGAAAATTTCCGGCTTGTTACAGTTTTTTACAGAGCGATTGAATAGAATTTATTATAAGTTCTGCTTATTCTATCCTGATTACTTATATCTGCTGCTATTGCTGGTTATAGCGTTCGATCGGGGAGCGGGATATGGTAAGAGTAAAGGTTATGGTTGAAGTTGCCCTGCCGCCGGTGAAGAACATGTATGGGACCGTGACTATCAGAGTTGGCATCGTTGGGACTGGTTATGCTGCCAAGATGCGGGCGCAAACCTTGCAGGCCGATCCACGCTCGGACTTGGTTGCTGTTGCCGGTCACTCTCTGGAGAAAACCCAGGAATTCGCGAATTACTATGGGGCTGAGGCAATTAACTGGCAGGATCTGGTAGAACGTTCGGATCTGGATCTAGCGATCGTCTGTACTGTGAATCGAGATCATGGTGTCATAACTCGTGCGGCACTCAACAGCGGTAAGCATGTGGTGGTAGAATATCCCCTTTGCTTAGATGCAACCGAAGCTGAAGAACTGCTCGCTTTGGCTGCTGCTGGTGGTAAGCTGCTGCATGTGGAGCATATTGAACTTCTCGGTGGCTTGCATCGGGCTTTTAAGCAGTCATTACCGGCAATTGGTAACCCCTTTTATCTTCGCTACGCCACGATCGCCCCTAAACGACCGGCTCCAACGGGCTGGAAATATAACCGAAAACTGTTCGGTTTTCCTCTGACTGCGGCGCTCTCCCGTCTGCACCGGCTCACGGACGCCTTGGGTACAGTCGCTACCGTTAGCTGTCAGGTCCGATATTGGCCAGTGACAGAAGATGACTATCGCGCTTGTCTATGTACTGCGCAGTTGCGGTTTACGTCGGGGGCGATCGCGGACCTAATCTATGGTAAAGGAGAAACCTTCTGGCAGGCCGAACGGAAACTAGAAGCTCATGGAGACCAGGGAACTCTGATCTTCGATCGCAGCGATCGGGGTTTTCTGGTGCGCGGAGAGGAAACTACACCTATAGAAGTTGCCAGTCGCCGAGGTCTATTTGCTCAAGATACTGGCATGGTGTTAGATCGTTTAATCGCAGGAACGCCATTATACTTGTCTCCGGAGGCCAGTTTATACAGTCTGAAAATTGCCAATGCCGCTCAGCTCTCAGCCGCTACAGGACAGATTGTCAATTGTTAATTGTTAATTGAGCAATTGCCCCAATAAAACTTTACCTATTACTAATAACTGATCTGGTGGGCAAGGGTGTGGTCTTGCGCCCGTTGAGGGGGTGCGGCTCAAAAGTAGTTGATAGAGTAGGGTGTGGTCAAAACCCGTTGATCGTTCGGGCGGCCCGCCCAGGCGCCGGATCCCCCCGAACCCCCCGTTATTGGGGGGCTTCCGGAAGCCCCCCCTTTTGGAAGGGGGGGTGTGGGGGGGATCCTCTCCAACTACTTTTGACCACACCCGATAGAGTAGAGCAATTTTCGACTTTCACCGGTAGCGGGCGATCGTAATCGACTAATGTTGAGCAGCGGCGCAACGGTTGCAGACAGCGGCGCAACGGTTGCAGACAGCGGCGCAACGGTCGCAGACAGCGGCGCAACGGTTGCAGACAGCCGCGCAACGGTTACAGACAGCGGCGCAATGGTTGCAGACAGCGGCGCAACGGTTGCAGACAGCCGCGCAACGGTTGCAGACAGCGGCGCAACGGTTGCAGACAGCCGCGCAACGGTTCCCGACTGTGTACGACGGTTCCCGACGGGTGTGGGGGTGCGGCTCATTTACAGTTGGTAGAGGAGGCGGTCGCGTGGGGGCCTTAAACTTGGGTTAGAGGAGCTACACCGGGTTATTGCACCGAGTCTGAGCGAGCAACTTCTGCCAGACCACACCCCTTTGGAGGCGATCGCCAATCATCGGTGTCGTTATGCAACGCCAAATTGTTCGGTGGGCAATGCCCGCCAAGTCAATTGCATAACCCGATGCGCGATCGCCAATATCATGTAGGAAGATGACATCTGTTATTATGGGTGCAGATAAAAATGTTACTAGCGCCGCACCCCGGGAAACCAAGCCAAAGCGATCGCGGTCAAGCAGGGGGAGTATAGTCTAAAGTAAGAAATCAATGCTGAGGGGAAATGTGATGAACCCGAGAACGACTTGGATCTGCGATGGGCGACCGAAAGATGGGTTACAATACCCCTATTGTTCTGGTCCCCACGAACCCGAGGAAATGTCTGGTCCTGATTGCACTATCTGCGGTCTGCCCAGGGAGGCAGTGGAACCAAAAGGAAAGCATCGGAATATAGTTCCAAAGACTTTCGTATCTAAAGCTACCCAAAAACTGAATATGGGCCCGATCGCCATAGTAGCAGTGCTGATTATCCTAGCAGGGGGAGCTATTTCTTTGCTAGCGGTTAAGATGCTAAACAGTATCGATAACGAAGTCATAATTAATTCCGCTGGGTTTGTCAGTGAAAAAGCTAGGAATAAAGAACTGTTCAGTCAGGGGGAGAAAATTCTGTTGGATGAAACTCAATTGAAGTTAGATGGGGCATCAGAATTTGCCAGGCAGCAGTGGAGTCGGGCCCAAAGTCTCTATCAACAAGCATCGGACGCCAGGCCCAACGATCCGGAAAGCAAAATTTATCTCCAGAATGCCATGGCCAGAAAAGCAGGCAATCCTCTGACCATAGCAGTAGTGGTTCCTATTACTGCGAGTGCGAACTCGGCGAAAGAAGTGCTGCGGGGGGTCGCCCAATATCAAGCAGAATATAACCAGTCTCCCTCGGCCTCAGTCGGACGCCTGTTAGAAGTAGTGGTTGTCAATGATATTGCACCGGGTCGCGCGGCCTCGATCTCCCAAGACTTGGTGAATGCCAATGTGCTGGGGGTGTTGGGACATGGCATCGATCCGGGCAGCCAACAGGCCCTGAAAATATATAATGCTAATGACTTGGCCGTGCTATCGCCCCTGACTACTAGCGTTACCTCCAGCGGGGAGGGTCGGTCTACTCTCAAGACGATCGGGCCGTCCGAAAAATCTAATGAATTGCTGGGCAGTTATCTCCAAGCTGTGGGCAAGACTCTGGCTGAATATGCCAAGGACAGGTATTTTACCCCCGCCGCTGTGGTTTTCTATAACTCCGATAGTCCCTACAGCCAGCAGTTGCAGCAGGAATTGGTGCAGGCGATCGCGGCGATCGATGGTAGAGTAGTGAGTACAGTGGATGTGCTGGGGGCTGACTTCGATCCGGCGACAGAAGTTGCCCGGGCCAAGAGAAGAGGGGCGAATGTGGGATTTTTGGCATTGAGTAAAAATAAGGTTTCTCAGGCAGTGGCCCTGGCCCAGGCCAATGCATATCGATGGCCAGTCATGACCCTGCTGGGAGGAGATGAACTATATAATCCTACTATCCTGATAGAAGGAGGAAATGCCATTGAGGGCCTGGTACTGGCAGTTCCCTGGAGTTATCAGCCTGGGGATCCCTTCGCCGCTAAAGCCCTAGAGAGTTGGAAAGGACGTGTTAGCTGGCGTACTGCTACTGCCTATGATGCTACCAAAGTCCTCGCCGATGCCGTTACCTCCAAACCCAGTCGTTCTGGGGCGTCTCGACTCCTGAACCGAGGTCTTCCCATTAGTAGCAACACTGATTTTAATATTTTTGAGGAAGTTCCTTTGGTTCAAGCTGTTCCCGGTACCTCCGGACCTGTGGGGTCAAACTATCAATTCGACCCGATCCCGTAAATGGCTAATTGAGAATGGCTAATGGCTAATGGCTAATGGCTTTTCTCAATTAACAATTGCTCAATTAACAATTGCTCAATTCTCAAACCAGTGAATAATTATCGTCGCCCTTTGTGGCTATATCCACTGTTTCAAATTCCGTTAATGATCTTGGGTGCTTGCTTATTGGCAGCTTTACTGTTCGGGCTGTTGGGTTTTGGCAGACCCCCAGTCGCAGTGGCGATCGCCTTAGATTTAAGTAGCAGCACCTACGGTGCTGGGAGCTTCAATGCTCCGGGTACGATTATGGCACAAGAAGTGCAAGCAGTGTCAGCCTATCTGGAGAAAAATTCTCCTGACATCCTGCGCCAACCCAACCAGGTGCAGGTATTTGGCTTTGGCGGTGTCGTGAAACCCTTAACTAATGGTTTTAACAGCGACAGCCAACAGGTGAAGGCTGAATTAACCCAAGCTTTGCGAAATCCCAATCTCCCCCAACAAATTGTTGCCAGTACCACCAATCTCGACTTAGCCATTGAAGAGGCAACTAATGCCCTGAGCAATATTCCAGGCCGCTGTCGAGAATTACTCCTAGTTACTGATGGGGAAGCACCGGTTAGCCCGGGGATAATTGCCGATGCGGCTTTCCGGAAAGTGAAGATTAATTCGGTGGTCATAGGAGGAGAAGCCCCGGCGTTGGCAACTGCAGCATTGGCGACAAGAGGAGTATACTTGTCCGAGGATGTAGATAATCTGGAATTGTTATTTACAAACAGATTTTTCTCGTTATTTAATAGTAACATAAGATGGATTATCTTTTGGCTAGGCTGTGCATGGATAGCTTTGATGTGGATGCTGATTATGCCTATAGACCGCTGGATTTTGCAAGGAATCATGCAGAGGCACTGGACGGTTTCGGGGAAATTAGCATTAGGGAATGCTTTATTTTGGACAGCAGTCACGCCCTGTATAATTTGGAGTTGGGCAGGCGGGATACCATTCATATCCCAATGCTAGGCTATACTCCCGAAAGGATCGACTTGTGCTTTTTGCCACTGAATTTGTCATTGCGAGGGGGGTATCCATGACCATTATTGTCCGGAACAACTCAAGGATCCCCCCCCGAAGCAATCTCCACGAGCCAGGAGATTGCTAGCCCTCCTACGTCGGGCCGCTGCGCTAGCGGGGGGAGTTACTCCTACGACACAAGTACTCTCAATTGCACCCCCCCCCCTCGCAATGACATTACTGCCCTAAAAAGCTCAGTTTATGACCGTTTGGAGTATAATAAGAGGAAGTACAAGGAGAAAGATTATGCCACCGCAAGTAGAAGAAAAAACAATGGTGCCCACGATCCTGGTGGGCATTGGGGGCACGGGAACGGAAGTGCTGTCCCGGGTGCGTCGCTTAGTGGAGGAAACCTATGGCAGTCTGAAGAATTTTCCGATTGTTAGTTTTCTGGTCATCGATACGGATAAGGGTTACAAAATTACCAATCCCGAAGCTAGCGGTTCGGAGTTCAAAGATAATGAAAAATATTGGGCTCGGGTGAGTGGCAAAGAAGTCCGGGAGATGGTGTCGAATATGGAAAATTATCCTTGGATAGACAACTGGTTTCCCCGAGAGTTGGAACGGAATATAACTTCTTTGGAAGCGGGTGCGGGTCAAATTCGCGCCTGCGGTCGGTTTGCATTTTTCTGCAATTACCACGAACTGCAAAAGAAATTTCAAGCAGCTAGTAACCGGGTGAAGGGTCGGGAAAATTATCTACTCGATCGCTACGGAATTAAGGTCAACAGCGGCAGCTTGAACGTGTTCGTGACGGGTTCCTTGTCGGGAGGGACGGGTAGCGGGATGCTGATCGATATCGGTTACTGTATCCGCAATTGGGTGCGGGGGGAAGCTAGCCCTTTGGTAACGGCGATCGTGCCCATGCCCCAGGCGTTTGCAGGCATAAGTGTGGGCGATCGGGTGCTGGCAAATGGCTATGCGGCGATGATGGAGTTGAGCTATTATTCGGACTACAGAACGGAGTATGTAGCCCAGTATAGCAATGGTCTGGCAGATGAGGTGCGGAGTAATTTGCCTCCCTTTGATTTTACTTATCTGGTGGGGACGAAAAATGATGAAAGTGATTTTCAACTGGACCAACTGCGGGAAATGATTGCCCAAAATATGTTTTTGGACTTGACTTCCGATTTTGCTCCCCACAAGCGATCGATTCGCGATAATATTAAAAGTGCTTGGGCAGCAGCAGACCCCGGGGGACGGGGCTATCCTAAGAATTTTATGAGCTTTGGACTGGCGACCATCGAAATCCCGATCGCCCAGATCCGGGCTTCTCTATCTAACCGTCTGGCCAAGGACTTGGTGCATTGGTGGCTGAATGAATCGGTGGAGTTGCCGCCCCAGATGTTAGAATTGGTGCGATCGGATATGCTCAAGCGCATGCGCCTGACGGATGCCGAAATGATTGCAGATCTGTCGGCGGCGGAAGACCGTTCCTATTTGGCAGTGATTACTGAGTGGATGACCACCATCCGCAATGAAATTGCCACGGATAATTGGCTGCAATGCACCCAGCAAGGGGTGAAAATGTTGGGGTCGGAACGGGGCAAGATTATGCGGTTTTTGGACGAGTATCTCAAACCAACAGTAGATGCATATCGGGCAGATCATTTCCGGGAAATAAGTTCGGACGAACGATTGCACGGGGATTACCTCAAGAAGATGTATAATAATCGCGATCGCCTGATTGTGCGGGGTCGCAAAGCCCTAGAAACGGAATTTTACCGCCTGTTGGCAGACCGCACCCAAGGACCGAAGTTCGCCGATAGCTTCATCGTCACGGTGCGGCAAATTTTCGAGGATGCAGCGGAAAAGTTTCGCCGGGAACAAGAAAAGGTCTGGGAACCAAATGAAAATAAGCGCCAGCAGGAGTATAAAGATGCGATCGCCTCCCTTAACGAGTTCAAAGATAAATTCGGCATCTCCAAACAAGCGAAAATGGAAGAATATTGCGACGCGGCCCTCAACGGGTTGGAGGGGAGTTTGGTGGCGATAATTCAGCGGAAAGCAAGGGCCCTAGGACTGGAGGCGATCGCCCGCCTGCAAGAACACCTGACAGTTTTAGAACGTCGGTTCAGTCGCTTCAATCAAAAATTAATTCAAAATCGGGATTACTTCAAGCAAAGGGCCGATCGACAAGCTGACAGCGCGGATGCCTTGCAGATCAATGGCATTAAACTCTATGTCCGTCAGGAGTTGAATGGTTTGTATCAAGATTTAATCGAACAGTTGGCCGGGGCTTCCGAGGGGAGTAAAACGCGCTACGAACTGGGCATGGATTCCATTTGCAGCACCATGTCGGAAGATATACTCAAAGAGGCGAGTCCCTTGTGGAAAGAAACCCGCGCTGCGGATGAGGTAATGCAACTGTTCGACTTGACAGAAGTACCGGACGTGCAAGATGAAGACTTGCGGGAAATAATTTTTGAACGGGCAAAGAAAGTGGTGGAGGAGGCCCCCGAGGGCAGTCAGTTGAAACAAGAACTGGCTGCCTGCGATCGGCTGTTCAAAGTCTTGAACGACGATGCAGAAGTT
This sequence comes from Hormoscilla sp., assembly GCA_051439505.1. Taxonomy (GTDB): domain Bacteria; phylum Cyanobacteriota; class Cyanobacteriia; order Cyanobacteriales; family Desertifilaceae; genus Hormoscilla. The sequence goes on along the minus strand of JBFRWI010000125.1, from coordinate 10,128 downwards.
GTCAACAACATTCGCATCGCCTATAATCGGTCTAAACCCCTGATTTTGATGAACAAGGCCGTTCTCACCGGCAAAGATGCGGGCTTTACCCCAGCGATCAATACTAACGTGGCCCTGTTGGGAGGGCGGAACACTAGCGACCCGGCAGCCAAAAGAATGCTGTCCAAGCTGGAGGAATTTATTGGCAATGAAGATGCCATTAAACCTTTGGGAAATCTCGAACGTCACCGGATGGTCTTCGTCCAAGAAATCGGCGGTTTTTCCCTGCGCTGTATTGATGGCATGAAAGACCTGCGGTACTCTTATCAGGATTGGAAGGGGGAGAGTATTGTCGCGAAACGGGCCAAGCTGCGGGGAGAAAGCCGAGACCTGCCCATTCCCGTTCACATGCAAAAAGAACCGCCTTTCTGGGACCTGTTTCCCGAAGACCCCCAAGTATTTAAGCTGGTGGTGCAAGCAAGGGCCTTGGGAATCTTGCGCCAGGAAGAAAATCGCGCGACTAAGGAAAATGCCATCCGCTATACTCGCCAAACTGCTGTAGATACCGAAAATGTAGACCTCGCCTCCAGTTGGGAGGAAGCAGCCCAAGTTTTGGAAGTCTTGGCCTGTCGGGACGATCGGGAAGAGATCTTGCGACAAGTGACTCTGAAACTGAATGAGGCGGAAACAGACTCCCAAAAGCAAGAGTTGTTCGATCTATTGACCCAATATCTGGATCGGCGGAAGGAAGATTTGTCCAAAATGGGGGGTGAAGATAGCCCGGAATATAAGCGCGAGAAAACGATTATTCTGGAGACGATCGAGGCTTACAAGCTGCAAACCGCTGCACCCAAATCACCTGTAGTTGAACCCCAGCATCAGAAAACTCCAATTGACTCCCATGCAGCAGCAGAGACGGTTATTAAGGATACCGTTCACGCCGGGAATGGGATGCGATCGGGGGGCAGCGACTCCCCAGAAGATCCGCCCTTTGATTCCGTACCAGAACATGTTTTCTGTACTAATTGCGGGACAAAGAACCCAGCGGCTTCCAATTTCTGTTACAAATGCGGGACGCGGCTAGCTAAGCTTAGTTGAGGGGTTCGTAGATAAGCCTCCTGGCCCGCCGGGGGTTAAAACCCCCGGCTAATAGCTTAAGTGGGTTAAAACCCACTGGAAACTTTGTCGCCCAAAGCGTTTTACCCTCGTTTATCTCAGTCCGCAGATCCCGAACAGAAGAGGTTGCACTGTATGAAAGCTCAAGAATTTGACCGAAAATTTGACGCTGGTGAAGACATCAGCCAACTGCTTGACCTATCCAAGGCTAAACGCCCCCGACGGAAACAGCAACGCATCCAACTCGACCTACCCACCTGGACGATCGAACTGGATGATCGAACAGCTTCAACCGAGTTGCCAACCGCCTAGGGGTTACCCCCCAAGCGATCGTCGAAACCTACCTTGCTGAACGTTTAGCCACCAACTAACGTTATCTTGCCGGTTGGGTTTCGTTCCTCTACCCAACCTACAGTTACTACAAACCTGATGAGGACTAAAGTCCTCACTACAAACCTGGATTAAGTTTAAGGTAGGTCGGTGCTGCCCATTAGGTAGCGATCGCACTCCCGGGCCACCCCACGACCTTCATTAAAAGCCCAGACTACCAAACTTTGACCGCGACGGCAGTCACCAGCAGCGAAGACCCCAGGAATGCTAGTTGCATATTCGTTATACTCGGCTTTAATGTTGCTGCGAGGATCCCGATCGAGTCCCAAGGAATCTAACAGCGGCTGTTCGGGACCCAGGAAGCCCATGGCCAGCAGCACCAACTGGGCCGGTATCACTTTTTCCGTACCCGGGACATGCTGGGGAATGAACCGACCTTGTTCGTTTTTCTGCCACTCTACCTGCACGATGTGAACTGCTTTCACTCGTCCGTTTTCATCCCCCTCGAACTTGGTCGCCGTAGTCACATAGCTGCGGGGATCTTCCCCAAACTTGGCCGCAGCTTCCTCCTGACCGTAGTCCATCCGATATACCTTGGGCCATTCGGGCCAGGGATTATTGGGGGCCCGTTCTAGGGGCGGTTTGGGCATGATTTCCAGTTGGATCAGACTCTTGCAACCGTGGCGAATGGACGTACCCACGCAGTCCGTACCGGTGTCACCACCCCCAATAATGACGACATCTTTGCCTTCCGCAGAAATAAAGCTGCCATTCTTGTCCCTGTCTAGAACTGCCTTCGTGTTGGAGGTGAGAAACTCCATCGCAAAGTGGATACCCTGCAACTCTCGACCTTCGATGGGCAGGTCTCGGGGTTTGGTCGCGCCCACGCAGAGAACCGTAGCATCGAATTCCTTCAGGAGATTTTCGGCGGGTAAGTCCTTGCCCACTTCCGTATTGCAAAGGAACTTCACCCCTTCCGCTTCCAAAACTTCCAGGCGGCGCATCACTACTTCCTGCTTGTCCAGCTTCATGTTGGGAATGCCATACATCAGCAGACCCCCCGGGCGATCGGCCCGTTCGTAGACCGTCACCAAATGACCGGCCTTATTCAGTTGGGCCGCAGCGCAGAGACCCGCCGGGCCAGAACCCACTACCGCCACCTTTTTACCAGTACGCTTTTGGGGAGGTTCGGCCTTTATCCACCCCGACTCCCAACCTTTATCGGCGATCGCGCATTCAATATTTTTGATCGTCACGGGGGGGTTGTGGATACCCAGGACGCAGGATCCTTCGCAGGGTGCGGGGCAAACCCGGCCAGTGAATTCCGGGAAATTGTTAGTTTTGTGCAGGCGATCGAGGGCTTCTTCCCAGAGACCGCGATAGACCAGGTCATTCCATTCCGGGATCAAATTATTAATCGGGCAACCGCTGGCCATGCGATTGATCAGCGTTCCCGTGTGGCAAAAGGGCGTACCGCAGTCCATGCAACGGGCCGCTTGGGTGCCGAGTTTTTCCTCCGCCATGGGCAGGTGAAATTCATCCCAGTTACCGATGCGATCGAGGGGGGGCAGTTCGGAATGTTCCTCACGAACATATTCCATAAAGCCAGTTGGTTTTCCCATTCCGTTCTCCTCCGTTCCAATCTTTTCAATTTTCAGTGTAACCAAATATTATATCTGCGTTAATCTGCGAACGTAGATATCTTGAGTTTTTTTACCTCATATTTTTTACTACCATCTCCACATCACCGCCCTAATTTTAATGCTTTCTTTAGAAAGTTCCCTCACTAAATGAAGTTTCACCAGTATCCCGCCTGCGCCCGACCCAGAAACCTGGTTTTTTGGAAAAACCAGGTTTCTTTGCAATTTTTATCTCTGAACAGCGTAACTATGGGAATGCTATAGCAATCTTCTGGGGTTGGTTTATGGCTGTGCTAAGTTCCCATTGCAGCACACTATGTTCACCTTGAGGCATCTTTTTTTGTACAATTTCTCCATCAATAAACTCAGACGCTGGTTTGGTTTCTGGGAGTTGTAAGAACTCTTCCAGTGTTTTTGTTGGCGTGGCTATACTGATCATAAGCTAAGGGATAATTGCGAATTAACAAATTGCGATGGCAAGCATGCTTCCCTCGTTGCTAGTTTCTAGCTAGCAACGATTCCGAGAGGCTCTGCCTCCTGTTAATATATTAGGAGGCAGAGCCTCGTTATGGGCGTTCCCTGCCAGAGTCAGGGAACAAGATCGATGATATTAAAACCTATCCCAGCGGAAATGTGATAGCAGAGGATCGGACTTGTGCTGGCAAACAAAATCGGCAATTAAGTTCGCGGTCGCGGGTGCCAGGAGAATGCCATTGCGGTAATGCCCGATCGCCAGGGTTAAATTTGGCCAAGGACTGGGACCGAGAATTGGCAATTCATCTGGAGTTGCAGGTCGATATCCCCACCAAAACTCTTGAATTGGAAAATCTTTGAGGACTGGGTAAAGGCGAATTGCCCGCCCTTGCAATGCGTGCATTCCGTCTGGGGTATTGTGGGGAGTGAAAGCTACATCTTCGGCAGTCGCACCAATGACAATCAAACCATCCCGGCGAGGCACGATATAAGTATTGGGACCAAATAGCACTCGCTGTAGGGGCAATTCCTGGTATGATTCTGGCACTCGGACCGAGAAAAGTTGCCCCTTTTTAGGATAGACTGGCACGGATAATAACTGACCCGACCAGGCACCCGTTGCCAGGATGTACTGCGACCCGCGCATTTCTCCCCTGTTGGTCTGGAGACCGATAACTTGTCCTTGCTGCTGCTGGATTTTTTTTACTTCTATCCCCTCCCCTACTTCCACCCCTAATTCTTGGGCCGCCACTTGCAGCACTTTCCCTAAAGCCCTGCGATTATCAACCTGGGCATCTTTAGGAAACCACCAACCTCCCACCACATCTGCACCCAAACCATCCTGAAATTGATGAATCTCCTTTTTATCTAGCCATTTGGCATCCGATGTAGTGGTAATGTTATCGGGAATATCGTAGACTGGGGCGAGAATGCCGCAGGGCCAGTAGCCCGTGTCTAAGCCAGTAATTGCTGTTAACTTGCTAGTCCAGTCGGGATACATAGCCCGACTGCGCAAGCACAGGTCAAGCATGGGACCAGGAGGAATGCCCTCAGCTTGGGGCGCAAGCATACCCGCAGCGACATGGGCAGCAGCTTCGGTAAAGTTGCGACTCAGGACTGTGACATTAGCACCACGCAATTTTAACTCGATCGCGATCGCCAGACCGAGCCAGCCACCGCCAATAATCAGGATGTCAGTAGATGAATTCATTGTTACTCAGCTTGCCAGGATACAATTAGCCATTAGCCATTATCTCAGCTTAACTCGTGGAAGAACAAAACCAAGCCAAACGTTCTCTGGTTTCCATTGCCAGTATTGTGGCTGCTGCCACGCTGATTAGTAAAATCTTTGGGTTGGTACGCCAGCAAGCGATCGCGGCTGCTTTTGGCGTCGGTCCCGCCGTGGATGCCTACACCTACGCTTATGTTATCCCAGGCTTTCTGTTAGTGTTGCTAGGGGGCATCAATGGACCCTTCCATAGCGCGATCGTCAGTGCCTTAGCTAAGCGCAAGGCTGAAGAAACTGCCCCCCTGGTAGAAACCATCACTACCTTAGTTAGCTGCATTTTACTGCCCGTTACCATTGCTTTGATCTTCTTTGCCCATCCCGCGATCGATCTCGTGGCACCGGGCTTGACTGAGACCCCAGAAGGGATGGAAATTCGCGCGATCGCGATCCAGCAATTCCGGATCATGGCACCGCTGGCCCTACTTGCGGGTTTAATTGGCCTGGGTTTTGGCACTCTGACTGCCGCCGATCTATATTGGCTGCCATCCATCAGTCCCTTATTTTCCAGCGTAGCATTAATTGCTGGCATAGGGATATTAGCCCTGCAGCTGGGGGAGAAAATTATCCTGCCCGAATATGCCCTACTAGGGGGAGTCGTGTTAGCCTGGTCTACTCTGGTAGGTGCGATATTACAATGGTTGATGCAGCTTATTGCCCAATGGCGATCGGGCTTAGGCAGCTTGCGTCTGAGGTTTAATTTTCGGCAGCCTGGGGTTTCGGAAGTGCTGAAGGTCATGGGGCCAGCCACCTTTTCCTCGGGCATGATGCAGATTAATGTCTGGACCGATTTATTCTTTGCTTCTTTCATTCCCCAAACTGCTGCCGCCTTAGCTTATGCTGGTTTATTAGTGCAAACGCCTTTGGGAATTCTTTCCAATACGATCTTGGTGCCATTGTTACCAATATTATCGCGGTTAGCAGACCCCAATGACTGGCCCGAACTAAAATTAAGAATTCGCCAAGGGTTGATCGTCACGGGTTTAACTATGTTGCCCCTGGGGGCCCTGATGATCGTTCTCGCAGTCCCGATCGTGCGAGTAGTATACGAACGGGGTGCCTTCGATCGGGGTGCATCCCAATTTGTCGCACCGATGCTGATGGCTTACGGTGTCGGGATGTTTGTCTATTTAGGGCGGGATGTTTTAGTGAGAGTATTCTATGCTTTGGGTGACGGACAGACGCCCTTTAGAGTCAGTATCATTAATATAGCATTGAATGTCGTGCTGGATTATCTGCTGATTAATAGCTTCGGGGCACCCGGTTTAGTCCTCGCCACCGTGGGCGTGAATGTGATTTCCATGGTAGCCATGTTATGGTTACTCGATCGCAAGCTGCATGGTTTGCCCTTACTCAAATGGAGTTTGCCGATCGCCGCTTTGATCGTCGGCAGCATATTAGCTGGTGTTGCCAGCTACGCCACGGCACAACATTGGGAGCAAATTTTCGGGACAGAAGGCTTGGTAACCCAAATTCTGGAACTGATAATATCAGCAACTATCGGCTTAGGGGTATTTTTCCTATTTGCCACCCAGTTAAAATTACCAGAAGTTGACATGTTTATGTCCCGCCTGCGGCAGAAATTGCATTCGTAGGGTGGGCACCGCCCACCATTCTGGCACCGCCCACCAGAAGTGGGTGTGGTATTTTTTTCCCAACTGGTGCAAGACCACCAATCAATTGCTAATGGCTAATCGCAATAATCATTAGCCATTAGCATTAGCTACATTTGGCGCTGAAACTCTTCGAGTAGATCCATGAGATTCATTTGTGCCTGCATGGGAATGAGTTCAGCTAGAGGGATTTCCCGTTTGCCGCCGCCTAGCTTAACAGGGATATTTTGCAGTATTTGTAGCACCTGGCCTTCTTGTAGATTATTATCGGCAAGCATGGGATAGAATTGCTCGGCCAGGACTGTGTGTAAATGGGCATCATTTAAGTATAGATGCCATTTAGCGATGTCTATGTAGACTTTGTCGCCAATTTCGGCAGCAAGTGATTCAATTGCTTCTGTCGTGTTCCAGTTAGCCATAATAGCGATCTAGTATGATATACTAATTATAGGAGCAAATCCGCCCCTTATCCCAATGTAGCACAGGACTGCCAGTTTGTAGTAAGGACTTTAGTCCTTCTAAGGATTATACTACCAAGGAGAATAGATAGCAATGGTAGCTTCTACAATTGTTTCAGAAGAATCGGAAGTCATCACCCTAGATGACTATATGCGCAACCCCCCAGATAAAGAATCACCAATTATCACCCTAGATGACTATATGCGCAACCCCCCAGATATGGAGTGGGTGGATGGACAATTACTGGAGAAAAATGGCATGACACTCAAGCACGGTCAGATTCAGTTAAGGTTAGGATCGTACTGGAAAAATTACAAGGACTCTAATAAACAAGGAGGAGAAGTTTATACAGATGCGCCCTGTCGTACTATTGGCAGAGGACGTAAGCCTGATGTTGCCTACCTTACACCGGATCTGCTGGCCCAGTTTGGCAATGAGGCAGTGCTTCCTCAGAGTTTTCCTTTGATCGCTGAAATAATTTCACCTACAGATTTTGCCGTTGAAGTCATGGCCAAATCTCAAGAGTATTTACAGTCGGGTGGTCAGGAAGTATGGTTAGTGTATCCTGACAATCGTTTGATAATGGTGAATACTTCCGAATCACGACTGGTGTTTGTTTCTGGTGAGGTTGTCAGCACTCAGAAAGTCCTGCTTGGTTTTAATGTAGCTGTAGATGAATTATTGGCTTAAAAATCACCCACAAAACCCGGTTTCGCACCAAAAACCGGGTTTCTTACTTAACCTTTATCCTGAAGAAGATTTGGGCGGACTGTCCGCAGATGATGCTTCCGAGTAGGAGGCGATCGCGAAAACATAGACCCCATGACCCAACAGCAGCAATAGCCAGCTGAGGGTAAACCACTGTACCCACAGCAGGGTTTGGGGCCGCAAAACGTGGAAAAACCACAAACCAGAATTGCTAGCGGCAAAAACAGCTACATGGAAGGCAAAATTCATCCGATCGTCCAAACGTCGGTAGTCCGGGTCCCGGCGATCGGGTTGACGAGGCCATTTCGGAGGCATAGGCAGTACGAGAAAAATAAAAAGTAGTTCTAACTTATCGCAATCGGCTGTCCTCTATACAGGAATGGCACTGACTGAAGGAAAAAGTTGTTCATGTCATTGCGAGGGGGGGGTGCCAAAGCGAAGAATCATCATCTTGCACTAGCATCCCCCCCCCGAAGCAATCTCAACCGAGATCTATTGGTGGGGAGATTGCTTCGGGGGGTCTGTTAGTGGAGTTCCTTTCATCTCGGTTTGGAATCCCCCCTCGCAATGACAGCGGTAGGTGAAATTCCTCTATACACAGGTTGTCGTTGAGTAGAGTTACAATTCAGTAAGATGGGACAGAGCTGTTACACTGGTTAGATTGTGTGAACAACGCGCACTACTTTCGCAAACCCAAGCTAAAACGCCGCTCTCACCTGGCGATCGCCATTTTGCCCGATGCGGATGCGGCGTTTGCAGCCTACCGGCTGCTGCAACACCACGGCATGTCGCCAGAGTATTTAGCCCTTGTGGGCACCGAATACAACAATCCCGAATGGGTAGGTCTGTTCAAACCGGCCCAAATTGCCCTGCATCAAGCCTACCGTCTGGGCATCTTTACCGGGATCTCCGGCTTGGTAATTACCGGTACCCTGGCGATCGCCCATCAGTTAGGACTAATACCCCTTGAAGATATCGATTGGTGGCTGTTCGTCCCAACTGTTAGTCTGTTATTAGGCTTCTGTGGAGCGGCGATCGGAGCTTTAATCGGTTTCTTCGGGGAAGGGAACACTGCCGGTTTTTATCGGCATCAACTGCGTCAAGGTCGGTACTTGTTGATGATCGAGGGACCAGAAAAGATCGTCCGCCTGGGAAAGGAAGTTCTCAGCCAATATTCTACTCCCAGAAGATTCTAGATATTGGCCTGATAATCTCCGGACTTGCCACCGGTTTTGCTCAAAAGACGAATCGATTCAATCTGGATCGACTTTTCCAAGGCTTTGGCCATATCATAGAGAGTGAGGGCGGCCACAGAGACAGCGGTGAGGGCTTCCATTTCCACACCGGTAACGGCAAGAGTTTTAACTGTAGCTCGAATCTGATAACCAGGCAACTGGGGGTCTGGGGTGAGTTGGACCTCAATTTTCTGTAGGGGTAGGGGGTGACACAAGGGAATCAACTGTGCTGTTTGCTTTGCTGCCATAATGCCTGCTATCCTAGCAGTGGCTAAGACATCGCCCTTGGGGGCGTTACCGGATTGTATGGCGGCCAAGGTTTCTGGCAACATCCGCACCTGACCGGCAGCTACTGCTTCTCGGACAGTCTGGGGCTTGGCGGAAACATCCACCATCTGGGCTTGTCCCTGCTGGTCCAAGTGGCTTAAAATTTTTTCGGAAAAATTTGTTGTCATTCTGAAATCCTGTGTTAGGATAGTTTATGTGGAGGTTAGGGATTACCCAAAACTCCCATCCAAGGATAAGGGCTTGTAGCTCAGTGGACTAGAGCACGTGGCTACGGACCACGGTGTCGGGGGTTCGAATCCCTCCTGTCCCGCTTTTAATTTGCATATTCGCTTAACTCGCTCTTTTTGCTGGTGGGTTTTGGATGTTGGCGATCGGTTAAAATGGAAATATTTCTCAATCAATCTCGGTAATCTGAGAGGTCAAGATGGTACAAACACCAATTCAACCGGAAACTGAAACATTATTACTCGAGATTCCCGCAACTCTTAAGCTCTATGTTACTCAAGAACAGTTTGCTGCCCTAGCTACCAGCAATCGAGATTTGCGACTGGAAAGAACTGCAGAAGGAGAGTTAATTGTGAATCCACCGACAGGCTGGAAAACAGGCAAACGGAATAGTCGGATTACCGGACAACTCGATCGCTGGGATGAAGAAAATGAAGACTTAGGGCAGACTTTTGACTCTTCAACGGCTTTCATTTTACCCAATGGTGCAACTCGTTCTCCCGATGCTTCTTGGGTGAGTCGATCGCGTTGGGATGCGCTGACCCCAGAACAAAAGAGAAGTTTTGCTAATATTTGTCCCGATTTTGTGGTGGAGTTGCGTTCGGATTCCGATACCTTGAAATCTTTACAAGAAAAAATGCAAGAGTATATGGACAATGGGGCTATTTTAGGCTGGTTAATCGATCCGAAAAATAGAAAAGTGGAAGTTTATCGGTTGCGATCGGAAGTGGAGGTATTGTCAAATCCGGTTGAGTTATCGGGTGAGGAAGTTTTGC
>JBFRWI010000124.1:0-7748 GCA_051439505.1 Hormoscilla sp. | reverse complement strand
CTCGGCGAGAAAAGGTTCTTCTCTCGGCGAGAAAAGGTTCTTCCCTCATAGCGGAAAAGGATCTTCCCTCATAGCGGAAAAGGATCTTCCCTCATAGGGTGTGGTCTACGTGAGGGAAGTGATTATGCTCAAACCTGCCGATCCTGGGGCGATCGCCTTGAGGCAATTTCTTTGAGTTGCTGCCGGTTCCTACTCCCCCCTTTTCCCCCGTGAGGGCCCATCATGATATCTTCTTTTGGCAATTTCTTTGAGTTGCTGCCGGTTCCTACTCCCCCCTTTTCCCCCGATCGCACGGCCCCCAACCCAGGAACTTTTCCCGCTGGCCCATCTTTTTTGGCCTATTTATGGGCGATCGCCTGCCTTTGCTGCCAACGGATGCAAGGGGCGATGATCGCCCCAAGTGGCCTTTTCTGGGGCGATCGCCGGGGTAAGCCTTTCTTCCCGCACCCTTGTCCTTATCCGTGACTGCATTGGTTGGGCAGTAGTCCCGTTAATCTTTCTCTACCTAACGGTTCCCACACTTGCAGTTGGGGTCTTTTCGGGTGTGGTCATGCATTTGTTGTAGAGGATCCCCCCCTAAACCCCCCCTTCCAAAAAGGGGGGGCCTCCGGAAGCCCCCCAATAAAGGGGGGTTTGGGGGGATCCGGCGACTGGGAAGGTTCTAGAACTATCAACGGGTTTTGACCACACCCGGTCTTTTCTCCTATGGAATTTCCCGTCTTTTTGGCTTGATGATTTCATTTCACCTATCTCTGGATATATTTTCCGATCTGAATTCTCTCATTATGACCGCTTAACGGGTGTGGTCAAAAGTAGTTGGAGAGGATCCCCCCCAACCCCCCCCTTCCAAAAGGGGGGGGTTCCGGAAGCCCCCCAATAAAGGGGGGTTTGGGGGGATCCGGCGACTGGGAGGGCCGCCCGAACGATCAACGGGTTTTGACCACACCCCCGCTTAACAGGGTGCATCCCCATACAAATAAGCGATACCCATCGGGAGTATCGCTTATTTGCACTAATTTTCAGCAGGCGGGGGAAAGTTGCCGCACTCGTCCAAGTGACAGTGACCTTTTGCAAACTTTATGCACCTAAACAAAACAGCTCACTAACAGCATCCAGCCTGCTTGCATACTTGACATAGAGTTTGGCTCGGAATAACTGATGCGTTTTGTGCGTTATCATTTGCAGCAGAAATACCTGTACGCTGAACTGGCGCTGCTATTTGAGGAAGCAATGCTTTCTTTTTCATTTAAATCTCCTTTCGACTTTGATTTTTTAAGCTTCTCGGACTTACGCCGCCCTAATACAATGGAGCGAACCAATCACCAGCATCAGGTTTTGCCTGTGGGTAATTCCTGGCTTCACTGTTTTTCTACTATAGACAAAAAAACATCTGCTGTCAACCCATCCTCTGGCTTTTATGCTAGATTTTTCCGGCATCAGACCTGGCGGTGCTGTGGCCCCCAGGATGCCATCGCTCGTATCCAAGGTTACCATAGCTGGACAGTAGGATTGATTTTTCCCAAAAGCTCTATAACATCTGAGGATCTGAGTATTTGAGTATTTGAGTATCTGACGAATAATATTGACCGCGAAAGCCAAGTATGGGAGGACCAACTGCCGACGGTAGCTTGACAAAAATTTACATAGGCAATTTCCAACAGCTAGTCAAGTAGACGAAAGCTGCTATATCATCAAAAAAACTAGCGCTATATATAAATTATGAAATTTTCCCCTGTTCTCCCTTTCGCATCGGTTGTCTTATCCCTAGTACCAGCATGCCCCGCAGTAGCCCAGTTGACACCGGATAACACATTAGGTGCAGAAAATTCGGTAGTAACGCCGGTAGACCCAACAAGGGACCGCATTGATGGCGGTGCCGTGCGGGGAAGCAATCTATTCCACAGTTTCCAAGAGTTTAATGTGGATGCTGGCAGAAGCGTCTATTTCGCTAACCCCACTGGCATAGAAAACATCCTCACTCGGGTAACCGGCAGTAACCCTAGCAATATATTTGGCACGCTAGGAGTGTTGGGGGGAGCAAACGTAAGCGTAAATCTCTTCTTGGTAAACCCCAATGGAATTATATTCGGACCCAATGCCAGTCTGGATATCAGCGGTTCTTTCTTCGCCACGACATCAGAGGAAATCAAACTGGGACCAGATGGGATATTCAGCGCCACGAACCCGGAGGGAAGTCAGTTATTGAATATCCAACCAGAGGCAATATTTACCAATGCCCTCGCCAATCATATGGCACAAATCAATAATCAGGCGGGTTTGGCAGTAGGGGTTGGTTCAACCCTGGCACTACAGGGAGGAGAAGTAACTGTCACGGGCAGTCTCGCGGCACCGGGGGGTACAGTCATGGTGCTGGGAGAACGGGTTGGTTTATTGGACAATGCCAGTATTGATGTATCTGGTCAAGGGGGTAATGGTCGGGTTTTGATTGGTGGCGGTCTGACCGTAAGGGACGATACGCCTACAGCAGTTAGAACTTACATCGGTCCGGATGTGACCATTGCTGCTGATGCCCTGGAGACTGGGGATGGAGGCACAGTCATCGCCCGGGCAGAGGAAGTAACTGGGTTTTATGGCGAGATTAGTACCAGGGGTGGCAGCAGTTCGGGAAATGGAGGCACCGTAGAAGTATCGGGAAATTCACATCTGATATTTAGAGGTCAGGTGGATGCTAGCGCGGTTAATGGCAACCCGGGCACTTTGCAGCTAGAGACGACGGATATTATAGTCGGCAATGGTACTGGGATTGTCGATGACGTTCCGATCGCTGATGATATTCTCAAAGCACCTCTGAGTGAGATATCTTCAGCAGCATCGATAACGATCTACGAGTCGGAGTTAGAAGGGTTGTCTGGAAATACCCAGGTAATGGCAACTAATGACATACTCGTTGCGGACTTGCAGGACGACTTGCTGGAATTGGCAGCGGGAACGGGGGAAATTGCTTTTACCGCAGATGGGGATAATGATGGAGTAGGGGACTTTGTCATGCTGGGTCTGGGAGATAGCATCAGCACCCAGGGGCGGAATATTTCTATTTCTGGCGCAAATGTGACTTTCGGCATCTCTTTTATGGGAGAGGCGGGTCAGTTGATTACAGATGCAATGGTAGTTAGTACCTCACCAGGAGAGTCATTAGAGAATATATCTGGGGAACTGTCTAACCGTACTGATGTAGACCTGTACCAAGTATACTTGACGGGTGAAGGAACATTCTCTGCTACTACTGTAGACGGAACCTCAGTTCCAACCCAGTTATTCTTGTTCAATATTAATGGAATGGGTGTTTATGGAAATGATAATGCTCCAGATTGTGATTGCAATCAATCTACTCTGGTAGCGGAAAATGCTCTGACTCCAACCGCACCAGGTATATATTATCTTGGAATAACTGGCAGGTTTGTTAACCCGATTAGTATTCAGGGAGAGATTTTCTCCCTCGATGGGAATGAGGTGAGTGGACCTACTGGACAGGGTGGGGGGTCGCCCTTGAGTGGTTGGGATGGTAACGGAGGCTTAGCTAATTTAGGAAAATACTCGATCGCGCTGACGGGGGTAGCAGGTGAAAATAACATATTTACTGAACCGATAAGAGGCGAGGTAATTACATCTGGAGGTGCGATTAATATAGAAACAAATAATGGCAGTATAGCAGTGGGGGATCTGGATACTTCCAGTGTAATTGGTGCAGGGGGAGAAATGAAGATCACTGCTGAGAGTGATATAACTACGGGAAATATAAATACTAATTCTTTGCTTGGGAAAAATGGAGTAGATATCGCCATAAAAGCCGGGGGTAATATTACTACAGAAAATATTAATTCCTCCAGCTCGCAATTTGGGGAAGGCGATGGAGGTTCTGGAGGAAATATATCCCTGACCGCAGGAGGTGACATTGCGACAGAGTTAATTGACTCCAGCTCGACTGCTTTTACAGGTAATGCTGGAGATGGTGGAGCGATGGCAATTACAGCAGGAGGGAATATAATTAATGGGTTAGTAAACTCTCAGTCTATATCTGTTAGCCTTGGCAATGGGGGTTCTGGAGGAAAAATCGCCATGAATGCTGGTGGTAACATCACCACAGAGAGCATATTTTCTTCATCCACGGCTAATTTAGGTAATACCGAGAATGGTGGAGCGATCGTCCTAGAAGCAGGGGGAAATATCGTAGCTGAAGACCTATTATCCAGGTCTGACTCTATTCAAGGGAAGGAAGGGGATGGCGGAGAAATTTCCTTGACTAGCAGCAACGGCAGTATCACTACAGGTCAATTTAGCTCTTCTGGTGGAACTGGACGTGGCAACATTACCCTCACAGCAAAAAATGATATCACTTTAATCCCCCCTGACTCTCAAATTCGGGACCTTAACGCTTCTGGGGATGGTCCGGGAGGGAATATCAGCTTCACCAGTCAGACAGGCAGGATTTCAATAGAAAATTTCCTGATCACTAGCAATGCTGATTCTTCTGGAACTGTACAGTCGGGGAATGGAGGTTCTCTCTTCCTAGCAGCTAACGCAGTTACATTAAAGAATGTAGATGTCAGCACTACGGTCTTGGGACAGGGAAACTCGGGCGCGATCGCGATCTCCTCTTCAGGAGAGGTGATGCTCGATCGCACCCGCTTGTTTACGGGACTGGAACCGGATTCAATTGGTGATGGGGGGAATATCGAGATTACTGCCGGGTCGGTTTCTCTGAGTAATTCTTCCTTTATCGATACTGCTACCTCTGGACGGGGAGATGCGGGAAATGTGACTATCCGGGCAGAATCTCTGGACCTGAACAGTAGTAGCATTTTCAGCATCACCAGCGGGGAGGGGAAAGCTGGCAATGTCACTGTAGTATCGGATGCTATCTCCCTTTCCGATGTCAGCAATATCAGTACCGCTGTAGATCCGAGAGGAATAGGAGATGGTGGTGAAATTAATCTGTTTGGGCGTTCCCTTTCCTTGACGGGTGGTTCCCAACTGCAAGCTTTGACCCGGGGAGTGGGTGATTCGGGTACGATTCAGATTAATGTTACCGATGAGATTACTGTCTCTGGTATCGGTAAGGATGGCTTTGTGAGCGGCATGTTTACCTCCACTGAAGGGGACAATAGCGGTCGCGGCAACTCGATTGAGATCGGCACTGGTCGCTTACTGGTAAATGATGGTGCAGTTGTGAGTGCGGAAACCAATAGCCCCTCACCAGGCGGTAATATTGCGATCGATGCCAATACCCTAGAATTGAGGAACGGGGGACAGTTACTTACCAATGCCTTTAGCAGCGGTGAGGCGGGTAATATAACCGTTAATGTCCGAGAGGGGGTAATTGTTTCAGGAGTAGACCCCAACTTTGCCGATCGCATTCCGCCTCCTCGACCCAGGGAACCGCAAGTAACGGACCCCACCACTCTGACGAAAACCGAACCCAATGATTCTATAGAGGAAGCACAGGAGATCGATGAGTTCTTTTCCCTAGACAGTGAGGATAATTTCAATAGTGATGTGGAATTTGCCACGCGAATTCCCTACGTGTCCATCGCGGCTACGGGTTCGGACCCGGCCACTGTAGACTACTATTCAATAAGCGTGGAAGTTCCCGGAACCAGGGGTACTTTTGATATCGATGATGGTTTTCCTGCCAATGTCGATGATAGACTAAGTGGTTTAGGAGTAAACACGCTTGTCTCCCTGTTCGATAGCGAAGGCAACTTGCTAGCATCTAATGATAATGCTTCTCCTGCCTTCGGTGCTGGTGGCAGCAGCGACGGTCTTGACTCCTATCTCAAGTACGGTTTTAGCACTCCTGGCACCTACTTTATTAAAGTTGAAGCCCGTGACGGCGGACTAATCCCTGCACCTGCCACTTACGATCTCCAGGTTTCCCTGGATACTCCTAACGTCACGGGTACTGTCGTCAATGCCGAGGCCGCTAGCGGCATGTTTGCCCGCACATCTGGCCCTGGCGCCGCTGGAAACATCACTATTAACAGTCCCCAATTAACTGTCTCTGATGGCGCGGAAATTTCGGCTACCGCTACCGCTACTGCCACTGCACGGGGTGGCAACATTACCGCAAATGCCGATCGCATTAATCTTACAGGTGCTAGCGAGTTGGCAGCGGAAACCCAAGGTATCGCCCCTGCTGGTACCATCACCCTACAGCCAGTCAATAATCAGCCCAATTTAATCGTCACCATGGCAGAGGGCAGCCAAATATCAGTTTCTACCCAGGGTGCGGGTGCGGGAGGCAATCTCACCTTGAAGGCACCGTCCGCTATTACTCTGACCGGTCCCGGACAGCTATCAGTAGAAACGAATGGTTCTGGTCCCGGTGGCAATGCTGAGATTGAGACTGGCCGTTTGCGAGTGCTTTCCGGTGCGAGAGTTTCCGCTGCCACCCGGGGGGATGGGGACGGCGGCAACTTAATTGTCTCTGCAACCGAACGGGTAACCCTGACCTCCGGCAGCAGTTTTTCATCCGAGACTACGGGAAACGGAGATGCTGGCAGCTTAGAGATTAGCACCGATCGATTTACAGTCTCAGAGGGTGGAGAAGCAACGGTCAGCAGTACGGGAACCGGAAGCGCGGGTGAGTTGAGGGTCGCGGCAGGTTCTGCCATCGAACTGGACAACGGCACCCTCAGCGCGGCCAGTTTAGATGTGGGAGATTTGGGAGATATTAACCTGACCGCCCCGCGTATCCGACTGGACAATAACAGTCTGATTACCACCAATGCAGCGAACATCGCTACGGGAGGTAATATCACCATCAACAGTGACTTCCTGATCGCCCGGGATAATAGCGACATTAGTGCCAATGGGGTATCGGGTTTTGGGGATGTAAATATTGTCGCGGAAGGAATATTTCTGGACAATGACAGCGAGATTACCGCTACTGGGGAAGTGCGCATCAATGGGGTAATTAACCCCGCCTCGGGATTGGTAGAATTCCAGGAGAGTCCGATAGACCCCGAGAAAATCATCGCCCAGAATTTCTGCGTCTTAGCAAAGGAAAGTTCCTTTATCATCACGGGGCGGGGCGGGATAGCGATCAACCCCGGAGACTATCTTACTGGCGAGGGCACCCGAGTGGGGTTAGTAGACCCGGTAACTGGGGAAAATGCTTCTACAAGCAGTCGGTCCCGAGGTGGGCAGGAAACTGAAAACTCTGATGTCGCGGATGATGAAATTCGGCAAGCGCAGGGTTGGGTGCAGTTAGCAGATGGTACAGTAATCCTGACTTCCTATCCCGTAATCTCCACGCCCCACGGTCCTTTGTTGCAGCATCCAGACTGTAATCATCCGTAGGTTGGGTTGAAACCGGCGCGTTCTGCAAAGAAACCGGGTTTCTCAGATATTTTTTGTCAATGAGGCCCGAGTTTTTCAAAGAAACCCGGTTTCTCACATTTGCCCCGATCGCCCCCGATCGCGAAGATACAAGAACCCGGCGCGTTCGGCAAAGAAACCGGGTTTCTCAGATATTTTTTGTCAATGGTGCCCGAGTTTTTCAAAGAAACCCGGTTTCTCACACTTGCCCCGATCGCCCCTGGTTACAAAAGTTAACATAAACTTAACAGAGAAAGCTGGCGAATGGGAACAAGCTGCGATAGGGTGTGGTCAAAACCCGTTGATAGTTCTAGGGCCCTCCCAGTTGCCCCGATCCCCCCAAACCCCCCTTAAAAAGGGGGGCTTCCGGAGCCCCCCCTTTTGGAAGGGGGGGTTTGGGGGGGATCGGG
>JBFRWI010000123.1:0-13593 GCA_051439505.1 Hormoscilla sp. | reverse complement strand
AATCTCATTTCAGGTATTTCTCCACTAAACGTTCTTCCTTCATCGCTGACACTTCTGCATCAGTTGGAGGAGGATTATCAGTTTTCCCCAACCCCCGCATCTCCATGAGGAAATTTTCGGGCAATTTTGGACGGGGTCTGAGTTCTGATTGCAGAGACTGGGCGATCGCCTCTAGCAACTCCAACCGTTCCAGCACCGATAACTTATATATTTGTTTTCTTACTGCTTGCAAATCCGACATTTTCTATTATTCCTCCAAATTCCTAACACACCTATTCTAGCACAAATTCTCTTACTGTGCATCGGTTCATATCTTGCACCATTGTCAACTAGAGGCAGAGCCTCTATAACTCGTTCCCTGGCTCCGCCAGGGAACGAGGGGAAAACGCTTTATAGACAATGTAGAGAGTGGGTTTTAACCCACTTAAGCCTCGTTACCTGGCTCTGCCTGGTAACGCCGGGGGTTTGAACCCCCGGCGGGCCAGGCGGGCCAGGAGACGTTCTTGACTAATTGACAATGGTGCTTTATCTCAGGTTGGGTTTCTTAGGTGGTTTCTTAGGTCAACCCAACCTACAGTTGCCATCATTTTCCCAGACGGAAAAAGATATCTGCTTTCCGTTCCCCTACCTCGCTACCGTAGCTGCTAATAGTGAGACTGCGCAAATTCTCGAACAGGGGTTTGCCTATGACTTCCACCAACCTCAACAAAGGCACCTGACGTTCCCAGATCTCCTGACCATCCACCCAGTCCAGATAGAAATAACCATCATTCGACTCGGCCAAGGGCGCAATACCCTCCTGAAAACTCTTCCCAGTCAGTATAGAACCAGCCTTGGGGGCATTAATTGCCGCCTCCATAGCTTCCAGGGAGGTAGCAAATATCTCGTACTTTCCTACCGTAGCACTAACCCCACTCACTTCCTCGTTTAATTCCTCTTCTGCGGTAGCGCTAACCTCACTCACTTGTTCGTTTAATTGCTCAACTGCCGTAGCACTACTCACTTCCTCGTTTAATTCCGACTCTGCTGCGGGAAGTTCGGCATTTTCTGGTAACTTTATCCAGGCCGAAACTGCTATACCTGCCACCTGCAATTCCTTGATATTATATCCTCGCTGCCGAGCGATCGACTGTAAACGGGCCATCAACTCGGGAGTCTCTCCAGACGACTTTTCCGCCACAAAAATCCAATCTGTTTGGTCCTCTTTCCGAGGCCATAATCCCCCAGCATACTCCCCGCGCACAGCCTGAAATACGTCTGCGGGTAAATCAATGTCCCAGCGCGTTTGCAAGTCCGCGATCGACTGACCGACCAGATTTTCCAGGGACTCGTAACCCGATATTCCCCTTTGCAACTGTTCCCACATCCCTGCCAAGTCTTTACTCGCAGCTACGATCGCACTTCCCTTGGGAATATATTGTAACGCCTCCACTGGCTGAGAAAAGGCTGGATCTGTTGCCGTCAACTTCTGGGAAACTGGGGCAAACAAAGTTGTGGATGCCAGCAAACCCTGCTTGCTGACTTTTAGGGCGATCGCCAGACTATCATAAACCCCCTGGATCTTCTGCTTACCACCAGGAATATTCAGATAAATCAAGCCCTGCTTTGCTTCAGTTAAATCTCCCGACGCCTGAAAATTCGCCAGATTAGTGATATTTCTGTCAGGCACCTGGACATTATTAATCGCCTCCCGAATTACCTTGGGATAGTTAGCAAACAAGACAAACTTCGCCCCCACTACCGCCGTAGCGATATTCAATGGCTGACTACAGGAGATAATCTCAATATCATTAGAGGATGCAAATGCTAAATCTTTTCCCTCCACCCCCTGACGCTGCCAGAACAGTTCCAACAGTTCCCGGGCCCGCTGGCCATCTTTTGTCCTCGCTACCAACAGATAACCTGGTTGACGGCCATTGTCCGAGTCCCGATCGATATCCAGAGAAGTAATTGCCAGAGTGATTTCATCTCCTACCCAAGGATCAATATATTTCTGGTAATCTAAACCCGAGGCAGCTAGCAGGGATGATTTAATTTGATCCAGGTAGGCACCAGAACTATCACCTTTTGACTGTCCCAACGTTGGAAACTGCTGAGGATTAACCAACAGCGACAGCATCGCCGTGGCCTCTTTGGACACGAACATTGCTGTTGTCGGAGTAGTCATCGTGCTATCCTGTTCGGGCAGTTTCCCAGTCCGACTTTGGGAGTTCCACCAGTAAAAACCGCCAGTGCCGAGGGATAACACCAGTACAATAGCTACCAGACCCGCAAAAATTGAACTTCGCTTCATTGTTCTGTTTTCGGTGAAAAGTGATTTGTCGAGAGATAAGTATACAATACCTAGTAGGATGTAAATAGAGAAAAAGATAACCTCAGGTAATACAAATTCTGAAACTGATGCTACAATTACTTCAAGCATTATTTATTAGTCGGTTTTAACCGACTTCAGCTATTAGCCGGGGGTTTGCAACCCCCGGCGGGATAACAGCGAAGTGAGTAACTGTATCATCGAAAAATTAAAATGGTATAACATTATCCGATTGAGCAAGATTATGAATGTCAAACGCAGAGAGTTCTTAATGTTCCTCGGTGCAGGCGCTGCCACCATTGCCCTTGGGGCCTGCGGCAAGGACCAGGGACAGAAATTATCCATGCCTTTTAACCAGGGTAACTCCGGCATGAGCTTTAAACCCATTAAACTGCCGATTCCCCTAGAGATAGACGACCAGCCAGCGTCAGCGCAAATCCTCGCCTATAGCAGCTACGAAGTTGTCGATGATATTGTACTGCCAGAAGGGTTCACCTATGACCCGATCGCAGCCTGGGGGGACAAGATAGGTGACGGACGCTGCGGCTATAACAACGATTATCTATCCTTCGTGAAAACAGGCATCGATCGAGGATACTTGACGATCAACTTCGAGTATATCAGCGGCTTTACCTGGATGCAGACCTACAGAGGGGCGATCGGGCGATCGCTACCCTTTCAGGAAGTGATCGCGGCCACCCAAGGCCCGATCGATGCCTTAACCCTATCCGAGGATAACCCCTTGAAAGCTCAAATCCGGGAAATCTGTCAGGAATGTTTAATAGACCAGGGAATAGGGGTAATTTCCCTGGCCCGCAACTCCGATGGCAAATGGACGCGCACCTTTTCCAAGGCCGATCGCCGGATAACAGGTATCTCCGGTTGGCAAGACGGACGCTACCTAAAAGCTACAGGCCCCGCCGTGGCCGTGTTCGAGAAAAAGCAGAAGAGAGGTTACGAGGACGGGTTAGGTGTACGCATCATCGGCACCTTTGCCAACTGTGCTGGGGGAACCACCCCTTGGGGGACAGTTCTGAGTGCAGAGGAAAACTTCCAGGCCCAAGTAAGCGAACCAGTGTTGGCCGATGGTTCCTCAGCGGACCCCGCACGGAATAGCTTCTATATAGATAATCGATTTATCGCAGGTCAGGGGAATGTTTTCGGTCTGGCGGGGAACAAGTATGGTTGGATGGTAGAAGTAGATCCGGCCAACCCCAATGATTATGGCACCAAGCATACCTGGTTGGGACGTTTCCGTCACGAAGCCGTAGCAGTCAGGGCAGTATCTGGCAAGCAACTAGCTGTATATTCCGGATGCGATCGGCGGGGGGGACATCTCTACAAGTTTCTCAGCAAAGACTCTGTCAGCCACCCCCAAGACAAGGCCAACAGTAAACTGATGACAGAGGGAATGCTTTATGGTGCCAAGTTCTATGCCGATGGTACGGGTCGTTGGATAGCCCTCAACCCCAATACTCCCGTACATCCAGTATTGCCCAGTCAAGTGTTGGGTAACAATGTCATTATGCCTAACCCCGATCGGGCAGCAGGGGGCCTAGTCAAGATGAACAACGATGCCCAGGCGATCGCCTTTGGCAAGCAATTTAAAACCTTGGGGGATCTCTACCTTGGCAACTATACAGAAAAACAAGGAGCAATTCTGATTGATGCCCATTATGCTGCCAATGCGGCGGGGATCACCTGCACCGCCCGTCCCGAAGACACCGATGTTGCCAGGGACGGCACTCTTTACATTGCCTTTACCTCCGGGAGTCCCAGTCGTAGTGGCGGTCCTGACAAGGATATCTTCATCGGACCCAACGGCGAGTCTCCCTACGAGTATGGCTGGATAATGCGGCTGACCGAAGATGGGTTAGAACCCTCTGCCATGACTTTCCGTTGGGAAATGCTAGCGATGGGGGGGGAACCAGCGGACGGCGGTCTGGGTTTTTCCAATCCCGACAACCTGGAGATCGATCGCGATGGCAATATCTGGATGGTAACGGACATCGGTACTGGCAGTCAGAACATACCCCTGCCCAGTCGAGTGAAACCTGACGGTACCCCTGTCAACCAATATGAAGTCCTGGGGGTATTTGGCAACAATACCACCTGGTTTATTCCCACCTCCGGTCCTGATGCAGGCCAAGCTTATCCTTTCGCGATCGGGCCCATGGAGACAGAAACCTGCGGACCATGCTTCACCCCCGATCAACAAACATTATTCTTAGCTTTCCAGCATCCGGGGGAAAGGAATGGCCAGCGTCGCAATGGGGCCGCAGAAGTCCGTCAATTTGCCATGAGACTACCCGACGGTCAGGAATTCATCCAAGAACGGAAAGTGCCGATCGGTTCCAACTGGCCCGGTAAGGGACCGAACGACCCGCCCAAACCCGCCGTTGTCGCCATTCATCGCTTGTAGGGTTCCGCCTGTCCCACCATTGGCGAACTAAAAGATGCCCAGAAACCCGGAAACCGGGTTTCTCAATTTTTACAACTGATTTGGGCGATCGGCTGGAACGATATCCCGATCGCATTGCCTAATCGTTCCACAGCAAAAATCTATTAACAATGGGGAAGCAAGAGTATTATTCTTAATTCAGGCGGGCTTTAGGGAAAATAAACGATCAATTGCAATCCCTGAACCTGGCCGAAACGATGCTCATTGACAACGCGATCGTCCAAAATATGCAGTTTTTTCGTAGGATCTTCCCTGGTAAATTGTGCCGCCGCCGCCGTATCTCCATCCAAAAATTGCACGACCGCATTTTCCCCATACAGCCGTTTCGCCACTGTCAACACATCTTCCATCTTCAGAGAAGGCGTAATAATCGAAGCCAAAAATTCCTTAGTTTTGTTGTTAAAAACTCGCGCCGCCCGCCCCACAGATTGCGTTTCATAAAACAAAAACAGCCCGCCCCGTTTCCCGCCCCCTCGGGTGAAGACGGCGGCGATATCTGCCGGTTTACGAATCACGCCGTGGGTGTCGATCGTCAGTTGCACCACATCCCGATCGCCCTCCAATTTTTCCAAATGTTTGCGCATCTGTTTTTTGATACTTTCCAACCGTTCGTCAGGCGTGTTTCCCGTCCCTTTCAGATGAGAAAAATCCAAATATTCCGTATGTCCGTCCCGATAGGTGACGATCCCGGATAACAGGATATTGGGGGCGCTTTGTCCGGCGATTTCAGAACTGCGATACACGGGATATTTTTCCTTTTCCCCATTCAACCCCTGGTAATTATTCAAATTGAGATAAGTATAATATAAAGGCATGGGTCGATTGGTTTTGGCCTCAAATCCTTTGAACGCCGTCCCCAAAAAGCCCAAAACTTTACCCCCCAGCTTCTCAATTTCCTCGATAGATTGGCGATAGTTAGTTTTGGGAAGTAGGGGAATCATGAATGTGCGTGATCGCAACCCCAAGGCCACAACCGGCCCCTTTCCGTACCAGTTCAAAGGTACGGAACTCATGACCGATGTTCCATCCACTTTCACGTAATCCGGGGTGGGAGAAAGTTGGTAGGCACGTCCCCCACCATCGATCGCAAATTTCGGATGTTGATTGTGATATTGAGTCGGCGTCACTTGGACGGTTACGATCGCTTTTTTGCCATCCGAATTCCAATCATAAAATGAGATATTAAACGGATCGCCCATCCGGTTGGTGGGTCGCGTCTTCAGTCCGTCGAAAGAGAGGCTGTGGGTAGACAGGACAAATTCGGGATAGATGACGGTTTTTCCCCCCCGATAAATTTGAGGGTCGAAAACGTCCACTTGGGCGATCGCCTGGGAGATATCAAGGGCGATCGGAGGTGGCTGCGATGGAATTAGAGGAATCGAGAACATGCTGAATTTAAATACAATAAATTAAGTCGTCAGGAATCAAAGTCCCCCTTTATCTATCATACCCAAAGCTCGGCGCAATTGCAACATTTATTTGTAAATTTTTTCTCCCGTGGGTTCCACCGGTAGTTAGTTCTTCGTAGCTTGGGTTGACATTAGGAAACCCAAACTGCACAACCATAACATTTGCTTTCGGTTGGGTTTCGTGCCTCTACCGCAGCTTTCGGTTGGGTTTCGTGCCTCTACCCAACCTACGGTGTTGCTTGGATATTTGTCAAAAACTCGTTCATCGCTTCTACTTTGGACGGCATTAACACGCAATTAACTAACATTTCTAAGTCCAAGTCGGGCAATAATTCACTTTTCTTTTTGAGTTCATACGCGATTTTATCTTCAGTTTCTGCATTCTGCAATACATAAACTGAAATTTTCTCTTGTTTCCAGAACCACACCTCTCGAACTTGCAAGCGTTTATATTTTTCGAGTTTGTTCACATTCCCACTGGTAATAATGACCTCGATCGCCAGATCTGGATGTTCTTTTTGCCTGCCAATATAATAAGATTCATCGGGTGCAAAAGAAACCTCTTTTTCTTCAGATTCGCGGGTGGCACTGCCCACGGGAATAAACTCTATTTTCATCTGCCAGAAGTATAGTCCCAGTAACAGGGAAATTAAACGGCTGATAGTTTCGTGTTTTTCTCCTGTTGTCATGAGTTCTATTTTGCCATCCAGATAAGATATTTTCAGGTTACTATTCTCTCCCAGGGAATTTGTCAGTGTTTTAAATTGTTGCCAATTGTAACATCCGGGTAAAGCAAAATATTGTTCTCTATCGGTGCTATTTGGAGAAACTGCGATCGCATGTGCTGTCATGGCTTTTCAATTAACAATGGGGAAGCAATGGGCGTTGCACAGGGATGATACAATTTTTGGCAACTAAAAATGACTTGTAGTCGAAGTTTAAGACTTGCGCAAATATTCGATCATCTTGTAATTGTGCAACGCTAATATTTTTTAGTCGGTTTTAACCGACTTTAGCTATTAGCCGGGGGTTTGAAGATACTGTGGGGCAATTAACTGGGGGGCATGACCCCTTACCACCCTCAAAAGCTGATGGCGCTTGACTTTCCCCCCCCTCCCCCCCTCCCTCCCTCACCCCCTCAGACGCCGAGAAATTGGTAATTCGCCCACAGCATCTTTGAACCCCCGGCGGGCCATCGGGAAAACGAGAAAACCTCTCGGCGGGCGATCGGGCGGGCGATCGGGAATGCCTCCGATTTAATTAACAACGAGTTTGGTACAGGGACTAAGGACGATCGCATCCGGTTTATACATTTGATAAACGCGGATGGGGTTCACCTGCACCTCACCGGGAAACTCACCGTGGAACCGGGCCTTTATTTCTACCGCTGCGTCCAAGTTGGAGGCAAACAGGGCCACTTTGTTCTGGTTAACCTCGACATGATCGAACTGCTTGGGCACTGCCATCTCGTCTCGAAGGGCCAGATCGAAAGTTATTCCTGCGGGAATGGGAATTTCCATTAGCAGCGCTTCCAACTTTTGACTGGGTGCGAACTGCACGGTCAAGTCTGTATGTTCCCCTAGGGAGAACTCCTGCTGAGACCATTGTACCTGGAGATTTCCGATTTGATTCGTCCGTGCCTCTGGTGAGGAAGCTTGACGGTAGACATGGAGTTCGATCAAAACATGGGCGTTAAATCCTTTTGCCGCCTTCAAGGAGATTTTATTCGGACCCGGTTGGAATTGCTCGATATAAATGCGGCGGGCCTGATAGACTAAATCTAGCTGTTCCGTGCCCCTTGCTTGGGAAAAGTCAAAGGTCTTGTGAAAATTATGAGCTTGGTTTGCGGCTTCGAGACCGGCAATTTTCCGCAAACTCGACAACATGTCCTGTTCGGTTTCGTTTACGGCAATGTTGACTGTACCCTTCACGTCCGATACTGTCCAAGCTAAGTGCCCTACTTCCCCGATCGCCCAGGAAGCATAGAGGGTATCGCGAGTCGAATACCAACCGGTGGAACGTCGGTTGGCCAAGAGATAATCCAATCCCTTTTTGATGGCCTTTCTCACCCGAGGATCGGCGCCGAAGGCGCGACCCAATGCCATCATGCAATAGGCAGTAGTTTCAATGTCCCCCGTGAGACTGCTTTTGCCAGTCCAGTTACCATTTGACTTTTGCTGCTTGAGGAGGATGTCCCGGAGTTGCTTGATTAGAGTCCCTTCTGCTTGTTGATACTCCTCAAGGCGGGTCAAGGCGTCTAATAGCAAGGCCAAGCAAGTTTCGTCATCTTGGTAAGAATTGAGGTTTTGCTTCAACCAGTTTAAGGTCTCGGGCAAGGGAATGTTCCCTAAAGCGGCACTGTGAAAGATGAAGGCGGTGTTACCCGCTTCCGAAAGGGTGGAAGGAAAGGGAGTTTCCAGGCTTTTTGCCGGTTCCCAACTGCCCGCCGCCGTGCGATAATCCAGCAAGTATTTCATGGCACCATCCAAGATTTGCTGTTCGGTATCGATAACTTGCTTCATCAGTGCCAAGATGCTGAAGGCCAAGGCCGTGTGAAACACCGATGTTTCCTTGCCATCCCACAAACCAAACCCCCCCGTCTCGGGATTTCGGAAGACCGTCAGGTAGCGATCGCGTCCTGCCAGCATATTCTTTTTCAGCTTCTGGGCATACTTGGGGGTGAGTTTATCCTGGCGTTCCAGGTACTTGTAGAGAATGAAATTGGGCAAGGTGGTAGCATAGGTCTGTTCACAACATCCATAGGGATAGCTGGCCAGAGATTCCACCCCTTCAATTACCGCCCCTTCGGCATTGGGCATCAGGGAGATAATTCCCAAGGTAAAGATTTCCTCTCCCGACAAGTCAAAGGTCCATTCTACTGGATTTTTCTCCGACAAAGTCGCCGTATAGCGCTGAATTTCCGGTTCTCCGGGGGGTTGCACTCGCAGGGGCGTGTCCAATTGGGATATTTCCCGAAAACCTTTCGTTTCTAAGGATAGCAATACCTTGGCATTCCCCACTTCCACTGCCTCAATTTGCCAGTTGACGGCGACGCTTTCCTGGGGTGCCAGGGCCGTAATTGCCTGTTGCTTCAGTCCGGTACGAATTTTTTCCGTCTGGAGTTTGAGGATAATTTCGTCAAACTCTTGACTGGAAATATTTTGGACAATAGTACGCAGGGTGCTTTTGTCACCCCAAATCATTTCCGGCGGATTTGCGATCGTGGTAAACAGGGGGTTGCGGACAATGACGCGATGGGATGCGGTACCGAAATTATCTTCGCCAATGATAAAGACTACGACATCGTACTCGGTAATGGCATCGCTGCCTGCAAACTCCACTGTTGCGGAAGTCGCACCCTTTTTGATGTCAATGGGTTCGTGACATGCCACCTCAATAAAGTCTTCCCGGACCACAAGGGTTTTAGTTGATGGTGACTCTATATCCAGGGCAGCTTCTTCGGAGTATAATTCATCATCATCTGCAAAGAAATACCCCACTCCTTTTGTCATTGGTTCCGCCGCCATCATCACCATTCCGCCACCACCTCGCCAACCGCCACCACCGCGCGGCATGGCACCACGAAACATTTCTAATTCATACATCAGGGACGCTGGCACCTGAACTAGCTTCGGCAACTGGGATTTTAATTCCTTTTCAATGTTTGACGGTTCGGCGTTCCCCCTGGCCCATTTTGTTTCCAGTTGTATTCCCGCACTGTTATCCCAACTGTAGATTTGAAATTCGGCGATTTGTGGAAAATATTGTAGAATTGCCTATACTTCATTAATCTCATAGCTGCTAGAGAGTAATGTCCGCAGGAATCCATCCTTCTCTGAGAACCAGTTGCGATCTGACCCACGCATCACAATCAATCTTCCCTGGTTGCTTCCATGCAGATAGGACCAACCATGCCACTCCCCGGATTTCAATTCTACATCAAAAGTCTGCGTCTCTTGCTGAATTTTCGACCATTCCTCGATCTGGACGGGGGCAAAATGTTTTAATTCATTCTCAATTGCCGGTGCGGTCAGATCCGTTCCCAAGATATCATCTTTGCTGGCCCGAGGAATGCGCCGATCGATCAACCAGGCCAGGATTTTGCTATCCTGGGTTAGGGGTTGGGGAAAGTTGACGGTTACTTGCAACGGTTGTCCGGTGGCAACTTCTTTGTCTCCCGCCGTAGTTGCTTGCCAAAGGGCCGATGTCCTTTCCATCTTAACTGGTAAGGTAATCTTCCGATCGATAAATTCTGGGAAATCTTTCAAGACGCTGACTTGCAGTTGCAGGGGCGATGTCACTGTTTTGGGTAGCTTAAAGGTGACGCTTCCCGTACCGTCTGACAACTGGAAATCCAGCGATCGCGCCACCCGATCGCCGATCAATTCCGCCGACCCCACGTGCAGAGATTGGATGAGGTTTGGTCGTCCCTTAACCCGGACATCCACCTGCACTGCTTCTCCGGGTTGGTAAGCGGACTTATCCAGAGAAACGTCCAACCAGGACTCCCGAGACATCCAAGGAATGACGCGGATTTTTTGCTCTCGGGTTTGACTAACTCCGTCAACCGTTGCGGATGCTTGCAACTGGAATTGGGTGGGGTCGTCAATATCCTGAAACTGGAGGTGGACTACCACTTTACCATTAGCATCGGTTACCAAATTCGGAGGGTACAAGTAGGAGTAACAGTCCGAGTCACCGACAATTTTCCACTCAATGGGCACTCCTGTCAAGGAGGCACCCACTGGGTCGGTCAGTTTAATTTCAATGGCAATGGGAACCTCTGGTTTCAGGTCGTCAAGGGGTGAGATAGTCCCGATGGAGATTGCCAAAGGTTGGGTAACTACAGTATAATTCCCCCAGGCATTCGCCGTGCGGTATTGGGGGTCTTCAATTTCCAGTTCCCATTCATAATTTCCCGCTGCGCTGCTGTCCGGGTTTAGTTCGTAACTTCCCCCAGTCAGTTCGATATTTTCCCGGACTATCTCCCCGAGGAAAACTTTTTCGCCGCTTTCTTCTCGGCGGTGCAAGCGGAATTTGGCTTGCTTGACTTGGGTCACCGGTTCCCCAAAGAAATACCGCAGATTCACAGATGACGCGATCGGGGAATTAAGCAAGAACCAGCTAGGTACTTGCTGTTGAATTTCGATCTCCGGTTTCTCGAAGCGCACTACCTCAAAACTGGTCTCGTAAACTGTTTCTGCGTCCTGCCCGAGGATAAATTTCCATGTTCCCGTGGGGTCGTGTTCTGAGATTTCTAAGCTAAACAGGGACAGGAGGGTTTCCCCCTGGATGGCGATCGCCCGGCGTTCCGTGCCGCTGGGGTCAAGCAGGGTGAGGGTTAAAGCTTGCGGGGAAAGGGCGATCGGGCTATTCTGAGTTAGGTTGCGATGGACGACAAATCCTCGGACATCCGCACCCGGGCGCACCTTAGCAGTGGGCAACCAAATGATACCTTTAGTTTGCACTTCCAGGTCTTGAATGGGAATCAGACATTGTTCTAAAGTACCATTATCTGAAGTCCAAAAGCGCAGGAAAGAAGGTAAACTTTCCGGGAGGTAAAGGAGTTCGCGGGTATCGTTGACCGCCCAGCGTTCTTGGAACTGCCCGGGGTCTTCCACCTGCAAAGTTGCTTTTGACTCGACCCAGACGCGATAGTAGGAACCTTGTGACTGTGGGATATTTGACAATCCCCAAACTTCAAATTTCATCTTTTTTACCTTATCGTCTTTGTTTTCACCCGCCGGGGGTTCAAACCCCCGGCTAATAGCTCAAGTGGGTTAAAACCGACTCTCCAGCATTATCTAGAAAGGATGATCCACCGAACCAGGGAGAGGTAGGATCGTAGGATAGATCTCGTTGGCAGGTTCTACCTGGGAATGATGCTTTTGAGGATCCGCCTCCAGTGCGACTAACCAACAGGAGGCAGATCCTCCACAGACGGTTCCCAGGCTGAGCCTAGGAACCAGAGGGAAACTATATCGGCTATCGCCATTCTAACCCTTAAGCTTTTTACCCAACAACCGGTTGGTCAGCTTGGGATCGGCGCGATCGCTAGTTTTCTTCATCACCGGTCCCACAAATAAACCTTGCAGCTTAGTTTGACCCAAGGGATACTGTTCGGTGTTCCTTGTATGGGAGCGGCGATTGCTTCATCTATTATAGCTTCCAGAGGGGAGGGTAATTCAAATTGGGGAAAAAATGATGGGACTGGCAGGTATCGGCTACGGACTGTTGCGGCTGGCGAGTCCCGATCGGGTGCCATCGGTGTGCTGCTAGCTCCGCCAAAGGAGAAAAACTGCGCTCCATCAGGATTGTAAAGGAAGTTGGAGCTGCGAGCGCAACCGGAAAATTATCAAAAAAATTTCGCTTTCCCACTTGACAGGAGGCAGTCCCATAGGTTAACCTAAGACAAGACTCGGTAATTAGCCCGCATCGGCAGGTTAAAAGTTGCTTATACCAATATTATAGAGAAAGTGAACCAGACTAAATCCCCAAGCAGAAATAGAACCCTGAATTGCTCCATACAAGAGATTGCAGATCTCAGTAGAGAACTGGCTTATCTGATGTCAGATACATCCCTCAAAACAATTGAAAATAAAATTATTCACCAAGATATTTTCGAGGCGGCACCCCATTTGCCGATCGGGTTGGCGGAGTTGCTAGTGTTGGACCCTCCATACAATCTGTCAAAAAACTACAATGGTTACCTGTTCAAGGAAAAGGAGAAGTCGGAATATCAGGAGTGGTTTGCGGGAGTGGTTAAGCTTGTCAAACCAATGCTGAAGCCCACAGCTACAGTCTACGTCTGTTCTGATTGGAGAACATCTGTATTGATTGCTCCGATACTTGAAAAGGAGTTCCGCATCCAAAATCGCATCACCTGGGAAAGAGAAAAAGGGAGAGGCGCCAAATATAACTGGAAAAATAACACTGAAGACATCTGGTTTTGTACGGTCTCCGAGCAATACCGCTTTAACCTTGATGCGGTCAAGCTCAAGCGAAAGGTAATTGCGCCCTATCGTACAGAAGACGGGCGTCCAAAAGATTGGCAAGCAGAGGCGGGAGGTAATTTCCGCCTCACCCATCCATCAAATATCTGGACAGATATCACAATTCCCTTTTGGTCAATGCCGGAGAATACCAAGCATCCCACCCAAAAACCAGAAAAACTGATTGCTAAGTTAGTGCTGGCAAGTTCTAATCCCGGGGAGATGGTGTTAGATCCATTCTTAGGTAGTGGAACTACTGCGGTAGTTGCTAAAAAACTTGGCAGGCGC
This sequence comes from Hormoscilla sp., assembly GCA_051439505.1. GTDB lineage: Bacteria > Cyanobacteriota > Cyanobacteriia > Cyanobacteriales > Desertifilaceae > Hormoscilla. Next base: position 132 of record JBFRWI010000123.1, on the reverse strand, counting down.
TTTGTGGGCGTGGAAATTAATCAAGAATACTGCTGCTGGGCTTTGAAGCGCCTGGCAATTGCTCAAGAGTATCCGTCTATCCAGGGATATGCTGACGGCGTGTTTTGGGAGCGAAACACCCTCAGCGCTCAA
>JBFRWI010000122.1:0-7463 GCA_051439505.1 Hormoscilla sp. | reverse complement strand
GGTTGCAGACAGCGGCGCAACGGTTGCAGACAGCGGCGCAACGGTTGCAGACAGCCGCTTTGAGATCCCTAACTCCGAACGGAGAACTCCGAACTCGCGTTGGGGTGTGGTCAAAACCCGTTGATAGTTCTAGGGCCCTCCCAGTTGCCCCGATCCCCCTAAACCCCCCTTAAAAAGGGGGGCTTCCGGAGCCCCCCCTTTTGGTAGGGGGGGTTTGGGGGGGATCGGGCGATCAACTACTTTTGACCACACCCCTCGCGTTGGGGGCGGGTCTTTTTTACCAATGGTGCGGGGAGACCTCGCGGGGTGCCCCGGCGTTACATACGTTCCGGAAAAATCGGAGAGGATATCTGTCAATCTATGTCATAATTGACGCCAGTTAGCTGAGCCCCTACAGTTATCGGCAGCAAATGACTATCAACAGGTTTGATATTACCAGATAGTTGATAAATCCAATGCGAATCCTGGTAAAACGCTTTCCCCCCTCAGACGATCGGGATTTTCTAACTCTTCTACTTCGGCATTGGGACGGTAAATATAGACCATTCTATTATTGCGGTCAATCAACCAACCCAAAGACACACCATTATCAATATATTCCAGCATTTTCTCTTGCAGAGATTGCAGTCTGTCGCTGGGAGAACGCAACTCCGCCACAAAATCAGGGCAAATGGGAGCAAATTTCGTTTGTTGTTCTCGCGTGAGAGAATTCCATTTTTCCAGTCTCATCCAAGCGGCGTCCGAGGATTTAGTCGCCCCGTTGGGTAAGATAAACCCAGTCGAAGAATCAAACTCGATTCCAGTGCCATCTCGGTCTGTCCAGTTGGCCAGTTGTTGAATAAGCTTAACGTTCCGATTTCCAGTTTCCGAACCAGTCGGTGACATGATGATAATTTCTCCTGATGCTGTGCGTTCGATGCGGTAATCGCGGTTCAGTTGACAGAAGTCAAAAAATTGGTCCGCAGTCATTTCCACTACTGGATAAAATTTTAACTGCATCGGTGCTAATTCAGGATAATTTATCTCCCGGTTTTCTGTTTTTGTCGCTATCATTGTTGTCGATCCTGCTATCATAGTTATGGTTTACTTCTAAGATAATATACTAGCAAAGGGCTCGACTTACGCTTTTCACTGCTGTTGAATGTGTCATTGCGAGGGGGGGAGCCCAAACAGACATTTTCGGGCTCGCCGCTAGGATCCCCCCCGAAGCAATCTCCTGCCTCGTCAGGGGGATTGCTTCGGGGGTGTTACTTTTACCGTACAAGTATCTCTCAATGGGAGATCCCCCTCGCAATGACATATTGGCTGGATGAAAAAGCGCAGTTTATGACCATTCGCAGTATAACTTAATGTGGGCATAGCTGCAATTATTCAGGCGATCGCATCTGTGGCACCTGTCCCTGATGCACCCACACCCCAAGCAATCGCTCTCGAAGACGATCGGATGAGGAGATTTATGCGTAAAATGAGATCGTGGCGCTGGATCTGCAAAATCCGGGTCAGTCAGCTTACCGCTAACCTTTGATAACTGGTCATTGGCAGTAGCGGTTAGTGCAAGATAGAAGAAACATAGAGACCTTCATACTTCTGGGTAAAACGTGATGGCCATCAACAATCCAACAGTAGTTATCAGCGGTACGAACCCCTATCCTTACTTAGAACTCAACTATCAAGGGCAGATGTTACGCCTGGATCTCACAAAAGATGAGCATATCTTGGGGCGGGACGCCCAGCAGGCAGACTTGGTAGTGGATAATGGCTGGCGGGTAGTGGGTCGTCGTCAGGCGGTCCTGCGCCGCAGCGGGTCGGAATACCATATATACGATGGTGATGGCAAACAGCCTAGCACAAACGGGCTGTTCCTCGATCGCACGCGCATCACCCCATCCCAAGGTATCATTCTGAACAATGGCATGGAATTGCGCATCGGCCAAGACCCCCAGAACCAGGTGCGCCTTACCTATGTTAACCCCTCTAGCAGACAGATAACTGCCCCGATCGCTCAAAGTAGCATTTCCCTGAAAAACGGACAATGCGAACTGGGTCGCGACGACAGCGCCACCCTGAAACTAGATTCTCCAGTGGTTTCCCGGCGTCACGCCTTGATTAAACTGGACGCGAAGGGACGGTATGTACTGCGGGACTATAGCACTAATGGGGTGTTTGTGGATGGTCGGCGGGTGAATGGTGAAGTAGTTCTCAGTTCGGGATCGACCATTCGCATTGGGCCCTTTACTCTGGTCTTGCACGGGGATGAGTTGCAGGTACTCGACCAGGGAAATCAAATTCGCCTGGATGCTGAGAATCTGGTAATTAAGGGGCGTTTAGATCGCATCTCATTACCGATCGAACCCGGTCAATTAGTTGGCCTAGTAGGAGGGAGTGGTACTGGCAAATCTACTTTGATGCGCACTTTGCTGGGAATAGAACCAACCAACGACGGTGCAGTATATCTCAATGGTGATAATCTGCGCAGTAACTTTAACATCTATCGCACCCAGATTGGCTATGTACCCCAGGATGATATTATTCATCGGGAACTGACAGTTACGGAGGTACTCACCTATGCGGCCAAGTTGCGACTACCCCCAGATATTGATGTTCAGCAGGTGGTGGAGGAGACTCTCAAAGATATTGAAATGTCCCATCGATGGAACGCTAAGGTCGAAGAACTCAGTGGCGGTCAGCGGAAGCGGGTGAGTATTGGAGTGGAACTGCTGGCCAACCCCAAGCTGTTTTTCCTGGACGAACCCACTTCTGGTCTGGACCCGGGGTTGGATAAAAAGATGATGATCCTGCTGCGCAAGTTGGCCGACCAGGGACGTACTATAATTCTGGTCACCCATGCTACTAGCAATATCATGCTTTGCGATCGCATCGTCTTTTTAGGTCGTGAGGGAAGACTCTGTTACTTCGGTCCTCCCCAGGATGCCAGTAAATTCTTTGCCCTGACCTCTAGTGAAGACTTCGCCGACATCTATATCAAGCTGGAAGACGAACATGTCGTCCCGCAATGGGCTCATCAATTTCGGATATCGGACTACTACCAAAATTATATCGATAATCATCTCAGCGCGGGCGGTCAGCCCCAGGCGGGAAGACCTCAACAGGTTAAACCTTCTTTTATCGGGCAATTATCTCTGCTGAGTCAACGCTACCTGAAACTAATCTCGCGGGACTCCCTTAATCTGGGATTATCTCTGTTCACCGCCCCTATTGGCATCAGTTTGATTACTTTCGCAATTGATAAAGACCCCTTAGTTCTCGGCGATGCACCTGATTCTACCCTGGCCCCTTTAGCCCTGCGAGTTTTATTTGTCTTTACCTGTGCGGCTATTTGGGTAGGACTCTCCAGTTCCCTACAAGAAATTGTGAAAGAATCAGCTATTTACCTGCGGGAACGGTTGGTCAACCTGGGATTATTCGCCTATCTGGGTTCAAAAGTGCTGATGCTTTCGGGGTTAGCCCTGTTGCAAACTCTGTTAATCTGTGCAGTAATTCTAGTGGGATTCAAATCTCCCTCACCGGAATTAATCCCCTGGTTTCTGGGGGTAGGCATCACTACCTTCGGGACATTATTAACTAGCATGAGTCTGGGTTTGACCATCTCTGCCCTGGCCAAAAATGGCAGTCAGGCCAATAGCACTTTACCCCTACTATTAATCCCTCAGATTATTTTCTCCGGGGTTTTGTTTAAGATGGAAGGTCTTGCTAGTAAGATCTCTTGGTTGATGCTCAGTCGTTGGTCGATCGGGGCCTATGGGGCCTTAGTAAATGTGAATGACATGGTACCAGAACCGATGAAGTTGCCCAATGGGGATACTCTTCCTCAACCCTTTGAACCGACTGCTGTTTACGACCCGACCTGGCAGAATCTCTGCTTAAATTGGGGGATGTTGTGCTTGCATATTCTCGTTTACCTGGCAGTGACCTGGTGGGTGCAGAAGCGGAAAGATATTTTTTGATCATTGAAGTTGTAGGGTGGGCACCGCCCACCAGTTACTGACTATTAGAGTGAAAAATGCTGTATTACTATGGCAGTGTTCGCCAGAGGATTGCTATAATAGTAGTAGGGTGGGCACCGCCCACCAGTTACTATTGAATGGAGATGATTATGCGAAAAGCTGTCCGCAAACTGCAAAGTCAACTGTTGCTGCTGCTCATTTTAAGTACGATAATTCCTTTATTTATCGTTGGCGGGTATAGCCTTTATACTTCTAGCAATACTTTATCGGAGTTATCCTTTACCAAGCTAGATTATCAGTTCGTGCAAAAAGCTGACAAGATTAAAGCGATGTTAGCAGAAATAGAAAACGATGTTTTGTTGTTGAGTCAATTACCGCCCATGCAAGGCATTATCCGCGCCCGATCGGGTGGTGGTTTTGACAAGCAAGGCAACTCCTCTTACGCCCAATGGGTAGAGCGGCTCAATAGCATTTTTAAGTCTACAATTCAGGCGAAAAAATATTACATGCATCTGCGGTATTTGGACGAAAAAGGCAATGAGATGGTACGGGTTGATTCCGATAGCCGCAATATCACAGTTGTTCCCCAAGCAGAGATGCCAAATAAGTCCGACCGATCCTATTTTCGGGAAACCATGAAGTTGGGTTTGGGAGAACTCTATATTTCGCCTTTGGAACTGAACCGGGAACGGGGCGTCATCGAGCGGCCATACAAACCAGTGCTCCGCTACGCTACGCCGATATTCGACCCCAACGGGAAAAGAAAAGGGATCGCGATCGCCAATGTTTTGGCCAGCAAATTAATCGACGATATCGCAAATCTTAATAAAGACCCTCAAACTATAGGCGCGATCGTAAATCAAGATGGCTATTACATCTACCATCCAGATTCTCCGAAAGAATGGGGCTTTGAATTGAACACAAATAAACGGCTCGAACGAGATTATCCTCCCGAAGTTGTCCGGCAAATATTGTCGGGGAAAACCGGACACATTGTCGGCTCCCAAAAATATCTAATCAACTACTATACTGTGGTCCTCAATCCGGCAACGGGCGCATCATTAGTAGTGGTCTATCAAACCCCCAAAGACGTAGTGTTTGCTTCCTTAAACCAGTTTAAAACCTTTGTCGGACTGGCGATTTTTTTATCCCTGGCGGCGGTGCTGCCCCTGGGAATTGTCAGGGTGCGGCGACTGGTACAGTCCGTCAAGCAACTGGTAAATGGGATCTCTACCTTTTCCTTAGAAATTATGACTACCCTAGACCAACAAGATCGGATCGCCGCTAGCCAGTCCCAGTCGGTCAATGAAATCACTACCACGATTTCCGATGCGAACGCCGCGCAAGAGCAAACAGCCCAGCAAGCGGAAAACGTTGCTAATGGAGCCCGCGAGGCTTTAACCCTAGCAGAAGCAGGTGCCCGATCGATCTCCAAAACCCTGGAAGGGCTGCTGCTACTCCAAGACAAGGTAGCAGTAATTTCCCGTGCCAGTAAGGGCTTGGGGGCGCAGACTTCTCAAATCGGCAATATTTCCAGCTTGGCAGCCGTCCTCAGGGATTTAGCCAACCAAACCAATATGCTGGCCCTGAATGCCGCAGTGGAGGCCGTGCGCGCGGGCGATCGGGGTAAGGGATTTGGGGTAGTGGCAGCGGAGATTCGCCAACTGGCCGATCGCAGTCGCCTCGCTGCGGAAAATATTAATAATATGCTCCCACAAATCCAAACTGCTATCAAAAATACCGTGCAAGCTACCCATGAAGCCTCCCAAACCTTAGAGTCCGGCTTGGCGATCGCCCGCGAGACAGCCAACACTTTTAGCGGCGTCCGTACCGCTGCCAACAGCGTATTTATCAGCAACCAACAAATTTCCCTCAATGCTAAACGCCAAGCAGCAGCAATGCTGATGGTCGCGCAGGAGATGAATGCTATCAACCACGGCGCTGCCGAAATCGCTACTGGCATTAGCTATGCCCAAACTGGAGTCCAACAAATTAACTACCAAGCTTTAAATCTCAAGGAAATTGTTTGATTTTTTTTGCACATTTATGATTTGCAAACCTATAACCTTGCTGTATTGATAATTGCCAATTGTTAGGCGATCGGGTATCATGGGAGATAATCCGATCGCGACCTCTGCTGTCGTAATTGCCTCCCGATCGCCCTATTTCGGGAAGATGTAGCGAAAGATACAGAATGTCCGAGTAAATCCTGTATCTAAAGTAAGAAGAGAGAGGAGATAAATCAATGGTGGACAATTTTCTCGCCAAAAATATCGACTTTGACCCGGCGATCGTGGTCAAGGATAAAGACGATCGTCCCATGATGTTTGTAGATGTCAGATCCTACCGGACATTTAGCTCTGAAGACTTGACGATCCATCAAATGGAGGATTATCAACATGTACCTTTTCTGATGTTTGTCAATCTCAAGCAAATCAGAATCTATCCGTATGGTAATTATCGGCCAGTAATGATCTTAAAACCCGAAGAAATTTTGTCATTTTATGCTCCCAATTATCAAGAGTATCAAGTATTTTTTCAGGACTATTTAGTTGGGTTAGTAAATAGTTGGTTAAGTGACTTATCTTATCATTGGAAAAGCCAAAATCCTCCTTTTCAAAAGCAAATAAATGAAATCGGTTTGACTTCTCTGCTAGAGAATGGTTTTCTTGAAAAAATATGGGAGTGGGATTAAATGTCTGTTTTTTGTATATTGAAACCAACGGGATCCTGTCTTTGGCTCAAAAACGAAATCCAGCAATTGAGTCATTGATCTCTAACTTACCTGATGATGTTAAGTTAATCTTACCCAGCATTTGCTACATGGAAGCGCTATTTGCTTTTCAACAAGATCGAAAAGGAAGAAAAGAATTCGATCGCGCTTTAACTATTGAGATTAACGAAGCAAGACGAAGCAATTTGATGATTTCGCAATTAGCGATGAATGACTTGGCACAACGTCAATATAAATATGATGTACTCTCACAACAATTAGATACTGAATTCATTGAAGCTTTGATTTTTCTATCATCTCGTCTGACTTTAATCCATCCTCAACCGGATACGTTAATCACAACCTTACTCGATCCCAAGTTGAATAAATTCACTGAAAGGAGAGATGATTTTATTTTGCGCTGTATTGTCGAACACAAAATCATTCTTCCGAAAGGAAAGCCTTTTTCAGTGAAAATCCGAAACAGTTTGGACAGCAAAATGTTCGAGAGACTTGTCGAGAAGTTGGCATTACCTATTTTGGGAATGTAGAAAATTTGCAAGGTTGGTTGCGATCTCTTTAGTGAGAATAATGAGGTGGGCGATGTCCCAATACTTCTCGGTTAAGGATATAAGTTGTCATTGCGAGGGGGGGGGTTGGGTGTGGTCAAAACCCGTTGATCGAACATCGCATACCCCAGTCGCCGGATCCCCCCAAACCCCCCTTAGAAAGGGGGGCAACCGGTGCGCCCCCCCTTTTGGAAGGGGGGGTTGGGGGGGATCCTC
>JBFRWI010000121.1:0-19949 GCA_051439505.1 Hormoscilla sp. | reverse complement strand
GGACTGAGCAAATTGCTTAAAGGTTTTGATATTTGCTTGGATCGCCCGATCGATATTAGCCCCTGAGTTCATCAGGCGCATTTCTCGGTTGACTGGCCAGAGGTAGTCAATATCATGAACAAACCGGCGAATATCGGACAGCAGGCGTTGGTGGTACTTGAGGCTGACGTGAAATGCCTCATTTTCTTGACACAAACTTTGCTGCATACAATGGAGCGCTTCCTCTGAAGACATTCCGAATATCTGCGATCGCAGTATTTTGTAGCACAACAACATAATCAGCGGATCGTCTAACAATGGCTCACTGGGTAATATACAAGAAATTCCGTTCAAAACGTTACGTTGCATCATGTAGACCGCCATATTTGCTACAAATTTTTCATAGGCTGTTGGCGGGGCAAAGTCTTTGTATAAGTCGTGACCAATTGTCTGGGAAATCGTGGTATGAAACGATTCATCTAACAAATGGAAGTGGGAAATCGCTGTGGGGGTGGGAATAAACTCAGATCTCTTGTCTAAGTTTTTAAAATACTTGAAATAGGAATGTTCCTTACTTTTGAGAGCCAAATTAGCAATGTAGCGCAAGGTATAGTATTGAGAAGCCAAGAATGGCGAACTTCCCCAATTATAGGTAAAGAACTGCCGCATATACCGACTAGGAGCTAATCGTCCTGCTAGCCCGTCTGCATATCCAGGAATTGGCTCATTTCTCTGCACTAATTCCTCCAAATAGGTTGAACGACAGTTTTTGTGCTGAGGGAGCATTTTTTCTACTGTCCAGCGCCAGGTTTTGTCCCAGTCAAGGGAGAAGGGTAACTTCTCCTCTAAGGAGGCCAAAATATTTCCTCGGCCCTCGCCCTGTTGCTGCGATTTGTACCATTTTCCCTGGATGGAATTTTTTAATATGGCTTTGCCCAACAGCGCCTGTTTAGTCTTGTAACCAACCTTTTGAAATGTTTTAATGTGGTAGCGTTCTTGATCTGTTTCGATTTCCAATTCGCCGCAGAGGGTTTCGTAAACGCCAACTTTTAGAAAAACGCCTTTTGTGACTTGGTTGTAAAAGATCGTTGCCGCTTCGGTAGCAGCTGTATTATTGTACTGCGAAACCCAGAACAGATGATTGAGCGCAATTTTTTGCGCAGGTGAGGCAGCTTGGTAAATGGGGGTACCGTATAGCACAGACAGTTCTGGGTCGCCCCAATAAACATCGCGCTCTACCTCATATTTAAAGTTTCTACCCAGAGCCTCTATTTTCTCGGTATAGTCAGACTTAACATTACTCTGAAATGTTCTTTCAATTAAGGTCAAATGCTTCGGCGTTTTTCCTTGGTTTGAAGTTTTACCGTTTATGTTTTGAGTTGAGATAGTATCTACCATCGTCTTTTCCTGTGATTTTAATTAACATTTTTTTTCGACTCAATCAAGGCTACAAATCAATGCCATTTAAGCCTCTATTTTTAGTTCGGAGGCTAAATGCTGCCCTAGAGATTCAATAGTTGGGTAATCATAAAGAAGGGTAGGATCTAGTTCGCGCTCTAACCATTCCTCTAAGTCCCCCGTAATTCCAACAGCTGCACTCGAATCCAGACCATAGTCATTAAACTCCAAGCTAATATCGACCTCCGATGGTTCAATTTCTAGCATTTCCGCCACATAGGAGACTAACCAAGCTTTAATTTCTGTTACACTTGGAGGAGATTTCGGAGCAGCTACGTGACCATTATCAGTGTTAGGTACTAAATCTGTTGGCATATGGGGAACTTCAAGATTTTTAGTTTCCATTGTTTTCAAATCCTCGATAATTTTTGTGGTTACGATAGCATTGCTGTTTTACTATCTAACATCGACATAGCTCTTTCTCATATTCTGCTGAATTTAACACATCCAAAGTTCCATTGAGAAAATTTTCTCGACAACGGTAACGCTGAATCTTGCCACTGGAAGTTTTAGGTATACTCCCCGGTTTGAGCAAAGCTACAGCATGAACCTGGAGTTCGTGTTCGGATGCTACTGCTCTACGAATATGTCTGACCACCTCCTCTGTGTCTAACTTTCGCAGGTAACTCCGCTCCACTTCCTGAACAATGACCAGTCGCTCTTCACCCTTCACCTCTATTAATATAGCAGATCCGCAATTTGGTTTGAGTGCCTGATGACTCCGAGCCACGGTCAATTCAATATCTTGGGGATAATGATTGCGACCTCTGATAATCATAACATCTTTGAGGCGACCCGTGACAAATAACTCCCCATCTAGGACAAATCCCAAATCTCCAGTCCGCAGAAATGGACCCTCGACCGTATCTGCTATGTAGGCATGAAACGTTTGTTCTGTTTCCTCTGGTTTTCGCCAATAACCTTGAGCGACACTTGAACTCGATACCCAAATCTCTCCAACTTGGTTAGAGGGACACTCGGTTAAGGATTCGGGATTAACAATGGCAATTTTTTCATCTAACCATGCATGACCACAGCATACAACCTTACGGCTGCCTGTCACATCCCTCCAGAGAGGTATTACCTGGTTTTCTTGTAGTGCCATCTCTTCCACTGAACAGATAATGGGTGGCTCTGTTTTCAATCCCCCAGATACAAATAATGTAGCTTCTGCCATCCCATAGCAGGGGTATAATGCCTCTTTTTGGAAGCCACAGGACTTAAATTTAGCTGCAAACTGCTCTAGTGTCTCAGCACGGATAGGTTCTGCTCCCGTAAAAGCCACTTCCCAACTACTCAAGTCTAGACTTGCCAACTGGTCTGGCTTAACCTTGCGAAGGCAAAGGTCATAAGCAAAATTCGGTCCCCCACTGGTGGTTGCTCGATATCGGGAAATTGCCTGTAACCATCGAATCGGTTTTTGGAGAAAATATACTGATGGCATCAGTACCACGGGAAATCCCCCATAAATAGGCTGTAGAACGCCACCAATTAACCCCATATCATGATAAGGAGGTAACCATATTATCCCTTTACTATTATCACTATGCCCAAAGCACTGATAAATTATCGCCAAGTTGTGCATCAGGTTACTGTGGCTAATCATTACCCCCTTGGGTATTCCAGTTGAACCGGAAGTATATTGCAAAAAGGCTAATTGTTCTGGTTTTATCCGTTTGGGTGTCCAGTCCACAGAAACCAGATCTATTTTATCCGTTGCTATCCAATTTAATTTAGCTAATTCTTGATTTTCTGTCCCCTGAGATTGGATCCCGTTCAATACCGATGTGTTGGTTAAGGCGATCGCCGCTTGAGCATCTTCAGCAACAGAAAGCAAACGAGATAATTTTTGATTGCGGCGAGGTGGATAAGCAGGAACAGCGATTACCCCAGCATATAAACAGCCAAAAAATGCACAAATAAAGTCTAACCCTGGAGGATACAAGAGTAAAGCCCGTTCCCCTTGCCAAGATTGGAGCTGGGCTGCGATCGCCCTTGCCTTAAGATCCAGTTCATGATAAGTCAGGCTGTCTGATTCAGCTTCCCCATTTTTGAGAAATGTATAAGCTTTCTGGTTGGATTGCCCGATCGCTCTGTCCCTTAATATATCTATCAATGTCGCATAGGTATTCTTTTTCATATTTCGTCGGGTCCCGTTTTCACTATCAATAGAGCTTATCTGGTTTCCTCTTCTGCTTGAGTCGAAAGCAACCTTTCTAGTTCAGTCAACAGGGCCTCCAACCGTTCTTGATTTTGAGGTTCTTGCCAAATCGAGATATTTTTTTTCATACTGGTTTTGATTTGTTTGTAAGTTTCATCCAGACGGGTCAACATATAACTTGGGGACTCGGTCCCTTTTTCCCCCATCTGAGATTTTATCTGTTCCTTGATTTGCTTGAGAGACCATCCGGAGGCGATCGCCTGGGACAATAAACGACCGCGTGCTTCGTCATCCTTGACTCGCGCGATCGCTTGTGCTTTCGTGTATTTGAGCTGATTTTTCCTCACTGCATCCAGAACATCTGCCGGCAAATTCAGTAAAGAAAGTCTAGTTTTGACAAAAGATTCCCAACTCATCCGGTTGAGACTGTCAAATACCGACTTCACTTTTTCCAACTCTTGGGCCAGAAATGGCCCAATATTATTTTCCTTCTCGGCACTGGCCTTCTCCTCCTTGGGCAAAATGTTTTGCCCAGACTCAGTCGAGTCCCTTGACAACTTATCTACATGATGCTTCAACTTGTAAAGGATCTGGGGCACCTTTTCGACCTCACATTCGAGAGTGAGAGCTAAAAGTTGCAAAATCCCTTCTGTCTCCTCAATAGCATTGAGGTCTTCTCTGTGGAGATTCTCCAATAGAGCCAGTTCTGTCGCCTCCTTGGCACTCAGCTCTTTGATTACCGCCGGTACCGATGTCAGTGAAGCCCCTTTGGCCGCCCGATACCGCCGCTCTCCTGCCACCAGTTCGTATTGCTCTTTGCCCACCGGTCGGAGCAGAAGTGGCTGCAGAATGCCATGTTGCTTGACACTGGCGGTTAGTTGCTCCATACTCTCCTCATCAAAATGTTGACGGGGTTGATATGGTGGTAATTCGATCTGGTCTAGTGGAACAGCTATGGCCGACCCATGCAGCATTTTACCATCATTGCCATTATTCTCACCAAGAGGCAAAGACCAATTGGTATCGGTAGATGATGAGTTAGAACTCTGGTGTTTCTGTGGACTCATTGGGGTTTAACAAAAAAATATCACCTTGAGCTTAATTGCGATCGCCTACTATGTATAGGAGTGAAAAGTCAAGAAAAAGGAAAGATGATCTGTCGAGCGATCAGCTACCGGTGGTCGTTACTGGGCCGCGAGTGCGCTACTCAGTTATCCTACAGGGGATTCATGAAGGGGCGATCGGGCTCGGACCGGTACAAGCAAGGTAAATGATGAACGATACATAATATTATAGCATAAATTATGGGGGATCCTGAGTTTTGGGTTATCAGTTTTCCCGATCGCTACACAAAATCAAGGGTTTCAGCCTTTTTTATGTTGCTTTTGTATATTTAGATAATTTTTTACGATCAAATAAGGAGATAAAAATTATGGATTATCACGTGATTTACGATGGCAATTGTAATCTCTGCGTCACCCTGGTGCAGCTGCTGAAAAAGTTAGATCGCGGTCAACAGTTTGATTACATCCCCATGCAGGATGAAGATACCCTCAAGCAGTTCAATGTCACGCAGAATGATTGTCAAATGGGAATGATTTTAATAGATGCGAAAATGCCCGATCGACGTTGGCAAGGTAGCGATGCAGCAGAAGAGATAGGCTATATAATACCATATGGGGAAGTTTTTGTCAAGGCATATCGCGCCCTGCCGGGGCTGAAATGGACGGGCGATCGCCTGTACGCCCAAGTGCGGGACAACCGTTACGCCTTATTCGGCAAGCGGGAAAGCACCTATAAATCCCCTTACCCCGTGGGTTGTAATGCTGTGGGCAAATAACGAGACGATTTTTATGTTGCCGCATTAAAATCGAAACAGGAAGTCAAATATTGTCCAGCAGTCAAGCAATGGCTACACCTTGTCACATCATCGTCGAAGGCAATCCCGCGATCTTGTACGCTAGTAGAAACGGCATCCCTGCCAAGGTTCTGCCTCGACTTAACAAATTTCTAGAGATATTTGGCGAAGAACGAGAAACCGCTGGTGAATACTGCGATACACCGGAGTGCTTGCTAGCTCAAGTTGTCGTCCGCTTTGGCTTTGAAATATGTGAGGACGATTTTTCTAACTTGCGGGTGGGCATCCATTATCATCCAGATGTAGATTACCTCTACTCGATCGCTTCAGATTACACTGTTACGGTTTGGCAGCCAGAGGCCGAATATCGCCAAAATCCGAATCTGGGACTAAAGGCTTGCCGCCAGCTGGCCAGTGAAGTTATGGCCTAGGCATTGGTGAACGGTGGTGAACGGTCCCCAAGAAACCCGGTTTTTGTTCCATACCGGGTTTCTTGGGCTACCCGATAGACTCGACAGATCCCAATACTTCGCGCTTATTTGAAGAAACGGTACTCTGCTTGGGTGGACAAGGCGGACTTGGGGGACAAGGGGACAAGGAAAGATATAATGTTTAGCACTGCGGACTCCGGAGTCGTCTTGGGTGCTAAACCGAGAAGTATTGCGACAGATACCAACAGCATAAGCAAACAATAGCAGGCAAAAAACATGCGATCCAGAAATATTTCTTATGACAATTCTAAAACAATTCTCTCCATTGGTGGGGCGGTAGTGGGAGGACTCTTCATATTGATCTTGGCCACGGCACTGAAGCCTTTTGCGATCGTCAATGCAGGCACAAGGGGCGTAGTGATGAAGTTCGGCAAGGTTCAGGATGTTATCTTGGATGAAGGGATCCACGCCATTATGCCGATCGTTACCACGGTCAAAAGCCTCAGCGTGCGGGTGCAAAAGAACGACATTCCGGCGGCGGCGGCTTCCAAAGACTTGCAAGATGTTAAAATCAATGTAGCCCTCAACTGGAGTATTGACCCCAAGCAGGTAAATAATGTTTTCCAGCAGATCGGAGATGAACGACAAATCGTGTTGCGAATTATCAGTCCAGCGGTAGCTGAAGTGGTGAAAGCCGCTACGGCGAAAAAGAATGCTGAGGAAATCATCACCAAGCGCACGGAATTGAAACAAGAAATTGACAATAAAATCAAAGAACGCCTCGCCCCTTATGGGTTGCTAGTCCAGGATATTTCCTTAGTTGATGTCACCTTTTCCCCGGAATTTGCCAAGGCCATTGAAGCCAAGCAAATTGCCGAACAAGAAGCTAAACGGGCTGAGTTTATCGCTCAGAAGGCTACACAGGAAGCTCAAGCGGAAATTAATCGCGCTAAAGGGCAAGCAGAAGCCCAGAGATTGGTCAGGCAAACTATTACCCCAGAACTGCTGCAAAAGCAAGCAATTGAAAAGTGGGATGGCAGGTTCCCCACAGTGATGACTGGAAATGGAACTTTGCCCTTTATCAATGTTACTCCACCAGCTCGCTCTGGCAAAAAGTAGAATTGCGATCGGGAGCTTGTTATATCATGTCCGGATGATTAACCGTAATAAAAAAGATCTCTGCGTAGGTTGGGTAGAGCGCTCGCGCTCTACCCAACAGGGCTTACTACGGTTGGGTAACGTGGGTCAACCCAACCTACGGGTGATGAAATTTTTATCTTTTGGCTATAGATCGGACATAATATTAGTAGTCATCTGCTCTAGGTCTGGTGGCAGCTTTAGCTCTGGATATCATGTGAAAACACCGTCAACGCAGTCGAGCTTGACCCGGTCATTGCCCGTGTCGCCAGCCTATAGGCTAGTTGCATGGCAGTGACTTCAGACTCAGAAATCATCATCCTAAAGGTTTCTCCATCCAGGGCCAAAACTTGGACTTCTTCGGAGTTTTTTGCCCGCACGGTGGCAGTGCGAATGCCCCCAGATAACAGACCAATTTCACCAAAATATTCTCCCGGACCCATTTCTCGAAGCAGGCGAGATTCACCGTTGGGATTGTCGAGGATCACCTCAACTTGTCCCCGGGCAATAATGTAAAATCGATGGGCTTGCTCTCCCTGACGCACGATCGCAGATCCTGGAGCATAGGTCAAAATCTGTACTTTGGGGGCCAACTTGGCCACCAGATCTGGTTTGAGCCTAGGTAAAGCTACACCGAGAATTTCCTGACTATCGATTTGGGGTAGGACTTCTAGGGAGGGATGTTGCCAAACTTGGATTTGGTTGATCATCTCATCCACGGACGCTTGAATTCCTTTAATTTCCTGTTGTAAATTATCGGTAATTTCAGTGTTTTGCCCTTGTAAAAGCTGACCGATTAAATCTGCCATAATACTTCTGACGGGACGCAGCAAATCTGTCCAAAGTTGTTGTTGCTGCTCCAGCAGTTGAATATAGGTATCAAAGCTATGGGGAAAAGGAATCCCTCCTAAAAACTCCAGGGCCCCACCAAAATTGACAGAGACCCCTTGAGACCCTAAACCCGTTACAGTATGAAGCTCGCCAACCCCTGCATAATCCCCCAAATAGAATTCTCCCACGCGGATGCCGCTGCCCGCAATCAGATTGAGGGGGAAGGGTAAAGGGAGGGGAATATGGGGAGCGGGATCTAAACTGTTCTCGATCCGATAGCTAAAACCCTTGCCAATTTCTCCATCGTAATAATCTGCAAAAAACTGATTTCCCACCTTAGGCGTGCCAAAGGTATAGACTTTGGGGTGTAAACGATCGTTTTTGATTTGCTGCTTTAAGGATAAAGCACAAAAGTTTGCCAAACAGCCCCCTAAACTATGTCCCGTGACATAAACTTCCAGGCGATCGGTGACTGGTCCTAACTCAATCAAAGACTGTTCTAAGTCGAGAGTCGATTGCACTCCATTGTTGCTAGAAATTCCCTGATTTTTTAATCCCTGGAAAATCGATTCTCGAACTTGCTGGCCAAAACTCGCCCCTAACCGGACTGCTCCCGCATCGGCGATCGCCCCTACGGAAGCTAAGCGCCGTTCAATGTTTAGCTGTTTGAGTTCCTGAAAGTCTTCTGTTTCAAGTTGCCCAGTCAAGGTTTTGAAAAAGATATTAATTTGATCTGCTACGGACTCATAAGCAGATAAAAAACCTTGGACAGCGCGGATTTTCTGAGAACTTGTGGCCCCATATTTCACCAAATCCCACTGAACATCTGTGGCCATATCAGTCAGTTCTAATAGGCCATTCTCTGTCAAAATGGAACCTCGGAAAACCACAGCATACTGATGGTAACTCTGGTGCTTGAAATTTAAGCCTCGGATATTGGTATCGTTATTGCTAATAATGTGAACGAGAGCCCAATCCTCTTTGGGATAAAGCAGGTTATAGAGTTCCAGTAGTTCCGTGCCTTCGAGATTCTTTTTCTGCTGAAATACTTCATAGACTTCTTTAGAGAGTTGGGCGAGAAATATCGCCTCATCCCAACTAAATTCCGAACGCATTTTCTGGGGTAAATTCACTATCTATTATCTCCCTTGAATCACCATTGTTACAAATTGCCTGGTGCAACGTTATTTTAAGATACTCTGGGGTAATTGACTGGGGGGTCTGACCCATTATCCGCAAAATAGTGATGATTGAGCTTGACTTTCCGCCTCACTCCGGGAACCCCCTCATAAGCAATTCAAAATTCAAAATTCAGAATTCAAAATTTGGAAAGCAATTGACGACAGGGGTTTCGGCGTTTCGGCCTGTGCAATTTCAATGCGCGACAGCTTAACGCCTGGAATTGGTAATTCGCCCACAGCATCTTTTTAAGGGTTCCTCAGACAGGACATCGCGGCTAGGCATTTCTATGATAACGTCGATCGGGTCTATTTGGATGCAGGCTCAGGGTTTAAGCGATTTTAGCATCTTCGACCTATTTTGGCCTGAGAAAATTCCTAAGTCCCGATCGCTCATAGGAGGTCAAGTGACACCGGCGATACATCGCGGGGCCGCCCCAGGCAACCGCCGGACGGGCGGGGACGCCCGTCCGCAGAAAAATTATATCATGATTCTGGTAAAACGCGGACGCGGGCAAACTTGAGACCTTCAACTCCTTGTAATGGCTCTACGGGCCCTGATTCTATTCCTGGAGCAATCCATTTTTCCCGTTCCAGATAATGCATGTATTGTTGGTATTCTTCCCACTCTTCATCGGTGGAGTAGACTATGGTTAACATGCCTGGTTGGGTAATGCGATCGCGGGTATTGGCATCTACAGCTTTGTCAATCCGCTTTTTGATGATTTCATAGCGGATATCGCGGGTTCCTTGAACATCAAAGAGTTTTTCTGTTTTTTCGTCATGGAAAATATCCACGGTCACATTCTGCACTAACACTAAATGTGTAAGTTGCAATTGGGTCTCGTATTGCCCTTGTATTCTAAATGCCGTGCGCGCGCAGTCGCAAACAGTACGCAACTGCTCGTAACGGAGACTGTGGAGATGGAATTTGCTGAAAGCGGAGTTGATGGATTTTCCGGTGTAGATCATATGATCCATGCCATCTGTAAGTTCGATGTCGCAGTAATGGGGGATGATTTTCTGCATCCGCTCTTGCCAGCTTTCCCAAGTCTGTTGCAGTTGGGCATCAATGGCTTTAATCATCCGGTCATATTGACGCCTTGCCTGGTAAATGCATTGGTTATCATTGTCGCAACTCTCTTGGTAGCGGTCTACAGCCGATCTGGCCGCTTCCGAACAGGCGCGAAAGTAATCAAAGTAGAGTTCGAGATGTCCTCTGAGATACTCAATTGCCGTGACTTCGGCATCGACTGTGACTTTTTCTTCTAAGCTTTTGATATAATTGAGTAAGTCCAACTTGAGTTGCTCGGCTAAGGAGCTTTCTTGGCATTGGCACACAGCTTCAACGACTGCTAAACCGAGGCGAAACTGGGCGATTAAATCTGCTTGGATGGCCCGGTTGCGCTCCTTGGAAGAGCCGCGAATGTCGGAGATGCCATACAAGGGGTAGACATTGGTGAAGACAATGGGTTCTGGAGGCAACCCCCAGCTTCTCCGTTCCGCTTCTTGCAAAAAACGCCAGGCTACGGCAGGATGAATGTGGGTGAATTGTTGCCCAGATGCCTGACGCAGGGCACAGGTTAAGGCCGGGATTAATTCGGCAGCTCTGTGGCAGTCAAAGGTTGTAAAATTATGGGGCCGATCGCTCGTCAGTCCTACCAATCCTAGCATTTGATGACTCTCTGGGCCTTGGTCAACTGCTAAGATGTCCAGGGGAATTAACAATAAAGAACGCACTCCCAGATCTAGGAGCGATCGCTCGCAATCGGTTTGACAATCCTGGCTCAAATCGGGGACATTACATACTTGTGCCGCTTTGGCCGCCCGGAAAAAGTGAGAATCTTGCAGACATTCGATGTTATAAACCGTGCGATTTAAGCTGTGATAATCCGTGCCGAAGGACAGTTGGGCTTGGCTACTCTCGGCCCTGATAATCAACATGTTACTGGCCCGAAACAGCGATCGCAACTGTTGGTTAATCTGCTGAAATTTTGGGGGATTTACTAGGGCATCTCGGTCAATTAACTGGTCGAGCAACTGGCGAATTTTCTCCGATGCGGTTACGTCTATCCCTTCTAATAGCAGCTTTCCTTCTACGCGGTAATTTTCCAGCCCCAGTTCGCTTTCGGGGTTGATGGGGGTAATTTTCAGATCGTCGCAGTCGATCCATAATTGGACAAAGCGCGGTTCTGGATACAGAGGACTTGACAGAGATACTACTACTGAATCTTCCTCATCCTGGGGGTTCTCTAGATCCTGCCCCTTTTGTTCGACCTGTTGTTTTCTGACTTGATGCCAAATGTGACGCTCATACAGTTGTTGGAATAGAGATTGGTCCTTTTCTGACAACAGATCCCACAACTGGGACTCTGCTACAGATTTACCAACTAGATGGCAAAAAGCGTCGTTCCCAGAGGCGATGGTAAAGGTATCGGGGGATATCGCTGCCATCAATAGGCGCCTCGATCGCCCGAACTGCCACGAAGCCGATCCATTGGGTGAGGGCCCTGCTACCATGGCCGCTGCTGCCTTTGACGAACTGCCGTTGCCAGTATCGGTGGGCGCGATCGTCAGCTGGCTATTCTCCAGATTCGAGATGGATTTGGCTCTACACATAGCTCTACATCAGGGATATGATTAGCTTCAGTACCCGACCTTCCCCCCAGTCTCGGGGGTGTGGGGTGTGACCCCATAAGTATAGCTCGTGCCAGAGATTTGAGTCGCGCTCGGCATCGTGAACTGACATTTTTTCCGGATTTACCACCATCTGCTGGTATTACGGAACAATTAAACCTAAGCCTGTTAGTCTAGTACCAACTGTGACTATTTTGACTATGGCGGCGATCGCTGCCCCGGATGTTGATATTCAAGCTAGCCCGATCGCGTCTTCTCCTGAGTCTCGCCCATCGGCAGGGTCAGAGATGAAACGCGATCGCATATCACCTGGATCCACTTCTATTAGCCCTCCGGAAATGATCGTATCTCAAGCTGCGACCCCTGCACGAGATTTGGAGGAACTGAAACAAACGATCGCAGAAACTGTTGAAGAAAAGCTGGAGTCCGAACGGGTCAAGCAACGTAATTTTTGGCGCGATCGCCTGTCCGAAATCGACCGTACCCGGACGCTTCTGAATGCTTTTATTTTAATTTTTACTCTATTTACCATCGGGGGATGCAGCTTGTTTTGGCTTCTCTATCGCCGGGTAGTTAATCAGTTAGTAGAACAACTTAGATCTCAGTTGGATAAAATCGCTCAAACCGATCTTCACCTCCAGAATACTACAGAAACTGCTCGTCATTTAGTTACTGAACTCAATCAAGAAATAGATGCTACTCCCAGAGAAAAAAGTTCCAACGGCATCAAACCTAAGTGGCAAGAATTCAATCATTATGCTGATAACAGCAAGGATTTCAAACAGCAAATTCGGCAGCAAATTGAAGACTTAGGCATTAGCTTTCAACAGCAAATAGGTAAAATTATTCAAGAACAAGTATACCAGTTGGAATCAGGCGATCGAAAATATCAGCTAACGGCCCCAGATGTTTTTCTGCCTGGAACTAAATTAAATGAGCGGAGAAATGAAAATTTGGCTGATAATTTGGTCGCTCAAGCAAAAAGTATGGCTTTTGAAGGCAAATACGAACAGGCGATCGCTATTTATGACCGGGCAATTCAAATTCAACCTGATTCCTATGAAGGGTGGTATAATAGAGGAAATTTATTGGCAAGATTGCAAGATTACGAGTCGGCTATCACAGACTATGATAAGGCGATCGCGATCTTCCCAGAAAAATATCAGGTTTGGTATAGCAGAGGGTGGGTATTGGGAAAGTTGCAACGGGATGCTGAGGCGATCGCGTGCTACGATCTGGCAATTTCTCTGGAACCAAGTAGGTACGAACTCTGGTACGATCGCGGTAAGGCTTTGGAAAGATTGCAACGCTATTCGGAAGCTTTGGTTTCCTATGGCAAAGCTACTGCTATTCGACCTGATGACTGCCAATTGTGGTACGATCGGGGGGTGTTGCTGTCCAAAAGTCAGCGCTATGAAGAGGCGATCGCCTGTTACGACCGAGTAGTTGCTCTCCAACCAGACTATCCCCAAATTTGGCACAGTCGCGGTGTCGTTCTGGAAAAAATGCAACGGTATCAAGAGGCGATCGCTTCCTACGATCGGGCGATCGCCCTGAACCAGCATGATTATGAATCTTGGCGCAGTCGGGGGACGGCCCTGGCAGGTTTGCAAAAGTATCAGGAGGCGATCGCCTGTTTTAGCAAAGCGATGGAAATCCAGAATAAATTAGAAACAGCAGGAAACGTTTCTTAGGCGTAGGGCGGGCGGATCCCCTGCCCGGGGGGAAAACGTAGGGCGGGCGGATCCCCTGCCCGGATGTATGCTAACCGAGACAAGCTGCTAAATCTTCATCGGGAGTCCCGATCGCCTGTAAATTGTAATTCTGGGAGAGGAAATTAAATACATTGGGAGTGATAAAGGCGGGCAGTGTCGGTCCCAAGCGGATGTCCTTAATTCCCAGGTAAAGTAATGTTAACAGCACGGCGACTGCTTTTTGCTCGTACCAGGAAAGAATCATGGACAAAGGCAATTCATTCACGTCCATATTAAAGGCATTCGCCAAACCCAGGGCTATTTGAATCGCTGAGTAGGCATCATTACATTGACCGACATCCATTAACCGGGGAATGCTGCCTATTTCTCCCAGTTGCTGGTCGAAAAAGCGGAATTTCCCGCAGGCGAGGGTCAGGACCACGCAGTCTTCGGGGACTTTTTCCACAAATTCAGTATAGTAGTTGCGATCGGGTTTTGCCCCGTCGCAGCCCCCCACCAGGAAGAAGTGACGAATTTCTCCTTTTTTGACTGCTTCGATGACTTTATCTGCCACATTCAGGACCGCATTGCGGGCAAAACCCGTGGTCACTTGGCGCGGTTGGCCATCTTCTGGGAAACCTGGCATTGCTAATGCCTTTTGGATGACGGGGGTGAAGTCGGGAATATCCGCGTCCCCGTCGGGAAGATGGGTGATGCCTGGATATCCCACTGGCCCGATATTGAACAGTTTCTCTTCGTAATTATCGTGGGGTGGCATCAGACAGTTGGTGGTGATGACGATCGCACCGGGGAATTTGGCAAAATCTCGGGTCTGGTTTTGCCAAGCGGTGCCGTAGTGACCGTAAAGATGAGGGTATTTCTGTTTTAATAGGGGGTAACCGTGGGCAGGTAGCAGTTCACCGTGGGTGTAGACTGTGATGCCCTTGTTTGCGGTTTGTTTCAGCAATGCTTCCAGTTGCTTGATATCGTGACCGGACACTAAGATTGCCTTACCTTGTTTGGCATTCAGGGGTACTGGGGTCGGAACGGGATGACCGTAACTGCTGGTGTGACCCGCATCCAAGAGTTCCATTGCCCGCAGGTTCATTTCCCCTACTTTTAAGGCCAGGTTTACCCAGTCCTCCAGACTCAAGTCTTGCCGATCGATTGCTACTAATGCTTCCTGACAAAAGGCATAAACTTTTTCGTCCTCTTGACCTAGTTCTTGGGCGTGGAAGCTGTAGGATGCTAGACCTTTGACCCCATAAAGGACGGTCAGTTTCAGGGAGAATATGTCCGCGTTGCTGCCCGATCGGGCGATCGCATCCAAGGCCACTTCTATACCTTGTGCGACTAAGCTTTCACTGTAGTCTGGTTCAAAGCATGACAGGCCAGACCATTCTATATTATTGTCTGTAGCTTGACTTATTTGGCCTTTCAGGTTTTCCCGGTGGGCGATCGCCCGGCGGATGTAGTCTGCAAACCGCTGTTTGTGAAAGTTGACATTGGTCATGGTGGCAAACAGGGCCTCACAGGTAAAGCGATCGACTTCCTGGGTCGGTATGCCCAACTCCCGGGCCTTGAGTGCCACTGGCGCTATGCCCCGCAGGCAATATACTAACAAATCTTGGACTGCATTCACTTCCGGGCTTTTACCGCAGGCTCCCCATTGATGGCATCCTTGTCCGCTGGCCGTTTGTTCGCATTGTTCGCAAAACATGCTTTTCGTCTCCTTCTCTTGAGTTCTTTCCCTACTTTATGACAGCATCGTACTTATTTCCTTGACTTAGATCAATTTTTCCCAATTCAGCTATACTGCTAAGGTCAGGAACTGCCCTGATGGAATGCAGCCAATATCTCATTGCGATTTTTCGCGCAGCGTGGGGGGAGCTAAATAACGATATCCTTGTAATTTAAGAGTAACACCCCCCGAAGCAATCTCCCGAGTGCTGGGCAGGAGATTGCTTCGGGGGGGTCTGATAGTTTTGCTTACCACCGTTACAGATGAGGCGCCCCCCCCTCGCAATGACACGTTCTTCTCCATTCTTCTCAAGTCGATCCCTTTTAAAGTATATGAATCATCAATTAGGAGAATTGAGAGAATTTATGGCCGGTATCCAACTCTGGCAGGGCCTGCCGCCAGACCAGTTGGATGCTTTGGCGAACATCTCGATCGCCCGTACCTATGCTAAAGGCGAGATGATCTTTGCCCAAGGCGATCGGGGTACGGGCTTTTTCGTCGTTAGATCGGGCAGGGTCAAGGTCTTCAAACTCTCTGTTGAGGGCAAGGAACAGATTTTACACCTGTTTGGTCCTTGCGAACATTTTGCTGAAGTGGCCGCTTTTGACGGTCAATGCTTTCCTGCTTATGCTGCTGCCTTGGATCAAACTAAACTCTTGTTCTTTCCCCGCACTTCTTTTTTGCATTTGCTAGAACAATACCCCGCGATCGCCATCAATATGCTAGCAATTTTTTCCCGACACCTGCGTCGCTTTGCCCAGCTTATTGAGGATCTTTCTTTCAAGGAAGTCCCCGGCAGACTCGCCGCCTATCTCTTGTTTTTGGGCGATCGGGCAGACGGCGATGAGATAAAATTAGATATGACGAAGAGTCAACTAGCAGCTTTGTTAGGCACAATTCCCGAGACTCTATCCAGAGTTTTTGCTAAACTGAGTCAGTCGGGTATAATTGACATTAATGGTTCTCGAATTACCTTGTTAAACAGAGAACAGCTACAGGTTTTAGCTGAAGGCCGAAAAATTTAAGCCATTCACAATGGGTGCATCTCATATAAAAAGTCTTTAGATTTATTTAAGATTTTGGGCAGTGAGAATGCGATCGCGTTGGGGTATACTTGGAGTTATCAATTACCTGTGGTACTGTTGCCCGATCGGGGTCCGGCCACCACTTATCCTGTTTTACTGAAAAATCTAAAATGTCAACTATTTAGGCTAGATATCTGATAAAATAATAGCAGATTGTCAAAGGAGAATACAACCTTGAATTACGAACCTCAACCTATAGACACTGAGGGAGTTACTCTCGGGACGGAACATTTACAAATCACGGAGTTGCTTGCCAAAAATACTCACGATCTTTGGGCAGTTCAGCGCTTGGCTGAAGGGTGGAAATACGGGCCCCAACGGGACGATGCTAAAAAAGAACATCCGGGTTTGGTGCCTTACGAAGATTTGCCGGAGTCGGAAAAAGAATACGATCGCGTGATCTCCGTGGGTGTCATCAAAACTTTGTTAGCTTTGGGATATCAACTGGAAGCTACAGGAGGAGAACCGACAGCAGCGGTAGATAATAGTAATTTGTCCCTGATACTGGCAAGTCTGCAAAATTCATCCCAATTGAATTTATCCAGCTTGCAACAAATTCGCCGGGAAACTATTAATATTAAACCGGCGATGCCGGATATTTACCGAGTTTTGGGGGACTCGATCCTCAGCTTGGGGGAACCTTTGATGGCTTACGATATTTTAGCAGAAGGGTTGCGAAGTTGGCCCCTAGACATGCCTTTGCAACAATTGACGGCTTTGGCCTTGGCACGCAGCGGGGCTACCCATCGGGCAAATGCCATGCTGTTGCAGTTGGTGGAGTCGGGACAGTCCGATGAGGAAACTGTTAGTCTTTTGGCCCGCACTGAAAAAGACCTCTGGCAGCAGGCAAGCGATCGCGCCACAGCCAACCGCCATTTAGCTTTGGCTGCCCAACGTTACACACAAGCTTATCATCAAAATGGCAGCTATTACCCGGGTATTAATGCGGCGACGATGACTTTGTTGCAGGGAAAACCAGAGGATGCTAAAATTATTGCCTCTGAGGTGCGCCAGAAATGCTTGCAAGAATTACCTTCTGGAAAACTTAGTAGCAGCGAATATTGGTTGCTGGCAACTTTGGGAGAGGCGGCTTTGATAATGGGCGATCGCCCGGCGGCAGAAGATTGCTATTCTCAAGCTGTGGAACTGGCCCGGGGACAGTTTGGGAAAATTAGCTCGACTCGCCGCAATGCTATGGCGATTTTACAGCACATTGATGGGGATTTAGATTTAATTAAAAAATGGTTTCAAATTCCTCTGGTGGCGGTGTTTAGCGGTCATATGATCGATACACCCGCTCGCCAGACTCCCAGGTTTCCTGCCGAACTGGAGTCCCGGGTTTACGAAGCTATCCGCGATCGCCTGATAAAACTGGATGCCCGTTTGGGTTACGCTTCTGCTGCTTGTGGCAGCGATATTTTGTTTCTGGAAGCCCTCGCCGAACTGGGAGGCGAACTTCACATCGTTCTCCCCTACGAACGGGAACAGTTTATCAAAGAATCCGTTGATATTATCCCCGATGGCAATTGGCGGCAACGGTTCGATCGCCTTATGGAACGGGCCACGGAGACGATCGTTCCCGATCATTATAATCTAGGACAGAAAAGCAGCGCCATCTACGAATACACAAATCGCGTGCTTTACGGTTTGGCGAAAATGCGATCGGAACATTTAGATACGGAACTGCTACCTCTGGCGGTCTGGAACGGCAAACCAGGGGGTGCAGGCGGTACGGCAACCGCTGTAGAATATTGGCAGCAGTGGCACGATGGGATTGAAATTATCGATCTGGAATCTTTGTTACTCTCAAGTGGTGCGATCGGGGCAACTGCAAACAATCTGGAACAGCAACCTATGGATAGCGTAGCCCCAGAGTCCGGAGAACGTTTAATAATGGCCCTGTTGTTTGGGGATGTGAAGGGCTATTCTAAATTAAAAGAAAATCAAATAGCCGCCTTCGTGCGCTATTTCTTCGGTGGCGTAGCGGAGTTAGAGGCGAAATCTGACTATCAATCCGTGGCGAAGAATACCTGGGGAGATGCTTTATATTATGTTTTTCCCAGCGTCCGGGATGCGGGTTTGTTTGCCTTGGAGTTGTGCGATTTCGTCAGCAATACCGATTGGGCTAAGGTAGGATTGCCCCCAGAGTTTAATTTGCGCATTGGTTTGCACGCGGGACCGGTGTACCGATACTCTAATCCTCTAACTGGAAAGATCGGCTATGGTGGTACCCACGTGAGTCACGCGGCCCGCATAGAACCGATCGCCCCTCCCGGCAAGGTTTACGCTAGTCGGGAATTTGCCGCGATCGCCTCTTCGGAAAGAGTGCGGGAATTTGCTTGCGATTATGTGGGACAAACTCCTTTAGCTAAGGGTTATGGCACCTTTCCCACGTATCACGTTCGGCGGCGATAGATTCTTCGTTTGCGATCGCATTTTTTCGGCACGGGGTTAATATAACATTTGGCGTCCGATCGGGGCACAACCGGGGCACGGCGTAAATAACCTTTTCATTTTTACCGATCATCTGTTGATGCCGTGCCCCTACATTTTTATTGCGATCGCCAATAATCTGGACATCGCCAGCGCGATCGCATTTTCTCTGTCCACAGTTAATATAACATTTTGCATCCGATCGGGGCACAACCGGGGCACGGCGTAAATAATATTTTCATCTTAACCTCTCATTTGTTGATGCCGTACACCTACAGTTATATTGCGATCGCATTTTTTCGGAAAACATGGCAGAATATAAAAAATCCTGTAGGGGCACGGCATCCATAACCTCACTAGACCCAACCGAAAATTCTGTAACGCCGTGCCCCGGCCCGCGCGATCGCATTTTAACGGGTGACAGCTTAGTGCCTTCTTGACGGTGCCAACTGTCGCGCTAGTGCTTCTGGGTCGTTTTCTATCTCCTCTGTATCTGGGTTGAGGTCGATATCTGGTTCCAGTTTCAATGCCCGGTGGAAAATAGCCGTCGCCTCTTTCACCTTACCCCCCCCTTTGCTAACTCCCGACCTTGGGCAACGGTACCCTAAAGGGTCCGGCTAAAGTGAGATGCGATCGCATAGGGTATACTGGGAGTAATCCATTACCTGTGGTGTCCGGCCAGGACTGGGCCGGTTTGGGGTCTGACGCCAGGAGACATATTGAGAATGGTGCAATATCTGATTTAACACCGACGAAGATCGCAATTCAAAAAAAATGTACCAGAATTACCCAAAATGGTATAGCATGATTATATTCGACAAACGGACAATTGGTCATGAACATTCTAGAACTAGGTGACAACCAACTGCCTCCCTTAGACTATAGCAGTTTGCTGGGAGAAATATTGTCGGTGCTGTCCAAGGAGAAAAACCCGTTCAAGTTTTCGGACCGTCGCGAGAGACTCCAAATAGATGTCGATCGCATCGCTTTTGCGGTGGCGACTGCACGAGTGCAGAATCCTTTGGCCCTGAAAAGCGGCGTCAAGATGGCTACTGTGAATTTTAGCTCAAAAGAAAATTTTGCCGATCGCATCCGCCAAATCCGCGATCGCCTGGGCCAACTGCTGCGGGATGCTGCCGGCGATGGTAATGTTGAGGATGCGATCGCGGGAATGTTGACTGATTTATCAACATTCAAAGGTTCTAGTGCGGCCTTAGGATTTACCTATCCCTTCGCAAAAGAGTATACAGGCTTGCAAAAACATCGCCTCAGTATCCAGTCCGATCGCCGGGGAAGCGAGTCTCTGCTAAAATTTCACAAGTTGAC
>JBFRWI010000120.1:0-34367 GCA_051439505.1 Hormoscilla sp. | reverse complement strand
TGTCAATGGTTAATTGAGAGCGTCATTTATAGTCATGAATAGATAGCTTTACTCTTTTCAATTAGCAATTAGCCATTAGCAAAGTTGAAAAATTGGCTGCTATCATCCCAAAAATGTGCAACGCCCTAAATTTTATACTTGACCACTTTAGCTGGCACAAGTTCGGCAGGATTATTGGGAGATTTAATCTTTTCCGATGCTATCTTAAACCCAGTCATTGATATTTGTTCCAACTCTTCTCTGGCAAGCATCGGAAAATCTAAATACTTACTCTCAGGAATGATCGCTATCAGTTGAAAGTTTGCTGATGCGTCATAACCGATGTCAAGGTATTTATAAACATTCAACGGATTTTCTATGCCCCACATTCCCCTGATTCTCAAGTATGTTATCCCCATCGGGTCTACTTTATTCACTCTGCCTAGTTCCTTCGTTTCTGAAAACTCGACATCGGTTATTTCCGTAATTCCATTGGCGATCGTCCTCTTCAGCCTTTGATAAGTCTCCTTTTCGGCCACATAACAATTCCCATAGATAAACCACAGCAATTTTAATTGCTTCTTTTCCACACAGCCAATTGTATAGATTATATCTTTTTCTGTCCAATCTTCACCACAAGACTTTGTGAACGCGGGATTATCTGGCAATAGCTTTGATTTGGGATAGGAACTATTTAAGGCAATTTTCGTTCTGAGTGACTCAATCTTCTTAATCTCTACGGCATCTCCCTTTTTCAAGATTACATCTGGCGGGTTATTCTGATTGCCTTGATAGTCAAACGCCTCACTATATGCTTCTACCCGCTTTTGCTCATTTTCCTCATTTATGCTATCGGCAAAAGCATCTTTAATAAATACCTCTAACGCGCTGCCCACGTCGTTGATGCCGCTTTGGTCTTTGTAGTGACCGAGTAAGTCTGTGACGGGATTGTTAACTATTGTCTTGATCGCTTGTAGTATGTTTGTCATAACCAGTTGCGTTCGATCGCGAACCTCCTGAGAATTTCATTTTAGTGGTTAGCATTCCCTCGTGCTTGCTAGACGGCGTCCCATCCGATCGCCCATGACAGGGCTATGAAAGGCGTGCCTAGTTACCCTGTGGGGTGCTTTCGGCAACGATCGCACTGATAGAATCGAAGCCGAGCGCTCTTCGTTCTACAGCCCTGAGCTTGCGATCCGACCTCGCAGACAAGATGCCTGTAAACTGGAGCGTAAAACTCATATCTTTACCAGTATGCCTAAAAATCGCGAGCCTGTCAAGAGTTTAATGCTCTATCACCTGTTCAAGTGGTCTGTGGTCAGCCCCATGCTACATACCTACTTTCAGGGAAGCATCTACGGTGCCCAAAATGTCCCCCTATCAGGACCGTTGGTGGTAGTCAGCAATCATGGCAGCTACTTTGACCCGCCCATTCTCTCTAATTGCCTCAACCGACCGGTAGCTTTCATGGCTAAGGAAGAACTGTTCCGCATCCCCGTCTTGAAGCAAGGGATTGAACTGTACGGCGCTTACCCGGTCGATCGGGCCTCGGCGGACCGGAGTGCCATTCGTTCGGCCTTGTCCTTTCTGGAGAATGGCTGGGCTACTGGCCTCTTTCTGTCCGGCACCCGCACTGCGGATGGGCGCATTACCTCACCCAAGCAGGGGGCGGCCTTAATTGCAGCTAAGGCTCAGGCCCCGCTACTGCCGGTCTGTTTGTGGGGCACTCACAGGATTTTCTCCAAGGGTTCCTCTCTGCCCCGACCCGTGCCAGTGACGGTGCGGATCGGTCAGCCGATCGCTCCCCCTCCTGCAAAAGACCGGTCTCAATTAGAAGCTGTAACGGCAGAATGCGTCGCTGCTATTCATGCCCTGCACGACTTGGGGCGTTAGAATGAGCGGAGCAAATTAAACTGTTCAGAAGATGTATGCCAGATTTAAGAGAAAAATTAGCCGAAAATTTAGATGAGGCTGAGTGGGAATGGCTCAAGCCTCACGTGGCCCGGGATGTAGTGGTGATTGTCGCTGCACCGTTGGATTTGCTGGATGTGGGAGAGGCCATAGCAGAGGATCGAGTCTTATCAGTGCAGCATTGGATTAGCGAAGAGTTGCTTGTCAAACCCACAGCCGCCCAGATAGCTGATTGGAGCGGACTGAAGCGGTTTCGGGCCTTGATCGTCGATCCTTACGTGCTCGTGCAAGAATTATCGGAATAGTTTTTATTGTACCGATTGCAAATCGAAATCCATATAGGGCCGCAAACGGGCCCCGGAGTGACCAGTAGCGAGCCAAAGCACGGCTCTGACACCATCTCGCACGGCCTTTTCGATCGGTTCGGGCTCCCGCCCGGAAGGGACTGGCACTGGCTTAAACTCTATTGACCGGCTGCCCAACACGATCGTAGCAATTACCCTGGCTCGGCGCATGTGGTCGTCCGATGTAATCAGATAGATTTTGTCAATTCCTTGCGCTTTCAGGTCATCAGCCAGTGAGGTGAAGTTGGTGACCGTGTCCGTGGCCCGATAATCTAGATGCAGCCTCTCTAGGTCAACTCCCGCCTCAGAAAACAACCATTGAGCATATTCCCGGTTGCTGCCTCCAGAGACCCATATTTGCACGTTGGGGCGATCGCGCGCAAATTCAGCAGCAAACCGCTCTCGCTCTAAGGCGCCACCCAGCACTAACATGGCCTGGGGTGGTCTGAGCAGATGGAAGATTTGCTGGGAACCAAACCATAGTAATGGTAGCAGCACTAGGAGCCGCCAACCGCCCAACATGTTACGGGAGCCTTTTTGTCTGCGATGTTGCTGGGATGTGCGTTTGCCTGAGCAGATGGGAAACACCATAATCGAAACAGATCGTTAAAGTCGCTGCTGTGATGAGACGTAATATCTGTCGGGTTGTATCCATCTTGCCTTAATGAAGCAGAACTGTTTTCGGCAAAATAGAGAAACCAGGCTTTGTAAAAAACCTGGTTTTCGGGCTACTGGGTTCAGGCCCATAAAATTAACAGACGCGAACAAATACGGGGTTGATGGGATTTGAACCCATGACCTAGCGCTTAGGAGGCGCTCGCTCTATCCAACTGAGCCACAACCCCACCTACTCAAGTTTAGCAAGATTTCGACCATCGGACAAGTTCTTGTCAAATAAAATTACTTCATAATCCAAGCTTCGTCCCAAGGACCGCCCCCTACTTCCAAACCACATAGAGAACTAGAGGCCGAAAGGATCTCTCTTGACTGGAGACCTTGTCGCTGACGCAGTTGCAGCGTCACCTGACCTAGCATGGTATCCCGACAGGCGAAGAGCAAGCCTTTGGCAGTGGGAGCGCGCAAAGCTGTCCCTGGTTGGTCTGTAGTGCCAGTTAATTCTATCTCATATTCTGCGTTTCGGGCTTGCATGCGCCAACTGCCCCAGGGCTCGATCTGCCAGCTAACTTGTGAGTTCCAGGGCACGAATTCATAGAATTTACCCTGGTAATGTATTCCTACCATGGCGACGGACTCCATCCACCATAATACACCTCGTCTACCGCCTCCTGCTGTTAAGGCCAGGTCCGGTTCCCCGTCAAAACTGTTGCAGTTGAGCCAAAACCATTTTTGGGGAAAGGCCCGTCCCCAGTTTTTTTCGCTGTAGGCGGGGGCGTTGGCGAAGGAGTAGCGCATTCCTTGCCATTCTATCCATCCTGTGGCTAAACCATGAGCCATCAGTATCTGCCATCCGGGTTCAAATATGGGTAGGAATGACAGCCATCCGGCGGTAGATTGTTGTAAACTGCCCGTACTCCCCCAGCCGTATACTGGTTTAATCTCGTACTGCCAACTCACTGACTCACCGGTTCCCGGATCTGCGAGAATTCCTTGATGCCAGGTGGCAGTTGCTTGATATCCTTCTACGATTAACTGGTTAAATTGTTCTGGTTCTAGATAGCCTGGCGGTACGTCTTCTCGGGTTTTTCGCCAGTGACCTAAACCCAAGGCGTCCGGCCATGCCCAAAATTTTATAATATCGGGGCATGTGCGGCATAAATATGCGTCTGCTGGACCGAGTATTTGAGCTGCGCCGCCACTGTATGTTTGTTTTCCGGTGGGGTCTTCGATGGAGTACATGAAGGCGAAGGTTTCACCCTGACTGGGCAAGGTGACTCGGTAATACCAGCCTTCAAAGAAGCGATCGCTCCAACCATCCCAATGATAGCCACTGTGGGGCGTTTGCTTGTTCATTTTTAATTTTTAATCTTTAATTTGAATGTCCGCCATGTAGATGGTATAGTAACACAGATAGGATGAGCTTGTCAAGTTGACAATATCTGTTGTGGGATGTTATCAATCACCTATCATGATTGCTAGCTTTAATTATCAATCTTCAGGACAGAAAATATGAGCATTAATTCTCTCAATCTTTCAGAACTAGATGGCAGCAACGGGTTCGCCATCAACGGGATAAATGTCAATGACAACTTAGGTCGATCGGTCAGCATTGCTGGAGACATAAATGGCGATGGCATTGATGACTTAATTATCGGGGCAGATGGCGCTAGCCCCAACGGTAACGATCGGGCAGGAACGAGTTATGTATTGTTCGGCACTCAGTCGGAATTTCCCAGCAGCTTTGACCTGGATAACCTGGATGGCAGCAACGGGTTCGCCATCCCGGGCCTCAATGCTGCTGACGACTTGGGCAACTCAGTTAGCGGTGCCGGAGATATTAACGGCGATGGCTTTGATGACCTGATTATCGGTGCAGGTGGTGTTGGCGCTAACGGCATAATTAATATAGGTTCTAGTTACGTGCTGTTTGGCTCAAATGCAGGATTTGATGGGACCATTGACCTGAATGACCTGGATGGCAGTAACGGGTTCGCGATCGCGGGGATGAATGAGTACGATCTATTAGGTTACTCAAATAGCAGTGCGGGAGATATTAACGGCGATGGCTTTGATGACCTGATTATCGGAGCTGTTATTGCTGACGTAAATGATAACATTTCTGCAGGTGCTAGCTATATATTGTTCGGCAGCTCGGAGGAATTTCCAGGGAGGCTTTCTGTCAGTGACCTCGACGGCAGCAATGGCTTCGTCATCTCAGGTATTAATATTGCTGACTATTTTGGGATCTCAGTCAGCAGCGCCGGGGACATTAACGGCGATGGGATAGATGACCTAATTATTGGGGCATCGGGATCTGATGCAGGTGGCATGGATGCAGGAGCTAGCTATGTTTTGTTTGGCAGTACCGAAGGATTTCCACAGACCCTGTCTTTGAGGGAACTGGACGGTAGCAATGGCTTTGTCATCAACGGCATTAATGAGTATGACTTATCAGGTCGCTCAGTCAGTAGTGCTGGAGATATCAACGGTGATGGGATAGATGACTTGATTCTCGGGGCATTGGGGGTTGATACAGGTGGCAATATCAATGCAGGATCTGCTTATGTGGTATTCGGCAGCTCCGATGAATTTCCAGGGACTTTCTCTTTGAGTGATTTAGACGGTAGCAATGGCTTTATCCTGAATGGTGTTGAGGCCGATGACTACTCTGGCTTCTCAACTAGCGGTGTGGGAGATATCAATGGTGATGGCATTGATGATTTGCTCGTCGGGGCGCCAGGAGCGTCCGTAGAGGGGGAATTAATTGATGTTGTTGATGCGGGCAAGAGCTATGTGGTATTTGGTAGCTCAGAAGAATTCTCCCCGACCCTATCTTTGAGCGAAATTAACGGCTCGAATGGCTTCGCCCTCAATGGCGAGCAAGCGTTTGACTTCTCTGGTAACTCAGTTAGCGGTGGTGGGGATGTCAACGGCGATGGCATTGATGACTTGATTATCGGCGCAGAATATGCTAGTCCCAACGGCATTGAGCGTGCAGGTGCTAGCTACGTAGTCTTCGGCAGCACTGCTTTCGGGAATATCCCTCCAGAGGCGATCGCCGATCGGGTGACGACGGAGCAAAATCAATCCATTACCATCGACGTGCTTGCCAACGATCGCGATGACGGGGATATCTTACTGCAAGACTTTACTCAACCTGGCAATGGGACTGTCACTCTTGATGATAGTGCGGGGGCGGTAATTTACTCTCCAGAAGCAGACTTCATTGGGTTTGACCAGTTTACTTACAGTATTTCTGATGATCGAGGAATCACTTCTAGCGCTACCGTAACAGTGGCGATCGCACCTACGCCAGCGCCCCCACAGACAGTAACTTTGATCCGAGGATCGATCTCTGATGATAATCTGATGGGTACCCAGAACGATGACATCCTCTTTGCTGATGTTGGTGCTGACATCTTGACTGGGGGCATGGGGAATGACATCATGTTTGGCGGTCGGGGAGATGACCTGCTGCGAGGCGATGCAGGAGACGATACTCTGAGTGGAGACGCTGGGAGGGATTATCTCTTGGGCGGTGATGGTAGCGATCTGTTTGTGTTGTCAGCATCAGCGGATGTAGTTAACAGGAGACGGGCAGATGTAGTCATAGACTTGGTAGTTGGTGAAGATAAGATTGGACTGACGGCAGGATTAACAGTGGATGACTTGACTTTGTCTGCTCTGGGCACTAATACTATAATTGAGATTGCCGGGGAAGATACCATCTTGGGCATCGTGAGTAAAGTGACGCCCGATCGACTGTTGGAGAGTTTCGTTCCCTTCGATATCTAACTGTTGTAAAAAAGTCCGAAGCGAATGGCGAATGGCTAATTGAGAATTGCCCCATTCGCCATGTTCCATTAGCATTTGATAAATTCCAGAATCATCAGACGCAAATAATCCAACATTTTCAAGTATAGTTTCAGCAGTGGGTAGTCTTGGTGAGGATCTAAGTACCATTGGACCAAGCTGGGAATATTGATAAATGCCAGACTTTGCAGTTTAGTTACTGCTGATTCTTCATTCTTCATTATCTGACCATAGTTCTTGACTTGACTGGCATATCCTCTGATATCTACTGTCAACAGCTCGATTTCTTCCAAAATGGTAAACTCTTCGGAGTCAGTCTCAGTAGCTGCTAGTTTTTGACGTTCAGATTTACTGTTCTGATAATCAATGGTTAACTGGTCGAACAGATGTATGATATGATTAGAAATCAGTTCTGCTGACCTGGTCATCGTCAGATTATTCATCGTTAACTCCATAGGTGACAATATTTTCGATTCCCAAAGCATCAGACCGAACGATCAAATATTCATTTCCCTTTCTATAGACTGCGGATCCATCACTACGATATCCTACCTTGGGAACTCGTCGCGATCCTTTCTTCTTGAAGTTGTGTGCCTTCCTCAGATATGTCAAGGGGTCAAAACTTTTCCTCAAGGCATGATCTAAAATACTCTCGGTCACGCTAGTGTAACTTGATGAGTCCCAGCTAGTCATGTACCCCTTCATCTCGGCAATTTCTGCCTCTGTGTATCCCCTGAATAGCCGTTCCTCAAAAGAATTGGCTGGTCGCTCTGGCAGTTTTTTGTCCTCCTTAGAAGCGATATCATCATTTCTGTCGCTGCATGTATTGTAACGTAGCAGATATCACTCTACATTAACACAAAGCGCGTTTGCTTGCGCCGTTCGTAGTAAACGCAAAGCGCGTTTGCATGTGCTGGTCGCCGATCGCCAGTCACCGGTAACAGGTTCTTTTTCCGATCGGACTGTGATTCTTATATGTTACAGTTCACACATCTGTGCGCGAGGGAAGAGGCACACACCGCGCCCCGCAGCCCGACGATCCCACCCCAAGCGGCGCGCGCTGGCAGATGCCCGGCGGGTGCGGCGAGGCTATAGGTTAGGTCACTACTTAACTGCCATTCTCCTTTTTCACGCCATCCTACCCGATCGGCCAGACGGGATGCCGTTTCATAATCCAATGAACCTCCCACTTCTAGCCAGATGCGCTTCTGCACCGAAAAGCCGAAGCGCCCATTACTAGATTTTACCCATAGTTTGTCTATTGCACGCAGGTCTTCACAGGGAAAATTTATATTAGCTTCTCTCTCTAACCAACCTTCTTTTTCGCGATCGGCCACTTGCAGCATGACTTTGAAAGTTTCTCGGTCCGCCTCTTCCCACTTCCCTGCTGAGAGCAGATCCCGTAATTTATGGTATCTTGCTGGAACCTGTTCTTCAGGTTTGGCAGCAACTTCAGAAACTTTAGCTAGGGCTCGATCGGTACAGCGTCCGGGTTCGGCAGTCATGGCTATACACCTCCGGTGATTTGGTGACAATAATAGTGGATTGTGATTCCATTTTACACCCGGGCATCCCCCAGGAGGCGGGAGCCTCAGAAGACCGTTCCCAGGTAGAACCTGGGAACGAGAGGAATTATGGCATTACCCAGTTCAGATACTGTATAATAACAGTTGTTGGCCACACCCGCGAATGGTGGGCGGTGCCCACCCTACTGCCATGAAGACGCTAATTAAATGGTCTGTAGAAGACTATCATCAGATGATCGAGACAGGGATTTTGTCCGATCGCCCTGTCGAACTGTTAGCAGGTGAGATTGTTGAAATGAGTCCGGAAACTCCCATTCATTACAATACAGCAAGGCGAGGTTCTAAATATTTAGAGAACTTGCTAGAAGCAGTTGCTGAGGTTCGCTTCAACGGACCAATTACTCTAGCAAACTCAGAACCCGAACCCGATATTGCCATTGTTCGACGACTAGGGTCGATTTACGACGATCGCCACCCTGAAGTTGACGACATATTTTGGATTATCGAGGTAGCTAAAACTAGCTTGAAGAAAGACTTGGATCTAAAATCGACTATCTACGCCAGGGCGGGTATTCAAGAATATTGGGTTTTAGATTTATCGGCGAAGCAGATGGTCGTGTTTAGAAATCCCCAAAATGGCAAATATCTGACCAAACAGACCCTTACAGGAGGAAAAATCATCCCCCTGGCATTTGCGGAAATTGAGGTCGCGATCGAGAGACTATTGGCATAATAAAGGGGCGATTTAATGCATGACATTCGTAGGTTTGGTTGTCGTTTATTACCCAACAATGGCAACGCATACAACATCTATTTGTTGGGTTTCGTGCCTCAACCCAACCTACGACCAGCTATTCCCGAAATAAGGTTTGGACAAGCTGGTAATTTCACAAAATCATGTTATCATCAGAATATTGGGACTAAACAAGAAAGCCATGTCATCTTTTTCAACAAGTTCCTGTCAAATAACTTCGCCAGCCGAGGCCAAAAATGACCTATTTAACTTATTAAAGCTAGTCGCAGAAACTCGGCAGGTATTCATCGTCAACCGCCCAGAAGGGGAGAATGTAGCGCTAATTGCTGAATCAGATTTAGCCAGCCTCATGGAGACAGTTTATTTGTTACGAACTCCTGCAAATGCCAGGCGGCTATTGGATGCCTTAGAGGAATCAAAGTTGGGAAAAATTCAGCCTCAAACGATAGAAGAACTGAAACAGGAGTTAGAAATTGAGCAAAAAGAAGCAGAAGTATGAACCAGAAGAAACATCTGTGGTCAAAAGTAGTTGATATCTTTCTGAATTGGATCGGCGCGCCTTATGAAGAAGATGTCATTGCGAGGGGGGATACCACAGTGATAACTTGGGTATACTAAACGATCATACCCCCCGAAGCAATCTCCGGCCCAGGGTGCAACAGAGTCAGCTTACCACTTGTGGAGATTGCTAGCCCTCCTGCGTCGGGCCGCTGCGCTAACGGGGGGGGGATTGCTTCGTGCCTCGCAACGCTGCGCGACTCTATGAAAGCATAAGTTATCACGCTTGTCCCCCCCCTCGCAATGACAAATAGGCAATGGCCACATCAATGCCGAGAAAAGCTATATAGGGATGCGGATACTTGGTCGCGGCGAATTGACCAAGAACATCGACTTGTATATCGGGTGGGAAGTACCCAGATAGATTTTCTGACCTGTCGTTTACACTATGAATAAATGCGATCGGGTTTTGCACCCGCAAGCAAAGAACCATGCTATACTAGAAAAAACATGGAGGGAAAAGATGCAAGCATATAAAATGAAAGGCACGATCGACAGTGACGGTTACTTAATCATTAGGTCACCGATTAAAATGCCCCCCGGAGAGGTGGAAGCGATCGTCGTCTTGGAACCAGTAGCAGCAGTGTCCAATACTCTGATGTCAGCTACCGCAGCACAAGCAGAGATCCCTAAACGGCAACGTCCATCTCAGATAAAAGCACTCAAGGATTGGTTTGAAGAAACTGAACCCGCTTCACCTGACTTCGATCCCGATATGGCACGATGGGAAGCATTGAAGGAAAAGTATAACCTATGAAAATATTACTCGATACCAACATCATTATAGATGTAGCCCTTGAACGTCAGCCTTATTTTCAGGACAGCGAAGTCATTGTATCACTTGTCGAACAGGGAACAGTTGAAGGCTACATCTCGGCATCGACTTTTGGTGACTTCTACTACATTATCCGTAAAGACAAGGGTCGAGAGTTAACCCGGAAATTTTTGAGAAAGATAGCTGGTTTATGCCAAATTGCTACCGTCAACCAGGCGGCAATAGAAATGGCGCTAAATTCTGATTTCACTGACTTGGAGGATGCTATTCAGTATTCTACTGCTGTAGTGAATCATTTGGATGCGATCGTGACCCGCAACCCCCAAGATTTTCCCACACAGGTGGTTACTCCTCGCATTCTCACTCCCAGCCAGACGATCCAGGAGTTAACCTAAATTGGTATTAGTCCTTGCAGTTGAGTACCAAGAAACCCGGTTTCTTGGAGAAACCGGGTTTCTTAGTCCGTCAACCCAACCTACGAAATTGGTAACTTCATCCCGCGAATAGAATAATCCAACAATTCCATCGGATGCATCAGCGTCATTTTCTTTCCTTGCAAATGCTTCTTAATTTGCAAAGAACAACCGGGGTTAGGAGAAGCAATTAACTCCGCACCCGTATTCAACAAATTCTGCGCCTTTTGCTGTCCCAATTCATCGGCTACTTCTGGTTGCAACATATTATAAACCCCCGCACTGCCACAGCACAAGGCTGCATCTAAAGGTTCCCGCAGCTTGACTCCCGGAATTTGCTGCAACAGCTGACGCGGTTGCACGCTAATCTTTTGTCCGTGCAATAAATGACAAGCATCTTGATATACTATTGTCAACTCTCCATCGGTCAATGGTGACAGTTGTGCCGTCAATCCTACCTCTGCTAAAAACTCTTGCACGTCCCTAACTTTACTGACAAATGCTTGCGCTTTTTCGCGATAATTGGGGTCGTCGGCCATAATATGTCCGTATTCTTTCAGGGTATGACCGCATCCTGCCGCATTGATGATGATATAATCTACTTTTGTCCCGGCAAAGCTATCTATCATCTGTCTGGCCAATGCTTGCGCCTGGGCTGTTTGTCCCTGATGTTCCGGTAGCGCCGCACAGCAACCTTGGGTTTTGGGTATCACAACTTCACAACCATTCGCTGTTAAAACCCGCACCGTCGCTTCATTTACCGGAGAGAAGAATAACCGTTGCACGCAACCTAATATTACTCCCACCCGGTAGCGTTTTTCCCCTTGGGCCGGAATGACATCTGGTAATTTATTCCAGAAAGCACTCAAATCAATCTGTGGTAAAATTGCCTCCATCGCCCCTAGGCGCGGGAAGATTTTGTTTAATAAACCTGTCGAACGCTGCGCGAAAAATCGCACCAATTTTGGCAACCCCAATTTCTGATAGATATAGAGGGGTACTAATAAAGGACGCAAGCGGTTGGGGTAGGGAAACAGGTTAAAGATCAGAGTTCTGATCGCGCGATCGGGCAA
The DNA here is from genome assembly GCA_051439505.1 of Hormoscilla sp. GTDB lineage: Bacteria > Cyanobacteriota > Cyanobacteriia > Cyanobacteriales > Desertifilaceae > Hormoscilla. The sequence goes on along the minus strand of JBFRWI010000120.1, from coordinate 22,603 downwards.
ACTGCGGGGGATATTCCGTTGGACTTGATGGCGAGTGGCCGAAATCAGGCGATCGTACTGAACGCCAGAAGGACAGGTACTAACACAGGCGAGACAACCCAAGCAAGAATCAAAATGTTGAGATGTGGCCTCCGCCAAGGGTGCCTCACCTTTATTGATCCCATCCATGAGATAAATGCGCCCCCTGGGAGAGTCCATCTCCTTACCAATTACCCGATAGCTGGGACAAGTAGATAAACAAAACCCGCAGTGAACGCAGGCATCGATTAACTCTTGTTTGGGAGGGTTTTGCACGTCAAAACCTGGGTTAAGATGGGGATTTTGCCCCAGGAAGTTACTTTCTTTGGCTGGTTTTAAATCAACTGTCGTATTTTCGGTAGTTTGCATGTTATTTGTGGGGATTTTGCCCTGGATATACAATGATTGTACAGAGAATTATCACCTTTGGGCAAGGGCGGGGATATTCGCAAATCTAATCATTGCCATCAAGGACAGGCTAGGGCTGGGGCTGGGGCGGGGATGGGTGCTTGTCAGGTCTTGCATCTGGGTCATGAAAATCATACCATGATAATTGACGTAATTCGATCGCGAACAAGATATGTCTCCAAATCGTCTCTCCACGGGAATCACCGGTTTAGATGAAGTGCTGATGGGCGGTCTCATCCCCGGACAAGCCTATTTAGTGCGAGGTGGCCCCGGTTGCGGCAAAACTACCCTGGGAATGCACTTTCTGGTCGCTGGTAGTTCCCAGGGCGAAAAAACCATGTTAATTACCTTGGGGGAATCAGAAACTCAACTGCGCCAGAATGCTGCGACTATGAGTTTTGACCTAGAGGAGATTACCTGTCTCGACCTGAGTCCCTCCTCTTCATTCTTTACTCAGGTACAAACCTATGATATCTTCTCCCCAGCAGAGGTGGAACGAGACCCGATCGCCCAAAAAATTATCCAGCAGGTGGAATCTCTCCAACCCCAGCGAGTGTTTTTAGACTCCATTACCCAGTTCCGCTATCTGGCAACCGATAGCTTCGAGTTTCACAAACAAGTGCTGTCCTTCCTGCGGTTTCTCAAGGATCGGGGTGCTACGGTGCTGTTCACCGCTGAAGCCAGTCAACAAGCGCCCGACGAAGACTTGCAATTTATCGCTGATGGTATCATTAACTTGGAATTTGCTGAAGAACGACGTAGTCTGAGCGTCCACAAGTTTCGCAGCTCTGATTTCCGCAAGGGTACTCACTCGATGCGGATCGCGGATCGGGGTATGCTGGTTTTCCCTCGCGTCGTCCCGAAAAAGTCCCAGGTAAAATTGACCGCCGAACGGATCTCTTCGGGGATCCCAGAAATGGACGAGTTGCTGCAAGGGGGTATCGAACGCAGCAGCATTACCATTATTAGCGGTCCTTCTGGAGTAGGTAAAACTACTTTGGGTATGCAGTTTATGAAGGAAGCTGCCGGACGCGGGGAGCGATCGCTCGTTTGTTGCTTTGAAGAGGCCACCGAAACTCTGCTGCAACGCTGTGAAGCAGTCAACATCCCGGTGCGTGCCATGCTCGATCGGGGAACCCTGACAGTCTTATCGATCGAGCCACTATTATACAGTTGCGACGAGTTCGCCAACTTGGTGCGGCGGGAAGTGGAGCAAAACTCAGTCAAGATCGTGATGCTTGACAGTATTTCTGGCTATCGGCTTTCCTTTTACCAAAGGGATCTAGTTCGTCACCTGCACGCCCTGTGTAACTATCTGAAAAATATGGGGGTGGCGATCCTATTGGTGAATGAGGTGGAATTCTTGACTGGGGACTTTCGGGTGACTGAGATGGGCATTTCTTACCTAGCCGATAATATCCTTTTCCTGCGCTACCTGGAGGTGAAAGGAGAACTGCGCAAGGCGATCGGGGTATTGAAGAAGCGTCTCAGTGACTTTGAGAAAACCTTGAGGGAGTTTGAAATCACTCGCTATGGCATTAAGGTGGGAAAACCTCTGACCAATTTGCGGGGTATTCTCAGCGGCACTCCCGACTTTCTTGACTCCTAATTGCTAATTACTAATTAACCACGAATCATGAACCATGGACCGTGAACCCTTGATGAAAATAATGCTATTTATCGCTCACCAAGAAAACCGCCGCCTGTTGGCAGAGTTGATGGCCAAGCGCTATCAACTCCTCTTCCCTGATGATTTTCCCGATCTCGAACGGGGAATATCTCAACCATTTGACCTCTGTATTGTCGATGGTCTTGTCCTGACGCAACACCGACAGCAATTGCAAGCTAGAAGAGAAGCCGAAACTCCAGTATTTCTCCCGATATTACTGTTGACAAACAGGGACTCTGTGAAGCTGTTAACTGCTAACCTCTGGCATGTAGTTGACGATGTCATCGTCACCCCGATCGAGAAACGGGAATTGCTAGCTAGGGTGGAAACTGTTTTGCGATCGCGCCGTCTGTCCTTAGAACTGAAAGAGGTAAAGGGCGATCTTTGTAAATTTCGAGATCGAGTGCATACTTTGCAGCAAGAACTCGATAATTTAAGCAGCATTCGGGAAAGATTAAATTCCAGCATTATTCACGATCTTTGAGATGAACGTTGATTTCCGTTTCACCAAAAATGCATCTGTAGGTCGCTAATTGCTAATTGTCAATGGTTAATTGAGATAGTCATTTTTGCTCATAAATATATATCCGATATTCAATTAGCAATTATCAATTAGCAATTATCAAAAATTGGCTGCTATCATCCCCAAAATGTGCAACGCCGTAGTTTGATTACATTCCCCCAACAAAACGGTGGGGACTCAAGATATTTTTGGGGTCGAACTGCTGTTTTATCCCCCGCATAATCTCTATGGCATTCCCCTTGTAACCCCACACATCTATCTTTTGCTTGAACTCTACCGGTGCTGATAAAACTGTCAGGAAACCGCCTTTACTCGCCAGGTGCGATCGCATCTCCAGCAGTTGGGTAGACCGCAGGGCCTCCGATCGCAACAGTCCCAACCCGGTGCGGGCATGAATTACACCGGCGATGGAGGTTGCAGGCATTTTCTGGCAAAAAGTCAGGGCCTCCACAGCAGCAGTCGGCCTTACTCCTATTTTACAGATAATTGGGACTGTTGCGCTCGATTCCCAGATTGGTTTTCGTAATCCTTTCCAGAGATTAACCTCATCTGTATCCGAGTACAAACTCCCCTCTAAACCCAGCGCTTGTCCCACTTCCAGCAGTCGTTCTGACTGTTGTTTAACGCTTTGAGCCATACTTTGGAAACGGGCAATTAATTTTATCCCCTCACTGTCACAAGTCAGGTCTGCTGCTGTCGGGGTCAAGGCCGAGTTTAACAGAGTGCGGGTTGCTTGGTCTATGGCAGGAGTTGACCCTGTTAACACCACCGTTCCCGACGCCTCGGGTAGAGGATAAAGGCGCAGGGTAACTTGACTGATAACCCCCAAGGTGCCATAGCTACCAGTCAACAGCTTCATCAAGTCGTAACCCGCCACATTTTTCACTACCCGACCGCCAGCTTTAACAATTTTACCATCACTGCGAACGAAAGAAATGCCGATCAACCTGTCGCGGACGCCGCCATAACGCTGTCGCCAGCTACCAGTATCTGCCGTAGCAACTATACCGCCAATGGTAGCATTTTCTGGATAGGCGGGGTCCAGGGCCAGAAATTGATTGTGACCCGCTAACATCTCTTCTATCTGGACAAATTTCATCCCCGCTGCTACTGTCAAGGTTAAGTCATCAACAGCATGTTCGATCGCCTGGTTCAAACCTGCGGTGCTGACAATAATATCCACAGGATGCACCAAACCTCCCCAGTCGATCTTACTTCCACTCCCGCAGGGAAGCACCCGCCAGCTTTGCGACTTCGCCAGTTGTAATACTGCCCCCAGTTCCTCTGGGGTACTGGGATAGACGATGCATTTCGGTCTCGCAGTGGCGGGGGCGATCGCCCGTTGGAACTGTTGCTGCTGCGGGACTTCCATCTGTGAGAAGCTGACTACCGCTGCTGGAGAGACGATAGTTTCTAATTGGGAGGCGATCGGGTTCATTTTTTCCGCTCATTTACTATTGTTTATTATCCATTTTCCATCAATCATTGTCAATTGTCAACTCTACCTGCTCAATTTTCCACTTTCAATTCTCCATTCACAACCTAAATTGGTATTTCCACCACAAAAATCGTTCCCCCCTCAGCGGGAGTTTCGCAACTAATTTTACCATTATGCACCTCCGTGATAATCTGATAACTGATTGTCAAGCCTAAACCCGTGCCTTTTCCTACTGGTTTGGTCGTAAAAAACGGGTCATATATTTGACTTTTTATCTCCTCGGAAATGCCCGGACCATTGTCCGCGATCGCCACCCGGGCATATTTCTTCTTTTCCTTTTCCACCACTGATGTTTTGATGGTAAGTCTTTTTGTTTCTATCTCCCTTAAAGCATCGATCGCATTACCGATCAAGTTCATAAACACCTGATTCAGTTTTGCGGGATAGCAGGCGATTTTCGGCAGCTTACCGTATTGCTTGACTACCTCTATGCGATCTTTAATATTATGTTGCTGTAACAGTAAAGTATTATCTATCCCTTGATGGATATCCACTGATTTTTGGTCTGATTCATCCAGGCGAGAGAAATTACGCAAAGACAGGACGATATCGCGAATCCTTTCCGCTCCCATTTTCATAGAAGTCATAATTTTCTGCACATCTTCAATTAGATAATCTAACTCTATGCTCTCTATTTGCTCTTGAATTTCCGGCACGGGTTCCGGATAATGCTGGCCATAGAGTTGAATTAAATCCAGAAGTTCTTGAGTATATTGCGTAGCTGGAGTAATATTCCCATAAATAAAGTTAACTGGGTTATTGATTTCGTGAGCGATGCCGGCGATCATTTGACCTAAACTAGACATTTTCTCGCTCTGCACCAAATGGGCCTGAGTTCTACCTAATTCTCTGATCGCTTCATCAAGAAGCATGACTTGCTGCTGGGTTTGGCTGTAAAGGCGAGATTGGTTGATGGCGATCGCCAATTGATCCGCAACTGCTTGCAACAATTTCCGCTCTGGCTGACTCCATAATTTTCGTTTACTATCGCTACAGATCAGATAACCCAGCCTTTCGTCTTGAGTTTTCACAGGGAGAGTTAAATAGCCATTTTTCTCCGAGGTGGACGCAGCAGTTAGAATAGGAGTTTGTTCCTCAGAATTAATTCCAGACATCTCCTGATTGTAACTGCAATGAATTTCCCAGGTTTTCTGTCCTGGTTCATCCCAACCAAAAGCTACCGCTTCTAGATTTAGCAGGTTTCCTACTTCATCCACCGTTGTTTGCAGAATTTTATCCAGTTCTAAGGAAGCACGAATGCGATCGGTCAGGCCATTCAACAAAGCTTCTTGTTCGGCGATCGCGCGAGTTTCCTCAGAGGATAGCAGTAGATGGACGGCCACGGACATGGCCACTGCTAGCAGCACTCCTACCACTAGGGCCAATAAATTGAGTGGCAGCAGTTCCCGGTCCAAATCTTGGCGACTGATGATTAAAACGATCGACCAGTTAGCTTCCCTCAGCTTCCCATAGGCGACATAAACCCAATCTCCATCCAGTTGCATCAGTTCCATGTTACTCTGCTGCTTGGCCCCCATCCCAATTGTCTGTATATCCTCTTTGGCCTGCAAAAAGCTCGTTCCCATGGCATTTTGATGAGGATGGACGATCGGTTCTGCTTGGGAATTAAGTGCAAAAGCGTAACTTTCCTTGCCAAAACTGATTTCAGAGATTACCTCCCACAGGTGGTCTAGAGAAACTTCCCCAACCAGTTGGCTCCCGGGGCTATTTAATAGTATACTTGACCTTATCGGAGTAGATATATTCACTTCTGCCAACCCTGTCAACTGGGAAATTATCGGATCTGATACCACCGTATTTTCTCCCATCTCTCTGGGTAAATTTTCTGGTTCTGCTTGATAATTCTGCCCTTCAAAATCCATGTTGGTACTATAGTAGGAACCATCTGCTTTCACTAGGGCCAGCATCTGCAACGATCTGATCCGAGCTACTTCCCGTTGTAAGTATGGTGAAGCTACTGACCAATTCAAACTTTGGACTGCTCGAACGTGGGCGATCGCCTCCACCTCCGCCTTGCGTACAGCTAACCACCCATCTATTTTCGCAGCCCCTTGCCGAACTTGCAACAAAGCATTTCGGTGCAAATTATTCTCTATCAAGCCCCGCACCACTCGATAGCTGAAATAAGCAGTTGCACTCACTATCGCCGTTGTCACGCCAATGGTAAACAGAATTAAAACATGACGAGGCCGCCATTCTTCCCCTTCTTTGCGCTGCTGACTCATATCTTGACCATTTACATCCTGGGAGTAAGACCGATCCTATTATAGCACCTGGTCGGTGAAACCCGGTAACTCGGGAATTACCAGGTTTCTCAATTTTAAGCTGAAATCTCCTAGAAGTCATTGCGAGGGGGGGGAACGTAGCGGTTAACTTATACTTTATGAGTTAACCCCCCCGTTAGCGCAGCCGCTGCGCTAACGGGGGGGGGGATGCTAATGCATAAGGGATGATTTCTCGCAAGGCGCCCCCCCTCGCAATGACATTAACAACTTTGTTCCTTAAGTCAGTGCCATTCATCTATGTGGTAAGAATCAAAATACTTCTACACCCTCAAACTGTCTGGCCATCTCCTGCTTCGCCTTAGCAGCTTCCCCACAGGTACGGGGAGTCGGGAATATTTTACCAGGATTTGCCAAATCTTTGGGATTAAACACCTGACGGACCCATTGCATGGTTTCTAAATCTGCTTCCGCGAACAGTTCGGGCATATAACAGCGTTTATCAGCACCAATACCATGTTCTCCCGAAATGCTGCCCCCTACTGCTACACAAAGCTTGAGGATTTCTCCTCCTAATTCTTCCACTTTTTCTAATGCCCCCGGCAGGGAATTATCATAAAGAACCAGGGGATGCAGATTCCCATCCCCGGCGTGAAACACATTCGCTACGGGATAGCCGTGTTTTTGGCTTAAATTCTCAATCTCTTGTAGCACGTAGGGCAGCTGACTGCGGGGTATCACCCCATCTTGGACGTAATAATCCGGACTAATACGACCCATGGCCGCAAAAGCAGCTTTCCGTCCTTTCCAAAGTAAAGCGCGTTTTTCGGGGTCCGTAGCAACTGTAATCTCCCGGGCCCCATTTTGACGGCAAATCGCACTGATGCGATCGGTATTAGCAGCGACTTCTACTTCTAAACCATCTATTTCTACCAGGAGAATGGCAACAGCGTCCCGGGGATAGCAGTTAGTAGCGGCCACATCTTCCACGGCATTGATACTGAAGTTGTCCATCATCTCCATGCCCGCTGGAATAATTCCCGCACTGACAATATCGGACACCGCTGCCCCCGCTGCTTCTATACTGGTAAAATCTGCTAACAGGACGCGAATTGCTTCTGCTTGCTTGATAATCCGCAGGCGGATTTCTGTGGCAATACCCAAGGTGCCTTCAGAACCTACAAATAGTCCGGTTAAGTCGTAACCGGGTTGTTCGGGAACTTCGCCGCCCACATCGACTACGGAACCATCGGGCAGGACTAATTTTAATCCCAGCACGTGATTGGTGGTAACTCCATATTTGAAGCAATGGACGCCTCCAGAGTTTTCCGCTACATTACCACCAATGGAGCAGATAATTTGACTGGAAGGGTCCGGGGCGTAGTAAAAACCCGCACCGCTGACTGCTTGGGTTACCCAGTTATTGATGACAGCGGGTTGGACGACTACCTGTTGGTTTTCCAAGTCGATGTTCAGAATTTGCCGCATCATTGCTGTGCAAATTAATACTGAATCTTCCACGGGTAAGGCACCCCCGGATAAACCAGTCCCTGCCCCCCGTGCTACCCAGGGCAGTTGGTGGCGATCGCATATTTTGACGACCGCTGCCACTTCGGCAGTGCTGCGGGGCAATAGCACCACTTTTGGCCGTTGGCGATAGCTAGTCAACCCGTCACATTCGTAGGTCAGCAACTCTTCTTTGCGCTGCACTACCCCCCGCTTGCCGATCGCACGTTCAAACTCTTTGACGTAAGCTTTCCAATCTCTAACTTGTTTTACTTGACTCAGCATCATGGGTTACTGGATACATTTTGCGGACCGTGATACTCCTAGTATAACCGATCGCCTCGGGAAAAAAACTCAAAAAATCAGACTCCAGCTCCCCATAATTGTTGGCGATATCGTCAACAGCAGTAGGGAGATGATTTTCTCGCTGCAAGCGTCGGGCCAGGCGGGCAAAGGTTAAATTCAGGCCGGACAAGGTTTTGTAAGACCCCAACCAATCTTCAGCGATCATTTTGGGGAGTACCTGTTGCAACCTGGTCGGTAAAATTTGTTGATGGGACTCCAGTAAACCATAAATATCCACTACAAAATCTGAGAGTTGGCATTCTGAGAATTTCGGCCAATGGTTAGCGAGAAAATGGTCGTAGCAGATATCGACAATTATACCAGAGAACCGTCCCTGCCCTGAGTAGAGCCGCCTTTTACTTTCCCGATAAATTCTGTGGGTATCGGTGAAGGCATCAATTTGACGATGGAGTTTTATCCCGGCGACGATACCTTCACTGTAACAGCTGGCAGATGCTGACAGGGGGCCCTTGACAAAGTCACCCAACAGGTTGCCGATCCGCGAATCCGGATCTGGTCCTGCTAAGAATAAATGGGCCAGATAGTTCATAGAGTCTAGTCGGTCGGGGCACCTATATTATAGCCCAAACTCAGGAATTGCGCAACTGCCGCCGGTAGGAGTGAAGAGATCCCCTCGGATTATTAAGTTTTATTAACGACCCTTGACAAAACCAGGACTAGCCCGATAAGCTCGTAAAAGCTCGCGGACAACTGACAACGAGCAACTGACCACTAACAACCGACCGCTAACAACTGACCACTAACAGCTGACGATGAAAAAACATCCCTTGATACATAAGTATGTAATTGTATTGTTACTGATGGTGGCGATCGCCTTATTCCTAGGCGGCGAGAGTGCTATGGCTCACAGACCCCATGACCGGATAGACCAAGTAGAAGTATCTGGCAACTATAGCCAAGACCAAACTTTATTCATTCTCGTTAGGGGTAACCTATTCAAATCGACAGATGGAGGTTCCTCCTGGTTAAGGGTGGTGAGAGGTTTGGATAACAAATCGAATTTATCGTCCTTAGCTATAGCTGGTCAAGGTTATGAAAACATGTTTTTGTCATCATTAGGGGATGGGATATATAAGTCGCGCGATGGCGGGGAGTCATGGCAAAAGGTTAACAAAGGATTAGAGACATTATCGATAGATTTACTCTCGATCGCCTCCGAGACACCGGAGGTAGTATTAGCAGCGGGCCATAAGCAGGGACTCTATCAAACTAAAAATGGCGGTGAAACTTGGTCCCAAGTGCTGGCAGGGAAGAGTAAAATAACGGCGATCGCGTTTATGGGGTCTGCCGACCAGATGATGGTGGGGGATAATGAAGGAAAACTCTATGTTTCCGAAGATGGAGGCGCAGTTTGGCAAGAAAAGTCGGGAATGTCCGAGAAGAATGGGGGGATTACAGCGATAGCAGTTTCGCCCCAGAATGAAAGGAGGATATTTGTCGGCACGGAAAAGGGTGGAATTTGGCAAACGATAGATGGAGGGAAATCTTTTGCTTCGGCAAATAATGGTTTATCAGATAAATTGGTGAGAGATGTAGTAATATTACCTGGGAAAGAAAATAATTTGTTGGCAGTCACCTGGCATGAAGGAGTTTTTCAGTCAAATGATGGCGGCAAAAGTTGGAGTAAACGCAGTGGGGGTTTAACTAAAGATAAACAAGCGGATGAATTTAAGACTTTTCATTTTCAGGAAGTCAAAATAGGAGGTCAATTTGGGCAAAGTCAAACATTATTTTTAGCTGGATTTAACGGGCTATTTAAATCGACAGATGGGGGTGGGGTTTGGCAAGAACTGGATACCTTGTCGCACAGAACGATCGTCAGTCTTGGGATATCCCCTGCTTACGGGGAAGATGGCACGATCGCGATCGCGGATTATGTGGGCAGGGTGCGCACCAGCAAGGACGGTGGGGAGACCTGGACAGCGAAGAACAAAGGATTAGAGGTGCCCCTGTTTACGAAAAATTTTACTAAACCCTATCAGGATCCGCGACGTTTCTTCGATGTGGCCTTTTCTCCGACCTATGCAGAGGACAAGACGATCTTTGCCACCTTATTATGGAATAATTTCTTAAGGTCTACAGATGGAGGTACCAATTGGGAGATAATAGACTTGAAAAAGGTAAAGGGCTATGCTACCCGTGGTATGACGATCGCGACTTCACCGAATTATGCCGAGGATCGGACGATTTATTTAGGTACGATCCAGGGGGTAATTTATCGGTCAAAAAACGGGGGCAAGAAGTTCTCGGTGGTGGGTAAAATAGAGAAGCGAAAGACGAATCTGCCCCTAGGGTTAGTAATCTCCCCAGATTTTGCCAATGACCAAACCTTATATGTGTCGGGTTGGGAAGGAGTATACAAGACAGTGGATGGAGGCAAAACCTGGCAGGCGATCGCCGAGGGTACGGCCTTGGCGGACAGAAAAAACATCAAGTTAGCAATATCGCCTAACTATCAACAGGATCGAACGGTCCTGGTCGGTACGGAGAATGGTATGTTTGCAACGGAAGATGCTGGTAAAACTTGGGAAAAGTTACCAGGGGCCGCATACGGTGGAGATGGGTATATAGAAGGTGTGGCCATATCGCCCAATTATCAAAGCGATCGCACCTTTATTATTACTGTCAAAGGCAGGGGATTGTTTAAGACAGTTGATGCTGGTAAAAGCTTTACTCAGATCGGTGACGGATCGATTTCCTTATCGAGGATGACTAGCGTTCCCTCGGCATCAGCGCCAATTCAGTTTTCCCCCGCCTACGCCAGCGATCGGACCATTTATGGTTTGGGTGCCGCAGAGGCAGAATTGTTTAAGTCAACAGATGGCGGTAACAACTGGTCAAAAATTGCCATCCTGGAAACGGAAACGGACCAGTACAATCTGCCCACTCGTCTGGCGATCGTTTACTCTATGTACCAGAAGCATTTCAACAAACTGATAGTTGCTGCAATAATGGGTTTAGTTAGTTATGTGACCATCAGTTTCTTGCCTTTGGAGAGAAAGTTACCAGGGCGCAAGTCACAGATCAAAACAGTGGCTGCGATTGCAATATTTGTCATGGCTTTAATTATCTTGCCAGCCTAAAAGAGGTAAATATGTTTAGTTTGTTGCCTTTGATTTCGCTAATCTTTATCTGGCTGATTATTGAAAGTCAAAATCATGATTGGCGCGACTCATTCCTCTCGGCCTTATTAGGATGGGGAGTCATTTTGACAGCGATGACTGAGGGACTCAGTCTGTTGCAACTACTCAGATTTGAAGGGGTGATGGCCTTGTGGTTATTAACAGATGTCCTGTTAATAGTGGCTTACTTCCGGCATTACCGCCACCAACAGCCCCAGGCCAGGAAAAAGAAGAGGTCGAAGTTATCAGCATTTTCAGCTTTTTTATTAATCGGCGTGGGGCTGATTGTCCTCTGCATAGGTTTTCTCGCCGTGATGAGTGCCCCTAACAACCCCGATTCCATGCGCTATCACATGAGCCGGGTAGTACAATGGATGCAAAATCATAGCGTGGCTCATTACCCCACTCATACTCTCAAGCAACTCTACCAAAATCCCGGATCGGAATTTGCGATTTTGCATTTTCAGATTCTGACAGGGGGCGATCGCCTGGCCAACCTGGTACAATGGGGGAGTATGGTGGGTTCTCTGGTGGGAGTATCGCTGATTGCCCGGCAACTGGGAGGCAATCAACGGGGTCAAGTGCTCGCCACAGTTATCTGTGCTACCATTCCCATGGGCATGCTGCAAGGTGCCAGCACTCAAAATGACTATGCCGTGGCCTTCTGGTTAGTCTGTTTTGCCTACTTTACCCTCCTGACAGTCAAAGAAGGAACCACCATTGCCAACAGTTCCAGATTAGGAATAAGTCTCGGGCTAGCAGTTTTAACCAAAGGTACGGCCTATGTTTACGCCTTGCCATTTTGTCTTTGGCTAGCATTCTGGGGCATTAAAAAGCTGGGATGGCAAGCTTGGAAACCTTTTCTGGCTATAACTTTGATATTTTTAGCCATTAATGGCGGTCACTACACGCGCAATTTCCTCCTTTTTAATTCTCCCCTCGGGGTTCCTCTAGCCTCAGAAACTAATCAGGCGTTCGGCCTGTCAATTTTGATTGGCAACGTCGCGAAACAACTATCCGTCCACACGGATATCGTCAGAAATCTCGCCTTGGAAAAAATAATTCCTCCCACTACCGGAATTACCAATAAATTAATTGAAATCCTGCATTTCATTTTGGGCTTAGACCCTAGCGATCCTCGGTTGATGAGCGCAAAAGCTAATCGATTTTATGTCTCGTCCCTATCAACCTATGAAGATACGGCAGGAAATCCCCTGCATTTCCTGTTAATTGTGCTAGGGGCGAGTTTGGCGATCGCCAACCCGAGACTGAGAAGGCGGCCCTATCTACTCGGTTATCTGGTGGCATTATCAGCTAGCTTTCTGCTGTTCTGCTTCCTATTTACTTGGTCTCCCTGGCGCTGTAGACTGCATTTACCCCTGTTCGTGATGTTTTCCGCCTTTGTGGGGGTGGTCTTTTCCCGAGGCTGGAATTATCGAATTACCAGTTTTTTAGCGGTGATTATCCTCTTACTATCCTCTCCCTGGGTTTTGCATAATAAGCTGAAACCCCTAGTGGGCAAGAATAATATCTTTACCACAACGCGAGTTGACCATTACTTTAGCACTAAGCAAGGGTTGCAGGATTCCTACATAGAAGCAGTTAATATTACCAACTCGCTAAACTGCTCTACGATCGGTTTAACTGGAAATAAAATATGGTATGAATATCCCTTCTGGATGCTATTCGATCGAGATGGAGAAAAGATCCTGATTCAACACGTGCAAGTGACCAATGAATCCGCAGCAACAGCCGATCGCTTTCGGGCAACGCGATCGCCCGCCTGCGCGATAGTCTCGGTTCAGGATAAAATAGATCCACCAGAACCAGACCTAGTTATTCAGTCGGATATTTACAATCGCTATTGGTCAAAAGATTTCTCAAAAGGCAATGGCGAAGTTATCGTATATGTCCGAGAATAACGAACCGCGCCCCCACCCTTAAGGGTGGGGCTAGATTATCTTCAAGAAATGCTTCCAGAATAACCATTACCCCCTACTGACAACTAATCTTACTTTCCCTTGGTGGCTTACCTTCTTGCCAGCGTCGATCGAACTCTTGCAAATAGAGGGAAGCAATTTGCGGATCCTGGACTATGACCACATTTTCGTCATTGCTTTTATTAGCATTTTTACTAAAGTTAAAGGAACCAGTAATCACAGTTTTCTCGTCCAAGACAATTACCTTATGATGGAATGTCCTGGGGTTGCCATCTTGCCGCACGGGAATACCTTCACAGAAAAATTTTGGTAACTCGCTGTATTTGGTTTCGCTACCTCGGAGTTCAAAAATGCCTTCTAATCTTACCCCCCGATCGGCCTGGGCCATCATCGCCTTGCCCATGCCATCGTGGGTGAAGGAAAAGGCCATAAATTTAATGCTTTTTTGCGCTTTGCCAATCTCGGCACTGAGGGCATCTGCCACATTATCTTCGGCCCCGAATAAAACCGTCACGGGGGTGTTGTTAACGATCGCCTTTTGACTGGCCACCTTGGATGGGGAAGTTATGCCAAACTTGCCCGACCACATTTCTTGGAATTCCTGTTCGTAGATTGCTGCAATTTCGGGCGATCGCATGACCAAGACATTATTATTATTTTTCTGAGTGCCATTAACCGTCAGATTAGTAGAACCGGTCCACAAGACCTGTCCGTCAACAATCACGAACTTATTATGCATCAGGGCACTCCGGTTATCATCTTTAATCTCAATGCCCGCCTGTTTCAGTTTAGCAAACTGACCGTGACCCGGTTTGGCATCTTTTTTCACTCCGTGCTCATCGTCAGTCACCCACTTCACATCCACTCCCCGCTGCTTCGCTGCTATGAGTGCCTCCGCGATCGGATCCAGATTAAACTCAAAAGCGGCGATATGGATGGTTTTTTTTGCCTGACCAATCAACTTAATCAGAGCATCAGGAATTTCTGTATTTGCTTGACCCGGCGTGGTAAAATATACCTGATACCAACTGCTAGCTGATTTGCTGCAACTGGAAACCGAGAACAGCAGCACCGCCGCCATCAAAAAATTCATGATTCTGCTTTTGAGCATATGCCTTACCAGAGTAGTAAAAATTAACTAATTTTAGTCTAACATAAGTTGATCGGAATGCCTCATCAGAGTAGGCATAACTTCAAAAGTCTTGCTATCAGCGTTAAAGGCGACGGAACTGATCTGGGTATACAAGGGGTGCGATCGTCCCATCTCCATATCCACTGGCTAAAGCTTTCCGTGTATAGCGATCGCCAAATTCTCTAGTATTCGGTATTACCTCTTTGCTAGATTCCCCAGCTACCCTGGTATGGCTTACAGGTGGTAGCTAGGGCTTGAGGGTGAGAGCATCCGGGTTCGGCAGTCATGGCCAGCCCCGATCCTTGGGTTTCTGTACCGGTAGGGGATGACAGTGCGGCCCATTACGCGAGTTATGGTGAGAATACAGTATTTTTTCTCTTGTTTCCAGCAATTCCGATAAAATTTTGTCAAGGGAAGGTTACCCACGCACTACCAAAGATTATGACTTGTTGCCTAAATCCTGATTGTCCTAATCCCCTTAACCCAGAAGGGATTAACTATTGCCAGAGTTGTGGCACGACTCTGGTAAAGCTACTAAACGGAAGTTATCGCGTTATCCGACCCCTGGGTCAAGGGGGTTTCGGCAAAACCTATCTAGGGAAGGATATTCATAAGTTCGATCAACCCTGCGTTATCAAGCAATTGACCCCGATCGGCCAGGGAAATTGGGCCCAGAACAAGGCGGTGCAACTGTTTGAGCAAGAAGCACGCCAACTGCAAGCACTGGGGTCAGAACATCCCCAGATACCGGGATTGTATGGCTATTTTGAACAGGATGGCTATTTTTATCTGGTGCAGCAGTTTATTGATGGGCAAAATTTGTCTGAACTTTTGCAACAGGAGGGGGTTTGGAGAGAAACGGAGATTCGCGAACTGTTGCTAGATTTACTACCCATCCTCCAGTTTATCCACGAGCAGCGAGTAATTCACCGGGATATTAAGCCAGAGAATATTATCCGCCGCCGTAGTGATGGTCGGTTGGTGCTGATTGATTTCGGGGTCTCGAAGCAGTTGTCAGGAACGGTGATGACTCAGATGGGGACGCAAGTTGGATCTTCGGGCTATGCACCCCTGGAACAAATTCAGGGAGGGGAGGTATATCCTGCAAGTGACTTGTTCAGTTTGGGGGCGACTTGCTTTCACCTGCGGACTGGAATTCATCCTTTTCAGTTATGGACGGAATATGGCTATAGCTGGACTGCTAATTGGCGAGAATATTGTCTTGTCAGTGATGAGTTGGCCTCAGTGTTCGATCGCCTCTTAGCAAAAGACATCGACCAGCGCTATCAATCAGCAAAGGAGGTTAGAGAAGATTTGCAACAAAAAATGCAGACTCTGACATTATCCCTGTCACCATCCACGCCCCCAGTAGTCCCGGAGAGCAAACCATTACCCTCGCCACCTTCAGGGACCAAAAGGCTATGGGGACTTTCCGGGGCGATCGCGGCGGTGGTACTCTCGGGATTAATCGGAACTCAAATCTATGGTTTCCTGCGGTACGAACTCTCTCCCTTTAGTCAGATGTTTTTGATGACGATCTGGCAAAGCAATGTCTCAAGAGTAAAAACTTTGACGAGTCATGCATCCTTGGTAAATTCTGTTACTATTAGCCCCGATGGCCAAACTTTAGCTAGTGGCTATGCTGATGGGAAGATCGAACGGCTGAGTCTGGAGACAGGAGAGAAGATCGTTACTTTTACGGGAAATTCCCGGGAAGTTAGCTCAGTCGCGATCGACCCGGATGGTAAGATCTTAGCTAGTGCTAGTCATGACTTGACCGTCGGACTTTGGCGTCTGGACACCCTAGAGGCGATCGCTACCTTAAAGGGACATGAAGATAAGGTAAACTCGGTGGCGATCGGTCCGGATGGTAAGATTTTAGCCAGTGCTAGTAATGATTTGACTATCATACTTTGGAGTCTAGAGACAGGTGAGGCGATCGCTACCTTAGAAGGCCATGCAGATAGGGTGAGAGTCGTGGCCATCGGACCCCATGGTAAAATCTTAGCAAGTGGTAGTAGTGACAGGACCGTTAAACTATGGAATCTGGAGACCGGTGAGGCGATCGCGACCCTCAAGGGACATACAGATGAAATCAGAACCCTGGCTATTTCCCCTGATGGTAAGATATTAGCAAGTGGCTGTGACGACAAGACCATTAAACTATGGAATCTGGAGACCGGTGAGGCGATCGCGACCCTCAAGGGCCGACTTATCCACCCAATCAGAACTGTCGCCTTTAGCCCCGATGGCAAGACTCTCGTCAGTCACGACGGTGGTTACATCAAACGCTGGAATCTAGAGACCTTTACAGAGATTCCTACCCCCATGAGGCACTTCAACTCTGTCAGGACGATCGCCTTTAGTCCCGATGGCAAGACTTTAATCAGTGGCAGTCTTGACAAGACGATTAAGATTTGGCGGATGCCGTGAAAGGGGACTGGGGGACTTGGGGGACTTGGGGAGTGCAATTTTCTGGCTTCGTTGTCAACCCGCAGGGGGTTCAAACCCCCTGCTAATAGCTAAAGTCGGTTAAAACCGACTGGGTAAAATAACGCTTCTAAAATATAGTCGAGCATGTTTTATTAATGTTTTTTTGTAGGCTAGCGTAATTGTCAACCACCGGGGCATCATTGTGATCAAATAAAATTATTAAATATCTGCTACACTGGGCAAATAGGATCGACAATAGTGCTTCTCCTCTGTGGCGGAGATAAAAGTACCCAGCAACAAGATATTCGTAAAGCGCAGGAATACTGGACAGACTATGAAAGACGTGAAAGTGCCGACCAGTTATAGCTACCGTGAGTACCTAATTGAATCCCTGAAAGACCCGGAAGAAGGGGCTGGGTTTATCGAGGCGATTTTAGAACAAGACCCCGAACCCGAACTACTCCGCAATGCCCTGAGAAAAGTAGTTGAGGCTCATGGTAAGATGAATAAGCTGTCGGGAGAGGCCAAGCAGCAGCACGATCGACTGGACAAGATGCTGACAGAAAGCGGGTGTACTGAAATTTACAGCTTTGTCGAATTCCTGGATGCGCTGGGTTTTCAAGTGGCTGTTACTGTTAAGTCAGAATAAGCGCTAAAGCGCTTACTACAAACTTTTTGTGCTAAATCAGAATAAGCGCTAAAGCGCTTACTACAAACTTTTTGTGCTAAAGTGGACATTGCTCACCCAATTTCTGGAGTCTGCTTATGATGATAGCAACTGTCGCCGAACAAGGCGCGATCGCGGAAAGCCTGACCCCATTTCTGCTAGTATTGTCGGTATCCTTGGGGGTGGCCACCCTCCCCCAAGTAATCGGCTGGCTGCGGGAAATTCCCTATACCCTGCTACTGGTGATAGTCGGTTTAGGCTTGGCCTTCGTGGACGTGCGACTGGTGAACCTGTCGCCGGAACTGATTCTCTCAATTTTCCTGCCGCCCCTGCTGTTTGAAGCTGCTTGGAACTTAAGGTGGTTGGACCTCAAGCGCAATCTCTTCCCCATCAGTTTATTTGCGATCGTCGGGGTAATTATTTCCGTAGTTGGCGTCGCTTTTGGCATTAACCAGTTCTCCGGCGTGCCCCTGGCAACGGCTTTATTAGTCGGGGCTAGCCTATCAGCTACTGACCCCATTTCTGTGGTAGCATTATTACGAGAACTGGGGGCACCCAAACGCCTCAGCACTTTAATGGAAGGGGAAAGTTTGTTCAATGATGGGGTGGCCGTTGTCGCCTTTAGCCTCCTAGTCGGCATTCCCCTGGGCATCGAACAATTCGATATCAAAGTTAGCATCGTTCGCTTCCTTGTATTTGTTGGACTTGGTTTAGGCGTCGGCGGTTTAATAGGTTTTGGCATTTCCTATCTTACCCAGCGCTTTGACTTGCCCTTGGTGGAACAATCCTTAACCCTAGTTTCTGCCTATGGCACATATATTATTGTAGAGGAATTGGGCGGTTCTGGGGTCATAGGAACTGTCACTGTCGGTTTGATCTTGGGAAACTTTGGCTCTCGCATTGGCATGAACCCCCGCACCAGAATAGTTGTCAGCGAGTTTTGGGAATTTATCGCCTTCTTTGTCAATTCGATCGTCTTCTTGCTGATCGGCGACCAAATTAATTTCGATAGCTTGGCAGAAAATCTCGATGAAATTGCGATCGCCATTATCGCAGTGATCGCAGCTAGGGCGATCGCCATCTACGGTTTAGGGGCCTTCAGTAACGGCATCGCGAAGTCAGATATAGACTGGCGATCGCAAACAGTAATCTGGTGGGGAGGGTTGCGGGGTTCGGTGTCCATCGCCCTAGCATTAAGCGTGCCCATAGCATTAGAAGGGCGAGATGAAATCATCTCCACAGTCTTTGGAGTAGTGCTGTTTACCCTCTTAGTGCAAGGGTTGACCACCAAACCATTGCTAGAAGGATTAAACTTATTAGGAGACGAACCCCTGCGGCAGAAATATCTAGAAGCTGTCTCCCGTCGGGTAGCCCTCAACCGCGTCATGGAACGGCTGCAACAGGTTGACAAACGGCCAGAACTTGAGCCAGAATATTATCGCTATCAAGCCGCCTTAGTGCAAGGACAACTGGATAGCCTGGCTTCAGACATTAGCAAGCTGCGAGAAGAACATCCCGAAGCGCGGGACTATGCGATCGAACAGTTACGGGAGGAACTACTAGCCATAGAAGCAGACACCTACGCCGAGTTCGTGCGGGCCGGTCAATTAAATAAAGAACTGGCACCATTCTTGCAGGGAGTCCTGGAAGAATAAAAGTCGCCCGGGTCCCTGGTCCCTTCGGCTGACGCTCAGGGACCGGCTAAGTTTGCTGTAGCCCCAGGCGATCGCCTGGGGGGGTTGGACCCACGAGCGCCGATAATATTGACAATCTTGGCTCTGTATCACCGGTCTCTATCGGAATATTTGAGATCGCCATGTAGCTTTGCCAATGGGTATATCTCACTTTTGCGGTAGTTGATCGCCCTGGGTCGATCGAACACCGGCGCTTCTGATTCCCCAGGCAACGCCAAATTTTTTTTCGCTTTTCACAAAATATTCACAATCATGTTCTAAAGTGAGATTACAATTGAGATATGTGTTTGTGTACTTCCCGAGATGGGGGACAAGGGCCACAGTTCCGAGGAGGATCTATGTAAATTTATGTAAAATTAGCTCAACTGCGAACGACGAACTATGAAGGTCAAACTACTTCCCGATCGCCAGCTTGGCAAAGTACAAACTGATAAAGAATTGATAAGATCATACCAAAGATAGATAGAGCGGAGTTAGACAACATGGGATGATATCAGCTAATTGCATCAAGAGTGAAGCAGCGAGCCGGGCTAAGCCACGCTACGCGATCGGACCGCAAGCAATTTTCAGGGGTTGGCCTAAAATGGTTCGCTCCCAAACGGGTGCAAAGCTGAAAATAAAATCAAAGAGTGGGATCTACCAAAAATGAAAATAGCTCTAGTACATGATTATTTAACCCAAAGAGGGGGAGCCGAGCGTGTATTTGAAATGCTTTGCAATCACTTTCCCACCGGTGATATATTTACATCAGTATACGATCGGAACACGAGCATTGACTTCGGAGATCGGAGGGTCAAGACGACTGTCCTCCAATGGGTTCCAGGAGCAGTCAAGAACTTCCGAGTAATGGCTCCTTTGTATTATCCGGCTTTTCGCCAGTTGGGTCTGCAAGATTATGACCTAATCATTAGTAGTAGCAGTAGCTTTGCCAAGGGAGTCAAAAAAAGACCGGGCGCAACGCATATTTGCTTCTGCCATAATGTCACCCGTTTCCTCTGGTTTACAGACAGTTACCTGCGGGAGTATCAAGAATATAAACAATGGCATAAATTAATAGAAAAGATATTCTGTAAGATGAAAAAGCTAGACTATAAATATGCTAATGAACCTGACATGTACATTGCTAACTCCAGCACGGTAGTTAAGCGCATAGAAGAGATATACGGTCAGAAGGCAGGGATGATTAACTTTCCCATTGACAGCAAAAGATTTAGCTTTTCAGCAGAAAAAGAGGACTTTTGCCTGGTGGTCTCTCGAATGATCAGTTACAAACGCATTGATGTGATTATCGATGGGTTTAATCAACTGGGATGGCCATTGTTAATAGTAGGCGATGGTCCCGAACGCCAGCGTCTGCAATCTCGGGCCAGGGGAAATATTCAGTTTTTGGGAGAGATCGGCGATGCCAAGCGCAGTCAATTGATGGCCAAAGCCCGTTATGTAATAGTAGCAGCCCTAGAAGATTACGGCTTAGTGCCCATAGAAGCCAATGCCAGTGGGACGCCAGTCATTTGCTACGGTGCCGGTGGAGTATTGGACAGTCAGATGCCCGGGAAGACCGGGGCGTTTTTCGATCCGCAGACCCCGGCAGCACTGGTGGAAACATTACTTGCATCCAAAGACATGCAATGGGATTATGAGGAAATCCGTCACCATGCCCTGAGTAACTTTTCCGAAGAGGTGTTCTTCGGGAAGGTCGATCGACTGCTGGAGGAGGTGTGCGGGATAAAGCCCCAACAGTTGCAGCGTAGAACCGTGGAAGTGTAAGGAGGTCCTAGTGCATCAAAGCGATCTGAATTCGGCAGCGGAACCGGATTTAGGTTACGGGCAATTGTTTGCTATCTTGCTACGCAGACGCTTTGTATTATTGAGTGTATTTTGTACTGTAGTATCATTTGCCGCCACGGCCACCATGATGATGAAACCTACCTACGAAAGCCAGATGCAGCTATTGGTTGAGCCTAATTATCCAGAGAAGGAAACACTAGGAGTAGAAGAACCCCAAAGGCAATTTTCTAAATCTCAGCTGGAGATAGCCTATGCGACGCAGTTGACCCTCATGGAGAGTTCGGAGTTTATGGAAAAGGCCGTGGAGATCCTGCGTCTTGAATATCCAACCCTGGAGGTAGCAGATATTGAAAAAAACTTTGAGATTTCCCTGGTGGAGGCAGATAAAAACCCGACGAAAATTGTGAAAACAGTATACAATGACAACGATCCGATTAAAACGCAAAAAATTTTGCAGGCACTACAAAAAATTTATCAAGATTACAACCTAGAGCAGGATAAGCTGCGTTACACCCGGGGCCTAGTTGTGATTAATCGGGAATTGCCAGTGGCACGTCAAAGACTCCTACAGGCAGAGCGATCGATCGAGGAATTTCGCCGCAAGCACAACGTCATAGACCCCGAACAACAGGCCCAAGCGGTCACTGAAGCCCTAAATGCGATCGAGCGCGATCGGCAGGCAATTAGGGCCCAGTACCAGGAAATAGAGGCGAATTACAACATATTGCAGCAGCAAATTGCTCTCGATCCACGGGAGGCACTGCTCGCCAGTCGTCTGAGTGAGTCTTCTCGCTACCAAAACTTGCTTGATGCCATCCAAGAGACAGAACTGGAACTAGCGCAGCGGCGCTTGACCTATAGGTCTGCCGATCCCACTATAAAAATGTTGCTAGAACAACGTACTAGCCAGTTGGAACTGTTGCAGCAGGAGGTGCAACGGGTGTTAGGGAAACTGTCTAGTCAACTAAATCTTACAGGAGAAAGCCTACTCCAAGAAGGACAGCTCGGTTCGACAGAACTAGAACTCACTCGGCAGTTGATCGAGACACGGATAGAGTTACTGGGTGTGGAGGCCCGCCAACAGAGTATAGCAGCAGCGGAACAGGAGTTGCGCGCCCAGCTCGCGAGCTTCCCCAGTCTGATCGCCGAGTACAATAGTCTCCAACCAGAGGTAGAAATTCAAATGGAGACAATTAAGCAGTTGCTGGAAAAGCAGCAGGAATTAAGCCTGGAACTGGCCAGAGGAGGATTTAACTGGCAAGTAGTAGAGGCTCCCCAACTAGGTAAAAAAACTGGCCCTAGCATTAAGAGAAATATTTTGTTGGGTACAGTAGTAGGTTTATTCTTAGGGGGGGTGGCGGCTTTTCTAGGTGAAGCAGTTGACGATACCATTCATACTGCCAGTGATTTGCAGCGCCTAGGGACCATACCGGTGTTAGGAGTGATTCCCGAAATTCCCCAGCAACGGACCAGGGGATCTATCATTAACCTACCTTTAGGTAAAGCCAAGGTAATGGAACTGACGATGATGGAGAAAATGAATTGGCTCCCCTTGCAGGATGCAATAGATTGGGTTTATAATAATATTGAAATGCT
>JBFRWI010000119.1:0-36016 GCA_051439505.1 Hormoscilla sp. | reverse complement strand
TCCTTGCAGCACCATGCGCATGGGTTTATTGGGAACATCCACAAAACCTTTGATCCGATAGATCTCCTGCTGTCCGACTAGCTGTCGTAATTTGGCTATCAGGGCTTTCGGGTCGAAGGGGCGATCGCAGATCACATTCACCGAATTTATTTCATCATCGTGGTCGTGTTCTTCTTCCGTATCGTGGTGACTGGGACGAGAGTCCAGGTTATCCTCCACTGCGGCATTAAATCCCAATAGCAGGTCAGGGCTAATTTCCCCACTTTTACAAGGAACAATTTTCACAGTCGGTGGCAACTCTTGTCGCAACCATGCTTCGACTTTACTGCGAGTTTCAGCATCTACCAAGTCTACCTTAGTTAACAGTACCATATCCGCACAAGCCAGTTGGTCTTCAAACAGTTCCTCTATGGGAGTTTCATGTTCTAAATTCGGGTCTGCTTGGCGTTGATCGTTGAGGGCATCAAGATCGCTAGCCAGAGTGCCTGTAGCTACTGCTTCACAGTCTACCACTGTTACCACACCATCCACCGTAGCACCATTTTTGATTTCCGGCCAGCGGAAAGCTTGCACTAAAGGTTTCGGCAATGCTAGCCCTGATGTTTCGATCAGCATACAATCTATTTTATCGCGACGCTGGAGCAATTCTTGCATCATGGGGAAGAACTCTTCCTGCACCGTACAGCACAAGCATCCATTTGTCAATTCGACAATGTTAGGGCTTTCTGCATCGTCGCATACCTGACAGTCACGCAGCAGTTCTCCATCAATTCCAACTTCGCCAAATTCATTGACAACTACAGCAATGCGGCGTCCTTGATTATTTTGCAGCAGGTGACGAATGGTAGTCGTTTTGCCTGCACCGAGAAATCCTGTAATCACAGTAACGGGTATTTTAGCTGCCATATTTTTTCTTCTTTCTTGATTGAGTAACCATTAAGGGACTTTTTCTGTCGCGTTTCCACCCCACACCCGACGCAAATTTAAGCGAAAACCCGGTAATACTGCCTCACCCGATAACTCTGCCGGATTTGACAATACCTCCACTTCCGATCCTAGCCGATAAACTTCCACTTTTCTATTTTGCGGATCGATTAACCACCCTAAAACAGCGCCATTGTCCATATACTCCTGCATTTTTTCTTGCAGGGACTTCAGGGTATCCGAAGCCGATCGCAATTCCACCACAAAATCTGGACAAATATTTGCAAAAGTATCCTTTTTTTCCGGGTTCAGGGCATCCCAACGTTCTTGACTTACCCAAGAAGCATCGGGAGAACGAGTTGCACCATTGGGTAAAATAAATCCAGTCGATGAGTCAAAGGTTTTCCCTCGTTCCCCTGCATTGCGCCACCAGAGATACAACTCTCCACAAATACTGCTATTGCGTTCTCCAGTTTCCCAACCTGTCGGTGGATTCACAATTAACTCTCCTCCTGCGGTTCTTTCTAGTCGCAACTCTCGATTGCTGGCGGCTAGGGCAGCAAACTGTTCTTGGGTAACATAGAGCTTGAGGGTTTTGGGGAACTCTAGTAATACGGTTTCCGTTTCCGGTTTAGTCTGTGTTTGTACCATCTTGACCTCTACCCGATTCCTTAGCCTATTTTAACCGATCGCTTGTCCCAATTTTTTGCCGATCTCCTTGGATGGGCGGTTTCACCATCCGGACCCCCTCAGCCGCGATCGCTACAGGGGCGGAATTCTTGCGACTACCCCCTTTTTCATGGGTTGCGGTCGTTCTGACCACGGTAACATCCCATCGGGTTTAGCATAATATTGACTGGCACAAGCTAGCACTGCCGCAGCAGTTTCCGGCAATATTTGTAAATCTCCGAATACATAAGTGTATTTGTCAGCAGCGGCAAAGGAAACTGCACAATGATGACTGCAAGCACTCATACATTTTACTTCCTGAATGGGAAATTTATCTCGTAATTCCCAGTCCGAGTGCATTGTTTGCAGTTGTTCGAGGAACTGCTGTCCACCACTAATTCCTTGGGGTTTTCCGTCTTTCCAAACTGTAGCACAGGTCGTGCAAACGAATATGGCGTGTTTTGACATGTTACTTGAGATTATCCTAACTGATTGGTTGTTACTGTGCGGGAGCCCAGAAACCCGAAGGCAAAATGGTCCAAACCGATGACCGGGTGGGCCAGTCCCGAGAGAAACCCTTCAAAAAAATTGGTGGGTGTTTGGCCGTCAAAAGCATGGTGGGCGATCGCGGGTTGCGCGAACAGCACCAGTCCCATGACCGATACTAGGGCGACTAGGGCGATCGGGCAGAAATCTTGATTTTGGGCATTGACATTTTAGGGTATATGTTTTCCAAGCCGATAATTGGCAGAATTCACCCAAGCAGAAAGTAAACTGTAAGGGACCTTACAATTTAGGACTGGTTTGTCTTGCTAGCAGTTTGGCAGAGACAGCAGACTGGACCCCAACTAGCAGAAATGGTGGGACCGTCCTGGCCGAAAAGTCCAACTGACTCCATGGCAGACCGCAAAGGATGCAGTTGCACCCCCATCTGGCGTCATCTCTCTATTAAGTCTGGGTAAAGTGGTCTGGCGTCCCTAGCATCGGTACTTGCAGAGAAATATGCCCAGGGGCCGCCGCCTGAGTTGGACCAATAGAAATTCACTTATGCTCATCATCCGTACCTCGCAGATGCTTAATTTACTTGGCATTGCGTCGGCGGGCCTTCTGACTTACAGACTGACTGGTCTGCTCACAGCTGCGGGACAGCGCCGGACTTGCACCGAACTTTCCCCGTTACCTCTGATGGCTGTTCCCCATCAGAACCGACGACATTAGGTTACGTTAACACAGATTGGGAGAATAGGCAATAGGAGTTAAACCATTTCACACCGAAAATTCCTCAGTTAACACCGGTGTTATTCTTTGCTAGTACCGGTTATGCGGTTCGCAGTAAGCACGAAGCGTGCTTCCCTGGCGCTTCGCGCCTAGAGAGGGGGTGTGGTCAAAACCCGTTGATCGTTTATGGGCCCTTTCATCTGTCGGATACCACTGTAGGGGCGACCGGCATTCTTGTGCAAATTATGACATAATTTCACAAATAGACTCTCCGAATGCTTCGCCCTGCACCTCGCGAGGCTCTTTCCGTACCAACTGTTTTTGACCACACCCCTAGAGAGGGGCCAGAAGAGATCGCAAGTGTAGATCGGGGGACCAATGATGACATAAAACGACAGATTTAATATCCGAATGCGGGAGCTTGTGCAGAGCTAAAATACACCCGCCCGATCGCATCTTCCCAAAGCGGGAATGGCGGTAGTTCGCCTCTATATGCTATGCTATAATTAGGGAGAAACAAAACACCAACATAATTAGCAGATTCACATTAGAGATTCCGGTTCACTGGCAGGTTGGCTATAATATGCTCGGCCTTGCGATCGCTGTATTCAAGCTTGCTCAGCGGGTCAAGAAAAAAGTTAAAGCCCTTTTTGAAGAAATGACCGTACATCTGGCGAGACTATTGGGAGAGACGGTTGCCGGAGAACCCCCCGATCATCAAGATAATCGCGATCTGGATCTTTCCCACTGGTGGAAGAAAATTAAAAACTTTGCTATGCAAATTAAAAAAGAAAGTCTTTCAGAAGCGCAACTACGCAGAATCATGGAAGACCATTCAGAAGATGTAGATGCCGTTATAGAAGCTTTAGAGAAAGCATCTGAGATAATGGAAGAGTCTATACCAACTTTGTTTAAGTAAAATTGATTAAGGAGGGATGATGATGGAGAAAGCCGACTCTTGGCGATCGGGGATTGAGATGTTGAAGCAAAATCGAGATAAACTAGAAGCTCAGCTAGGAAAAGATCAAGTAGAGCGACTACTGTTTAATCTGGAAGAAATTAGCTTAGATATGACAAAATGTGTTAACCGCCTGATAAATTGTGCTAGTCAGGATGCTAAGTTAGAGGAGCTGTCAGAAATATTTGACTGGTTTCAATATGGTTCTATTCCTCATATTTTAGGACATCTGGAAACCATCGAAGAAATCCTCGATAATCATCGGGTTGGCGAAGATATTGAAAGTATAGTTCAGTTGGGAAATTAGGGATGATGGGGCCCGATCGCCTCTTCCCAAAGCGGGAATGGGGGGCGATCGCCATGCCGTTCAATTTCACCGACTAAATTTCCAATCTTCTCCACCAGGAAGATGCACCCACATTACTAGAGGTCGAAGGCACCCAGATGAGCTTCAATTTGACTGGCAGTGAAACGGGTAGCATTTGCACCAACTGCGTCGCTAATCAAAGTTTCCCCTGTAAACCCGAATAGATAACGGGCTATCAATATCCCATCTGTCAGGGCGTCTGCCATGCCATTACCATCCACATCCAGCATGATATCCCGGGCCTCATCCAGGTAGTTGGTAATCTCTGAGACTGTTTCCCGGGTCGCCCCTGGGCCAATCACGCCATCAATGAGAGTATTACCTCCAAAGCTAAATAGATAACGCAGAGCTAAAAGACCGTCAGTTAAGGCATCTGTTGAGCCATTGCCGTCGATGTCTAGATTAAGCTGGGACTCAACTATTTCCACTGAGGTGGAATCAAAGCTAGCTAACGCTGCTGTGGGTGGGGCTGTAAAATTGACTGTCGTCTCGGAAAAATCTGCTTGAGCGATAAAGTTGGCGGTGAACAGGCGTTCTGGAAGAGTTGGATTTGCATCCGGCCAGTTTCCCTCAGCGTCAGTCCAAACTTTGAGTATATAAAAGTCTGTATCGGGATCGCCATCGAAATCTTCTATATCTAGCTGTGGCACTTGCGTGGGTTGTTCGCCTGCGCTTAAGCTATTGGTGAGGTTAGTAAAGGATATTTGGGTGGAGTCATAGTGTATGCGCAACCCTAATGCTGAAGTGGGGGTGTTGCCAGGATCTGTGGAGTAATTTACATCAAAGCTGACCCTCGTGCCTGGTTTTGCTGCAACTGTTTGAGAGGAAGGAGTGACTATCTGCTCAAGGGTAGGTGGTGGTGAATCATCTGTGAAGACTAAGCCGATCGGAAAATCCAGCCCTCCGCCCGTAGCGAAGATATCAATAACTCCTGTTGTTGGGTCGTAGCGCCGCACATCGTCAGTGTTCACGCTGTTGATGTAGAGATTACCATCGGGTCCGAAAGTTATGCCACTAGACTCATTCGACAGTCCATTACTCGCTGGAGAAAATGCGTCAATAAATGCTCCCGTTGTCGTGTCGTAGCGCAGCACCGAGCCATTGGCGCGGCTGCTGACATAGAGGTTGCCATCAGGACCGAAAGTCAAGCCATCAGGCTGAAGTCCTCCACCAGCAGCGAAAACATCAAGAAATGCTCCCGTTGTGCCGTTGTAGCGCAGCACTTGGTCACTAAACCTGCTGCTGACATAGAGGTTGCTATCGGGTCCGAAGATTAAGCCACCACTGGGAACATCTAGCTCTCCACCAGTAGCGAAAACATCAATAAATGCTCCTGTTATCCCGTCGTAACGCAGCACACTGTTACTGTTAAAGCTGTTGACGTATAAGTTGTTATCTGGTCCGAAAGTTATGCCCCACGGATTATCTAAACCGTTCCCGTCCGCGAAGATATCGATAAATGCTCCCGTTGTCCCGTCGTAGCGCAGCACTTGGTCAGTGTTCCAACTGCTGATATAGAGGTTGCCATCGGGTCCGAAAGTCATGCCAGTAGGATTATCCAGTCCGCCACTACCAGCAGGGACGAATGCATCGATAAAAAAGCCTGTTGTTGCGTCGTAGCGCAGCACCTCGTCACTTCCAAAGCTGCTGACAAGTAAATCTGTCATTTGACATTTCCCTCACGCTTCGCCTACTCCTCTGGCGTTGACGATAACATGCTAACCCAGAAGCTGTCTGTTGGGCAAGTTAAGTTTTGTTAATTTTCAATCTGCCCGAACCCTAAAGGGCCCGGCTACAGCGAACTTAGCCCGCCTACGCGGGCTACATGCATTATCGTTGCACCTAGTGCGATCGCCCTTTGCTGCTGACGAAGACCGGCGATCGCCGCAGGTGCGATCGGGCAAGAATGAATGTTTCAGGAACTGGGTCCAGAAGGCGATCGCCCTTGGGGTGACTCTACTTCCGACAACCAATTAAACAAATCTTCCCGACTATTAAAATCAAAAATATCCTCTGTCAACCTTTCCAAATCTAACAGTGACAAACTTTCTACGGAGCTATTTATTTCCTCCGTCATTTGGCCAAATCGCTTTTTTAGCTGACGCATTACCAAAGCGCGGGCTTCAATAATGCGTCCTTCTTCACGTCCTTCTTCACGTCCTTCTTCATTGGCATACTTTATTTTTCCTATCTCATCTTGCAAACTGATTGCGCGACTTATTACTGCCTCTGCTTCTTCGGGAGCCATATTCACTAGCTTCGCGATCTTTAATGCCTTGTCTATTTCTGCCACCTCTTCCAAACTTGGAGGTACTTCCGTTAACTCTGATGCATGCTTGATGAAATAAATCCATTTCTCTGCCAAGGTTGTCAAGGATTTCAACTCTTTTTTGAATCTTGGCAATTCCACAAATACCATCTCTAATTCATGCTGGGGATACTCTGTCTTTTTTCCTTCCTTTTCTCCGAACACGAAATGATGAATTGATTTTTTTTCCTTAAACAGGATAAAATCTGTTACCGTCACTGCTATCACTGGAGTTATCCCCAGGTAAAATTCTCTTTCATCCAACTGATTTGCATAGGACTTACACATATTGTACATCACCCGCTTGTGAAATCCCTGCACCCGTGCCATTTGCATTTCTATCAGCACTATCTCCCCACTCCGTAGTACCGCCCTCACATCCAAGTAACTGTCCTTCAACTTCTTTACTTGACCCGGGTTGTAAGGATTTATTATTGTCAAGGATGATATGACCCTTTCCCCATTATATATTATTGCATTCAAGAAGCTCAACATAATATCTTCACTTTTGTCCGAGCCAAAGATTTTTTTGAACGCATAATCGACTGTCGGACTAATGAATGTCGGTCTTGCCATCTCCAACTTCTCCTTCTTTTCAATGTTGCTCAATTCTGCTTTCATCTAATTTAACACATCATGCTTCAGTTCGCCAAGTTAAGTTTTGTTAATTTTTCGGCGATCGCCCTGACGCGGCTTTGGGATGCGATCGCGGTCATATTTACCTCTTGTTACTATCTGATATTTATTATAATTATTGTATCCCATAAACCAGTTTGAGGTACGATCGCGCCGCGCAAGGTATTTTTGTCTTGGATAAAGGTAAAGGTACCCGAGTCATTCGGCCCTTGGCGATCGGAAGTTCCTGAAAATACAGTTTTTTTCGTCGCTTTTGTATCCGTTGAGACAGAACCGGAAGACTCAGATAGTTTAGGGTTCTGGCAACTGGTCAGAGACAGACCTAGTGAAACAACAATGCTAAGGATCGAAGCAGTCCATATAGATTTCATGAGTTTACTTGCTGGGTTTAATTCTTGCCGATAATATCATCTCTTTATTCGCAAGCAACAGCAAAAATCGCGACAGCCTGATTAAATGGATTTATCTCTGGTCAACATCATTGAACCAATGGACAGGGCCCCCGCTCCTCGATCGCCGGTTGGGTTTCTACGGTTGCTAACCACCGGCAGCAGCAGGACTAAGTCCTGACTACGAACCGAGAATCGGAGGATTAATAACATTTATTCTCAATTAATCATCTTTGTTGCCAATTTGCTGAAGAAAGAATTATAATTATCAACAAAGATAATTTATTGAGAAGGTTAGTTAAGATGTCCCTCTACACCGCCGCATCCCTGAAAGCAGAGTTAAATTCCAAGGGTTGGCGTTTGACGCCGCAACGGGAAACGATCCTGCATGTCTTCCAAAATCTCCCCAGGGGCAACCATCTGAGTGCGGAAGAACTTTACGAACTGTTGCAACAGCGGGGAGAACAGATCTCTCTGTCCACGATCTACCGGACGGTGAAGTTGATGACCCGCATGGGTATCCTGCGAGAACTGGAGTTGGCAGAAGGGCACAAGCATTACGAACTCAACCATCCTTACCCCCATCACCACCATCACATCGTCTGCGTGCAGTGCAACCAGACCCTGGAGTTCAAAAATGACACGATCTTGAAGCAAGGTCTCAAGCAGGCGGAAAAATCTGGATTGCAGCTGATTGACTGTCAGTTGACAATTCATACGATCTGTCCCGAGGCCCTACGCCGAGGATGGCCGGCGATGCTGCCCACCAATTGGGCCTGTCCGAAAGCGATCGCCGCCAGTGCATCGCCAGATCTGCCGTTAACATTTGGTGAAGATGCTAGGGAAATAGTATCGGGAAATGGCTGAATGCTACAGGCCCGATCGCCCCTATCGTGGGTCATTCGGCTTGACATGTATAATGTTAGACATGTTTTCAAAGGTGTCGTCGTGGCTGATCACGAATAGCTGTCGGAAGGTTTTGATATTGGCGATCGCATCGGCTAGCTGTCGGCGACGGTACTGGTCCATATTGGTAGTCGGTTCGTCAAAGAAAGCGACATCAATATTAGCTAAAATCTTCAGTAAGGCTAAGCGGACAGCTAAGGCGGCACACATCTGTTCGCCGCCGGAGAGACTCTTAAACCCCCGCCGATATCCGGCCTCTTGCACCATAATTTCATAATCTTCCGTCCATTCCAAGGCCACATTTTGGCGATCGATCAGTTCGCGAAATAGCCGATCGGCTTCTCGGGAAATCTCATCTAAATAATACTTGGTAATGCGCGGCGATGCCTGGTTGTAAACCTGACGGGAGTTGCTGATAAATTTCTGGACCTTTTGCCGTTCCGCTAGTTCGGCATTCGCCCGATCGCGCTTTGCTGCTACTTCCTGTCGAGTGGCTAACTGTGCCTGAATTACCCTTAACTGCTGGCGTTTGGGAGGCAAACTGCCTTCCAGTTGGGCCAGGCGATGCCTTTTGTTATTATAATCATTTTCGATTTCTTGTAACCGCTGCGGATTGTAGCTTTGAAGCAATTTGTCATGGGAAGCTTGCATAGCTACCCGCTGCGCTGATAGAGTTTCTAATTGGGCGATCGCCTTTGCCACTTCTCCCTCAAGACTCGGCAGTTTTTTCACTTCATCCTCATGCTTAATATAGTTCAAATAACCCGATCGGTGGGACTGTTGGAGCTGCTTTTGGGACTCCATGCGCGTTTCCAAGTCAGCAAAATTGGTTAATTCCGCCTCGATCCGAGCTATTTTTTCCCTAATTTCCCCGTCCCCCTGCTGGAGTCGATCGTACTTGACCCGGATAGAAGGTGCTGTTTGCAATTGAGCTGCCAATAGTTTACTTTTACCACGGGGGTCGTTTAAAGCTTGCAGATGCCGTTCGATTTTCTCAAGTTCTGTTTTCAACTGTGAGTCAGCTTTTAGGGATGCATTCAGTTCTAAGATGCGATCGCGCTGCTTTTGAATTTCCTGCCGCAGTTGATTTGACTCCCGCAGCTTCCCTTCTAGGGTATCATATTCAGCCTTACATTGATAAGCTCGATCCAGTTCACCTTCCAGTGCATCCAGTTGCTGCTGTAACTGTGGGGCGGAAACTTGCCCGGAAATATCTTGCAAAATCTGTCCTAAAGACCCCAGCATTTCCCCATGCAAACTCGCACCCATCTGCAGGATATCGCGAATTTCCTTTACCCGCTCTCCATTAGGCAGAATTTCTAGTAATTTCTGAGCTTGCGACAGGTAGCGATCGCGCTTTTGGGTCCCGGACTTGACAATTTGCTGCAAAGAAGCTTCAAACTGTTTAGCTGCTTCTATGCGACTCAGTTGTTCCCGATCGCGATGGCAATGGCGTTTCAGTTCCGGAATCCGATCTACGACAGATGCTAAACTCTGTAGATCCTTAATTTTTTCTGATCGCGATCGCAACTGTTGTTGCAGTTTCGTTACCTGCTTGCCCAAACTTTGCTGTTCCAGTCGTTGCCCCTGTAGTTCCTGTAACTCGGCTGCGATCTTTTTTTGTTGTGACTCTAGGGCCTCTTGCTGGGCGATCGCCGGTTTCAGCTCCTCAAATTTTACCTCAATCTGCTGCAAATTTTCTAGTTGCAACTGCAACTTAGTCAGTTCAGCTTGACTTTGAGTTATCCTCTGTTGATAACCCTCCCGTTCCCGTAAAAGCTTCTGCTTGGCAGTACCTTGGGCGTCAAGTTCTTGCCGTACCGACTCCCCCTGTTGATAGGCGCGATAGCTTTCGAGATTCCTCTCACATAAACTAGCTGCTGACTGGGCTTTTTGCAGGTCTTTTTGCAGAGAAATATTGACATGTTCTTGCCTGCTAATATCGCTTTCCAGCTTTTGTAACTGGTCCCTTTGCTGTTGAATTTTATCTGCTTTTTCTCTCAAATTTTCTTTGAGTTTCTGTAGCTTATCCAATTCTACAGTCAGCAGCTCCAACTCTGCTGACTCTTCCTTAATTTTACCCTGGAGTATATCCTGTTGCTGCTGTAATTCTTGCCAGTCTTGCAGCCGCACTTCATATTGTGCTATTATCTGTTCAAGCTGTGTCACTTGAGACTTGGCATAATTTTCTAGCTCCTTAGACTGACTGAATGCTTCCCTATACTCCTCGACTCTTAAAATTGGATCGAAAACCTTTTTGCGATCGCC
The DNA here is from genome assembly GCA_051439505.1 of Hormoscilla sp. GTDB lineage: Bacteria > Cyanobacteriota > Cyanobacteriia > Cyanobacteriales > Desertifilaceae > Hormoscilla. Next base: position 25,373 of record JBFRWI010000119.1, on the reverse strand, counting down.
TGCCCGTTTTAAGAAGTCCGTCGTAAAGCTGCCTTGGGGGATCCCGATCGTCTCCGCAAACAGCTTCGGCAGGTCCGTATCGGCAGCTAGGCGCATGTGCGATCGCAGCCAGCATTGTACCTCATCGATCTTAGTGCAGTCAAGCTTTTGATTTAGCTGGGGGTCATAGAGTTGGTAACCCTGGCGGGTGCAGCGTTGCACTTGATAGGTGCGTCCGTCCAAGCTAGAAATAAACTGTACCGTCACTTGGGCCGTTTTCGCCCCTTTGCGCACCAAGTCATCCTTCTTACTGTAGTCGCTGTAGGTGAACAACGTCCAGGCGATCGCCTCTAAGATACTCGTTTTCCCGGCACCGTTCTCGCCACAAATAGCATTCGTGCCCGATTGAAATTCAAAATACCTGTCCTGGTGGGACTTAAAGTTCTTCAGACTAACCGAGAGGATTTCCATTTTCAGCTACTGTAGATGGCTATCTCAATGTACCATACCTGCCCGGTTGCCGGGCGATCGCCCGGCAACCCTAAGTGCCATCAATTACCCAAGGGCAAGGAAATCACAAACTCCGTCCCTTCTCCGGGAGTAGAAGTACAACTCAGCTTACCCCCATGTTTTACTTCTATTACATTCCGGGCAACGAACAGCCCCACGCTATTGCCCGTAGATGTAGAGAACGGGTCAAATATCCCATCGACTGCCTCCGCACTCATCCCCGGACCATTATCAGCAATGCGGACGATCGCCTCGGAGTCAGTCATTTCCGTGCGAATAGTAATAGTCGGCTTTGAGGTAGCATCAGTTGCTAAGGCGTCTAGGCAATAATTAATAGTATTCATAAACACCTGAGACAGCAGAGCCGGGTAACAGGTAACATTTGGCAGTTTACCATATTCTTTAACCACCTCAGTCCCTTTTTTGATGATATTGTGCAAAATCACCAATATCCCATCAATGCTCTCATGAATATCCGTAGGCTTCATAGAGTCTTCATCCATGCGGGAGAAGTTCTGTAGAGACATAACGATATCCCGCATCCGTTCCGCCCCGTTCTTCATCGACACGAGCATTTTTTCCAAATCTTCCACCAGGAATTCCAGGTCAACTTCTTCAGCAGCCTCCTCCACTGCCTCCGTCGGTTCCGGGTATTCATCCTGATAGACTTCAATCAGACTGAGCATGTCCTTAACATAGTCATTAGCGTAGTCCACATTGCCGTAGACTAAGCCCACGGCATTATTCATTTCGTGAGTCACGCCTCCTACCATTTTCCCCAAGCTAGACATTCTGTCCATCCCCATCAGTAACTTGGTAGAATTTCGCAGTTGCAAGTGCAACCTGACACGGGCTAATAATTCCTCCGGTTCCCAGGGCTTGGTGATGTAATCTGCTGCTCCCAACTTCAGTATTTTGACGAGATTCTCTTTCTCCTCCTGAGGCGCGATCGCAATTACCGGTATATCTGCCGTTGCGGGATTATTCTTCAGTTTCTGGCAAATCGCTCCCGCCTCTGGCATGTCCAATAAGATCGCATCTGGACGCTCCTGAGATGCCTGTTCGATCGCCTTCTCGCCATCAATTGACTTCGCCACCAATCCCGCTTCCGAAAGAGTCTGAACTAGCACTTCTGTATCTGTCGATTGATCGGAGCCAGCAATTAAAATTAATCCCGATTGAGTCATCTTTGTCATTTTCCTCTTGGATAGAATTCTCTTACCTCTATAGATTACTCTCAAGGTATCCCTTTGTCAATCTGTTCTCATGAAATTACCTGATATTTTTAGTGGAAAATTAGTCCTGACAATTAGGAAAATTTCCGTATGAATACGGTTGAAAAAAGCAGTCAGTAAATGTCAGGCTATGGGAGGAGGAGGGGGGAGGGGCGGGGGTTAGGGGATGGAAAAAAATTTTTCATTTTTTAAAATTTTTTAACAAATTTTTAAGATTTTATCTCTCGTCAGGGCTGGGCAACGTGAGTTCGTAGTTCGTAGTTCGTAGTTCGTAGTTATTATCCGCCCGTCACGTAATCATGCGGGTTTGAGGCAAATCGATCTCTCAGAGAGCTCGGAATTTGAGTAGCTGTCGAACTGACGTTGGGCAATAAGAACAAAAAATTTCCACAATTAGCACCTGACAACTGACAACTAACAACTAACAACTAACAACTTAATGCATTGGGAGTTCGATCGCGAAGGAGGCCCCCTGTCCGGGTGCGGAAGTACAGCTCAACTTGCCTCCATGTTTTTCCTCGACAATTTGACGAGAAATCGACAACCCCAACCCGGTGCCTTTTCCAGGAGGTTTGGTGGTGAACAAGTGGTCAAACAGCTGCTGTAGCACTTCTGCTGACATGCCCGGACCGTTATCTTTAATCCTCACTATCACAGTCCTTTTGTCGGAGAAAAATTCCGTGCGAATGGTAATTTGCGCTGGCAAATCTCGCCCGTGATCGTCCTCATCCAAGGCGTCAATGGCATTAGCAATCAGATTCATAAACACCTGGTTGAGTTGTCCGGGATAGCACTTGATCTGTGGCAATTCACCATATTCTTTGACAATCTCAATGGCAGGACGCTTGACTTTGGCTTTCAGCCGGTGTTTCAAAATCAGCAAAGTGCTGTCGAGGCCATCATGAATATTGAATTTTACCATTTTGGCAGTATCCGCACGGGAGAAAGTCCTCATAGAAGTGCTAATCTCACGAATGCGATCGGTCCCCTCTTGCATGGAGGAGATCAGCTTGGGTAAATCTGCCAGCAAGTATTCTAAATCAATCTCTTCTGCATGGTCGGAAATTTTCTCTCCGGGATCGGCCAACTGCTGCTGATAGAGTTGCAAGTGGTCGATCAAGTCTTGGATATATGCTTGGGCGTGGCTCAAATTGCCTGCGATAAAACCAACGGGATTGTTGATTTCATGGGCAACACCAGCTACTAACTGACCGAGACTGGACATTTTTTCACTCTGCACCAATTGCAGTTGGGCCTGTTGTAGCTGCTGCAAGGACTCTTGAGACTGCTGGTACAGACGGGCATTTTCCATCGCGATCGCAGCTTGGGAACATAGCAGGTTTAATAGTTCCAGGCGATCGCGCGTAAAGGCCCCTTCCGTCAGATTATTTTCCAGGTACAGGAGCCCGATCTGCTTGCCTTGATTGACGATCGGCATGCATAATAGTGACTTAGGCTGATGCAGTTTTATGTAAGGATCCGTAGCAAACTTTTCCGAACTCGTAGCATTGTTTAATACCACTTTTTCTGAGGTTCTGGCTACATAATTGATCGTCGATACTGGCAACTGGTCGCTATTTTCTACCGGCGTTGATACTTCCACCTCGGCATAATTGATATTCCCCGCGTTTTCTATGATCAGTGTCCCGTCGCGGTTGACAATGAGAGCGCCATATTGGGCCCCAGCATTCTCCAGCGTAATTTTCCTTAACTTATTCAGCAATTCTGCCAGGACAATTTCACCAGAAATGGCTTGAGAGGCTTTCATCACTGTGGCAATATCCAGGGCCCTACTCCCAGGCATGTCCTGGGTGTCGGTGGTGTCAGACATGATTAAAGTAGCTGTCATGCTACTCATTGTCGAGGTTTTGACAATTAACAGGGGATATTTGCTCTGTAAATCGGAAAGTTTCCGTTTCGCCCCCCAAAGTCTGTAGCCAGAGTGGGCTTTAGACATGTAGAGTTTGGCAAACTCCTCTTTACCCACAGAAAGCCAAAACTTAGCGGCCAGTTCGTTGGCCAAGGCTTCATTCTGGATCCACTCCTGCTCTCTGGCCTCTGCGATCGCCCGATCGTACAGCTCCATTGCCTCTAACCGGTCCCCTGAAATCCGGGCCATTTCTGCTGCCACCAACAGATACATATGTCGGAAATTTGCCGGCGCGTTATCCGCCCAGATCTGCATCTGCTGTTGATTGGCCAGTAATTTCTGCCAGTATTGCTTTTGTCTTGCCGGTGTTGCATCCGGATAGAGGGCCGCCAGGATGAGGGAATGGTAAAAATTCTGGCAGGCCACCGCGAACTGACCGCGAATATACCCGAGCATATTTTGGGCCGCTATTGCACAGCTGAGCGCTGATTCTGGCCGATCGTACAGATATAAAACTTGGGATTTCAGAATCTGATAATGGCAAATGACCCCATAATTTTTCTGACCATAGCAATTTGACAGATATTGCTCTTCGGTCATTTCGTCATTGTGGAAATATTGCTTTTCTTCCGTCAGCCCACTCAAGTTCCAGACGATCATTTGCCATCCCCAGACTGCCGCCCTCACCTGCAGATTTTTGTTTTTTTGGCTGAACCGCAATATATCTAAACTATCTGCCAAGATCTCCGTCAGATTTTCTCCCAGATAGTAACGTAGAAATAGCTTCTCAAACAGAATGTATCCTGCAAATTGCAATTCTCCGGACTCCAAACCTGCTTGATACCCTTCTTCGCTAATAGCATCAAACCCTTTGAGGGGTTTCACCCAATGATTTACGTGACTGGCAAGGATATAACAAATTTTACATTTCTGCGTCAGGACTTGAAATTTTTCACTTAGCCTTAAAGCCATCAGGTTCCACTCATACCCCGATTGATAATCCCCAAACAACGAACCCAGTAACATGCCATAAGCAGAGTAGCCCAAGCAGGATTCGGGAGTATGACCGTATTCTAGAGAAAGATTAACGATTTTGACGACAATCCAATCCATAAGCCCTTGATCTGATTGGTAAGCGGTGGCGATCAGGTTCTCCAACAATTGCACCGCTACCTTTTTCGACGGATCTGTCATCTGGGGTCCATCGAGCACATTAGCGATCGCCCCTCGGGGCAAATTTCTGGTGGCTGCGGCCATTTCTACCTCCAGGGCCTCTTGCCAGTCATCAGATGGCCACTGAACTCCCAGAGAAGAAAGCGCCACGGCACTGGCTTGAATGGCCTCTGCATGTTGCATCAGCAGAGTATATTGCACGGTCAGCAGCTTATAAACATCTGCCACCTCCAGTACCGATTTGGCATTTGTCAGAATTATGTTAATCAGGGCTAAGGACTGCTCGAAATTGCCATTCAAATACTCCACCTCTGCCCTTTGTCTGTAGATTGCCAAAGTCAAGTCATAATCCACATTCCAGCTGTTGTCCGGTAAACTTGCCATCCCGGCCATTAAATAGGAGTGGGCGGCGCTATAGGCCGTTGCCTCTGTCGCTTTGCGACTGGCTGCTAAATTTAATTGTGCCAACTGCATTAGTTCTTGGGAATCTGTTATCAGGGCCCGACCCAGATTTAGATGGGTAACCAACTCAAAAATTTTTTCGCTTGATGACTGCTCTGAGAGACGCTGGAGCAGTCGTCTGCCAATCTTGAGATGCACTGCTGCTTTTTGCAACTCGTCAATCAAATTGTAAGCTGCCTGCCGCACCCGATCGTGCCGGAATTTATAATTAAGGGTCAACAGGGGCACGTCCAGTAAGTCTGTTTGGATCTCGTCTAAATTGCAAATGGGGATAATCAGTCCTGACTGAATCGCTGGCACCAGGTCACCGAAGGTTTCCGGGGCAAATTTTTCCAATATAATTGACAGAGTCGTTAAATCGAATTTATGGCCCAAGCAGGCTGCCAAGCATAAAGCCTGTCTCGTCCCTACTGGCAGCTGCTGTAACTTGGCGATCGTCAAATCAATTACATTATCAGTGATGCTCTTGGCCTCAATTTTACCATAGTCCCATTGCCACTCTCCTGGAGATCCTTCCGACTGATGCTGGTTGAAGGTCAGCAAGTTTTCCGCATACAGCAACCTGAGAAACTGATGCACGAAGAAGGGGTTGCCGTTGGTTTTCCGGCGCACCAGTTCTGCTAAGGGTGTGACCCTTTGAGGGTCCTGATGCAAGCTGTCGGCAATTAGTTGGGTAATCTCCTCGGGCCCGAGGGGAGATAGGGTAATATCGTTAACGATCGCTCCTGAAGAGCGGATGGCCTTCAGGGCGCGCTCTAGGGGATGGTTAGAGTTAACCTCGTTATCTGGATAGGCACCAACAAAGAGCAAATATTTCTGATTTCCGGGACTGAGGATCCGTTTTATTAATTTCAGCGTCGCCCCGTCAGCCCATTGTAAATCATCCAGAAAGATAACTAAGGGATGTTCCCGAGAGCAAAATATCCCGATAAAATTTGACAAGACTAGATGCAAGCGAACTTCCGAGGATCCTGGGGCCAAGGACTGTACCGGAGGCTGCGGGCCCACAATCAGTTCCACTTCCCGAATCAGATCGACGATCACCTGTCCGTCCGGACCCAAAGCAGCCAGGAGTTTTTCTTTCCACCGGTCGAGATCCCCTTGGCTTTGGGCCAGTAGCTGCCGCACTAATCCCTGAAAGGCCCTGATTACAGCCGAGTAAGGCATCTTACTCTGAAAATGGTCGAATTTGCCAGTGATAAAATACCCCCCCTCTCTAGTAATCTGTTTGGATATTTCCCGCACGAGAGTTGACTTGCCGATGCCCGAATAACCCTTAACTAGCATCATCTCGCAACTCCCCCGACGCACGCGCTTAAAGGCTATCAGTAAGCTTTCCACTTCTACCGACCGGCCATATAGTCGATCGGGAATTTGAAATTGGGATGAAATATCCTGGCGACCCAGAATAAAATCGGCAATTTCCCCTGTCTCAAGCAGCTGATGCCGACAGGTTTCCAAATCCGCTTTGATTCCCCAGGCACTTTGATAGCGCTCTTCCGGTGCTTTTGCCAACAATTTCATGACGATGTTTGAAATTGTTTGGGGAATCTCACTCCTGAGCAGATGGGGAGGAGCTGGTTCGATCGCGATTTGAGAGTGGATCAACTCCATGACATCGTTACCTGTAAAGGGCGGCTGTCCCACGAGCAATTCATAAAAGGTTGCTCCCAGGGAGTAAAAATCCGTCCGGTAATCCAGCGATCGATTCATCCTTCCCGTTTGTTCCGGTGATATATAGGCCAGCGTGCCTTCCAATCCTAAGGGATCGATCTGGTCCTGCTTTGACCGCGATAATCTCGTCGCAATCCCAAAGTCGATGAATTTTAATTGCCCGGTTTCTGAGTTAAACACGATATTTGCCGGGTTCACATCCTTATGGATGATGTTCGCCGCGTGGATCCCCTGCAATCCCGCCGTTATTTTAATGGCAATTGTCAGAAACTCTGCTACCGTCAACTGCCGCTCGCCCAGCCATTGTTTCAATGAGTACCCGCCAAAATCCTCCAATACTAGCACCAGGGTATTCTGATATTTTTGCAACTCATAGGCTGCGATCGCCCCTTCTATATTTAAAGAGCGGATGATTTCATATTCTTGTCTTAAGCGAGTCAGTTCCGCACTTGTCGGATAGTCATCCTTCAGCATTTTGAGGATCGCTGGTTGCCCATCTGACTGCCTGGAGCCCCTATATACCAGGGACTTGGCACTTTCATATATTTTTTCCCTTATCTCATAGGAGGCGATCGCCATCATCATAATTCCTTTTTGCTTAATTCTATCCTTTTTCTGAGATGCCTCAATCCCCAACTCTCTGAACCTCATCCCCCCTTTTGATTTTTACCTCTCCTCTTCTAATGCCTTACTGATAATATTTTCTAACTGCTTAAAATCTATTGGCTTGTTTAAGAAATCAAAAGCACCCAGGTCGGTCGCCTTTGTCATATTTTCCACATCCCCATATGCCGATAGCACTACGGTTTTAATGTTCATCTTTATTTCGTTCATCTTTGCCAACAATGTCAGCCCATCCATTTCCGGCATATTTATATCCGTTAGCATCATATCTATTTCACTGTCTGTTTGCAGTTTCTCTAGGGCCTCTTTGCCATTGCTGGCAAAAATAAATTCATATTCCTTAGCTTTGATTTTTTCTCGAAAATACATCTTAAACAGCTTGAATATCAGCCTTTCGTCATCTACTACTATAATTTTCCTAGGCATTTTTTCTCCTTTTTTCAATCCTGGTTCTACAATATATCATCTGCCAATTATCCCATTTTATCTTCGAGCTTGGAGAGAGAATCTGCGGCGTTGCACCATACTAAAATTTTCCCAACTTTTGACCGGCGCTCGCGTATTAACTTGCTAGGTTCCTTATGCTGAAACCCTTGCTCTCAATGACTTTCCCCCTGCATGAATGAGATTTGGGAGTGTGGATCGAGAATTGTCTATTGTCGGGATAACGGTTATGTCAATCGCCCGATCGCCATAGCCGCTCGTGACAACTGACAACTGACAACTATCATCCCCGATTCGGGTGCAACGCCAATGCTTGTTAATTAGTAATCCCATCTATTTCGCAAGATATAGATATTTATTCTCCTCAGCATCTATGCTAGTCAAGCCATGGTACTCGGTATCTCCTATTCGCACTACCCCCGAGACATCGTAGTCGCACCAAAGAGGAGAGCCCGAGCAGTCACTGGTCACCAATCACCCCATAATTGTGCAACGCCGATTTTTGCCTCCGGTATCTTATCCTATCAGATCTGAGCGACTTGTACCACCGTCTTGGTGGTAACAAACCAATTTGGGAGTCTCTACATTTTATCATACCTGCTTGTCCCGACGGCGGCATAATCTGAGCGCAGTTGGGTGCATCTCATATTGACGTCGCCGCCCGAACCCGTGCATGGTCCGGCTACAGATCCCTTCGCCCGCCTGCGCGGGCTAGATTGCCAAACACCGGATGCACCCGCACAGTTGGTCACTTTTTCCTCTCAGATTGTATCCCTTTATACTTAATTTCTACCCAAAGCAGATCTCCTCATCGCTTAAGCTTGGATAGCCTTCTGGGTAAATACTGGGTTTAGCATATTTGTTATACATGTTCTTATCAATTCCTACTTGCTCTGTTGATGGGGGCGATCTGTTCTATAAGGGTGTGGTCAAAACCCGGGGTTGGGGCTTTCAAGGGTATGTTTTTAACAATTCGTCCGGTGTGTCCGGTGCGTCCGGTGTGTCCGGTGTGTCCCCTCTCTCCGTGTCCGGTGCGTCCGGTGTGTCCGAGAAATTGGCCGGAGCCGGCGGCTGGGATTATCCCATACAGGATCAACGGGTTTTGACCACACCCCCCACCTACTTGGGTGGCAGCTAGCTGTTCGCGATCCATAAACTGACTCATAAATTCTACGAACTGGGGGATCCTCCGGAGAAAACCCAGGTAATCCTCAACCCATTTGTCATCGCAGATGGTTTCAATATTTTACATACAAATAGCTTAGTTTCCGAGGCAAGCACTATATTACTTTTCTCCGGTTAGAAGCGGTAAATCGCTACTCGATCGGTTTCGAGAACTTGCCCCAGATCCCCGACAGCTTCATTTCCTATTGAGGATTACATTTTAGCACAATTATTAACTCCCGCTCGGAAGTAAGTGATGAAGATCACACAAAAACCCTTGACAGCGCTCAGGCTTGATGTTTAGAATATAAATGCGATGTCATCAGGGATGCCTAAAATGACAAAAATATTGGGAAGAGAAGAGCGATCGCCGCCGAGGAAAAATATGATATGATTCTATCCTCACAATGGTCGAGATCTAGAAAAAATACCTAAAAGCGGCCATGGGTGGGATGAAGATGGTACAGCAGCAGTGAGGAAATCAGTATGAGATTTTAACAAAGATTAGATAACATTATCAATGAGTTCGGAGTGAAGTGTTGTAGTCTATCCTCTAGTTATATTTTTCGAGAAGCAAATGATCGACCATATCTGTTTTCATTTTTTAGCAGGGCGATCGCTCCTACGAGTTCGGTCAAAAGTAGTCGTTCGGGTTATTATTGAAAATATCAAAGGCATTTTAATGCAAGGAGATTTGTTCAGTAGTCGCTCCTAAATGTTTTCAACAGTTGCTATTTTATTAAAGGCAGTTGAGGTAGAAAGTAATGATAAAAATTTTAGTAATAGAAGATGACGAATTTATCCGGGAAAATCTGATCGAACTGCTCTTAGAGGAGAACTTTACTGTGCTAGAAGCAGAAAATGGCGCGATCGGGGCAGAACTGGCAGTGCAAGAGCGACCGGATTTGATTTTGTGTGATATCATGATGCCTTGCTTGGATGGTTACGGCGTGTTGCAGAAATTGCGGACCTACCCAGAAACGGAAACGATCCCGTTCATTTTTCTGACAGCGAAAGCCACCAAAATCGATCAGCGTCAGGGAATGGAACTAGGTGCAGATGACTATCTGACAAAACCCTGTAGTCAAGAGGAACTGCTGAAGGCGATCTCTACGAGACTGAAAAAACAGGCAGCAGTCCAGAAAAATGCCCAGGATAAACTAGAGGAATTACGTAGTAATATTACCTTATCACTCCCCCACGAGCTGCGGACTCCCCTGCAAGGTATTCTGGGTTTTTCAGAACTTTTGATTAACGAAGCCGAGGAGATAGAACCATCGGAAATTAGAGAGATAGGAGAGTACATAAATACTTCGGGAGAACGCTTATCTCAGCTAATTCATAATTTTTTGCTGTACGCAGAACTGGAGCTTATGGCAACTAACCCAGAGGGACTTAAAATGCTCCGTTCTCACCAGATTAACAACAGCAAAACTATTATTGCTGAGGTGAGCAGAGCTAAAGCTATAGCAGCTAACCGGGAAGCAGACTTGCACTTATATTTGCAAGAGAGTCTAGTCAATATTTCAGAAGCAAGGCTGAAAAAGATTGCCGAAGAACTGGTAGAAAACGCCTTTAAGTTTTCCGCTGAGGGAACTCCCGTGCGGGTCGTGAGTAGAAATGAAAATAATTACTTTACTCTCACGATCGGCGATCGGGGGCGGGGGATAGCGTCAGAGTATATAGATAAGGTGGGAGCCTATATGCAATTCGATCGCAAACTTTACGAACAACAAGGAACGGGGTTTGGACTAATCATTGCTAAACGTCTGGCTGAATTACACGGAGGAAAATTAATCCTCGAAAGCATCCCCGGTCAAGAAACTACTGTGCGCGTTATCCTCCCAGCAATGGCTAATGGCTAATGGCTAATGGCTAATGGCTAATGGCTAATGGCTAATGGCTAATGGTTAATGGCAATAGCAATGAACAATTAGCAATGAACAATTAGCAATGAACAATGAACAATTAGCAATGAACAATTAGCAATTAGCCATTATCAAAATTCAATTCCCTGTTGAGCTTTGACGCCTTGTTCGCGGAAGGGATGTTTAATGAGAGTCATCTCGGTTACCAAGTCAGCTCGGGCAATTAATGGTGCTGGGGCCCCTCGACCCGTGAGGATAACGTGAGACATAGGGGGTTTTTGCTCTAACCCAGCCAAAACTGACTCGACGTTCAGGTAACCCAGTTTGAGAGCAACATTAATTTCATCGAGTAGCAGTAACTTAAACTCGGGGTTGCGGATAAAGTCGAGGGCTTTTTCCCAAGCTTGCTGAGCTATTTGGATATCGCGCTCTCTATCTTGAGTTTCCCAGGTGAAGCCTTCTCCCAGAGCGTGGAATTCTAGCTGGTGGGGAACCCAATGGCTGAGAACTTCCTTTTCTGCTGGTTCCCAGGCTCCTTTGATGAATTGGACGATCGCCACTCGATAGCCGTGACCGAGCGATCGCATGACCATACCCAAAGCCGCCGTCGTCTTACCCTTACCATTACCCGTGTTAACAACGATCAACCCCTTTTCCTGGGACGCCGCCGCCACTCGTTCATCTTGCACTTGCTTGCGTCGTGCCATCTTCCGCCGATACTGATCGGCAGTCAACTGCTGTTCTGTCTGAGTATTAGTTCCCATCAATTTCCGACATTACCTCTTGCGATCGATAATAATAGAATCACCGATTATCTAACATTTGTCAAATGGTACTAGAAAGAATCAAGATCCTGCAAGGGGATATTACCAAACAACAGGTGGATGCTATTGTCAATGCTGCTAATAGCTCCCTACTCGGTGGTGGCGGGGTTGATGGTGCCATTCATCGTGCCGCCGGACCCCAACTTTTAGCAGAATGTCGGACTCTCAACGGTTGTGCCACCGGTGAAGCGAAGATTACTAGCGGTTATCACCTGCCCGCAAAATGGGTCATCCATACAGTCGGTCCCGTCTGGCGGGGTGGCGACAACTCAGAAGAGGAACTGCTAGCACAATGTTACCGCAGTTGCTTGACAATAGCTGAGTCCTATGAGATAAAAACAATTGCTTTTCCGGCGATCAGCACCGGTGCTTATGGATTTCCGGTGGATCGGGCAGCCCCGATCGCCCTCAGGGAAGTGAAGCAGTTCCTGGAAAGCGATCGGGCGATCGCCCAGGTAATTTTTGTCTGCTTCGGAGCAGATGTATACCATAGCTACGACAAATCTGTCAAGGAAATGACGGGATAAGAGGCAGTTAGCTATTTTTGCGGAGATGACTGGCTGAAAAATTGGGTGAATTTAGGGCGATCGCGGGGTAAGATAAGTGCTACAGTAAAAATGCTTGTAGTCATATTCGTGGGACAAAACAGAAATTGGACTTCCCAGCTTTAACCGGATACCCTTGGAGAGGTCTTTGGTATCTGGAAATGAAATTGAAGCGCAAGCGTAGGTGCGATCCCGGGCTGTCTTGGACCGATCGCTGTGAAGCGCCTAGTACCATCTGACCGGCCTGCAAGTGAAGGTTCGCTATTTCCGGCTACCTGCCGGATCCGCGAACTGGGTCGGTCAAGCGGTGCATCTACTTTAACTAGAAATTTGCAACTTGCGTAGCCAGTTCATAGCTTACTGGCGAGAATTATCGGCTGTTAATGAGGCGTACTTAAGGTGCGTCTAAATGTGCAATAGCTCGGTTCGATGGGGCTTTTGGGGTACATCCCCAAAAAGCCTAGATTTGGCTATTTGTGAAATTTACGAAGAACTGTCTTTTATGCTGTTCGCGTTTCTGGGAGTATCAAAATGTCAAAATTGCTCGATCGCAAAATCGCACCCGCCCCCATGCCCAATGAAATCACAGTCGTTGATTTAATCGACGGCTATTTCACGGCATACAATTCGGCGCGTCTGCGGGAAATCTGTCATTTACTGAGTCGTGATGTGATGCAAGAGGGCGTGACTGTCGGCGTGAGTCTGTCGGGTGCCATGACACCAGCGGGTTTTGGCGTGGGTATTCTCGCACCTCTAATGCGCCACGGTTTCATTGACTGGATGATCAGCACGGGTGCAAATCTTTATCACGACCTGCATTACGGGTTGGGAATGAGTCTGTATGCGAGTAGTCCGTTTTTGGATGATGTGAAGCTGCGCGAAGAGGGACGGATCCGCATTTACGATATCGTGTTTGACTACGATGTACTGCTGGAAACGGATGCGTTCATTCGGGAGATTTTACGGGCACCCGCGTTTCAGAAGCGGATGGGAACGGCGGAGTTTCACCATCTGCTGGGTAAGTATGTCTGGGAGATGGAAAAGCGCTTGGGAATTCAGAATTCTTGCCTGTTGGCTACGGCCTATGAATGCGGCGTGCCGATCTACACTTCTTCTCCTGGGGATAGTTCCATTGGCATGAATGTGGCAGCAATGGCCCTGGAAGGTTCTCAGTTATTTATCGATCCGTCCATCGATGTGAATGAAACAGCGGCGATCGCCTATGGGGCCCGTGCTACTGACATTCCTGGTATCGAAGGTAAAAGCGCAGCCATAATTATCGGCGGCGGTTCTCCCAAAAACTTCCTGCTGCAAACCCAACCCCAGTTGCACGAAGTTTTGGGACTGGAAGAACGGGGGCACGATTATTTTATTCAAATTACCGATGCCCGTCCGGATACGGGGGGTTTATCTGGTGCCACCCCCAGCGAAGCCGTCAGTTGGGGTAAAGTTGACCCCGATGAGTTACCCAGCACCATTGTCTGCTACACTGATAGCACGATCGCCCTTCCAATTATGACAGCCTACGTGATGAAAAAATGCACGCCCCGTCCCCGGAAGCGACTGTACGATCGGCTGCCAGCCATGATGGCCAAACTGCGGCAAGACTATCAAGCGGCAAAGATTAAATCTGCTGAAAAGCCACTGGTTAATGTTGGCGAGACCGTGCTTGAACCCGTAGCCACCTATCCTTGCGGCACTCCCATTCGCAAGCATCGTTAATAGGCTAGTTGTTGGCCTCATGGCCCGCCGTGGGTTCAAACCCACGGCTAATAGCTAAAGTCGGTTGAAAACCGACTGAAAACCTTATGGAAAAGGGGGTGCATATTTTACCCCCCTCGTTCCTACAGGCGACCCCTGGGAACGAGTTCTAGAGGCTCTGCCTCTAGTTGAGAATGGTGTAAGATCTGAGATATTCCGAACTCGTTGCCAACGTTGACGGCCCGTTTACCGATTGTATTGCTCTAATAACTCGATCTAATAAACCAACCAACAGCAAAAAGTCGTTTTTGTATGATCCGCTACAAGGTTCTTTGAGAAAACGGGCATCATAACTATAGGGCCGAGTTAGAGTGTTGGCATGTGGGGCGATCGCGCGAGCGCCGATTTAATTTAAAAAGAATAAACATAAGTAGCGATCTTTCGCTATCTCGCGCACTTGTCAACTTTTATAAACAAATAGGAGGTAATTAACAATGAAAATTCTCAAACAATCCCCCAGTCTTAGAGAAGCTTTTCAAAAGCGAATCCAAGAAAAAAAATCTACTCAAAGAGAAGCGATACAAGAAAAAATAGGTGGTGGTTTATTGGGGAAAGTCGGAGGTTTTTTATTCGATGTTAATCAAATGGGCAATCAGATTAAAGGCAATCTAGGGGAGGGATGGGTTTCGCTGTTAATGACAACTTTATCCGATCGCTGGATCTTGTTTCAAAATGCTTTAATACCTGGCGATCGCCCGGGCAGTTTGACAGAAATAGACCATCTAATTATTGGTCCTGGCGGTATCTTTATCGTCGAAGTTAAAACCTGGAAAGGATCCTTTAGTGCTTACAATGATAAATGGAAAATGCGAGCGGGATCTGGTTGGGAAAAAATTTTTAATAGTCCGACTTCTCAAAATGCTTACCATCTAAAAATGCTTCTGCGCTGGATGACTGATGAGATTGAGAATTTTCCCAGCGATCGCGTTATTGCCCCAGTCGTGTTTACCGTTGCTAAATGGGTGGAAACCACAGAATGTTCCGTTCCTGTTTTACATGGAGCGAAATCTTTTTTAGAAATGCTAGTTAATTATCCAGATTGCTTGACATCAGAGCAGGTGCAAAGAATATCGAGTTTAGTTGAGAACTACACTTTACCTTTAATGACTGAAAAATATTCATCGGTATCAAAGCCTATTCTCAAAAAGAAAGACCGAATAAAATATGTTAGCAAACCCCTTCCTTCTCCTCAAACGGATAAAAATGGTGGAGTTGCCAAACAAGCTAAAAACGACATCACCGAATGGTTGAAAAGCTTGCCTCAGACTTTGAAAGTAGAAAATGTAGAAAATAACTTCAATTATCAAAAGATGGGAATTGACTTGTTGCTAACGACAACAAACGGGTATTTCAAACTGGGCATTGTGGGCGATCGCTGGCATAAAAGCGGTAACTTTTACTTCCAGACTTACAGTAATAAAAATCTGGAAAAACAGAGTATTTTTATGTCCGCCGAAATCGATTGGCTGCTCTACTACTTTATTATTCCTCGGACGCTTTATATGCTACCCATGCCAAAAACGCGAGATTGGTTTGTTGCTAATATCGAGCGATTTAGCGAACGTTCGACGAATAGCACTGCCAAGGAAAACCAGAGTTACACGAGGAAGGGTCGTTTAGTGCCGATTGAAATTGTCATTCAAGAGGTTAAAGGAGTCAGAAAACAGCAGTTTTAGTTAACTATAGCAGTTCAACAGAAAAGCCACTGTGCCCGAACCTGTAGCCACCTGAATCCCAAGGGAGATCCGAGAATATATTTGTTTTACATCTAATTTTTGTCTATAATTGTCTATATTTATTGACCGACGCTCTAGTCCATTAATAAGACTTGACAAATTCAAAGATCTGTGGTAAAAAAGAAAATCGACGCTGTCTCCGGACTCACTGTTGCCGGACTGCCTCGCCGTGGACCAGCGGACCCGACGACTAATGACACGAGCAACTGTACTCCTTCTCTATTCTCTGCTCAAAAGGCGATCGCCCATGATAGAATGTATGAACAGCAGATGAATTTGGTAAGTTCCAAAATGAGTGGAATATTTCAGGCGATCGGGTTGTTGTGCGGAACGATTATTTCTGAAGACGGGCATCGTTACATATATATAGGAGATGACCAGGCTTATTGGCTGGGATGTGAAAGTGACCATAATGAACATTGGTCAGAATTAGATCCTTTTGTCGAAACGGACACCGAGGTGATGCTCATTGTAAATCCTTTTTGTCAGCATTACCCAAGGGATCCGAATTACGATTTGTACTTTAGACCCGTTGCGATCGAGCCAGGACCCGGCTCGGAAGTGACGTACAATGGGATGGTTTTGAACGATCGGGAATTTGTGTTGCAGGGGATCTGGCAGTTTATTCCAGTTTGTCGCCAGCCCTGCATATCAGTGTTTCGGAATTTTTCAGAGGATGAGTTGCAGAAATACAAGAAAATGAATTCCTTCGAGCGGGTGGCTTTTGCTAAGGCGCAACATTTGCCAGTGCAATGGCGGGATGCGCCTGTTCCACCTTTTAGATTTAATCCCAAAAAGGACAAAGAAGAACAGATTGAGCGGTACTTCGTCCAGTTTAAGGGGGTTCTAATTCCAGAGAGAGATATTTTTAGATTTGAGTCCCTGCAAGACATGCCAACCTTGGAAATTCCCGATCATTTTAAGGCAAATAAAGAAGATAAAGCGAATGTGCTTGCTGCGAAAAGTCGCAGGACTTAATCAGTTTTCCCCCCAGACTGGGACATCTGCCCTCACCCTTTTCATTGGTAACCAACCGTTGCTTATGCACCGGTGCTTCCCTTGAGGTGGGGGGCGATCGCCCGGTCCGAGTGCAGCAGCATCCCCCTTTAGGTAGTAGCCCAGAGACCCGGTTTTGCCAAAAAACCGGGTTATTGATGCTTTTGGGCTGCTCTGGGTTCAAAATAGTTTAATTGCCCTTATCGAGATACAGAGCATGTCACAACCGACAATAGAATCGATCCTGAAGGAAAAACGCCTATTCCAGCCCCCCGCCGGGTTCTCGGAAAATGCTCACATCAAAAGCTTGGAACAGTACAAGCAATTATACGAGCAAGCGAAAGCTGACCCCCAAGGGTTTTGGGCCGACTTGGCCGAAAAAGAGTTGCATTGGTTCGAGAAATGGCATCAGATCCTAGATTGGCAACCGCCCTTTGTGAAGTGGTTCCTGGGCGGTAAGATTAATATTTCTTACAATTGCCTTGACAGGCATCTGACGACCTGGCGCCGGAATAAGGCGGCCCTCATTTGGGAAGGGGAACCGGGAGACTCCCGCACCCTTACCTATGCCCAACTCCATCGGGAAGTCTGCCAAATGGCTAATGTCTTCAAGCAGTTGGGCGTGCAAAAGGGCGATCGGGTGGGGATATACATGCCCATGATTCCCGAAGCGGCGATCGCCATGCTGGCCTGTGCCCGCATTGGCGCACCCCACACGGTAGTTTTTGGCGGTTTTAGCGCCGAAGCCCTTAAGGACCGGCTGGTAGATGCGGAAGCAAAATTGGTGGTGACTGCGGATGGGGGTTGGCGCAAAGATGCGATCGTCCCCTTAAAAGTGCAAGTAGACAAAGCTTTGGCCAATGACGGCGCCCCCTCGGTGGAAAACGTTTTGGTAGTCAAGCGCACCGCCCAAGATATTAAGATGGAACCGGGGCGCGACCACTGGTGGCATGACTTGCAAGCTACTGCTTCTGCTGACTGTCCCGCCGAACCGATGGACAGCGAAGATATGCTGTTCATTCTCTATACATCCGGGACTACGGGCAAGCCCAAAGGTGTCGTTCACACCACTGGGGGCTACAACCTCTACACCCACATGACCCTGAAATGGACTTTTGACATTCAGGATACGGATGTCTATTGGTGTACTGCGGATGTGGGTTGGATTACAGGACATAGTTATATTGTCTACGGTCCCCTTTCCAATGGCGCTACCTCTTTAATGTATGAAGGTGCCCCCCGCGCTTCTAACCCCGGTTGCTTGTGGGATGTAGTGGAAAAATACGGCGTGAATATTTTCTATACTGCCCCCACGGCAATTCGGGCATTTATTAAGATGGGAGAACATCATCCCAATTCCCGAAATCTCTCTTCTCTCCGCTTGTTAGGCACTGTGGGCGAACCCATTAACCCGGAAGCTTGGATCTGGTATCACCGCATTATTGGTGACGAACGCTGCCCGATCGTGGATACTTGGTGGCAAACAGAAACTGGCGGGTTTATGCTAACTCCCCTACCGGGGGCAACGCCGACCAAACCAGGTTCTGCGACTCTACCTTTCCCGGGCATTATTGCAGATGTAGTGGATCTGGAAGGCAACTCCGTAGCAGATAATCAAGGGGGTTATTTGGTGATTCGCCATCCCTGGCCCAGCATGATGCGCACTGTTTATGGCGACCCCGATCGCTTCCGTCGCACCTATTGGGAACATATTGCGCCCAAAGATGGGCAGTATTTATATTTTGCTGGGGATGGTGCCCGTCGGGATGAAGATGGTTATTTCTGGGTGATGGGTCGCGTTGATGATGTCATTAATGTGGCAGGACACCGTTTGGGCACGATGGAAATTGAGTCCGCTTTGGTGTCTCACCCAGCAGTAGCAGAAGCTGCTGTAGTAAGTAAACCCGACCCTGTTAAAGGGGAAGATGTTGTGGCTTTTGTCACCTTGGAAGGCCGTCAAAATGCTAGCGACCAACTCAATGATGAATTGAAGCAGCATGTGGTCGAAGAAATAGGCGCGATCGCCCGTCCGGGAGAAATTCGCTTTACTGACGCTTTGCCCAAAACTCGTTCTGGGAAAATTATGCGCCGGTTGCTGCGATCGCTGGCTGGCGGTCAAGAAATTGCTGGGGATACTTCTACTTTAGAAGACCGCAGCGTCCTCGATAAATTGCGCGGCGGTGCTTAAATAACTCACTCGCTTTCCCGATAGCCCGCCGGGGGTTCAAACCCCCGGCTAATAGCTAAAGTCGGTTAAAACCGACTGAAAACATTGTCGGTTAAGGCTAAAGAAATTATCTGTACCATGGGTGAGTAATTTTTATCGCTTCCTTGAGTGATTTTTATCGCCTCCTTGCCAAATCGCCAAAATTGTTATAAGATGGGAGAGAAAAATTGCAGGAAATGACAGACATGAATGATGCCAAGCAGGCGGCGATCGTCCGCACGGAAATAGGACTCACCATCGCAGGTAAGGACATTACCCTGTACGACGTGATGGACTACTTGAAAGATGATTATTTACCCCAGATGATTATCGATCTTCTCAGGCTGACAGAGTCGGAAATGAACGCGGCTTTGTCATACATTGAGGATAATCGCGAGGCCGTCGAGGCTGAGTATGAGATGCTATGGAAGGAGGCTGAAGAAATTAGGATCGATTGGGAAAAACGCGATCCAGATTTATTAGTAAAAATTGCCAAGATGCCGCCACCACCTGGTCAAGAGGCTGCTTGGAAAAGGCTGCAAGGGCTGAAAGTTCACAATAAAATCAACATGCATGATGCCAAACCAGCGGCGATCGTCCGGACGGAAAGAGGACTCTCGATCAACGGCAAGCGCATTACCCTGTACGACGTGATGGACTACGTGAAAGCAGAATATTCACCCAAGTTTATTCGCAATATTCTCAACCTGACAGAGTCGGAAATAAACGTAGCTTTGTCATACATTGAGAATAATCGCTCCGAAGTGGAGGCTGAGTATGAGATGGTATTGAAGTACGCTGAGGAAATCAGGCAGTATTGGGAAGAACGCAATCGCGATCGCTTAGCTGCAATTGCCAAGATGCCGCCACCACCTGGTAAAGAGGCTGCTTGGAAAAAGTTGCAAGAATTGAAAGCTAGAAATAAAGCTGAATTTAATGGACCGCCATGAATTTTTTCATCGATCGTAATATTGAGAAACATGCTGGAATTATGTATAGTAGGGTGGGCGATGCCCACCTTAACCTTTGTAACTAATTCAAGATCGATCGTGAAGCAGACAAAAAAGAAGAAAAAGAACTTTTCCAGCTTTAAGTATAAAGAAGCCTGCAAGCAACTTAATATAACTGAATTATTGCTCTGGGATATTGAGGTAGAACCTGTTCCCATCAGTGATTTCTTTCGGCAACGCCTAGAACGACTACAATGCTTTGACTTACAGAGTTATGAAGAGTCTAGAAAACTGATAATAGACGCTATCTGTGAAGAGGCTATTCAAAAATTTAATACCTTAAAGATCTGGAAAGGTGCTAGTCTGGAAACAGAAGTAACTAATGGCAATGTTGATTACCTTGTAGCGGCCAGAAAAGCTTATTTAGAAGCCCCATATTTGTGTATCGTCGAGGCCAAAAAGGATGATTTCGAGCAAGGTTTAGCCAAATGTTTAGTGGAAATGCAAGCTTGTCAGTGGGAAAATAAACAGATCGGTAAAGAAATTGATGTCTTGGGTATTGTTACCAACGGTGATACCTGGAAGTTTTATCAACTGACTGTTGATGGTAATGTTTATCAAACTCTCTCCCATGCGATCGGGGAAATGGGCACTGTCTTAGGTTTACTTCGCTTTCTTTTCCAAGCTTGTACCCAGTATTTGAGTTAACATGATTTATAGGCATGGGCGATCGCCCGGGAAGACCACACCCAACGCGAGGCCCGATCGGATGGGATCTCTTGGATGACATTTAATTGGCGATCGGGCATCGGGTGACTCGCAGATGTGGCCGGGGCACGGCAAATTTAACAGAATAATATTTACCGAGAATTTGCCGATGCCGTGCCCCTACATTGAAACCCGTATGGTAGGGGCACGGCATCCATAAATCAGGATATAAACGAAAAGATATCTATTGCCGTGCCCCGGCGCGATCGGATGGGATCTCCACCGATGAAATTTTATTGGCGATCGGGCATCGGGTGCCGATCGCGCGTCGATGTTCGGACCAAGGTGCTGGCCTCCAAATGGGCATCCA
Source organism: Hormoscilla sp. (assembly GCA_051439505.1). GTDB lineage: Bacteria > Cyanobacteriota > Cyanobacteriia > Cyanobacteriales > Desertifilaceae > Hormoscilla. The sequence continues at coordinate 4,274 of JBFRWI010000119.1, read as the reverse complement.
AATGCACCAACATAACTGTAGGGGCGAAGCTAAGGAGCGAATAACTTATCTACGCAAGCGAAAGATTTACGTCCCGAATGCTTCGCCCGCCGCGTCTCCAGATGTACCCGGTTCCGGACTGCGATCGCGATCGGGGATGGGGCACGATCGCGCCAGAGCCATCACCTAGTCCATCGATCCGCACAGTAATTTCTTGAGCAATTTTGCCAACTTCCTCGGGAGATAACCCCACAGCGATTTGAGGCTGCACCAGGGCCAAGGTAGCCGCCACACCAAGTAACGCAGCCGGTATTTTATAGGATAGTTTCATAGTAATGAAGTGTCAATTAATCCTGCGGTTGAATTGCACCTGTCAGGTAAAACTCTGACAATGCTTTTAGTGGGTTTTAACCCACTTGAGCTATTAGCCGTGGGTTTGAACCCTTCGTGTCTCCTGGGTAGTGCGAGTAGCGCTCCCAGGAGACACGAAAGGCGGGCCCGGAGACTAATCGAATTAATCGAATACATTTTGTCCTGGGCAAGGTAGGATTAAAACTATCATACTCCCCCCCGGAACCCGCAGCCGCTGCGCAGCCAAAGCGCAATCTCCTGCTTATATCATGTCTGGGAATCACCCACAATAAGCCACCTTGAAGGACTTTCACAGGCTTAGTAGAACGCTAAACAAATCCTGTTGGGTTTCGTTCCTCAACCCAACCTACAGATGCGACAATTTTTATTATGGGTACCCGACATGATATTAACCCTCGGGAGATCGAGAAAAATTAAAAAAGGGCGAGAGGCGTACCGCCCCTCGCCCTTGGTGAAGATTGTCAGCTCAAAGCTGATAGTGCTTTACACGCTAACAGGCACCTTTTCTTCCTGTTCTTCGTGGGCCTTATCATATTCAAAGCTGGCCCGCATTTTCAGACCCGTCAGCACTTGGAACAGTCCCGTACCATTGTTAGAACCCGGATACTCCTGATGCTCCCGCACCAGATGGGTCAATTCCCCGTAGTATTTAGTGGAGGTGTTGCTCAGATGACCTTCGATGTAAATCATCTCCTCTAAATTCTCAAACTGACCGTCCACTTCCAAGATCGAGACTTCGTGACCGTAATAGCTATCGGGTCCGTAGTACATCTTGATGCCAGGGTAGGAGCAGGTGAGCTTGCGCCCGCAAGGAATCCAGTTGATCGTTGACCCTTCATCAAACAGGTATACTGGATCGCGACCTTGTACTCCGTAGCGCTGGATCATGCGTACCCGCAGGATTTTATGTTCCTTATCCTCTTTGAGCAACTGCGTGGGCAGAACTTGAATCACCACATCGGCGTGAGCTTTCTGCGGGTCGATGTAGGCCATAAAATCTGGCCGACGGGCATTGATGGCAAACAGCACATCTTCATAACTATGACCCCGTTCTGCCATATCTCTTTTGATTTTCCAGGCAATTTTTACCTCGTCGCCGATATCCAGGTAAACGCTGAAGTCCAAAAGATCGCGCACTCGTTCGTCATACAAGGGGTGCAGCCCCTCTAGCACCACGATCGGGGTCGGAATGATTTGCTCTGGCGGGTCGATCATGCCTGTTTCGTGATTGTAGATCGGCTTATTGATCGTCTGACCATTTTTGAGCGCTTTTGCTTGCTCGTACATCAGGTCAAAGTTGTTGGCCCGGGGGTCAAGAGCGGTGATCCCAGTCTCTTTACGCTGTTTCCGGTCCAGAGAATGGTAGTCATCCAGGCAGATGACTGTCACTAATTCTTTTCCGAACAAGTCAGTGATGCGGCGCAAGAACGTGGATTTACCGCATCCGGAGTCTCCGGCTACACCTATTAATACCACGCGATCGGGCTTTGTCATGGATTTCCTCTTTCGATCTTATGATTTGCTTACTTATGTTATAGCGGATTGGGCTCTTCGGCCCCGCACCACTGAGATCGTCTGTGTCCGTCCCGGGGAAGGACTCAGGCCAGGGCAGAACTAAGTATTTAGCCTAGGGGCTTAGGTTAATTCTACCAGAACAGGATCCCCCCTACAAGGCGATCCTGTCAAGCAAGTCGATCGACCTCTATACCAAGAATAGGGCGAATTGGTTTTTAAGAAAAGATAAAATTGACGATGGCGGCAACAGTCTGACTGAACCTGAGCTGCTGGTGCCCACCCCCAAAGCCATCCCCAGTCTCCCACGAGATGCTGGTCTGCTAGTATGTCGCCCCGCCATGTACAATAGAAAAATTGTGCGCTTTAGGCGCGATCGCGATCTACCTGGCCCGGAGAAAGGAAAAGCATCCCGCTTCGCCGGTCTAGCGGCAGTGGGTGCAGTTCCACGCTCGGGCAGGTAGCAATGAATTATTGGGTTTGGAGAGATCAAAGCGATGTACAATCTCAGTGCAGCTGACAGTGCTGCCAATACGCAAGCGGGTAGCCGCGTGTTTCTGTATGAAGTGGTAGGTCTGGGTCAGAGTCAGGGTTCTGACAACCTGTCCTATCCTCTCCGTAAAAGTGGCAGCGAGTTGATTAAGGTGCCATACTACCGGATGAACCAAGAGATGCGGCGGATTTCCCGGCTGGGCGGCAAAATTGTCAGCATCAAGCCAATGGATGGGAGTGGCCCTGGGGCACCAGCAGCAAGTGAAGCCACATCAGAAACACCCACGCAAGCAACAACAGAAATGCCCAAAGCAGCAGAAAAGGAGAAAGCGGACATTCCCGTTAACATTTACCGTCCTAAAAATCCCTATATTGGTAAATGTCTGAGTAATGAAGAACTGGTCAGGGAAGGTGGATCGGGTACGGTGCGTCACTTGAAGTTTGACATCTCGGGCGGAGATTTGCGCTATCTGGAAGGTCAAAGTATCGGTATTATTGCCCCCGGAACTGACGACAAGGGCAAACCTCACAAGTTGCGGTTGTACTCGATCGCCTCTACCCGCCACGGGGATGATGTCGATGACAAGACTGTCTCCCTGTGCGTCCGGCAGTTGGAGTACAAGCATCCAGAAACGGGGGAAACTGTCTATGGAGTCTGTTCTACTTACCTGTGCCACTTGGAAGTTGGGGCGGATGTGGCCATCACCGGTCCGGTCGGGAAGGAGATGCTGTTGCCCGACGACGAGGATGCCACGATTATCATGATCGCAACGGGGACTGGTATTGCGCCTTTCCGGGCCTACTTGTGGCGGATGTTTAAGGAACAGCACGAAGATTACAAGTTCAAAGGTCTTGCTTGGCTGTTCTTTGGCATCCCCTATACTGGCAATATTCTCTACAAGGAGGAGTTGGAACAGTTGCAGTCCGAATTCCCGGATAATTTCCGCTTGACCTATGCGATCAGCCGCGAACAGAAGAATCCTGATGGCGGTAAGATGTATATCCAAAACCGGATTCAGGAATACGCCGATGATCTGTGGCCGTTAATTCAAAAGCCCAGTACTCACACTTACATCTGCGGTTTGAAGGGAATGGAAGGCGGCATCAATGAGGGGATGTCGGCGGCGGCGTCTAAGTTTGATGTTGACTGGACTCAGTACCAGAAGCAAATGAAGAAGGATAAGCGCTGGCATCTAGAAGTGTACTAGAGTGGGGTGGGCATTGTCCACCAATAATTGTTGGGATTATTGTTTGCTGTAGGGTGGGCATTGTTCACCCTACAATCAGGGGTGAAGACTGTTGGGTAAGGGATCTACAACTGAAGTTAAGTCCATCCACGCAAGGTTTGGTGTACCTTGGCTAAATGCCACATGTAGTCATCGATCGCGTATTCGGTAACGGCTTTGACAATCCAATGGCCCGATCGCTCCTCATCTCCTGCGGCTTCCCAATACAATCCTACATAAAGATGACTGTAAAAATTGCCAGTTTTGCCTGACGATTCCCCAGCAGCGAGAACATCATCTATGGTACAATCTCCTGCATAGAGATCGTAGACGCGCCGCATCACCAACCTGGGGTCGTCGCGTACCACTAGCAGAGAATTCTGCGCTGCCGTCAACCCTTGCGATCGGGCGATACAGAGATAGCGCCAAACGGTTTCTTCCACATCTTGGGAGTTGACCTTTAAGTCAACTTCAAACTGCCGGGCACCTGAGCGCATATCTCTCGGCATAATAATAGGATAGCCCCCTTTGCCACAGGTAGGGCGTGATGCGAGCATCCAGTTCTTCTCTTGCATAAAATCCGGTAATTTCCGGCAATACCGGTAATTATCTCCCTTAGGGAGATGCAAGATGCAGGTCCTGGATTTGACCTACGTTAGGGGAGTCATGATACCTACGGGTGATCGCCAGCCT
>JBFRWI010000118.1:0-7449 GCA_051439505.1 Hormoscilla sp. | reverse complement strand
TAAATTTGACTATGTAATTTGGCGCAGTCTCCGCTATTGTCCAGTCCTGGAAGATTTTCTGAGCAATTTACTGCAATTTTTCTCTCAGGACGGGGAAACTGAGTTATCTCCCTTATTGGGCGATCGCCTTTCCCAGGTCATGGAATATTTGCGATCGCACCGGTGCCTGCTGGTGGTGGATGACCTACAGACAATTTTCAGCAGCGGGCAACTGGCAGGTCACTACAAACATGGATACGAAGATTATCGCACCCTTTGGAAACAAGTAGGGGAATTATCCCATAACAGTTGCTTGCTGCTCAACAGTCGGTCCGCACCCCGAGAAATTGCCTCCTTAGCAGGAGAACAACTCCCCGTGCGATCGATCCGACTGTCAGGTTTGGGTGCAGCAGCAGGGGACATCCTCAGAGACAAAGGTTTAGCGGACGAAACAGAATGGGAAACCTTGATTAATACCTACCGAGGTCATCCCTTATGGTTAAAAATTATTGGAACATTGATTAAAGATCTATTTAACGGCAGTGTAGTAGAATTCTGTAACTATGGTATGCTCTCCTGTGCCGATTTACAAGATAATTTAGCACAGCAGTTTCAACAATTATCGGCATTAGAACAACAAGTGTTGTCGGCCATTGTCGGTCAAGCAGAACCAGTTTCTCTGACTCAATTGCGGACTATACTGCAATTATCCCCCGAGGATCTGGGCAATGCCATGCTTTCTCTGGAAAGGCGATCGCTCCTAGAAAAGCCCGAGACATATGGTAACTCGACAGTTTTCTCCCTTGCCCCCGTCCTGAGAGAATATTTGCAAAATAACTAACGATTCTCCGCGATACCCCACCGCATCTCCGCGAGATCGGACTGAACCTCAGCGAGATCGGACCGCACCTCCGCGAGGCCGCACCGCACCTCCGCCAGGCCCGACTGCATCTCAGCGAGCAGCTTGCTAAGATCAGCGAGCCGATCGCCGATCTTAACGAGGGGTCTTCGGTGTCTCGTGGGAGAGAGAATAAGATTTCCCCCCGAGGCAGAGCCAGAATGGACGTTCCCTGACTCTGGCAGGGAACGAGCAAACTTGCGCTTTTTACACCGGAGCATCTGGAGGGCGATCGATCGCGCCGGAGACCATCAGCATCTACTACTCAAACTTTCGACTTTTGTGGGGCCGACTTAGCACTGTGGGCAGCTTTACCATTTTGGATATTGCCATCCCGGGGCATCAGCAGACCGTATCCGCCGTGGTTGCGTTCGTACATCACATTGATCTCCCCCGTTTTGGCATTGCGGAACATAAAGAAATCGTGACCCACTAGCTGCAACTGTTCTAACGCTTCTTCTACCGTCATCGGCGGCATGGCAAAATACTTCGTCCGCACCACTTCGCTGGGCAGAGATGGCGTGCGTGAGCCCATCAAATCTGACACCACCGGGGCCTCTTCCACCGCCTCTACGGTTTTCACCGTCTTCTTGTGTTTGTTTTCCGATTTTTCCTTGTATTTACGGAGACGGCGGGCAATCTTATCTGCGACTAAATCAATGCTGGCGTATAAATCCTCGCTGCTTTCTTCCGAACGAATAACTTTACCGTTTGCATAAATCGTCACTTCCGCCGTCTGATCGGCCTTTATCCGGGAATTGTGGGCTACCGACAGGTTTACATCCACCTCTGTGGTTAAACGCTCAAAATGGAGCACCGCATTTTCAATTTTTTGCTCTACGTACTCGCGAATTGCATCGGTGATGGTTATGTTTTTTCCCTGGATAACAAGCTTCATATTGCTTTCCTCCCCTCGAAGTTTGGGTATATTTCTACCTTAGCACGATGTATTCTACAAAACAATCATTGTTAAGTTATATTTCATTCCTTGACAATTACTCCTGCCTGTACTACCAATTTGCTATTTAATTTAGATTAATTTACTACCAGGAGAGGTATGGTTTCGACTCACCCCTATACCCCCCAACGTCGGTGTTGGCTATTAAATCAAGGTCTGGTGCCTTATCCGGTGGCCTGGAAATGGCAGCAGCAGCTTGTTGCCAGGCGCCGGGACAACCCCGAACTAGATGATGTTCTGATCTTGCTCTCCCATCCGCCAGTATACACCCTGGGACGAGGAGCCAGTCTGGAACATCTCAAGTTCTCACCAGCTGACAGTAGCTTCGAGGTTTATCGGATAGAACGGGGGGGTGAGGTCACATACCATTGTCCCGGTCAACTTGTAGCCTACCCGATTTTGAATCTGCGCTATTATCGACAAGATTTGCACTGGTACCTGCGGCAGTTAGAAGAAGTGGCCATCCAAACTCTGGCCCTTTACGGTTTAAAGGGCGATCGCCTCCCGGGGTTGACCGGCGTCTGGGTGGCCGGTCGCAAAGTGGTCGCGATCGGCATCTACGTCAGTCGTTGGATCGCCATGCACGGCTTGGCCTTAAATGTTTCTCCCAACTTAGCAGGATTTGAGCGCATTGTTCCCTGCGGCCTTCGGGATCTCCCGGTGGGCAGCTTGGCGGAATTTCTTCCAGAGATAACAATTGAAGATGTCCGAAAGGCGATCGCGGATGCCTTTGAAGCCGTTTTTCAAGTGCAGCTAGTGCAGCTAGAATTAGGCTCCTCTGAGGATATCCTGTCAAGATATCCTTGTCTATTGGGATCATGTCCAGATAAGTAAACAAGTATTTTGGCGACATCGACAGAATTACCTACTCTTAGGTCAACTGACCACTAACCACTGACATGGTGGGCAATGCCCACCCTACCCACTGACATGGTGGGCAATGCCCACCCTACCCACTGACCTGGTGGGCAATGCCCACCCTACCCACTGACCTGGTGGGCAATGCCCACCCTACCCACATCTTAAAAAGGAATTTCATCCTCTTGAGATTCATCAACTGTTGGCGATGTGTAAATTTCTTCATCCTGAGGAGGTTCCGCTGTATTGGAGTCTGTCTGGGATACAGAAGGTTGATATCCTGTAGTCGAGACAGTCTTATTCATTGTCCCCGCCTCATATCCGCTGTTAGTTCTATTTCTATCTGCCGACCGTTCCTTCATGGAAACAACATTGCTAGCAACAGAAGTCGAAGTCCTCTCTATTCTTGGCCTGGAAGCCCCTACCGCCGCCGCCGACAGACTGTAAATCTTAGAAACTGTTAATTCAGCGCGTTTTTCCTTAAACCCCTCTGGTCGTTCTATTGTGTTCATGCTCAACCGACCCTGGAGCACCACCCGATCGCCTTCGTGATAATGTTCCGTGATTTCCTTGGCTAAATTTCCCCATCCTATCACTTTCAGCCTTCCTGTCGGATCTTCACTCCTTAACCCTGGAAACTCCACCAGCATTTCCGCGATCGGGGTTTGGTTGTCTGCCGTATATCTCAGTTGCGGTTCTTGAATTATCTCGGCCATCAACACGCAGCTATTCATATAATTTCTCTCTGCTTCTCTTCCTCTTCTATTTTAGCAAATTACCTCGCCATCAACCACTTTTTTCTCTTTTCTCTATTTCCTCCTCATCTGGCAATTTTTCCCAATATTCCCCAACTTTCCGCTTTTTGCTCCCGGCAGAATATCTAAATTCTCAATGGATCCTTGCTCAATTTTCAATCTTAAATTGCCTGTTCCGACTCGACAAATCCTTTTACTAAATTCCGGTACTCCCATAACGTCCGATCGACCATTTTCCTGTCATGACTGTTAGCAAAAATATGTACTAATGGTTCCCCCGCATCTGGCAAAATTAATACCCAATTATCTGTCGGCATCACCATGGCACCATTAGACAATCTTAAATTCTGCTGTTGGATCGAGGCCGATTGCTGGTTAAAAATCTTCACCCCATCTACTAATTCCAGCTGTTGGACTGGATGTTTTTCTACCAGATAGCGCATTAGCGACCCTTTCACATTCCATGGGCAGCGAATAGTATACTGTTTATGATAAACCCGAGGCAAACTAGCGCGAATTTTTCCCAGACTGCGTTCCTGAAGATTGAGCATTTCAATTAACTTCGCCGTGCAGAACATCGCATCAAACCCCGGATGCAGCTGTGGGAAAATGAAACCCATATCCCCACTTCCCCCGATAACCACGTGCGGATTTGCGTGACTTATCTCCATCAGCGCCCCCGGATTTGCCTTCGTGCGAATCACCCTGGCATCGTGACGCCGGGCGATCTGCTCCACCGCACTCGATGCATAAACTGGCACTACTACCGTACCAGTTCCACCGTGAGCTGTCAGCATCATCTGCACCATCAGCGCTGTCAAGGTTTCTCCGCGAATGGGACTGCCAGTTTCATCGACTAAAATCAACTGTTCTCCATTTGCCGACACCTGCACCCCCATGGTAGCCTTGAGAGCCTCCACTACGCGAGCTAACTGATCGAGCAATACCTCCCGATCGCTCGCTGACAGCGGCGTCTGGTTCAAACTGGCATTCAGGACTACCGCATCACAGTCAAACTTGGCTAACAATTGTGGTAGCACCGCACCATTAACCGCATAGGCATAGTCTATCACTACCTTTGAGTAAACCTGTTTAATCGCCTCCACATGCAGTTGCTTCTCGAAGGCAGTCATATAGATCGAAAGCACCTGATCTGGATAGGCAACATTGCCGATCTCCTTTATGGGCGATCGCCTGAGGTCTTCCTTGAAATAAGCCCCCTCAATTTTTTTCTCACTGCCTTTAGATATATTAATTCCCTGACGATCGAAAAATTCTATCAGAATTGCATCCGGTCGTTCTGGATGCAAGCGGACGTGAATTCCACCCCCCACTGCTAGGGTTCCAATCACAGTACGGGCAATGGGCAGGGCTGTTGCTTCCAGGTTCTGCACGTTGATGCCTGTTGACATTAAACCTGCAATTAACGACCGGCTGACCATGCGGGAAATAGTCCGCTGGTCTCGCGAGACAGTTACCACCGAACCTGGTCTCAAGATCGAGCCGTAAGCTGCCCCCAACTTGACCGCAAATTCTGGCGTGATGTCGATATTCGCCAAACCTTGAACGCCCCGCTGACTGAACAGGTTGCGCCGACCCATATTACCCCAAATCAGGTTTATGTTCAATGTCGCACCTGATTCCACCTCTTTGTTGGGCCATACCCGCACTTGGGGCGCGATCCTGGCTTCTTCCCCTACAATCGATAGGGAACCGACTACGGCTCCTTCCAGGATTTGGGCCCGGCGGTCCACCCGGCTGCCACGCCCGATCGCGCAGCCTCGCAGCTGAGCTTCTTCCCCAACCATCGCTCCATTCCAGACGATCGAACGCTCTAGGAAAGCATCATTCGCGATCGTCACGTTGTCCCCAATTACCGTGCCCGCTTCCAGCACTACTCGCTGTCCGATCCGGCAGTTTTTCCCGAGCATAACTGGTGGTTCTATTTTGGCGCTCGGATCGATGTAAGTATTTTGACCTACCCAGACTCCAGGTTCCTTTTGTTCGTAGACTTCTTCGAGTTTTACTTGTTGGGATAGGGCATCGTATTGGGCTTCCCGGTAAGCATCCAGATGTCCGACATCGCACCAGTACTCTTTGGCCACGTAGCCGTACATGCGCTCGTTATTCTCTAGTAGCTGGGGGAACAGGTCTTTGGAAAAGTCTGACTCTTGGTCCTCTGGCAGATAGTCTAGCACTTCTGGTTCCAAGATATAGGTGCCTGTATTGACTGTATCGGAGAAGATTTCGCTGGTGGAGGGTTTTTCTAGAAAGCGCTTGATTCTCTGGTCCGAGTCGGCGATCACCACGCCAAATTCTCGTGGGTTCGGCACTTTCGCTAGGATGAGCGTTGCTTTCGATCCCTTTTGCTTGTGAAAGGCCACTGCTGCTGTCAGGTCAAAGTCGGTGATGCTGTCGCCGCTAATCACCAGGAAGGTTGAATCTAGCAGTTCGGCGATATTCTTGACGCAACCGGCTGTTCCCAGGGGTTGGTCTTCTTCTACGGCGTAGGAAATGCGCACGCCAAAATCAACACCGTCACCGAAGTAATCCCGCATCACATCTGGCATGTAATATAGGGTGGCGATGATTTCTCTAATCTGATGCCGTCGCAGCAAGTTAACTATATGTTCGGCTATGGGGCGATTGAGTATCGGTACCATTGGTTTGGGGAGATCGCAGGTTAAGGGTCTCAGCCGCGTTCCCGACCCGCCTGCCATTAGCACTGCTCTCATAACGGAGCCCTCCTTATCCGTCAGCTTACTTACTATCCAAAATACTCCTGTTCGCCGCCAGATACTGTTTTGGCAATTACATTTGCGGCTGTCTCAGGGGTGCGGTGTCCGTTTTGCCACCCTCTCCAGGTCTCAGATGGTCCCACCGTCTCCACTCTTTTGCTACAGCTTTGTTGATTAATTAATCAAGTTTAGAGGCGATCGCACCCTTCCACTCCATTATAAAACATGGTTGGCTCTTTGACAACCCCTTTGAGAAATATTTTTTTCCCGATTTTATTCCTGGGGTGAATTTGATTAGATGAAGAAAATAGAAATGGCAGCTTAAATATTGTTGTGCTATAGTCTAAAGAGCAAGATTGCCATCGGTCTAATAACAGCAACTGTCAGATTAAAATCGGGTGTGGTTGGGCGATCGGGCTACACTGCATCACCACACCGATTAAAACAGGGTGTCTATCTATGAAAATTATTGAATCCCTGATAGGGAGTTAAGACTCAAATGGATAGGCTGAACGGAACTACAGATAGAGATTTTTGGCCACTGTGGCAAGAACATCAAGACTGTTTCTGGCGGTGCTGCCTCCAGCGCATGAAAGGCGATCGCACGGAAGCTGAAGATGCCCTGCATGAGGCTATGCTTAAAGCTTGGGATGCCTGGCACCAGTTGACCGAACCAATTGTACATGTTAAAGCATGGTTTGTTAAACTAACCAATAACAGCTGCACCGATCGCCTCAAAAAACGCGATCGCCAGGCAGTAGGGGTTGAGGATGTGGAGGTCATGGCCTCATCTCAGGAATGGCCAAGGCAGGAAGAAACACCAGATCTTTTTGCGTAGCAAAAAGATCTGGAAATTTTTTTTTCTGGGGCCATTGGGGAGTTACCGGAAAGATTGCGGGAAACTTTTATCCTTTATTTTGAGAAAGAGTACTCTTATAAAGAGATCGCCGCAGAGCTAAATATTTCTTACGCTAACGCCCGCAAGCGCATTTCCCAGGCTCGGGCCATTTTGCGAGAGCAACATCAGGAGTACGAGGCAGGAGTTTCCCCAAGCGATGGGACTCCGTTGAAAACACAAAATAAGCCCGAGACAAGCACACTCGTAGAAACACGGACATTCGTTTCCTCTGGAGAACGGGTGTGGTCAAAACCCGTTGATCGAACATCGCATACCCCAGTCGCCGGATCCCCCCAAACCCCCCTTAGAAAGGGGGGCTTCCGGAAACCCCCCCTTTTGGAAGGGGGGGTTTGGGGGGGATCCTC
>JBFRWI010000117.1:0-6735 GCA_051439505.1 Hormoscilla sp. | reverse complement strand
CCCCCACCTGTCCCAGGAACTCGATTTCAAAATCTGCCCATTGGCGGGGTCCCGAATGGTGGTAAGCTGCCATCAGACCCCAGAGTTGGGAACCGCTAAAGATGGGAGCTAAAGCATAGGCGCGAATGCGGTATTGTTCCAAAATATCCAGGTGACAGCGGGAATGTCCGACTTCGTAAATGTCGTTAACGGCAAAACTTTCATTATTGCGGTAGCGTCCCCCTCGGGTCTCTTGTAAGTGAGTGTCTTCCCAGACAGGATTTTCCCCAAAGGCGTTGCGCCGGTCCCCTTGGAGTTCGACCATGGCAAAATCACTGATAAATTTGCCGCTCCAGTCTTCATTAAACTGATAAACTGCCGCTCGTTCTAGCTTGAGAAGTTTGCAAAGTTCCTGACAAATGGTATCGAGAATAATTTGGGTATCCACAGAGGAGCGAATATTCCGCACTATTTCTGTCAAGGCCCGTTGTCGCGCGATCGCATCTTGGAGGGCGATCGCTTGTTTTTGGGACTGCTGCAAATTCTCAGCTTGCTGAATAGCCACCCCCACCTGTGCCCCCACCTGTCCCAGGAACTCGATTTCAAAATCTTCCCATTGGCGGGGTCCGGAATGGTGGTAAGCTGACATCAAACCCCAGAGTTGAGAACCGCTAAAGATGGGAGCTAAAGCATAGGCGCGAATTCGGTATTGTTCTAAAATATCCAGGTGACAGCGGGAATGTCCTGCTTGGTAGATATCGTTAACCGCAAAGCTTTCATTATTGCGATAGCGTCCCCCTTGGGTGTCCTGCAAGTAAGTGTCTTCCCAGACAGGATTTCCCCCAAAAGCGTTGCCCCTATCCCATTGGGGTTCGACCATGCCAAAATCACTAATAAACTTGCCGCTCCAGTCTTCATGAAACTGATAAACTGCCGCTCGTTCTAGCTTCAGGAGTTTGCAAACTTCCTGACAGGTAGTGTCGAGAATAATTTGGGTGTCCAAAGAGGAGCGAATATTCCCTACTAATTCGGTCAATGCTCGTTGTCGGGCAATGGCATCTTGCAATTCAGTATTGCTGTTTTTCGTTGCTTCTCGACTTCGATCCATCTGTATGGCTATGCCAATATGACTTGCTGCTTGTCCCAAGAAATTGACTTCGTGAGAATGCCATTCGCGAGGTGCAGAATGTTTATAAGCAGCTAGCAACCCCCAAAGTTTGAGACCGACAAAAATAGGAGAAATGGCATAGGATCGAATCTGGAACTGTTCTAATAATTCAATATGACAGGCAGAATACCCTGCTTCGTAAATGTCAGCTACTGCAAAGGACTCATTGGTACGATACCGTCCTCCTTGGGTTTCTTGCAGATACGAATCTTCCCAGACAGAATTTCCTCCAAAGGCAGCCAGGGTGTCCCAGGGCGCTACCGCAAAACCGAAATCATTGATAAAATTGCCGCTCCAATCATCGTTGAAACGGTAAATTGTTACCCGTTCGGCATTCAGCTGCCGACAAATATCTTGACAAGACGTGGAGCACAGAGCGCAGATGTCTATCCCCGCGCGAATCTTAGCGAGGATTCTTGCTAAGATTTTTTGGTTATTTCCTGTTGAATTTACCATGTTATCTCCTGTTTAACTTATCTGTGAGTCATTGCCTCGATCGGGCAATCATTTACACTGCATGAGGAAGTTAACTCATCTCCTCGAACAGATCCGATTATAGCACTATCTTTTCTATTAATCCAATCAATTTTATTTTTTTGGCCAAGGTTTATTCGTGATGTCAAACAGTCCCAGCAGACTTTTCTGAATTGCTATTATAAGCAGGTAGGTGAAAATCAATCAGGCTATGTTAATAAATCTTCACATACATAGCTCTCCTGGTTTTTCCCGGGTCAATGTATCATTGGATACAAAAGAAAGTCGCATAAAAAGGCTGAAACACTTGATTTGGCGTATATAAGTTGTACTGACCCACATAAATGAACCTCTTTCTGGGAGAAACTTGTAGCTAACGTAAGAAAACTTTACATAGGGAATTGAAATGGCGTCCAGGTTCTTACCAATTTATTTGGCGTTGTCCCAGGCAACTGGAGAGTGCGTAGTGCCCATGTAACTGCTGGTCATAAGCTAGTTTCCTATGTATTTCTAATGGCATAGGTTTCCAGAAATACTGTCCAGATTGTCATAGTATCGCTGCTGGTAACGCCTTTGGAGTTCTCCGCTGAGGTTTAAAACCTCTCCGCTGAGGTTTAAAACCTCTCCGCTGGGGTTTAAAACCTCTCAGTTGAGGTTTAAAACCTCTCCGCTGGGGTTTAAAACCTCTCAGTTGAGGTTTAAAACCTCTCCGCTGGGGTTTAAAACCTCTCCGCTGGGGTTTAAAACCTCTCCGCTGGGGTTTGAAACCTCTCCGCTGGGGTTTAAAACCTCTCCGCTGGGGTTTGAAACCTCTCCGCTGGGGTTTGAAACCTCTCCGCTGGGTTTAAAACGGATATGGTCTTGCGCCGGTTGGGAATTGTTTAACGTGAGTTCAACAGATGCTCCGGACCCTTATTTCTCGTCCGGTTGAAGTGGGTGTGGTCAAAAGTAGTTGTATCCGATCCCCCCAAACCCCCCTTAAAAAGGGGGGGCCACCGGTGCGCCCCCCTTTTTGGAAGGGGGGGGTTTGGGGGGGATCCGGCGACCTCAGAGGCCCTAGAACTATCAACGGGTTTTGACTACACCCGGTTGAAGTCGAACTCACGTCGAGAGATAGCTCATATAACCCGGTTAAGAGCGCACTTCAGCCCTTCGACTGCGCTCAGGGACCACTTTCTGCCATTAAACTTTCTGTCCCACGACTAAACTCAGGACAATCTCCGGCGGGGTCTACTTTTAAGTGAGATAAGGGGCTCTCTTCATTCTGACAGTAACCTGACTTATAAAAGTCGCAGACAGCACAGCAATCTTCCCCAGAGGCGATCGCCCGTTCTTGGGCCTGTGTTTGAGCCATTTTCTGTTGGGAGATCGGCATCAGCTTCAGATAATGCCCATCCCACTTCGCCTTTATGATACCACTGTTAGCGAACAGGTGCCAACGGGGATCGCTATTAACCACCTCTTCGGGGATTTGCAACCATGCCCCTCCGTATTCGGCTTCAATATTCACCTCAAATTCTTGTGGCAGTTCGATCGCAGCTATCTGTAACTCGCCGATCTGTCCTGGGACGTCTCCATACTCGATCGTGTCTCCCACTGAAGGAATGTGGATATAATATTTAGATTTTAAATCTCCCGAATCAGCTAAATCATGCAGGGCATTCCCACAACCGTGAATTAATACTAGATGTTTGGGGTTAACCCTGTTGATTACCTGAGTCAGTCCGATTTTATCGGCGTGGGCACTCAAATTGAATCTTCTAATTTCTGCTTTTACCGTCAGTTGCTTGCCATCCAATTCAATTTCATCTCCTGTTTGCAAGTTTTGCAGCAAACGTCCCGGAGATTCTTCATCGGTATAACCAGAAATGAAGATCGCAGCATTATCCCTTTCTAGCAGCACTCCCGCATAGTATACCGATGGACCCCCCGTCAGCATCCCCGAACTGGCAATGATGACACTGGGTTTGGCGATCGCCAAAGGCCGTTCCTTCGGATGGGCGATCGGGATAATTGGCGGATTCCCTTCCGGGTCGCAAAAAGGCTCCACCCCATTTTGCCGCTGCAAGTTCTGCACCCCCGTCGGCAGCAAATCCAAGCTATCTCTAAATACATCGGTCACCGATCGCACCAACCCATCAACGTACACGGGAATATTGCTATTATGGAAAATTTTATTGGTTCTAATTGCCAGGATAATTTCCTGAGCCCTTCCCAAGGCAAAAGCCGGAATTAACACATTGCCACCCCGACTTACCACTTCCGAAATTGCCTCGACTAAAGCCGTTTCCTGAGCTTTTCTACCCGGATGGGTATCGCTGCCATAGGTCGATTCCGTAATCAAGATATCAGCAGCAGGCAAATCGGCTAACTTCAGTCCCGTCGTCGTCCGACTGGAAGTAGTGTTGTAGTCCCCCGTGTAGAAGAGCGATCGCTCTCCATACCGCAGATAAACGCAAGCCGCACCCAGGATGTGACCAGCATTAATGAAGCGCACCTTGAGCCCCGGTAGCGGTTCAAAGTCAATTCCCACAGGTTCAGTTTCCAATCTAAACAGCGTCCGTTCTAGATCCACTTCATCGAATAACTCTGGGGAATCTTCATTCTGCTGCTGCACCCGCAAGCAGTCAGTCAGCATTACGTGAGCAATCTCCCGAGTACCTGGAGTGCAGATCATCCGCGTACCGGGAAAGCGACTGTGGAAAACTGGCACTGCACCAAGGTGGTCTTGATGGGAATGAGTGATGATTAATAAATCGGGATTTTCCAAATGTTCTAAGGCTGGCAGAGGGTCATAGCCCTTCGGACGAGTCCCGCAATCTAGGACAATTTCATAGGGACCAATCAGCACCCGAAAACAGGAAGCACCAATTCCTCTAGCAGCCCCCAAAGGCGTAACGCTCAGTCGGGAAGCATCTACCTCTGATGGCATTTCCTCATCTGGTTCGTCACTATCTCCGATGCTAGTAGGGGACTCATAGCAATATACTTTCGCCTCTTTACCCGCTCGAACAATCTGCACTCTGGCTTTACTTTTGGTAGCTGGGTGAACGGCTTCCCATTCCCAGCTTTTTTTTCGTTGTCTACCCTCGTTTAAATTCCAATTTTCTAACCCCGTATTTGCTTCCAAAGCTGCTAGGGCTTGCGACTCGGCCTGTTGCAAAACCCGGCGCTTTTCATTCGTTTCTTTTACTTCGGCTGCTGGCGGTACTTTGGCCCCATTTTTCACATCGGCAGCGTCCTTCTGGGGTGCGGACGCCTCCGATTTTTCCGGCACCGCGCGATGCTGCTGCGCAGCCGCTGCGCGATCGGGGATATCTTCTTCAGCTAAAGTCGCCTGTTCGACATAGAGACTCTCACCTTGACGAATGGCGACTACCTGCCATAGCTGACCAATTTTCATGGGTCGATCGGGTGACAGCAGGTATAGTTTCAGGTCTCTAGAGCCCGGTCTTTCCACCTTCACCTGCACGAACTTATTTTTTTTCCCCAGTTGTAACACTCTTCCTACCAGGAAACATCTCTCCTTATCAGCTACAGTGCTCGGTTCTGCCTGCCAGTAACTTTCTATAGCTACAGTCGCGATTTTACCTGATGAATCAGTACTGGGTAGCACCTCCAAGGTATAATATCCTTCGGGAAAATGAGCGCAACTTTTCGCCAGACGAAATTTCATGCCATCCTGGAGCACCACCTGCTTCACCCCATCTATAGACAAGATTTGTCCCGTAACGATGAATTGGAAGGTTGGTAATTCTGTTTCAGTTATGGTTTCCTGCTGCATTTGCTCTTTACTTTGCTAATCTATCGACCATTATAAGTCCTCTATTACCCTGTTTCAGATACCAAGAGGCTTTATTCCGATTTTCGGTGAACGGTGCGATCGCTTCTTTACTGAGAGCCAGCATTGCTGTTAGGATCGCGACCGGAAATGTTTTCGATCGCCTCCAGGGCTGCACGAGAACCAACGATAATATCTCGTTCTTCTCCTCCCAGATAGAGGCGTCCGAAGCTGCCCACTGCCTGCACCTGTAATATATTAATTAAAGCGGCTTTTTCAGCCTCGTTGGCCGCCAGGGCCGCATAAGCAGCAGGCTGCACTTCAAACACGTAAAGGGTTTGCCCCGCTAGCAGCATCTGTCCCCGCCGGTTGCGATTAATGAGTTGGGTTTGGTGCGCATCGACATTGCGGATAATTTGGCTAGAAACTACGCGCGGCTTGAGCCGATCGGACTCCCGCGCCCCCAGGGCATCCAGAATTGCCTTACCAGCAGTCCGCGTATCGCTCTGGCGGGTGGAATGCACCTCTAGCAGACCGTAAAGGCGTTCGACAAACAGCACCCCCGGACGGACCGAGGTTGATTTCAGGGCCACATCCGTGATCCGGTTAATTTCAATCCCCGGTGAAATTTCCACCCACAGGGAAGTATCGCCCGGTAAGGGCAAGAACCCGATCGCCACCGTTCCCATGTAAGCCGCGTGCTGAGGCTGTAAGCTGTCGATAAATACGTAACTGCGCAGTTCTATACCCAAGGTTTTCTTCTCTCTATCTTCTGCCACCCACACAGCTGCCTGGTAGGATGGGCATCACCTTACCCTTGATATCACATTACCCTACTCCTCGGCAAACATAGATGTGAATTTTCAATTATCTGCTCCGACTGCGTTATTATCGGTATATTGGGCGACGCCCACCATCTGTATATTTGTAGGCATCGCCCACCATCCGGCGATCGCCTCATACATTGTACCAGGCAAACTATGGAAAAATTAACAATTTCCGAGTTATCCAAATCAGACTTAAAGCGTTTGATCGAGATTGAAGAACAAGGTATTGGCAATTATGAGTGGCTGACGGTTGATGAAATCACATTAACCGAAAACGAACAGCAACAATTACAGAATATCGAGTCGCGTTTACTCAACTACGATACCCATTTAATGAATGAAGCTACCATCTGGGCTAGAGGAATATATCCGCTTTTAGTATTGGCAGAACAAAGCAATATTCAGGCTTGGGCCGGGGTCAGTTTGCAGGCCAAGTATGCTAAATTTGAGATTGAAGGGATTGCCGATGGAGTATTGGGGAGATGTGCCTCTGGTTTCATAGAAGC
>JBFRWI010000116.1:0-21391 GCA_051439505.1 Hormoscilla sp. | reverse complement strand
TCTGCAGGAAAGCGCGAGAATACGGAAATAGCAAAAAGTTTCGCTACCGATAACAATCTCGACGATACTGAATTTTCGTGGCTTGTGTGAGAGATGTGTAGGTTTTCGGGCACTTAGTCACAACTCTCCGTCAAATAATGATCGGGGGAGGCGCAAGCTTAAACGGCCATTAGAGGATCGGACCCCGACCTTGCCCTTGTACCGGCGATCACTCTTGCTCTTGCACCGGCGATCACTCTTACTCTTGCTCTTGCACCGGCGATCGACTTTTCTTTGCTGATTGCTCTTAGTCATGGCACTTTGAGTATAATTTTGAGTATAATTTGCCCATTGCTTTCTAGATCCAGGTCTAAAATCCTTATCCCGTAAGGGTTTTAGGATTTACTATGGGAATCCTGATAGGAGTTGCGACTAAGTACACAAAAACTTATTACTTGAGAGCGGCAAATCCGGTAGATTACTGGCTTTTTGCTTTTTTGTGTACTAAGCTTGAAATTAGCAGTGGATGGCTAGCCCTGGCTGCTACTATAAGCGCTCGGGGCGTTACGCCTTGAGCTAGATCGGGCTGCGGCCTGAGCGCGATGCGCTTTGTTATCCAAGCACGGATCTACTTGTTGGATTTGTGAGGGTTAAACGCAGCACTGATACCTACCGAAGTACGATGAACTAAGATTGGGATTGACTCAGGAGGCTTCTAATCCAGTGATAGAGAGCACGATAGGTCTAGAAATTATTGAGGTGGTCGAGCAAGCTGCGATCGCCTCGGCCCGGTGGATGGGCAAAGGAGAAAAAAACACTGCCGATCAAGTGGCAGTCGAAGCCATGCGGAAGCGGATGAACGAAATTCACATGCGCGGACGCATCGTGATCGGTGAAGGGGAACGGGACGAAGCACCGATGCTCTATATCGGTGAAGAAGTAGGCATTTGTACCCAGGAAGATGCCAAAGAGGTCTGCAATCCCGACGAACTGATGGAAATTGACATCGCGGTTGACCCCTGTGAAGGCACGAACCTGGTGGCTTATGGGCAACCGGGCTCAATGGCGGTATTGGCAATCTCAGAAAAAGGCGGTTTGTTCGCAGCGCCAGACTTCTACATGAAGAAACTGGCAGCACCGGCGGCGGCTAAAAACCATGTAGATATCCGCAAAACAGCCACGGAAAACCTGAAAATCATCTCAGATTGCATGGACCGCACGGTTGAGGAACTGGTGGTGGTGGTGATGGACCGCCCCCGTCACAAAGACCTGATTAACGAAATCCGCCAAGCGGGGGCCCGGGTGCGACTGATCAGCGATGGGGATGTATCAGCTGCTCTGTGCTGTGCGTTTTCGGGTACTAACATCCACGCCCTGATGGGCATTGGTGCGGCACCAGAAGGTGTAATCTCTGCCGCCGCTATGCGCTGCTTGGGAGGTCACTTCCAAGGACAGCTGATATACGATCCAGAAATAGTCAAGACGGGATTGATTGGCGAAAGCAAAGAGAGCAACATCGCTCGGCTCAAAGAAATGGGCATTGAAGACCCAGATAAGGTATATAATGCTGAGGAGCTGGCTAATGGCGAAACGGTGCTGTTCGCAGCTTGCGGGATTACTCCAGGAACCCTGATGGAAGGGGTGCGGTATTTCCACGGCGGCGCCCGGACTCAAAGTTTGGTGATCTCCAGCCAGTCGAAAACAGCAAGATTTGTTGATACTATCCATATGACAGAATACCCAAGAACTCTGGCATTGCATTAGGACTCGTTGTTCATGGTTTATTGCTCGGGGCAATGAATCATGAACTTGGCCCAGCTGATGATCGTCAAAAAGCAAACAGGAGTGTATGAACATTGCAGTAGTAGGTTTGAGCCATAAGACAGCACCGGTGGAAGTAAGGGAAAAACTTAGCATTCCCGAACCGCAAATAGAAGGGGCGATCGCAGCATTAAAGAACTATCCAAATATAGAAGAAGTTGCGATCATTAGTACCTGCAACAGACTAGAAATTTACATCGTGACGAACTCGGCTCAACAGGGGGTCTGGGAAGTGACCCAGTTTCTAGGCGATCGCAGCAAAACTCCAGGTCATCAGTTACGTCCTCATTTATTTATTTTACTGCGAGAAGACGCGGTGATGCACCTGATGCGGGTTGCAGCAGGTTTGGATAGCCTGGTGTTAGGGGAAGGACAAATTCTCTCTCAGGTGAAGCAAGCTCACAAGCTGGGTCAGCAGTATAAGGGCGTAGGACGGATCCTCAATAGATTGTTGAAGCAGGCGATCACGGCAGGAAAAAGAGTCCGCACGGAAACAAATATTGGTACGGGTGCGGTTTCCATCAGTTCGGCGGCGGTAGAATTGGCCCAAGTGAAGGTGGAAAATCTCGCAGCTTGCAAAATCGCTATAGTGGGGGCGGGGAAAATGTCCCGCTTGCTAGTGCAGCACCTGCTGGCAAAAGGGGCAACGAAAATCTCAATTATCAATCGTTCTATGCAGCGGGCGGAAGAGTTGGCAAGTCAGTTCCAAAATGCTGAGTTGCTGTTACATCCCCTCTCGGAAATGATGAATGAGATCGCGGCCTCGGATATAGTGTTTACCAGTACGGGAGCTACCAAGCCGCTGCTAAATCGTGCTAAACTAGAAGCAGTGGTGGATGGCGATCGCTCGCTAATGCTGTTTGATATTTCGGTGCCGCGCAATGTGGATGCCGATGTGAATCATCTGAGTAACGTGCAGGCGTTTAATGTGGATGACTTGAAGGCGGTGGTGGCTCAAAATACGGAAAGCCGCCGTCAGATGGCTCAGGAAGCTGCACTGATGTTAGAAGAGGAATGCGAAGCATTTGAAGTGTGGTGGCGCAGTCTGGAAACGGTGCCGACAATCAATAGCTTGCGGAGCAAAATAGAAACCATTCGGGAACAAGAGTTAGAAAAAGCTTTGTCGAGGTTGGGTTCGGAATTTGCCGAAAAGCATCAAGAAGTGATCGAAGCATTGACTCGTGGCATAGTCAATAAAATTCTTCACGACCCAATGGTGCAGTTGCGGGCGCAGCAGGATATAGAGGCCAGACGCCACGCCATGGAAACATTAAAAATGCTGTTTAATCTGGAAATGGAAGCAATATCCGGCCAGCAGTACAGCTAAAGGAAAGTTGTTAGTTGTTAATTGTTAGTTGTATCCCTGACAATTAACAATTAGCAATGGGTGGATTTCAGATTTGCAGGTGAATCTGTAGGGGCGAAGCATTTCCTTGATGAAATTATGTCATAAGTTGATAGATAGACATGGGAAATGCTTCGCCCCTGCATCTAAATGCACCTATGAGCAATTAACAATTGGCAATGAGCAATTAACAAGCAATGTTAGTATGGTTGAAAAAAAGAAGCAGTTGGGCGATCGTCCTGGGACTGGGACTGTGGTTGGCCATTGACGTGATATCATATCTAGTAGCAGAAGGTTTATGGTTTGAAGAAGTAGGTTATTTATCGGCATTTATGTTGCGGATAAAAACCAAGGGCATATTGTGGGCGATCGGGATGTGGTTGTCGGGGATGTTAATGCTGGGAAATCTGGGAGTAGCTTCGAGACTAAAACATCCCCGAAACCTACCAGAAGCAAGATATAAAGAGAATAATAAAGAGAATAGCAAAAAGATAGTTTTAGGCTGGTTGCTATTTTGGGTGCTGGGATTAACTCTGCTTTTAGGGTTGCTGTTAGTGCAATATGGAAATGTGGCGATCGATTATTGGCATCCGAACCAGTCAGCAACGATGGCCTATCCAGAACTGCCGCCGCGCTTTCGACCGGAATCAATTTTACAGACGATCCAGCAACTGCCCGATCGCCCCATAGAACTGGTTTTTTTGTTGGGTTTGCCAATAGCGATATGCATGGCCGCAGAATGGGTATTAAGCGCGATCGCTATAGCCATGAGTTTGGGCTTTGGTTTGATCCTGTCTGGACATTGGGCCAGGATATTACAGTATTTCCATCCTACCCCCTTTAACAGCACCGATCCGCTATTCGGCCAGGATATCAGCTTTTATGTCTTCACCTTACCAGTATTGCACTTGCTAGAATTTTGGCTAGTGGTATTGTCTGTATTCACTCTAGTAGCGATCGCCTTAGTATACTTACTATCGGGCAACAGCCTGTCTCAAGGGATATTTCCGGGATTTTCAGTCCGCCAAAGACGCCACTTGCAACTGAATACCGCTGGCGTCTTGTTCAGCGTCGCCTACAGCTATTGGCTATCCCGTTATGAATTGCTATATTCTCCACGGGGGGTAACTTACGGTGCTTCCTATACCGATGTTACTACTCAGTTGCCCCTGATCTCGTTTCTGAGTTGGTTGGCAGGGGCGATCGTCATTATCCTGCTGCTGCGAGTGATTTTCTTGTCGAGAAAAAAGAACCTCTGGCCTTATATAGTCTATACGATCGTCTTGTTTCTCGCAATTGCCGGTGCCACCACCTATCTGGTGCCAGAAGTAGTGCAAAGTCTGGTCGTCCAACCTAACGAACTGGAAAGGGAAACTCCCTACATCGAACGTAGCATCTCTTTTACCCGGGCTGCCTTTGGTCTAGAAGATATTGAAGTCCAACCCTTCGCCCCTCAAGGTAACCTCACATTCTCTGACCTGCAAAATAATCAACTGACGATTAAAAACATTCGCCTCTGGGATACTCGTCCCCTGCTGCAAACAAATCGCCAGCTGCAACAAATTCGCCTCTACTACAAATTTAAAGATGCTGATATCGAACGCTACACCCTCAAAGCAGAAGATTCAGACCGGACAGAAAAGCAACAGGTGATATTGGTAGGGCGGGAGTTAGACTACTCGGAGGTTCCTTCCCAGGCACAAACCTGGGTAAACGAACACTTAGTCTACACCCACGGCTATGGCTTTACCATGTCTCCTGTAAATACTGCTACTCCCGAAGGTCTGCCAGACTACTTTGTTAAGGATCTGGGGGTTGATGACGAAACAGGTGAAGGCAGTCTCTGGACAAAAAGTCAACGCATTCGCGATAGTATTCCCATCGGCAAGCCTCGGATTTATTACGGCGAACTCACCAATAACTACGTGACGATCCCCAGTTTGGAACCGGAATTGGACTATCCTAGTGGCGATGAAAATGTCCACAACCATTATGATGGCACGGGCGGTGTCTCTATTGGTTCGGCGTGGCGCAGGGTTTTGTTTGCTAAGTATCTGAAGAATTGGCAGATGCTGCTGACTAGGTACTTCACGCCGGAAACTAAGGTGCTGTTCCGTCGTAATATCAATCAGCGGATCCGGGCGATCGCCCCATTCTTGCAGTTCGACAGCGACCCTTACCTGGTGGTGGCCAACACCGATCTATATGACTCCGACGATCGCTGGCAGGCGAACAATTATCTTTACTGGATTATAGATGCCTATACGACGAGCGATCGCTACCCCTATTCCGACCCGGGAGAACACCCCTTTAACTACATCCGCAACTCGGTCAAGGTCATCATTGACGCCTATAACGGCGACGTGCAATTTTTCATAGCCGATCCCCTAGACCCAATGATCGCCACCTGGCAGTCAATTTTTCCCGATATGTTCCAACCGCTGTCGGCCCTGCCAATTACCCTGCAAGTGCATATTCGCTATCCCGAGGACATGTTCAACATTCAATCCGAGCGCTTGTTAACCTATCACATGACAGATACCCAGGTATTTTACAACCGGGAAGATCAGTGGCGCGTACCCCGAGAAATCTATGGCAATGAAACCCAAGCGATCGAACCCTACTATTTAATCATGAAGCTGCCGACCGAAACAGCAGAAGAATTGATCCTGTTGCACCCCTTTACACCTGTCAGTCGTAACAACATGATCGCCTGGCTCGCGGGTCGCTCCGATGGCGAACAATATGGTAAGCTACTGCTGTACAAGTTTCCCAAACAGCAATTGATCTATGGTTCGGAACAAATTGATGCCCTGATCAATCAAGACCCAGAAATCTCCGGGCAAATTTCCCTCTGGAATCAGCAGGGTTCCCGGGCAGTACAAGGAAATCTCTTGGTCATCCCGATCGAACAATCCCTGCTATACGTCGAACCTCTGTAT
Organism: Hormoscilla sp.; assembly: GCA_051439505.1. Lineage (GTDB taxonomy): Bacteria > Cyanobacteriota > Cyanobacteriia > Cyanobacteriales > Desertifilaceae > Hormoscilla. Next base: position 15,304 of record JBFRWI010000116.1, on the reverse strand, counting down.
CTGGAAGCCACCCAAAACAGTTTACCTACATTAGTGCGAGTGATCGTAGTTTACCAAAACCGCATCGTTATGGCCCAAACCTTATCACAAGCATTCCAGCAGATTTTCCAGCAACCATCCCCACAACCAGCATCCCCAGCAATTATTCGACCAGTGGAAGAGATTTTACCGGCAGAAGAACTCCTATCCCCTTGACAATCAGTCGCTCATTAAGTAATTTTACTTATCGAAGCAGAGGTTGGTCCCCATTAAAATCTGTGAATCTTCCGGTGAGGGGTGATACCCATCATTTGGCTGGAAAATAGATTATTATAACCTTGGCAACGGCTTGGGGGATGTAGGGTAATACCCCCCAAATCGCTGCTGATGGCGACAAAATCTGCCAAGGAGGGCGATCGGGATGAATCTACTTAAAAATCGAGTCAACCGGTTGATCGATCATCTAGACGATCGAGAATTGGAAAGCGTCTGGACAATTTTGGAAAAGTCTTATTATGACTTTTACGTACTCAGGGCCATTCAAGACGCCAAGGAAGCACTACAACCTGGAGACTCCCTGACTCGCGAAGAAGCCATTAGGTTCTTGCGCACTGCTTGATTGGAGATCGTATTTGGTGTGATAATGAGCCACAAACTGGATATTCCCTCACCAAGTCAGGCGATCGCAGGGTGATATTTGAGGTGCGCTACGCGAGGTCATTCCTGCTGGACCTCCAGAATTTAGAACCCGCTGCTTATCAACGGGTGTATGACTTCGTGTTCGTGGAATTTATGCAACTAAAGCGGTTGTACGATTTACCCCAATTGCAACAGGTGGGTGCTGAGGGGATATTTTACCGATTTGCCATTGACGAGTATATTGTGGCGATCGAGGTCACGGGTCAGATCGTGAAGTTTCTGCGCATCCTCCCCAAACCAAATATATAATCCTTTGACAACAGAGAATGGAAAATTGACCACTGATCACTGACCACTGACCACTAACAACTGACAACTGACAACTCAATACTTCTCGGTTAATAACTTGTCATTGCGAGGGGGCTGAAAACCGAGATCTTCCGGGATCGTCGCGAGATCCCCCCCGAAGCAATCTCCTCTTCATCTCATACGGGGCGGGGGATTGCTTCGGGGGGGATTAACTGAATTTCCCATAAGTTAGTCGCTACGTACCCCCCCTCGCAATGACACCCTATATCCAAAACCTACGAAGTATTGACTGACAACTGACCACTAACAACACTCAGACCAGTTTTCCCTGGATCCATTTAACCAGGGCTTTGTCTGGGGAGGTAATTTCAGCGATGGAAGTGTAATAATAATCCTCCCAGCCGACTTCGGGAAGGCCAGTGAAGATCATCAGGTTGAGAGGGTATTTTTCCGAGTCCGTACACCGCCTAAAATCATCCCTGAACAGGAAGGTTTTTTTGTTTAAGGCAATGGCTACGCCCAGTTCAACCATCACGCCTTCATCGGGAGGGGTGCCGTTGATAATAGCGAAGATGGCATCCGATTGCTTTACGTCATTCAGGTCGGCCTGACCTATTCTGTAGGCCCAACCCTCGGTCAAGCGATCTTCCTGGTTGTTTCGTTCAAAAGGCTCCCAGACTTCAACACCCAGAGATTCCAGGACTTGCACAAATTCAGGTAGTAGCTGGGCTTTTTGCTGGCTGGAAAAGCCATAGGGATTGGCCAGGTAGATTTTCTTTTTCATTTTTTTAACCTCAGATTTGTAGTCAGCGCTTTAGCGCTGCGGTGTAGGTGCAAAGATGTGAGTAACTACGAGCCATTAGCCATTAGCCCTTAGCCATTAGCCATTAGCCCTTTTAGCAATTAGCAATTAGCAATTAGCAATTAGCAATTAGCCCTTAGCCAGAATATCATATACGTTGAATGTCAGATTCAGCTATTGTGCAACCAGCGCTGTTAATCTTCCTCAGTGCGGCACAAGCATCTTTATCTCCGCTTCCACACTCGATCGCGAGTTTTTCCATCACTCTTTCTGGGGGGCATTGCTTGTCTTCGATGTTGAGGCAAAAATTCATCCTCCTACCAAACATTAGTATCCTCAAGCACAATTTGTCATCTTTAATGCTGATGTCATATCTAGATTCAGCCTTGGCGGAATTGACTGTTCCCAAGATCGTCAAGCAGATCCCACTCAGCATTATCGGTAAAGCTAGCAGGCGCACCTTTCTTAAACTTGTGACCATTTTGACCCCAGATATTACGCATGTCTGTCTTGAATTATAAATAAAATCTCAAGTCTGTCAAGTCAGCAGTACTGGCAGCCATCGACATTTCATCGCCCAGGCGACTCTTTCACTGTCCCCCCAGAAATGGAGGAATAGTGATAAATTTTACCGGCATTGTTCGTTCACAGAGCTGGCACTCTATTGGTGTACCTGCATGTTTTCAGTATTATCTTGTATCTTATCTGTGGTAAAAGGCACGAGTTCTAACTCGTCAAGACATCGATCGATAATTGGCCCGATGCGATCGCGAGTTAGGCGACGAGCCTCCGAAGCAGACAGGTTTTGGCTTTTAGATTCATGCCAGCATCTATCAAGCTCTCTGGCAAGGGCCAGCAAGAGTTGGGCTAAAGCGACAGGCACCCTCATAGTCTTGGTTTCTCCCAAGTGCCATGTTGGTTTGAACAGCGGTGCATTTTTGCGGTAACCTCCTCTGGCCATAGTTGTTGACTCCTAATTAAAATGGTGGTAATCTCGATCTTGCTACTGAAACTTACTGGTGGCAAGTCATCCGGCCTGGCTCGCAACTCTACCAGGTCTGACGGCTATAATTTTCCCAAGTTAGCCCAAAACAGAAATTAGGGTCAAATACCCAAAGGTAGAAGTTGGCTTTCTGAGAACTGGTGGTATGAGATAATTGTTTGACTCGACTGACCGCTGCCGCAGAGTAAACTGGTGATAGCAAAAATGAGTTGAGAGAAGCTATGGACACGGCTACGCCTGCGACACTCTGGCAACGCTATCAAGATTGGCTTTATTATCACGAGGGGTTGGGATTTTACCTCGATGTTAGCCGCATGGGGTTTGACGATGCTTATCTGGAGGCCATGAAGCCCAAGTTGGACAAGGCTTTTGCGGATATGGCGGCCTTGGAAAAGGGGGCGATCGCCAACCCGGACGAAAACCGGATGGTGGGTCATTACTGGTTGAGAAACCCGGACTTGGCCCCCACAGGTCTCATGAAACAAGAAATTGTCGAAACTCTCGAACAGATAGAATCTTTTGTTGAGAAGGTCCACTCTGGTGAGATCCATCCCCCCCACGCCTCCAAATTCACAGATATACTCTCCATCGGGATTGGCGGATCGGCCCTGGGCCCTCAGTTTGTCGCCCAGGCCCTGGCCCCCAATGACCCGCCTCTGGCAATTCATTTCATAGACAATACCGATCCAGCTGGCATTGATGACATTTTGATCGAGTTGGAACACCACCGACTTAATACTACCCTGGTATTAGTGATCTCCAAATCGGGAGGAACGCCGGATACCCGCAACGGCATGATTGAGCTGCAAAAGGCCTATGAATCTCAACAGATTCCCCATGCATCCCACTTCGTCGCCATCACTGGCCATGATAGCAAGCTGGAGAAACTGGCAAAAGCTGAAGGCTGGGTGGCCACCTTCCCCATGCATGACTGGGTAGGGGGACGGACTTCGGAGATGTCTGCGGTGGGGTTGTTGCCAGCAGCTTTGCAAGGCATCGATATCCGCCAGATGCTGGCCGGGGCTAAGGAAATGGACTCTGCTACCCGCATTCAGCAGTTGAAAAATAATCCCGCCGCCCTATTGGCTTTATCCTGGTACTTCGCTGGTAACGGCAAGGGGGAAAAAGATATGGTGGTGCTGCCCTATAAGGACAGTCTGCTGCTGTTTAGCCGCTACCTGCAACAGCTGGTGATGGAATCTCTGGGTAAGGAGAAGGACCTCGACGGTAATATTGTCCATCAGGGCATTGCTGTCTATGGTAACAAGGGTTCTACCGACCAACATGCTTACGTGCAGCAGCTGCGGGAAGGTGTTCCCAATTTCTTTGCCACCTTCATTGAAGTGTTAGAGGACCGGAAAGGAACTTCTCCGGAAGTGGAACCCGGCGTTACGGCGGGAGACTTTCTCTCTGGTTTCTTGCAGGGTACCCGCAAGGCTTTGTATGAAAATCAGCGCGATTCGATTACTCTGACTATAGCAGAAGTTAATCCTCGCACGGTGGGGGCCTTGATCGCTTTGTACGATCGGGCGGTTGGTTTGTACGCTTCCCTAGTGAATATCAACGCCTATCACCAACCGGGTGTGGAAGCTGGGAAGAAGGCCGCTGCGGCTATTCTGGACTTGCAGCGTCGGGTGATGCAAGCTTTACATGAGCAAAAGCAGTCCCTGTCTCTGGTAGAGTTGGCAGATGCTGTTCAAGCCCCTGAAGAAGTTGAGTCGATTTATAAGATTGTCCGACATCTGGCTGCTAATCATCGGGGTGTGGTTTTAGAGGGCAATTTGGCTCAACCAGGTAGTTTAAGGGTTTCTGCTAGCTAAGTTTTACGTTTGAAGCTTTCTTATCCCTGAGATATGGATCCCCCAACCCCCCTTTGAAAGGGGGGCTTTTAGATCCCGGCAATTAACAATTGACAATCATTTTTTACTCCTTGAGCTGATCTACTGTATGCTTGAACAGTTGCGATAGTTTCTCCGATCGCTCCAACAAGCGCTTGATTAGCCAAAAAAACAAGGAAGCCCCGATCGCGGCAGTGACGGGCGGTACTAATAAGGTTGTGTAATAGTTGATAGCTGCCAGAGAAAATGGCTTTGGTATTGGTTCTTTGGTCTGAGGTTGCTGTTCTGCTACGAAGGAACCTACGGCCCATCCTACTCCCATATTAGTAAGAACTTCTTGGAAATTTTGATCCCTGGCAGCTTTTTCTGCGTCTACGCGACTCTTGGTCACTGAAATTACTTCTTGCAGTAATGTCATACCCGTCCGCATGTTAATCCTATCTTTCATGATTTGCTGCCGATATTTCTCCCTGAATCTACTCTCAAATTTATCGAAAAACTGCAGGTCTGTATCGGCTTCTGCTGCGATCTCCTGGGCTTTCTTTTCCATACCGACATATACAAGCCGATAATTTCCCAGATTTATGTCGATCGCCTCCTTAATCAGATCCAGCTTCCTCAAGAACATTGTATAGCTATCGAATGACTCTTGCAAGATTTGTAACCGTTCTTTTAGCGATGCTAGTTCTCTACCTTTAGCGAGACCTTTTTTAATTTCTGACTGACCTTCTTCTATAATCGCAAAATAGCTTTTCAAGTGTTTTTTCAGCACCCGACTCTGTCCGTAACCCCAGAGAACTTTGTGGCGATATAGAAACAGCTTCATCCACTCACTTAAAAATCCTGCGCTTTTGGAGGCGGTTTCTACATCTGGATAGATGATCGCGATAATATGCTGGTTATCTTGAATATCTTGAATAGTCGCCTCTCCCTGGGTCTTCTCTTTCATCACTATGTCATATTTGGAGATTTCAAAAATATCTGCTCCCAGGAATTTCCCTTGCAAGTGCTTTTCCCACTTGCCCGAGGGCATTAAAGCTTTATAGCAAGCTTCGGCAATTTCTGCAGGAGTTTTCTTAGTCCCCTCGGGCAACCAGCCATAAATCATCCAGGTTTGACCGATGGTCGGTTGTTCCCCCTGGAGTTGATTTTGCTCAATTTCTACCTTCAGATTGGCGAAGCATTCTGCCGGTTGCGGTGCTGATAAATCGTCAACTGAGCAGTCTACCAGCAATCCATAAGCATCGTTTATGCATACGGGATAATAATATCCCTTGTAGGAGTTAGTAGGATTATGAAAACGTTTTGTTTTTCTCTTGCCAATTCTATTAGGATCGAGGAGTTCTATATATTCCGCTTCAAATATATTATCGCCTGCAAACACCTCATCACCGACAGTTGCTGGGAGTTTCTGCTTAAATTTCTCTCTAATCTGCTTAACTTCCATCTCTGTATTGCCTAGACCATTTCTGAGATCGTAGAGAAATAGATCCAGCGTGGGATAGATTATGTCCGTCATGATCTTCTATTTATAAAGTTAGATAAGGTTGGGTTGTTTGGTTGTTTTGTCTTCCCCAACCAACAACATTACGACGGGTGTGGTTTTGCACCAGTTGGGAAAAAATATCACACCCGCGAATGGTGGGCGATTCTTCTGGTGGGCGGTGCCCACCCTACTGGGAGACTAGGAAATAAATGCTTTAATTTTATCAACAAAGCCAGCTTTTTTGGTGACTTCTTGCGGGTTAGAGGCTGCCAGAATGGACACGGAGATATTGTGAATTGAATTGAGCTCATCGTCGTCGGAGTCGCCCTCTGGCTCAAAACCGCGCTCAGCGGGAGCCTCATCAGAGGGGAATGCCAGTGCTATTTCCTCTGGGGTCGGGATTAGCTCCTGGGGGATGTTCATGCTATCCAGTTTGGATTTAGTTGCAGCAAACAGTTTACTCCAGCCCGGGTTGGCCTCTACTATATCTAACAGTTCTGGTTCGATGTCTGATTCCCAAGAATCGGGATCCATGGACATTTGGTTGGCTACCTCCTTTAAGGAGTCTTGTTCGGATGCGGTCAGGGGGGGATCTAAATCTGGCAGAGTCACCAACAGGGCGAGCAAAGTGTTAGAGGAGTTACTCATGATACGAGGATATCCTTTAAGGTGCAGTTATATTTAAGATTATATACAGGCTAATGGTCGATCGTCAAGAGGTAATTAGCCATGAGTAGAGAAGCTCTGGCGAGTCACTCAGGGGTGTGGTCATGGGTCAGTTGGTACGGGGAGATCCTCCCAGGGTGCCCGGCGTTGCCTTCTGAGAGGCTCTCTGTCATCTTCTGTCATAATTTGTCACCATAATGCTGAGCCCCTACAGGGTATCCGACAGCTGGGAGGGCCGAGAAACGATCCCGAAAAGCATCAAGCTTCTTGGGTGAGGAACTACGATTGAGTGGATTATATCAATCAGAAGCTGGCCAATACTCTTCAGCGTCCAGTCTACCGCAACTTTGGCAGCGAGATAGTTATTACCGGTGAGAAGGAGCAGATCCACCGGGGGGCCCTGATGGCCCAGGTCTGTCCTTATAAGAAGTTGGAGTCTTTTGACTTTAATGATGAAGACCCGCAGTATTTCTTCGGTCGGACGGCCCTGGTGGACGAGCTGCTGGACCGGTTGGGACAAGGCAATTTCTTGGCAGTGGTGGGGGCCTCGGGTTCGGGGAAGTCTTCGGTAGTCAACGAGTATCGTGACAAAGCCCTGATCGATGCAACTGTGGGGAAGTTGGTGGAGGGGCGGTTACTGGTGACTAGCGAACTGCTTCGACGGGGACAAGGAGAAAATACGGTCACGGTAGTGGATGTGAAGCCCTGATTAGAAATCCGTGTAGATGATCTTCCTAAGGGGAAAGATCCGTTCACGGAGGAAGTCCTCAAAGAGTTGAGGTAGCAGTTATCTTGTCTTTTAGTCTCCTGGTCCGCCGTGGGTTAAAACCCTAAGGCTTTTAGCTAAAGTGGGTTTCAACCCACTAATAAGATATCGACAGGCGATCGCCCATTTGAGATGACGATGCGATCGCAAATTAAATGTAGGGGCACGGCATCAACAAATTATCGGTAACGATGAGTTGAGTTTGTATCGCCGTGCCCCGGCCCAAGGGGGATGGGAATGCGGGAGGCGATCGCCCGTTTGCGGGGTGGATGCGATCGCCATTATTTAAAAATGCGCAGGAGAGCCCTGCCACAGGGCTCTCCTTGTGGAGTCGAAGTGAGCGATTTAGAGATTTACCTGACCCGGAGTTACGCAAAAAGCGCCTGTTTCCGTTGCTTGACCCAAGTGGGGCGCTTTTCGCGCAGTCCGGGCCGGGCATCCCTGGTTTCGCTTGGGCTTGTTGATTTTCCAAGCCCCCATGAACCTTCATTTATAAATATAATATAGCTAACGGGAGTGGAGTTTGTCAAGGGGTAAGGGAAAATTTTTTCCCGATCATGGGATATGTGAATTCCGGTACTACGGGTGCGATCGGGTGCGGGTGGCGATCTGCGGTTGGTGGGGAGAAACCGGGTTTCTGAGATATCCTCTAATCTTTATCCAAAGTTGAAATAAGAAACCCGGTTTCTGGTCCCGGGAGTGGTGCGATCGCAAATTAAATGTAGGTGTACGGCATCAACAAATTATCGGTGACGATGAGTAAGGTTTGTATCGCCGTACACCGGTCCGATGGGGATGGGAATGCCAATGCGATCGCCAGTTTAATTGTAACCAACCTTGACAAAATGCTATTAAACACCAATACGATCGCAGAGATGCCGATCGCCCTCTGAAAGCTGGGGGTTATTCTCAAAATAATCCCGCAGTTGGGCGCATCCTTGTTTCAAGAGATCCTCTAGATCCAAATTCCACAGCATCCCAGTTCCATCTTTATTTGTGGAGACCAGCATCTTGCCATCGCCAGTAAATTTCACATGCTCGATTTCCCGATGGTGCCCCGGTAATTTTTTCACTAACCTGCCGTCAATATGCCATATTCTCACTATACCATCGGCGCTGGCCGTGGCTATAATTTGCCCATCGGGACTGAAACTCACGCTGGTTACTGGACTGGGATGCTTGAAGATACTAAGCAAGGTGCCGTCCCGATGCCACAGTCTCGCCGTTCCGTCTGCACTCCCAGTCGCGATCGCCTCTCGGTTGCTGCTGAAACTGACATCCAAAACTTGACTGGGATGTCCCTTTAATACGGCGCTTAACTTCCCGTCTCGACTCCTCAATTCTACCCCACTATCGGAACTCATCGCCGTAACTATCTTCTCCTTTCTGAATGCTTGTCTTTCTCCTAACTGGCGATCGGCCTCTCTGCCTTTATACACCGCTGACTGTAGCGCTAGCAACACCCGCATTCTGCTATCGGGGTTTACTCCAACCGATCGCCTCATTTCCCGGGCCGCTTTGATACTTTGCACCAGGGCCTCTGCTTGCCGATCGCCCTCTAGCAGGGCTTCTGAGAATAAGCTGAGGGTATTCAGTTGGGAATTCATTCTGTCAACGGATGGTTTCACCCAAAATAATCCTATCAAAAAAGCGTGAACTGTCATCAAGGCCCCTACTGCCCCGGTGATGATTTTCGCTTTCAGAATGCGTTCCCGCCGCAGTTGCGCTTCCGTGGCCTTGCGCAGGGCATATTCTTCATTCAGTTGTGCTAGTAATTCTTTTTCCCGACAGAGGCGATGAATTTGCGCCTGACTCTGTTCCTCCTTTTGCCGTAATTCTACTAACGCTGCCGCCCCCGATGCTGCTAAGAAGCGATAGTCCCGATCGGCCAAACTTTTGCCTGCGGCCCAGGTTTGTGCTTCCTGCAATGCTTGGCCCCGCAACAACCGCGATCTGTCCTGACAGTCAGATGCTAACCAGGCCGTTAAAGCTTCCCCATAGGGACGCAATTCCCCCAGGGCCTTTTCTACCCAATCGAGATTAAATATTTCCTGATAGATGCGGTTGTATACTCTTAATTTTCCCTCCTGCTTCACTACTAATCCCGATAACCGCAGTTGCCTTTGTTCGGGACTATCGTCGGCGGCTATTTCCCCCACTTGTAAAATTTGCTGATACATTCCCAGCAGCCGACTGGCCTTTTCGGACTGGGTCAACAAGCGATCGCGTATGGTTTTCAGATGGGCTGGTTCGTCTTGGGCTTCCCAATTTTCGACGATCTCCTCTTTAACTAATTTAGCGACAATTTCAGCATTGCCGCCATTTTCAGCTACTAATTTACAGAGTTTTTGGGTCAGAAATGGCTGTCCTCCCGTCCGGGATAAAATCTCTGCCATTACTGCTGGGGGGTTATCTACTTTTTCCCCTAACCCCTTCACCAGTGGTTGGGCGTCCTCTAGGCTAAAACCATTCAGTTCGATCGCCCGTCCGATATTAAAGGGCGTGCGCGTATGGTCGGCAATTAAATCCCCTGGGGTAGCTACTCCTAACAGGGCAAAGGTCAGCCGCTGATATCGGTCATCGATCGCCCGTTTGTTGTAGCAAGCTCTAATTAAAGCAAAAAAGTCATCCAGTGGTTCCTTGAGGCTGAGGACGCTATCTATTTCATCGATGAAGATGACCATCTGGGCTGCTATCCTCCCTAGCAACTGGGTTTCTATTAATTCGCTCAACCGCTGCACCGGCGGAATTAATGCCCGATCGCGCCACCAATTCATAAACTCCAGGGGGTCGAACAGATTAAAACTACTCAAGAGTTTATAGGCGACACCCCCATACCATTTATCCAGAGAAACCTGCTGGTTGCCAATATCAGAAATATCAATTGTGGCACAGGCAAAACCGGAGGCTGTGAGCTTTTGCAGGGTCCGCACTAGCAAGCTGGACTTCCCCATTTGCCGCCCATTGAGGACGTAGCAAAATTCCCCCCCTTGCAGTCCGGCGTAGAGTTCCGAGTCCGCCCGTCGGACTGCATAAGTCGGTGCGTCTTCCGGAAGACAGCCACCTATTTGATAGTGGTACTCTTTCATCTTTTTACTCCTCCCATAAACTCTTTCTCTTCGCTGTTAGCCCGCCGGGGGTTCAAACCCCCGGCTAATAGCTAAAGTCGGTTAAAACCGACTCAAAGCATAATTTTTATTTAAGTCATTACCCTCGTTCCCTGGCTCCCGCCTGGGAACGAATTATCGAGGCTCCGCCTCCGGTTGCAAATGGTGCAAGATATGATTTCAAACCGACTAATAGCATCATGCGGGACATATCGGAGTATTCTTTGATTTAAATCATTGGCATTCCACCTTACCTTTTTTATTATACTACCTGAATGCGGGCGATCGCCTCAAAATGATTCGGTCCCAGCCGGACAAGTAGGGACTCCATTTTCCGTCCGGGGTTGGAATCTGCCAGCGCCGATAGTTTCCATCTGGGGTTCAGCGGGTAGGAATCTGCCAGGGCCGGTAGTTTGACAGAAGATAGCAAATGTCGTCTCCTCCCCTGTTTCTGGATATACCCCAACAAACACTCCTCCGAAATAACCTCGCAATGTCTCATATCTAGGGATAGCATAGTTAAAGGCGGTATCGGAGGTTGCCCTGATTACATAGAAGTAGAATTCTGTCTCGCTGGGAATATCCAAACCTCGTAGGTTGAGTTGGTTGAGATCGTTAGTAAATTCATTATTTTTGAAGTAGTAATATTGCTGGGCGCGGTTCATTGAGCCAACGTACTTTTGGGCTTCTGACATTTTTGCCTTACCCGCGTCATTGAATAAGCTCGGTACGACAAAGGGTGCGACAAAGAACCAACATCCGATCGCACCTAGCCCTAGTAATCCTATTATAACGCAACCCGCACCTTGAGAACTCTCATTTTGATTAGAGTCATTCATAATTTTACCTCACTAATTTAATTATCGTAGGGTGGGCACCGCCCACCTTACCTCCTTTATCTCTAGTATCTGAGGTTGGGCGATCGCCTGCCTTCCGGGAAAACACTGCCCATCTTACCTCCTCGCAATAAAATCGCGCCTCAAAGTGGTTCGGTCCCAGTCCCACAAGTAGGAACGCCATTTTCCATCTGAGGTTCAGCGGGGATGAGTTGGCCAGGTTCGGCAGCTATACACATAATAGCTAAGGTTTCTGAGGACGCTGTTTCTACCATAAACACGGCCCCGGCATAACCTTTCAATTCCTTATCTTTGGCGATCGCATAGTGAAAGCTGGCACTGTCACTTGCCCGCAGTAAATATTTGTAATTTTTTGTATCTGTGGGAATGTCAAGTTCCAGCTTGCCGATCTCCTTAGCAAATTTTCCTTTTTTGTCTGGTTCCTTGTTCTCCCAAAAGTAAGCTTGCTGGGCGCGGTTCATTGAGTCAATATTATTACTTACTTCTGCCAAAATACCTTGTCGTAAAAAACTCGGTAACGCTATCAGAGACAATATAGCCAATATGGCTATCGCGGCTGTTAATTCAATCACGTTATACCCCTGAATATTAAGGTGTTTTTGGTCCTCGTCCATGATGATACCTCACTAATGACTATTTGGGCTTTTTTTTCGTTTCATTCACTGGACAGCTTACTTCCTCCCAAGAGGATCGCGCCTCAAAATTCTTCAGTCCCAGTCCCACAAGTAGGAACCCCATTTTCCATCTGAGGTTCAGCGGGAATGATTTGGCCCGGGTCGGTAGTTTTACACAAAATGACTGAGGTTCCTGAGGACGCTGTTTCTACCATAAACACGGCTCCTATATAACCTTTCAATTTCTTCTTATTCGCGATCGCATAGTGAAAGCTGCCACTGTCAGTTACCCTCAGTAAATATTTGTAATATTCCGTGTCAGGGGCAATGCCAAGACCAAGTTTATCGATATCTTTTGCAAATATATCTGTTGACGCATTTCCATGTTTGTAGCGATTATTCTCAAGGTAATCTTGCTGGGCAAAATTCATCGCTACAACAGACATTTTTGCTGCTGAATTTGCTGAATTTAACAATATCTGTTCCATAGCTTTACGAGTTACAGCAGATCCGATAAAATATCCAATTAATCCAACACAAATCAAGATCGCTATCGCACAACCACAATCTTGCAAATCATCTGTATTAGAGTCATTCATGATGATACCTCACTAATTCAATGTTTTCGATGGTCTTTGCCTAAGGCGATCGCCGGTCTGGGACGTCCGCCTTACCTCCGAAGCAATAGGATCGCGCCTCAAAGTTCTTCAGTCCCAGCCCCACAAGTAGGAACGCCATTTTCCATCTGAGGTTCAGCGGGAATAAGGCCGGGTTCAGCAGCTTCACAGGAGATGGCTAAGGTTCCTTCCGACGCTGTTTCTACCATAAACACGGCCCCGACATAACTTTTCAATTCTCTCTCTTTGGCGATCGCATAGTGAAAGGTGGCACTGTCAGTCGCCCGCAGTAAATATTGGTAATTTTCTGTCTCCGTGGGAATGTCAAGTTCTAGCTTGCCGAACTCATTGGCAAATTTACCTTTTTCTTCGGGTTCCTTGTTATCCAAAAAGTAAGCTTGGTGGGCGCGGTTCATTGAGCCAATATTAGTTTTTGCTTCTGACTGTTTTGCCTTATTAGCTTGACTTAAAATACTCGGTAACGCTATCAGAGCCAATGTAGCAAAAACTCCTATTATAACTATTAATTCAATCTCGCTGTACCCCTGAATATTAAGGTGTTTTTTTTCCTCGTTCATGATGATACCTCACTAATGACTATTTTTCCTTTTTTTTCGTTTCATTCACTGGACAGCTTACCCTCCCAATAGGATCGCGCCTCAATATTCTTCAGTCCCAGTCCCACAAGTAGGAACGCCATTTTCCATCTGAGGTTCAGCGGGAATTATTTGGCCAGGACCGGTAGTTTTACACAAGATGGCTGAGGTTCCTGAGGACGCTGTTTCTACCATAAACACCGCCCCGGCATAACCTTTCAATTCCTTCTCTTTGGGGATAGCATAGTGAAAGGTCGCCGTGTCAGTTGCCCGCAGTAAATATTTGTAATTTTCTGTCTCGGTGGGAATGCCAAGTTCCAGCTTGCCGATCTCGTTAGCAAATTTACCTTTTTCTTCGGGTTCTTTGTTATCCAAAAAGTAAGCTTGCTGGGCGCGGTTCATTGAGCCCACGTACATTTTTGCTTCTGTTTTTTTTGCCTTACCCGCTGAATTTAAGAAGTACGGTGCCACAAATAACCAAAATCCGATCGCACCTATTCCGAGTAATGCCATTATCACGCAACCCGCACCTTGAGAACTCTCATTTTGATTAGAGTCATTCACGATCTTACCTCACTAATTTAATCTTTTCTATCTTTTACATTGCTTGCGGGCGATCGCTATTTTAAGGTTTTCAGTGGGTTTTAACCCACTTTAGCTATGACGCGGGGGTGGGATACCCCCGGCGGGCTTCAACTACTTTTCACCGCAGCCCGATCGCGAGGCTTTGGCGACTTAGGCAAATGGCCATTTGTAAAAGCTTCGTGAACGACTTTGCTACCAATCTTAAAGTTGCGCAGTTCCACCCGCGTTACCTTTATTCCCCAAGGTTCTGTGGCAATGTCTAACTCTCCCACTAAGAGTTCATTCAGTTTTGAACGGGCCGTGAACAAATCCTCCGCTACTAATTTGGCGATTTCCGTGCGAATTTGCAGGGTTAAAACAGTCAACATCGCCTGCTTGAAGTTTTGCACCTTGTAGGACGCCCTTTCTAAGTCGATCATCCGCCAGTACAGTACGAAATCTGTAAAGACATCATACCGATCCGCCGTGACGCATTCGATGGACGGCATCTCTAATATTTGTTCCCGCAGGCTTTGTTTATATGCCACTCGTTCGATATAGGGCACCAAAAATGTCAGTCCCGGTTCTAGCTTTTTGCCTTCATACTTGCCCAGCATTTCTACTAGGGCTTCGTCCCCTTGCTTGACTACTGCGAAGCTGGCCTTCAGGGTTGTCCCCGTGATGGCGAAGAACAGTAACAAAAAACATTGATACAGATAAAATTCTAGTCCTGCTAACATGGCTAATATTCTCCTAATTTTTAATTCTTACTTTTCACTTTTGCTCTAATTTGAACAGGTTTTCCGGCGCCACTACTAAGGTATTACCTTCCCGCCGCAGGACATAAACTTTCTGGTTGGGGGCTAGAGGTTGCTGTCCTTCACAACGGGCTTGCCAAGATGTACCTTCATAAATAACTCGTCCTACTTCCCCTGGTAAGATTGCCGTTACGGTCCTGGCCTCGCTGGCATCGGGCACGATATACTTCTTTTGCTGCTTGCTGAAGAAGATCGGACGGAACCAGAGAAGTTCGGCAATACTCAGAAACATCCAGTACATGATTTGCAAGTTGGGCGCGAAGTGACGGGTCGTTCGCCACAACAGAAAGGCCACGATCGCACAATTAACACCCATGATCAGAGGCACTAATCGTAATTTTCCTGCCAGATGTTTCGGTAGAAATAGCTCAATTAAGCACAAAATGATGCCGCTACCCAGCCAAAACCCCCAGTCTGGAAGCATGAAGCCCGATCGGGCAGTTGTTTGTGCGAGTAAAGTGAGAGTAGATAACAGTTGCATGTTCGCCTCCCGCTAGTAAGTGCAAGTTAATCCTTGCTATCTACCATCTTGCTAGAGGAGTTAGTGAGTACAGATGTGAGTTCTTATCGACTTTATTAAGTTCTCATCGACTTTTCCTTTTCCCTATATTTCCCCCCCCCGATCGCCGGTGGTAGGGTGGGC
>JBFRWI010000115.1:0-7035 GCA_051439505.1 Hormoscilla sp. | reverse complement strand
CGACCCGAAAGCCCTGATAGCCAAATTACGACAGCTAGTCGGACAGCAGGAGATCTATCGGATCAAAGGTTTTGTGGATGTTCCCAATAAACCCATGCGCATGGTGCTGCAAGGAGTGGGCGATCGGTTAGAATCATTCTACGATCGCCCCTGGCAAGCATCCGAGGCCAGGCAAACACGACTGGTGTTTATCGGTCGGGCCCTCGATCGGGTAACAATTGAGCAAGCTTTGTGCTAAAATACCTTTTTTGTCAACTACAATGAAACAGCTTTGCCGGAGGTTTGCAACCCCCGGCGGGATAACTTGGGTTAACTAGATAAATTAGCTGTAGATCTCGAAGCCTCTGTCAACTGGCTATCAGTAGTAGACACCTTGCCATTACTGGAGTTATCTAATGCTTTAATTTGGTTTTTTAGCTCCTTGAGGTCCTTTTTTATATCCTGAGTTTCCTCTTGCAGCAGTTCCTTGAGAAACGGACTCAAGATCTTCTTGATTGGTGCGAATAATTGCTGCCAGCGTTGCTTGTCCTCTTCTAGCAACATGACATAACTGTCGGTTCCGTGGGGAAAAGGAATACCGCCCATAAAGCCTAAAGCCCCACCGAAATCGACAGAAAAATTCTGGGCACCTGGTCCCATCACTGTATGCACCTCTCCCACACTGGCATAATTCCCTAGATAAAGACCACCAATCCTGAGCCCGTTGGAAGCTAAAACATTTAACGGGAAAGGAGGTGAAAATGGAGTTCCAGGTACTATATCAAGCAAGTTTTCTACGCGATAGCTCATTCCTTCGCCCAGCTGTTGATTGTAGTAGTCGGCAAAAGCCTGATTGCCAACTTTCACCCCCCCAAAGGTGTAAACTTTGGTAACCACGTCTGTATCTGGAAGACTAATAAAACAGCGTTCCAGACCTAAGCCACAGAGGTTGGCTAACCCCCCTCCTAAACTGTGACCAGTGACATATACTTCCACCGGGGTACCAATTTGTTCGAGTTCTAATAATTTTTTTTCTTTATAGCGTAAAACTTCATCAAACTCTTGATCGTTACCAATTTCGCCATCTTCAACAATTTTGAAAATTAGAGCGCTTGCCTCCTGCTCAAAATCAGCACCTAGTCGAATAGATCCAGCATCTGCCATTGCGGTAACGCAGGCAAACTTCCTTGCAGGGGTCATCTTCTCCATTTCCAGAAAATCTATGGCTTTGAGCTGACCTAGTAGAGTTTTAAAGAAAATTTTAATCTCATCTGAGACAGATTCATAGGCTTCAAAAAATCCTTGAGCTACTTTAATCCCAGAATTAGACATGGAACCATAATTGACAAAATCCCAGTTTAAATCTGAGATTAAGATATCCGTTAGTTCTACACCACCTTTGTCGGTAACGATTGACCCTCGGAAAACCACTGCATATTGCTGAAGGTTAGTTTTCTTGAGGATAAAGCCTCGGATATTTGTTTCATCGTTGCGGATACTGTGGACAAACTTCCAGTCTTGATTCCGATGAATAGAGTTATAGATTTCTTTAAGTTCTGTATCTTCTACACTCCCGTCGTCGTACTGGAAAATGCTATAAACTTGCTGGCAGAACTTACCCATTAATAGGGCTTCATCATAGCTAAAACCTTTGCGAATATTCACAGGTACCTTCATTTTTCTTTTTCTCCTTTATCATCGACTAATATGGACAACGATCTTTTCCCCAGAGCGAGGGGTGTGGTCAAAACCCGTTGATCGTTCGGGTGACCTTCCCAGTCGCCCGATCCCCCCCAACCCCCCCTTCCAAAGGGGGGTTGGGGGGGGATCCGATCCAACAAATGCATGACCACACCCCAGAGCGAGGGGTAGCCAACTCCCCGACTTTGAATAATTGTAACACAATTAGCATCTGACTGAGTTCGTCATCATAGCTTTTGGGGGCATTTTCTAACAAGTTTTGTAAACCAGGCTGCCAATGGCTGCCAATGGAGGCGATTATCCTGGAACTTATTCAACGAAAAATCAGGCAGACATTGAGAAAATCAGATAGCGTACTAATCCTTGAGCACTAGACAACTCCGTCAATTTTGTGACCAATTGAAATTCTAATTCTAAATCAGCTCGACTCATTCCTTTGGTTATTTCTAGAAAGAATGGATAAGTTGGCAGAGTGTTAACAGTGACATCGTACTCTCGCAAGATCGTAAATCCAGATTCCCGCGCTAACTTATGATAGTCCGCCAATGTGTAACTGAGATCGCACTTCCCATAAATGCGAGTCCATAGCCCAGTGAATTGCCATAGCTTCAAAAAAGGTTGCAAAAGTTCCACTGGCACATAATCACTGATAGCCAGACGGCCAGCAGGTTTCAGTACCCTTTTCGCCTCGGCAAAAAAGCCTTCGCGACTGGGAAAGTGAAAAATACACTCGCTGGCGATGACAACATCAAAGGAATCTCCCTCAAAGGGAAGTTTGCAAGCGTCGCCCCAGACAAATTCGACCTGATTACTTTCAGCCGCTTGCACTTGCTTCCTGGCTTGTTCTAGCTGGCGATCGTCAATATTCACACCCACCAAATTCATCTGGTTAAATCTTTCATTGATGCTGGCGATAGTCCCGCCAAAACCACAGCCAACATCAAGAACAGATTGACCATCTACTATACCTCCAGCAGCACAAACCTGATGGCACATCTTCTCAGCCGCCGCCGCAAAATCCTCCACCGAACCGTCTGCTAAACTTGGCGCATCCCAATAGCCCCAATGGGAATGTCGTCCAAAGCTTTGAATAACATCTGATTTTTCTTGGCGAAATGACTCTAAAATAAAGTCCATATAAGGAAGCTGGATATCTTGATTTACCATTGTGAAAAACTCCAGGGATAATTTATGTGTACTTCAGTTATGTATCAGAATTGGCCTCAAGCCACTGCTTCATGTTAGAGAAGCTCACGACCATGAGTCAAGACAGGTTTTGAGAGTTTCTGCTAGGGTTTGTACATGGGGTTGCCGCAAAATATTCAGATGATGCCCTGGAATATTGATGATTTCAACTCCTCCTTGGGCTAAGTCACCCCAACCCAAGGTTGGATCTTGGCGAACATTCCCCACCGAACCCTGACTGCGTAGTAGTGTTACCCGACCGGGGTAAAGCTGCGGCTTATAGTTAATCAAGGTTTTAGTATTCGCCCAGAAGATGGGAAACAAGCGGTTAATAGACCCTTGGCGAAACTCGGCTGTTTCCGCTCTCTGGGCGATCGCTTTTGCTATCTGGGCTGTGCGGCTGTCAGCCTGAATTTTCGAGGTATCATGTTCGCTAGGTTCTATCTGCGAGGTTTTTTTTGCAGTCAAGAAGGTTAAATTCAAGTAATCGAAGACGTAGGGCCAAATGTATCGCACTGCTGAAGTCAAAGTAAACTTGACCATCTCCCAGCTAGTGATAAATTTGTTGCCTCCGTTGGCTGTTCCGTCTAGGGAAACTAGCAGGACAGATTGACCTAACTGTTGGAGTTGTTGCGCCATTTCAAAGGCAAGCATCGCCCCCAAAGACCACCCTCCCAAAGCATATGGACCTTCTGGCTGAACTGTCCGCACGGCTTGTATATAGCGAGTTGCCATTTCCTCAATCGAGGTTAAAGGCTTACTTTTCCCAGCTATGCCCAGAGATTGCAGTCCATAAAATGGTTGTTCTTCCCCCAAGCAAAAGGCTAATTCATAATAGGGAAAGACGACACCAGCATGGGGATGAATGCAAAAGAATGGTCGCTTGCTGCCATGGGGTTGAATAGGAACCAGGCAAGAAAGCGATCGCCTCAACTTCGCTGCTGCTTTTGCTTTAGCTCTGGCTTGTTCCTCTGCCGAAGGGGACTGAGTTGGGGTAGTGATATTTGTAGAAACGGGATTCATCAGGAAGCAGTAACTGATTTGGAGAACTGTTCAAAGGTCTTGATATTATTTTCAATTGCCTTACCAATTGATACTCTAGAATCGAGCAAGCGCATTTCGCGGTTAATCGGCCACAGATAGTCTAACTCACTAGCCAATTGACGTAGAGATGACACTAATTTTTGGTGGTACTTGCATGTCAAGTGGAAACCCTCATGTTCGTGACATAAAGACCGTTCTATCCAATAGAGCGCCTCTTGGGAAGACATATCAAATGTTGGTGTTTGCAGGAGCTTGTAAACGAAACCCATGAACAAGGAGTCATCACGAAAATAGTTGCCATGCAGCCCGCTAGCAATCCCATTCATTGAGTTCACCACCCGTTGTAGCAGGTACAAGTTAGCATTGGCTATGAATTTCTCGTAAGCCGTTGGCTTGGGGAATTCCTTGTGAAAATCACGAGTAAGTGTCTGGGATATTGTCATGTGGAAAGATTCATCCAAGAAATGGTAACGAGAGATAGCTGTTGGTATTGGTATCGACTCGCCCTGCTTCTGGAGTTCCTTGAAATAGAGGGAATGACGGTGTTCCTGAGTTTTCGTGAGGGCGTTTGCCATGAAGCGCGAGAAGTAGCAGAAGCATGCTAGGAAGGGAGAACTGGCAATGCTTAAGGCGGACAACTGATTAATAGGAGCCGGTGCATTGCGTCGATTCCAAGCAACCTTTGGGGCTGAGAAAAACTTCCCTTGCTTTTCTAATTCAATCAAATATCTAGAATAGAAGTCCTCTTGGCCTTTTAGCATTGTTTTGGCTATGAAACGCAGGGCGCGATCTTCGTATATTCGTAAAGGAGAACTCTTTGAGTTAATGGCAAATAAATCTCGCAAGCGAGGCGAGTTAGAGGTTTTGCTAGGGAGCGAATGAACTGATTTATCATACAGGAACTGGGTCAATACTTTCGTACCAAGCAAAGCCTTACTCGTTTCTCGGCAGACTTTTTGAAAGGCACGAATATGCTCTCGTTCTTGGTTTGTTTCTAGCGCTAGTTCTTGACATAGGGTTTCGTAACCACCCACAGCTTCAAAAACCCCTGCCGTAATTTGATTATAGAAAATGGCACCCGTTTCCGAAGAAGCCGTTCCATAATAAAAAATCATCCAATACAGGTGATTTAAGGCCCGCTTTTGGGAGTCAGAAGCAGCCTCATAAAGGGGAGTTCCGTACAGAACCGAAAACTCGGGTTCACTCCAATAGTATTCCCTGTTGCTGCTATAGTCGAACTTCCTTCCCAGTTCTTTAATATTTTGGGTGTAGTAAAACTCCTTATTATTCCGGCAAGTATTTTCAATTAGGGTTAAAGACTTTTTCTTTTTTGCCTGTGGTTTTGTTAAGGATTGCTTGTTGGTATCTAGCAGCATCACGGTATGTTTCCTCTTCCTCATTTTTTCAGTAACAGGGCAAGGGGCAAATGCATAAACCACTTTCCCCCCTCCTTTACTCAAGTTAATTATTCACCAATCTAGAAAACCGATCGAAGGTTTGGGGATTAGCTTGCAAGGCTTTCTCAATCGAGCCAGCAGCTGCCATCAAGCGCATTTCGCGGTTGACGGGCCACAGGTAATCAATGTCTTCACAAAAACGCCGAATATTGGATAGGAGATTTTGGTGGTATTTGAGAGACACGTGAAAACCTTCATGTTCCTGACAGAAACACTGCTGCATCCAATGGAGTGATTCCCTTTGGGACATATCAAACAAAGGTGATTTGAGGATCTTGTAAACAAAATCCATCAGAGAGAAGTTATCTTTGGCAGTAGATACTGGTGAGGCACCAGAAATTCCATTATGGAAATTTTTCTGAGTTAAATATATTGTCCAATTAGCCATCAATTTCTCGTATGCTGTTGGTTTTGCAAATTCCTTGTACAAGTCTCGACCAAGAAACATAGAAGTTGTGGTGTGAAATGCTTCATCTAAGAAATGGTAGTAGGAAATTGCTGTTGGAGTGGGAATCGACTCACCTTTCTTCTCCAATTTCTTGAAATATTTATAGATAGCGAGTTCGGCATTTTTTACTCCCATATTAGCGATATAGCGCAAGGCATAGTATTGGCAAGCCATAAAAGGAGAACCTCCCCAGTGAAAGGTCAAAAAGCGTAAGCGAGAGTCTGGTGCTAATCCACGTCCCCAAAATCCGCCGGCAGACCCAGGAATTCGGCTTTTCTGCTCCAATTCCCCCAAATACTGAGAATAGTATTGTTTTGAACCTCTCAACATCCCTTTAGCGATAAAACGCAACGTGTTGTCTCGGTAATCTGTGAAGAGCAAATTGTTCCAATTGAAGTAGAAAGGTTGCGAATCTGAATCCTTTAATCCCTTAGCTAAACCTCTTTTCTTCAATTTGTACGATTTACCTTTGAGGGCAGCTTTAAATGCATCTTTTCCTAGCAAATTCTTTGTTGTCAAGAACCCGATCTTGTGAAAGGCGTGAATGTGAGAACGCTCCTGTTCAGTTTCGAGAGCTAACTCTTGGGATATCGTTTCGTAACCGCCAATGGCAGCAAATACACTGGAGGTAACTTGATTGTAAGTAATGACCTCAGTTTCACCAGCAGCAATATTATTATATGCCAAAAACCAATTCAGGTGATTGAGTGCTATTTTTTGCGAGGGAGAAGCAGCTTCATACAGGGGGGTACCATATAAGATGGATTGCTCCGGTTCGCTCCAATAGCGATCGCTATTTTTCTGGTACTTAAAGCTCTTCTCCAGCTCTTCTATTTTTTCTGTATAGTTAGATTCTAAGTTGCTGCGACAGGTTTTCTCAATCGCAGTTAACGTTTTCTTTCCCGGTGAGAGCGAAAACTTATGATTTTTCTCTGCTGCTTGGAGTTGATGTGCCATGATGTTTTTCTCCAGAATATCTCCTAAATATCACAAGTGAAGTCAATCTAAAAAATCTCTTGGGTTTGGCAGTGGGTTAATATCCACTGCCGCAGGACGATCGCAGATCGGGTAATCACTCTAGGGTTTTAGGCTAGGGACTGAGCAAATTGCTTAAAGGTTTTGATATTTGCTTGGATCGCCCGATCGATATTAGCCCCTGAGTTCATCAGGCGCATTTCTCGGTTGACTGGCCAGAGGTAGTCAATATCATGAACAAACCGG
>JBFRWI010000114.1:0-29169 GCA_051439505.1 Hormoscilla sp. | reverse complement strand
ATAACTACCAGCATACCAACACCCGACTCGGGGGTATCGAGAGTCAAGTTATTGCGGTCAAAGCGTTCAGCACAAAGCATGTCGATCCTCCTGAAAACATTTAATTTTCTTTGGGTACATCAAGGTCCGTCAGCGCTGCCCTCACAGATAAAGGGCGATCGCTGGTTGCATTTCGTTGCTCAAGTAGGAGACTCCCGCCTCCGGAGGGCTTTAAGAGCGATCGCCAGGGAACGATATAACCGATATAACCGGTTCGGAGCAAGACCCCGATCGCTCCCGAGGCTGACCTGTTTTGACCTGCCAGCAGCATCGGACCATATCTGGTCAAGAGGAAAGGGAATTTCCTTTGACTACCGGCACCAGCCCCAAGCAACATTATTTGATCTCATAATAACATAAGTGATCATTTAAAAAAACAACCATCTACGCCAAAAATAGAGTTTTGGTCACCAAGATATATTGCCTATGTTGCATTTCCTTGCTTAAAGTAGGAGACTCCCGCCTCCGGAGGGCTTAAAGAGCGGCCAGTTGGGGGCAAGACCCCGATCGCACCGTCCGCTGACCGGTTCTGACCTGCCAGCAGCATGGGACCATATCAGGTCAAGAGGAAAGGGAATTTCCTTTGACTACCGGCACCTGCCCCAAACAATTAGGAGATCTCCTACTACTTACTCATTCTCAAAAGCAACCATCTACGCACCAGATCGAGTTGGGTGTGGTCATAAGTAGTTGATAGCCAGGTGCATCTATACATCTATATAGCCCGCGCAGGAAGGTTGCCACGCTACGCTCGCAATGACATTGCTTTGTTCCTGTAGCCGGACCCTTTAGGGTTCGGGCGACGATGTCGAGTAGCAACGGGTTTTGACCACACCAGATCGAGTTTTGGTCACCAATATTTCCTCTAAGGGCTGACTGCTTCTCCACAAATTCCCTTCAGGTATCCCCGGGCCCCGTTGATAGCTGGGTGCATCGATGATATTTGTATATAGCCCGCCCCTTTAGGGTTCGGCTACTCCAACCAACGGGTTCCGGAGCCGCACCCAATCGCCGGTCATAAAGTAATCGGATTCTCAGAACAGACCGGCACTGACCCAAAGCGTCAGAAATCACCGGCTGTACTAGCAAGCCCCGAAACTAATCTCCCCAAAAAATTTCCCAAACTGCATAAACCCTCCGTGCCCAAGCATCCCGTTAAATCCCACCACGAGCCGACCACGAGCCGATCACGAGCCGACCACGAGCCCCTAAAAGGGGTCAAAAGTCTCATTTTTTCACCAGATATTTAAATAACATACCTATACGTAAATTACTGAAAAAGCCTTCTTTCAGCACCGGTTACTTACAGAAAACAGCCTCCTGGAAAGGGGGTTAGCATCGCACCGGCAGCATCTGGAGGTTGGGTAGTTTTCATTCAGGACCAAGCCAGCACCGGTAGGGGCACAACACCCGATCGCTCACAGCTTCAGTCCACCAACGGCTCGTTCGTCACCGATCAGCGATCGCGACATTGACAGACCATAAAAATATTCGGCAGGGCTAATTATCTGCTGGGAAAGTTTGTGGCACCAGAGACATGCCGATGCCAAACCAGATGGCGATCGTGGGCGGTCTCTGGTAGATACTGCCCACTACAGTACGGTTACATTAATATTTGACGACAGAGAATGCTAATCACTTCACCCTCATTTTGGGTAGGTTGCATTTATTCTATCTGTTAATGTTCTCCGACAATCAAAGTTCAATTCATTACAGGGGGAAAACCCTTCGATATCCCAATCAACAAATCATATATTAAATGGGAGAGAAACTGATTTTTTGGCCAACTGGCTTTTGGGAATCAGAAGAGGTGACTTGAGGATGTGCAGAGGCTATTTTACCCCGATCGCATGGGTGCATCGAAAGCCGCGCAAATAGAGAAGGGAGACAAGGGGGACAAGGGGAAAGTCGGTGAAATCAAACAAGCCCGCAATTAGCAATTAGCAATTAGCAATTAGCAATTAGCGAAGATGCGAGAGGAACGCACCGAACAAATTTTGCAAGCTAGCTTTCCGGGGTCTGAAGAAAAATGACAGCAAATATAGTTTGTGTTGATGCCAACTTTATCGTGCGGGGAGCATCTCAGTTTTGCACATATATTTGTAGGGGCGAAGCTGAGGAGCGACAATTTGTGTCATAACTTGACAGATTTTATATCGAAATGCTTCGCCCGCCGCCATTGTGTTGATGCTAACTTGATCGTCTGGTGTCCAGCGAATCTTTCGAGCAGTACAAGCAACTTGTGATTGGGTCCATTTAGTAGAATAGCTGTCGTGAGCACCCTAGTAGTACCATTTTTGTAAAAAAAAGCTACAATTACTGGGAAAGTTTATTAGTCGGTTTTAACATAATTCAGCTATTAGCCGGGGGTTGAACCCCCGGAGGGATAACTGTATCATCATTAAATAAAATGGTATAAGTGGCGGCGATTTCGGTGGGCGGTGCCCACCCTACACTTCTTGGTATCGGGCAGTGACCTAGTAGAGGCGATCGCCGGTCCCTGCATTCCCCCAGCAGAAAAATAAAATCAGTCTAAAGAAAGAATGTTTTCCCTCACAATGTTTTAAGATAATATATGTATTCGCTCCCGAACTAGGCTAAGAGGAAAACTATGACGATCGCCATTTCCGGTTACCAGGTACTAGCGCAAATATATGAAAGTGCCAACTCCTACGTGTATAGAGGCATCCGCAGTCAGGATAAGCAACCGGTTATCCTCAAGGTTCTCAAGCAAGATTATCCCACCCCAGCAGAACTCACCCGCTATAAACAGGAATATGAAATTACCCGCAAGCTGAACAGCGACGGCGTTATCAAAGCCTATGAATTGCAAAAATATCAGAATACTTTAGTAATGATATTGGAAGATTTCGGCGGGAAGTCCTTAGAGAAACTGCATCAGGAACGCCAGTTTCCCCTGTCAGAAATTATGGAATTAGCCATTCGCATTACCTCGATCCTGGGGGAGATCCACGGGGCCAATATCATCCACAAAGATATCAATCCTGCCAATATAGTATTTAACCCAAGGACAGGGGAACTGAAAATCATCGACTTTGGCATTGCCAGCATCTTGACCAGGGAAAATACTGCCCTCAAAAACCCCAAGGTCTTAGAAGGCACCTTGGCCTATATATCCCCAGAACAAACTGGCAGAATGAACCGTTCGGTGGATTATCGGAGTGACTTTTACAGTCTCGGTGCCACCTTCTACGAACTGTTGACTGGTCAGGTGCCTTTTGAGACCGCAGATGCAATGGAATTGGTGCATTGTCACATCGCTATTTCGCCAGTGCCACCACACAAAATCAATCCCGAGATTCCCCAAGCAATATCAGACATAGTGATGAAATTGTTAGGGAAAACCGCTGAAGAACGATACCAAGGTGCCTGGGGCATTCAAGGGGATTTAGAAGCAGGTCTCACCCAACTGATGACTCAAGGAAGCATATCAGAATTTACCCTCGGGCGTCAAGATATTTCCGACAAATTTCAAATTCCCCAAAAACTCTACGGCAGGGAAGGAGAAGTTGAGACGTTACTTGATGCATTTGAGAGAGTTGCGGAGACAGTCAAAGCAGAATTGATGATGGTGGCCGGTTATTCGGGCATCGGAAAATCATCCCTCGTGCAAGAACTTTTCAAACCCATCACCGCACGTCGGGGCTATTTTATTTCTGGGAAATTCGACCAGTTTCAGCGGAATATTCCCTATTCTGCCGTCGTGGCGGCCTTTGAGGAATTAGTGCGGCAACTGTTAACCGAAAGTGAAGCCCAACTGAACTGCTGGCGATCGAAACTCGAAGGGGCCTTGGGAGAGAATGGGCAGGTAATTATAGATGTCATCCCCGAAGTAGAATTAATTATCGGACCCCAACCGGCGGTGCAAGAACTAGGACCTACCGAGACTCAAAACCGCTTTAATCTCGTCTTTGGAAAGTTCATTCGGGTATTTTGCCAACAGCACCATCCCTTCGTTATCTTTCTAGACGATTTGCAATGGGCCGACTCCGCTACACTCAAGTTAATAGAGTTAATCATGATGGATACTGACAGCAACTCTCTGCTGTTGCTGGGGGGCTATCGAGATAATGAAGTCAGTCCCACTCATCCCTTGATGATGACTATTGACAGACTGAGGTCCGAAGAAATAAGCATCAACCAGATTACCTTAACTCATTTAAGCTTGTCACATATTACTCAGTTGATTGCCGATACCTTGCAATGCGATCGCGATCGGGTAATCCCCTTGGCAGAACTGGTGATGGATAAAACAGAGGGAAATCCCTTCTTCGTAAATGAATTTCTGAAAACCCTATATCAAGAACATCTGCTCACCTTTGATATTCAGCAAAAACGCTGGCAATGGAACGTCAAAGAAATTGAGGCAGTGGGCATCACTGATAATGTGGTAGATTTAATGATTGGCAAGTTGCAGAAATTGCCCGACACAACCCAGGAAGTTTTACGCTTGGCCGCTTGTGTGGGCAACCAGTTCGATCTACACCGCCTCTCGATCGTCCGCGAACAACCCGAAGCCCAAACTTTTCAGGCGCTTTTGCCCGCAATTACAGAAGGATTAGTCCAGGCCACTTCCTCCTTAGAGAGTACGGAAAACTCTGAGATTGACGATCCCATGTTAATTCTCAATTATAAATTCGGGCACGATCGGGTGCAACAGGCAGCTTATGCCTCGATCGATGAGGACCAGAAAAAAGCCGTACATCTCAGGATCGGACAGCTGCTGCTAGAAAATCTGTCTCCAGAAGAACGGACCGAAAGAATCTTTGAGTTAACGGACCATCTGAATCAGGGTCTCCAATTGATTACCGACCGGTCCGAACAAGTTGAATTAGCTGAATTGAACTTACAAGCGGGTCAAAAAGCCAAAGACGCAACCGCTTATGCCGCCGCCAGGACTTATTTAACCGCCGGGATGGAAATTTTAACCGAAAATAGCTGGGTACAAGAGTATGCTTTGACCTTGGCACTGTATAAAGAGAGGGCTGAAGTCGAATCCTTAAACGGTAACTTTGAGCGATCGCAATCCTTGATTAATTTTACTATATCTAAGGTAAAAACTGCCTTAGAAAGAGCATTAATTTACGATATGCTTCTTTTTCAGTATACTCTAAGGGCAGAATATGAAGCAGCAATTCAAACAGGGCGATCGGCCCTTCAGGAATTAGGGATAGACTTACCAGAATCAGACTTGCAAAGGGCACTGGATGTGGAACTCAGTCTTGCTAAGGCGAATTTGGGCGATCGAGAAATATCCTCATTACTCCATGCGCCAGAGATGACAATACCCGAGCAAAAATTAGGGGTAAAATTGTTATCGAATATCGATCCGCCTGCCTACTTTAGCAATCAAGAACTCTACGCCGTGATTGTGGTCAAAATGGCTCAGATATCCCTCAAATACGGTCACGTTCCCGAATCAGCGAAGGCTTACGTTACTTACGGAATTATCCTGGGGTCTGTTTTAGGTCACTATCAATTAGGTTATGAGTTTGGCCGACTGGCCGTGCAACTAAGTGAAAAATTTAATAACCATGCTCAAAAATGCGGTGCTTGTTTGGTTCTGGCTGGTCATTTGAATCATTGGGTAAAACATATTAAGTGGGCTGAGGATATTTTCAGCGATGCCTATCAAGCCGGTTTGTCATCTGGGGAGTTACGGCACTCAGGCTACGCGATCGAACACCAATTACGTTACTTATTTATCAAGGAAAAACTATCAAATATCTGCGAGACACTCTGCCAAAATTCTTGCAGTTTAACCAGAAGATTCAAAATCAATGGGCAGTTGATGGCCTCTTAGGTTTCCAACTCATTCTTTTGAATTTGAGTGCCATGACGGCCAGCAAGCTGGAATTTCACAATGGAGAAATTAACGAAGTCCAATATCTGGAAAGTTGTCACGATCATAACAGTTTTGCTTGGCTATGTACTTTTAACATCTTCAAATCCCAGGTATTATATCTGTACGGTGAGTTTACGGAAGCATTAAACTGTGCCTTGGCAGCAGAAAAGTGGCTGGGGTTTGTTTTAGGACATTTCCAAGGTTCTGAACATAATTTTCACTACTCACTAATTTTGGCAGCCCTCTATCAGTCAGCTTCATTAGAAATCAAACAACAATATTGGCAACAATTGACAGCAAATCAAAAGCAGATGAAAATTTGGGCGGACAACTGCCCGGAAAACTTCCAGCACAAGTACCTGTTGGTAGCAGCAGAGATAGCCCGGATATCGGGGAATGAATTAGAGGCCATGGACCTGTACGATCGGGCGATCGCCTCAGCCCGGAAAAACGATTTCGTCCAGAATGAAGCATTAGCCAACGAACTAGCGGCCAAGTTTTGGTTAAGCAAAGGCAAACAGGAATTTGCCCAACTATACATGCAAAAAGCTCATTATGGCTACCAACGTTGGGGCGCATCCCGCAAGGTAGAGGATTTGCAGAAAAAATATCCCCAACTGCGCGCGCCAACAGCCTTTCCGTTGACTCCCATCCAAACTAGATCTACCCATACAGCTTCTAGCAGTTATAATGTCCTAGATTTTACCACCTTCATGAAAGCATCCCAAGCCATTTCCTGCGAACTGGTGCTGGATAAATTGCTGTCAAAATTGATGAAGATTCTCTACGAGAATGCCGGGGCGCGACAAGGCTGTCTGCTTTTGCCCAAAGAGGGAAAACTGCTGCTGGAGGCGAAAGCAACGGTAGATCCTCCCGCAGTAGTCGTGCAGCAATCTCAGCCAGTAGCAGAGGTCCAGGACTTGCCAGTGACAGTAATTAATTATGTCGAGCGTACTCGTGATGATGTAGTATTAAGCAATGCCGCAGCTTCCGGGCAATTCACTTTCGACCCCTATATTGCCCGACGGCAACTGAAATCGCTCTTATGTACCCCGATCGTCAAAGGGGGTAAACTCATAGCCATCCTGTACTTAGAAAACAACCTCATCAGCGGGGCCTTTACCCCTGAGGGACTGGAAGTATTAAGAGTGCTTTCGGCCCAAGCAGCCATCTCCCTGGAGAATGCATTGCTGTATACTTCAGTGGAACAGAAAGTGGAACAGAGAACGAGGGAATTAAACGAAAAGAACCTGCATCTAGAACAAACTATCGACGAACTGAAGTGGACCCAAGCCCAACTAATTCACACGGAAAAAATGTCTAGCTTAGGGAAGATGGTAGCGGGAGTAGCCCATGAAATCAACAACCCAGTCAGCTTCATCTATGGCAATCTCTCCCATGGGGATGAATATTTTCAAGAGTTACTCGACATGATGCAACTCTATCAGCAACATTATCCAGAACCGGTGGAAGAAATCAGCGAGGCCCTAGAGGAACTAGACCTGGAATTCCTGGTAGAAGATTGGCAAAAGCTGATGGGTTCGATGCAAGTGGGAGCCCAACGCATCCGGGATATTGTCCGAGGTTTGCGTTCTTTCTCCCATCTGGATGAGTCAGACATGAAGCCAGTGGATATCCATGAGGGAATCGACAGCACTCTACTCATGTTGCAATCTAGTATCAGAGGCGATGAAGGTAATAAAGCAATTGAGGTAATTAAAGAGTACGGTAAACTGCCACAGGTGACCTGCTATGCTGCTCAACTGAATCAGGTGTTTATGAATATTCTCAATAATGCGATCGATGCTTTGTCGCGGCCCAGTGATGTCCCAGGCAAAGTGCCCACCATTACCATTCGCACCGAAGTGACAGCAGACAACTGGGTGAAGATCCGCATTGCTGATAATGGTCCTGGCATTCAGTCGGAGGTGCAAAAGAAGGTTTTTGACCCATTCTTTACCACCAAGCCCGTGGGTGCTGGCACGGGCTTGGGCTTGTCTACCAGTTACTCGATCGTGGTAAATAAGCATGGAGGGAAGCTTCACTGTATTTCAGCACCGGCACAGGGGGCGGAATTTGTCATCGAGATCCCCATCCGACCGCGTCCCGCTTCGAGTAAGGTTATACCGTGCGAGCAGTAAGGTAACAGAGTGCGAGCAGTAAGGTAACAGTAAGGTAACACCCTGCACCATCGCCTATAGCAGCACCGGCACAGGGGGCGGAATTTGTCATCGAGATACCCCATCCAACTCTGGGCATCGTGCCATAATAACCATCGTTGTCAGCTTTACGAACATATCTATGCCAAATTCTCATGCTAAGTCCGCCTTGCTAGTGCTTGCCGACGGTTCCAGCTATCGCGGTTGGTCTTTCGGTGCCACCGGAACCACCATCGGGGAGGTGGTGTTTAACACCGGGATGACTGGCTATCAAGAAGTATTGACGGACCCCAGCTACTGCGGTCAGATCGTTACCTTCACCTATCCCGAATTGGGAAACACCGGCGTCAACCCCGAAGATGAAGAATCCAGTCGGCCCCAGGTTAAGGGGGCGATCGCCCGCAACATCTGCACCCGCCCCAGCAACTGGCGGTCCACCCAATCCCTGCCAGACTACCTAAAAGAACAGGGCATTGTCGGCATTTACGGCATCGACACCCGGGCCGTCACCCGCAGAATTCGCGTAGTCGGGGCCATGAACGGCGGCATTTCCACCGAAATCGAGTCGGAGGCCGAATTGCTAGCCCAAGTCAAGCAAGCACCCAGCATGAATGGCTTAAATCTCGTTCGCGAAGTGACCACATCCCAAGTCTACGAGTGGTCTGAGGTCACCGACTCTGCTTGGGAGTTCAACCCCACTGGTGTGGGTAGCAGCACAGAAACTTTCACCGTAGTCGCCATCGACTTTGGCATCAAACGCAATATTCTCCGCCGCTTGGCCAGTTACGGTTGCCGGGTGATCGTCGTCCCCGCCAACACGCCAGCAGCAGAGATTCTCAAATACAACCCCGATGGTATCTTTCTATCCAACGGTCCTGGAGATCCAGCCGCCGTCACCGAAGGGATCGAAACCACCAAAGCCCTTTTGGGTGCGGAAAAACCCATGTTTGGCATCTGCATGGGACACCAGATTTTAGGGTTGTCCTTGGGGGCCCAAACCTACAAGCTCAAATTCGGTCATCGCGGCTTAAATCAACCTGCTGGGTTAACCCAACAGGTGGAGATTACCAGCCAGAATCACAGTTTTGCCATCGATCCCGAATCCTTGGCCAACGCCGATGTAGAAATTAGTCACTGGAACCTGAACGACCACACCGTCGCGGGGTTGCGGCACAAATCACTGCCGCTATTTTCCGTCCAGCATCACCCAGAGGCCAGTCCCGGTCCCCACGACGCCGATTATCTGTTCGACCGGTTTGTCCAGGCCATGCGATCGGTGCGCGAAAAATCGGCAAGGGCTGGATTCTCTGGGTAGGTTGCACGAACCCCATTGCCCGTGTTAATCTAGATTATCGATCTGATGGAACCAAGCAGAATATTAATAGGAGGGGGTTTTATTCCTGAGCCACTAACCCTGACCGTTAGTTTAAGAGGCACTCGTGATGTCAGGGAAAATTATCAACTATTTCGCCTCACTGGTTTGTTAGACGCCTTTTCAGAACCGGCCTTTCGCAAGCAGATCGGCATGTATATCGATGAGGGTCCGAGCAATATTATTTTGGACCTTTCGACGATAGACTTTGTTGACAGTTCTGGCCTAGGAGCATTAGTGCAACTGGTCAAGAAGGCTCAAAATTCCGAAGGCACCTTGCAAATCATCTCAAATGCTCGCGTGACTCAAACTGTGAAGCTAGTTCGACTAGAGAAGTTCTTGTCCTTGCGGAACTCGATAGATGAGGCTGTCGAACATGTCCAGAACAAGAAGTCTTGAGCCACCAACCGCTATCAAAGCTATCCAGAAAACCCTCTGGATAGCTGGTTTTTTTTGCGCTCGGTTTGCTATTTGAGAAGATGTGGTGTATAATAGTAGTCAGCCTGGGTTAGAATTGTCATCGGCAGATATCAAACGACTTTCGCCCTCTGCTTTAGCATATTTAGGAGATGCAGTCTATGAGCTGCATATCCGTACACATTACCTAATGCCCCCCAAGCGATCGCGCGATTATCATAATCGGGTGGTGGCCCAGGTGCGAGCAGAAAGTCAGGCACGACATTTGCAGTCGCTATTACCTCATCTCACAGAGGTGGAACTGGAAATTTTGAAGCGCGGACGGAACGGCGCTACAGGATGTCCCCGGCGCTTAGACCCCGAAACCTACCAGCAAGCTACCAGCTTAGAGACTTTGATCGGATACCTATACATCACAGACTGCCAGCGATTGAACAAGCTGTTGGCACAGCTGGCTCTGGATAATTTTCAATTGTGAATTGTCAATTATCAATTGTCAATCAACAACGCGGGATTTGTCCTCAGCGCTACAGGCTACAGGCTACAGACAACTGACTACTGACAACTTTGGTGTAAATTGTGTCGAGGATGACAGACAGATAAATGTCTGATTGATACAGTAAACTACCAGATGAGGCAATGACAACTCTATGGCAGCCCCAAAAGAACGCTGTGCGAAAAATCGAAAACATCAGTCTCAACGAGGGAAACCCGATAAACCCAAAATCAAGCGATCGGGCCCTCAAGGTATAGGCAGCGATCGGCCACCAGCAGTTACAGGAGTCGATCCACAAGCAACTGACCAAGAGACTGATTTAATCTACGGAATTCATACTGTCCTAGCGGCCCTGAGAGGTAGGCGCCGCTTAAACCGAGTCTGGATCACGGATCGCATGCGCTACGATCCTCGCTTTCACTCCCAGTTGCTGCAAGCAAAGGCAACTGGCACTGTTATCGATGAGGTTTCCTACCGGCGTCTGGACCAAATTACCAGTCGCGCTAATCACCAGGGTGTGGCCGCTCAAGTAGCGCCCTACGCTTACATTGACCTGGGCGAACTGATCGCCAAAGCCAAATCGGTTTCAGAACAACCGGTACTGGTGGTAGCCGATGGCATTACCGATCCTCAAAACCTAGGTGCAATTATTCGCACGGCAGAGGCTTTGGGGACTCAGGGACTGGTGATCCCGCAACGCCGGGCCTCCGGGGTGACTTCGACGGTGATGAAGGTGGCGGCAGGATCTTTAGAATATTTTCCAGTTGCCCGAGTTGTCAATCTCAGTCGGGCCTTGGAAGAGTTGAAAGAGGCTGGTTTTTGGATCTATGGCACTGCCGCCTCCGCCAGTCAGCCAATACATGCAGTTAAGTTCGCAGGTCCGGTGGTGTTGGTGGTAGGGTCCGAAGGCGAAGGTCTGAGTATGTTGACACAACGCTACTGCGACCTGTTGGTCTCGATCCCGCTGCTGGGACATACTCCCACCTTGAATGCATCGGTGGCAACTGCCATGAGTCTTTATGAAATTTTTCGTCAGCGCTGGGCAAATACCTTGAATTTAGGTCATAATGTGAAGAATAGTTAAGCAGTTCCATAAGAAAGGTAACCGCATGTAACAAAATGTAAGGAAGAAAACATCGGTCGATCGCCGGACGATCGCTCAAACATTTGTAGACCGCTGGATAATATCGCTCAAACATTGATAAAGAGGTAAAAGAAATGAAAGAACTGATGATGAACTCGCTGAACGCCCTGGGTTTAGCATGGTGGGTGGAAATTGTCACCGATACCCCCCGTTGCACCTACTATTTCGGACCTTTTGCGAACAAGAATGAAGCGGAAGTAGCCCAGTCAGGATACATAGAAGACTTGGAAAAGGAAGGCGCGCAGGGAATTACAGTTGTGGTTAAGCGCTGCAAACCGGTAAATCTGACAATTTTTGAAGAATGGGTGGGGGAGTTGACGATGGCAGCAGCTAGGACACCGGTCCTCAGCGGCCAGATGTAAAATTTTTCTATGGTCTGACTCAGACCCTGGACATCTGTCCTGTCTGTTACCCTGCTGTCAGCGCTGCTGAACTATCAGCAGCGGCAAGGCGATCGCGACTACTTTCAGTGGCGATCGCACTTATGGAATTTGTACTTTATCAATGCTTGTCGGTGTATATTGATTCGATCGGACTAAAGCATGAATAATCGATCGAGAGTAAGAGAATAAAAGGAGTTTGATGGTAGAAGGTAGATTTGGGAAAAAATATTTGACGAGACTATAGATGATGAAGAAAGAATGATAAACAGCATGAAATTTGCATAAAAAGAAAAGCTGAGAGTGGTAGGATAGAGAAAAGAGATGGGCTGGGCTGATAGTAAAATCGGGACGGAAGTAAGAAGAAGGTAAGAGTATGACATCCATTCGCGAGTTGCACGGTCAACTGATAAATAAAGAGCGTTCGGCTACAGAAATAACCCAAGCAGCCCTCGATCGCATAGAGACCTTGGAGCCAAAGTTACACAGCTTCTTGTGCGTGACAGCCGATCGGGCGATGGAACAGGCAAAGGCAGTGGATGCGAAAATAGCTGCCGGAGAAGAAATAGGGCTGCTAGCAGGGATCCCGATCGCCATCAAGGATAATCTCTGCACTGAAGGGATCCCCACAACTTGCGGTTCCCGCATTCTGGAAGGTTTTGTGCCGCCTTACTCCTCAACGGTGACAGAAAAACTGGCAGCGGCGGGTGCGGTGATGGTGGGGAAAACGAATCTGGACGAGTTCGCGATGGGAGGTTCTACGGAGACTTCTGCTTATGAAGGAACGGCTAACCCTTGGGATCTATCCCGGGTGCCGGGGGGTTCCTCCGGTGGATCGGCGGCGGCGGTAGCATCATCTGAATCAGTGGTGGCTGTGGGTTCGGATACGGGAGGCTCGATTCGCCAACCGGCATCGTTCTGCGGCATCTTCGGCATGAAACCTACTTACGGTCGGGTGTCTCGCTATGGTTTGGTGGCTTTTGCTTCGTCTCTGGATCAGATTGGGCCATTTGGTCGCACGGTGGAAGATGCGGCGATTCTGTTGCAGGCGATCGCGGGTTACGATCCCAAAGATGCCACCAGTCTGAAGGTTGAGGTGCCCGACTATGTGGAGATGCTCAAACCAAATCTCAAGTCCAGGGGACAATTGAGAATTGGGGTGATTGCAGAAACCTTTGGGGCGGGATTAGAACCGGTAGTAGAAGAAGCGGTAAAGAAAGCTGTCGAACATATACAAGACTTGGGAGTCGAGGTGCAGATAGTTTCTTGTCCCCGTTTCCGCTACGGTCTGCCAGCTTACTATATCATTGCGCCTTCGGAAGCGTCAGCAAATCTGGCCCGTTATGATGGGGTAAAATATGGATTGCGGGCGTCCGGTGAGAATCTCCTATCGATGTATGGCAAGACTCGCTCTGTTGGCTTCGGGGCCGAAGTCAAACGCCGGATTATGATTGGGACTTATGCTCTTTCGGCGGGGTATTATGATGCCTACTATCTCAAGGCCCAAAAGGTTCGGACTTTAATTAAGGAGGATTTCAATCGAGTTTTTGCTAAGGTAGATATATTGGCCTGTCCGACGGCTCCGACTACCGCTTTTAAGGCGGGGGAAAAAACAGAAGATCCTTTGAGTATGTACTTATTGGACTTGATGACTATCCCGGTGAATCTGGCAGGACTGCCGGCTGTAAGTATCCCCTGTGGATTTGATGACAAAGGACTCCCGATCGGTCTACAATTGATAGGTAATGTGTTGCGAGAAGATCTGCTGTTGCAAGTGGCAAATGCCTACGAGCAAACGACGGAGTGGCATCTAAAAACTCCCTCGATTTAGTGGTAAAATTGGTTCGGGAGATGGGTAAGGTGGGCACGGCCCACCATAACTCGACAGCAATGGTAGGGTGGGCACGGCCCACAATAATTCGATAGCAATTAACAATTAGCAATTAACAATTAGCAAGAATGTCTTTTGTAGGTCTACATATTCACAGTGATTATAGTTTGCTGGATGGGGCTTCTCAACTGCCACTATTGGTAGATAGAGCTAAGGAGTTGGGAATGCCGGCGATCGCCCTAACGGATCACGGGGTAATGTATGGGGCGATCGAGCTGATCAAGGTTTGCAGGGAAAAAAACATTAAGCCAATTATTGGCAATGAAATGTATGTGGTAAATAAGACAATTAAAACAATTAAAAAGGATAAAGAATATTTTAGGAACCATCACCAAACGGTGCTGGCGAAAAATACAGAGGGCTATAAAAACTTAGTGAAGCTGACGACAAAGTCACATCTGGAGGGAAAGCAGGGAAGCGGAATATTTGCCCGTCCTTGCATTCAGAAAGAATGGCTGGCAGAATACCATGAAGGTCTGATAGTTACCAGTGGTTGCAGATCGGGAGAAGTGCCAAAGCTAATTCTAAACGATCGAGCAGAAGAAGCTTGGGAGGTGGCAAAATGGTACAAGGAAATATTTGGAGATGATTACTATTTAGAGATTCAAGATCACGGTTACTGGGAAGATAGAATAGTTAATGTGGAAATCTGGGAGATGGCCCAGGAACTGGGAATCAAAATTGTGGCGACCAATGATTCCCATTATATTTCCAGCTATGATGTTGAAGCTCACGATGCCCTGCTATGTATTAACACGAATAAGTTGTATAATGATGAAAAGCGGGCTTTTCGCTACAGCGGGACGGAGTATCTAAAGTCAGCTGATGAGATGAAGCAGTTGTTTAGAGATCATTTACCAGATAAGGCGATCGAAGAGGCGATCGCGAACACGGTAGAAGTGGCGGATAAGGTGGTGCAAAAATATGAGATAATGGGGGCACCGCGCATCCCCAATTATCAGGTGGAAGGCCATACACCAGATAGTTTTCTGGAGGAAAAAACATGGGAAGGACTGGAAGAACGGCTAAAATGCAAAGGCCGCAAGGAAATAGAAAGTCGCTATCCCGAATATAAAGAACGGTTGGAAATTGAGCTAAAAGTAATGCAGGAAAAGAAATTTTCCAGTTACTTTTTAGTGGTTTGGGATTATATAAATTATGCCAGAGAAAATAAGATTCCCGTGGGGCCGGGACGGGGAAGTGCAGCGGGTTCGCTGGTGGCCTATGCCCTGAAAATAACTAATATAGATCCGGTACATCACGGACTGCTATTTGAACGATTTCTCAATCCCGAACGGAAATCAATGCCGGATATTGACTCGGATTTCTGCATTGAAAGAAGGGATGACATGATTAAATATGTTACGGACAAGTATGGTGCAGAAAAGGTAGCCCAAATCATTACTTTTAACCGGATGACTTCCAAGGCGGTGCTCAAAGATGTGGCGAGAGTTTTGGGGGTTTCCTACGGAGACGCCGATCGGATGGCGAAATACATCCCGGTAGCGCGGGGGAAACCAGCAAAACTGAAGGAGATGATTTCTAATGAGTCGCCGGAACCGAAGTTCAAAGAAGCATATGAAAATAGCAGAGTTCCAGTTAAAGACGATCGGGGAGAAATCACTGGCGAAATCCCGGTCCGCCAGTGGATAGATATGGCGATGCGGTTGGAAGGGACAAACAAAAGCGCTGGCGTGCATGCAGCGGGGGTGGTGATTTCAGCGGAACCGTTGGATGAAATTGTGCCGCTGCAAAAGAATAATGAAGGGGGGGCGACCACCCAGTATTCTATGGAAGAATTGGAATCTCTGGGTCTGTTAAAAATGGACTTTCTGGGATTGAAAAACTTGACAATTATCCAGAATACGGTAGAATTGATTAAAAAAAATCATCAAAGAGATATAGATCCAGACCGGTTACCTCTAGATGAGAGAAAAGCTTGGGAAATTATTGCCAAAGGAACGGCAAATAAAATCCCCGAAGATATTAAAAATACTTACGAACTGCTAGGGAAAGGAGATCTCGAAGGAATATTTCAATTGGAATCTTCGGGAATGCGTCAGGTGGTGCAGAAATTGAAGCCGGATAATATAGAAGATATATCTTCGATTCTGGCCCTGTACCGACCTGGACCTTTGGATGCGGGTCTGGTGGATAAATTTATCGATCGCAAGCACGGTCGGGAACCCATTGAATACGAACATCCCATGTTAGAGCCGATTCTCAAAGAAACTTATGCGGTGATGGTCTACCAAGAGCAAATCATGAGAATCGCTCAGGACTTAGGAGGATATTCCTTGGGTCAAGCGGACTTATTGCGTCGCTGCTTGAGTGGCTCAACTGAAATAATAGATGCAGCAACCGGTGCTAAGGTAGCCCTGAGTGAAATTGCCTCCAACCCAGAGTATTGGCTGCGTAGAAAAGTATTCTCCCTGGATTTGCAGACCCAGAAGATGACGCAGCAGCCAATAGACGAAATTTATCCTAATGGGATGCGCTCTGTTTGGGAAATTACCACCAAAACTAACCGCAAAATTAGGGCAACGGCGGATCATCTTTTCTACACCCTGTTAGGATGGAAGCCTCTGGGAGATTTTCAGGTGGGCGATCGCATTGGCCTGGCCAAAAACATCCCGATAGATCATAGCAGTGAAATATCAGACGCTCAAATCAAGCTAGTGGCTTATTTGTTGGGAGATGGTCATCTTTCCACTAAGAAGCCTGCTTCTAGTTATTTCTGCAATAGCGATATGGAGTTAATTGCTGATTTCAATGATTGTGCCTATAAACTATTTGGATCAACTGCACCAGTAGATTATCAGTTACATCCCGGTCGTAAATCAGTGTTCTATGCTAGAATTGGTTTTGTGTCAGCCTTTAACTGTTGGGTAGATAGCCATGTAAAACGCGCTCATTCCAGAGATAAAGAGATTCCCAGTTGGGTGTATTTACTATCGAAGAGCCAGTTACAACTTTTCTTGGGAACCTTATGGTCAACAGATGGGAGCTTTGACACGAGACTCGGACATGCAGATTACACGTCAACCTCATCAGTATTAATCATACAAGTTCAGCATCTACTCTTGCGCCTGGGAATTGTGGCCCTCTTCAATGTCAAGAAAATTAAGTATAAAGGTAATCCTCATATCTCTTATCGAGCGCAAATCACCGGACGTGAGGATATGCTCAAATTCTGCGAACTGGTTCAGCCTTACCTAAGTAGCGATAAGTGGGAAAAGGCACAAAAATGTTATTTAGTTATTAAAGATAAACAGCCTAACAATTCTAAGCATACGATTCCTGCGGAAGTAATCGGGATAATTGCTAAGGCGAAAAAAGCTAGTGGGATGACTTGGGCAGAAATCGATCTGTCTGTGGGAGCAAAGCAAGGAACGATGTCTTCTGGCTTAAATTTCCAGAAAAGTTCAACTAAGAGTTTGTCACGACATAGAGTGCAAAATTTTGCTACAGCATTCCAGGATCCAGAATTAATGAATATCGCGGAATCAGAGGTTTTTTGGGATCGGATAGTTTCTATTGAATATATCGGTGATGAAGAAGTATTTGACTTGACAATTAGATCGACGCACAACTTGATTGCCAATGACTTCATTGCTCACAACTGCATCGGAAAGAAAAAAGTGGATGAGATGCAAAAGCATCGAGAGAGGTTTATAGACGGTTCCACGAGAAATGGAGTCAAGACGAAAATAGCAGAATCTTTATTCGAGCAAATGGTGAAGTTTGCCGAATATTGCTTTAACAAATCTCATTCCACGGCCTATGCCTATGTTACCTATCAAACAGCTTACTTAAAGGCGAACTATCCCGAAGAATACATGGCGGTGCTGCTGAGTGAAAATAGCTCCGACCAGGATAAGGTGCAAAAATATATCGCTAATTGTAAGAAAATAGGCATTGAAGTTGAAGGACCGGATATTAATCGATCGGGAAATAAATTTATGCCCGTTCCAGAGGGCAAAAAGATTTTATTCGGACTGTCGGCGGTGAAAAATTTGGGTACAATTGCAATAGACTCGATTATTAAGGCCCGGGAAGAGGGTGGAGAGTTTCAGAATCTGGCCGAAATGTGCGATCGCCGAGATTTGCAGGGGTTAAACAAACGGGCGTTGGAAGCTTTAATCAAATGTGGAGCATTCGATCGGATAAACGATAATCGCAAGCAATTATTAGAATATCTGCCCAAGGTGACAGAATGGGCGCAGAAGAAAAATAAAAATAGCCTCAACTCAGGCTTGCAGATGACCCTTTTTGACATGGAAAACTTTAAGGCTCCGGCTCCGGAGCTACCGTTTGTTAAGGATTTTACGGATCGGGAGAAGTTGCAGTTTGAAAAGGAATACTTGGGATATTACGTTTCGGATCATCCCTTGACATCGGTGCAGCGACCGGAAGATGCCATAGATTTGGACAAGCTAGAGGAAAAAGGCAGAAAACCAATTACAGTTCTGGTGATGCTGACAGAGGTAAAGCATCATATCACGAAAAAGGGCGATCGCATGGCATTTTTGCAAATAGAAGACCTGACAGGGAAAGCAGAAGCGATCGTCTTTCCAAAAACTTATGAAAATATTGAAAAGTTACTGGTCACAGATGAGGCGATGGTGCTCACGGGAAAACCAGATCGCCAGGACGAACAAAAAGTGCAGTTAATCGTGGATGATGTTCAACGAGCACAACAGCAGGAAAGGTTGCCCCAGTGGGAACTAGAAAGAGATGGCTTACTGCCACCAGAAGAGCAGTTGATGGAGTCGGATGTTTCCGAAACAGTGCCCCAGGATGATGCTAAACTAATAGATGACTTACTGCCACCAGAAGAGCAGTCGATGTCGGACGATTTTTCCCTGACAGTACCCCAGAATGATGCTAAACTAGCAGAAGAGCAGTTGATGGAGTCTGATTTTTCCGAAACAGTGCCCCAGTCGGAACCGGAAATAGAGCGGTTCCCGATGGCCGATGGGAATGAGGATCGGGAAGTATCCTCGATATCCTCAGAAGATCGGCCAGCAG
The DNA here is from genome assembly GCA_051439505.1 of Hormoscilla sp. Lineage (GTDB taxonomy): Bacteria > Cyanobacteriota > Cyanobacteriia > Cyanobacteriales > Desertifilaceae > Hormoscilla. The sequence goes on along the minus strand of JBFRWI010000114.1, from coordinate 10,374 downwards.
AACAGCAGGAGATCGAGATGAAACCTCAGTCAGAACCAGAAGAAAATAAGTCGATCGCCAACTCGGAGCAGCGGTTGGTGCGCGTGAGTACGTCGCAGCAGGAATACGTTTTTCAACAGAGCGATCGCGCGATCTCGTCAACCCAAACAAAAGGTGAAATAGATCGGCAAAAACTCCAGCATCTCAAGTCCGTACAGTTGACAGCGAAAAAACTGGGTCTCGATCCGATCGAACTCAACCAGCTTTCACAACAGCAGTCCCATGTAACTGTCAGGGTGGTTGCGACGATCGCAGATGTCTCTCAGCAAGAAGATAAACCAGAGGACTCGCGCCTGACATTTCTGCGGCTTGAGGACTTGACTGGATCGGGTATGGCCATAGTTAAACCAAATCTGTATCGGAAAATTGGCTCATTTCTGAGAGAGGACAGCTTTGTCATCCTTTGGGGGAAAGCGCAACAACATGATGCCGAAAGGTGGTTGCTGATGGTGTCAGATGCTGTCCAAATTGAACCCAATTACCTGGTGGTGCTGAAACTGACATCAGAGATGGCTAGCAGTCAGCGATTTCACGAGCGACTGTCATTACGGTTGAAAGACCTCTCAGGAGAGACTAATAAACCCAAAGCTCCCACGATCGCGATCGTCGAGGGTAAAGACTTTCATCTCCGTCGAGTGATTCGTTTCGGACATAAATTCTGGGTGCAAGATCCAGAAAATGCCGTCAAAATTATTAATAATGCCCACTCTTCTCGTCCTGCTGCTCTCATGAATATATCTGTAAATTGAATTTGGCTAATTGACAATTGCGTATACCCAGTGCGCTACGTGCGATCGCGATTGTCAATTTAGCCAGCTCTCAAAATTTACATGATTCCGTTCATTCCTGCCTTTTCTCCCTCACAGCTTGATAGAAACCCAAGACAATCAAAATATTTGACAGGGTTAAAAAGAACTCCGCACTACCGTGCAGCCAATCTACATTGGCTAAAGATTCACCATAGGCTACCTTGGAGTAAATTCCAGCTGGGATGGTGACGCCAACAAACACTAATGTCATGTAAAATCCAATCAGGGATAAACGCGGCATTTTGCCCGATCGGGTAATAAACCACAAAAATCCCAGGTAGGGAAACAAGGATAACGCAAACAGCGTGTCTTTAGAAATCATATATTTGTCAATTGTTAATTGTTAATTGTTAATTGGCGATCGAACAATGATAATACATTGTTAACAATGCTACAATTAGTTGAAGCATGATTTGATTAGTCGGTTTTAACCGACACAAAGCCGAGTTACCTGGCTCCCGCCTGGTAACGCGGGGGTTTGAACCCCCGGCGGGGTAACAGCGAAGAGACCGATTACCGTTGGCCCAGACTAGATCGCCAAATCCACCAACCAGCAGCACAGACCGTGCAGTTATTCAACACCGTCATCGCTGCTTGGAGAGTAACGAGCCATTCTAGAGATGCTGGGTTATCAAAAAAATGCCAGGTGCAAGCACACATGGCGCTGATTAATGCTGGTAGCATTGCTAATGATAACCCGTACCAAGTGCGATCGCGCGTCAGTTCGCCATAAGTCCAGATATACCAGATGGCGGCGATCCACTCAATGACGCTAGAGATATGAATGATCCAAGTGGGAATTGATAGAGCCTGCATGAATTACTATTGAGAATAGACAGAAAATGAAGAAAATTAAGGCAGTATTGTGCGGCTATTATGGAAAAGGGAATGGCGGCGATGAGGCATTGTTGGCAACCCTATTGCAAATGTTACCGTCAAATGTGACGCCATTAGTATTGTCAGGAAATCCAGGCCAAACTCAGTCTCGCTATGGGGTGGAAAGCCGCGATCGCTTTTCACCATCCCAAGTCCTGTCAGCGTTACGGAACTCAGAGGTTTTCATCTGGGGCGGCGGTAGTTTGATCCAAGACGCCACTAGCTCCCTTAGTCCTCTATACTACTGTAGTTTGATGGGATTAGCACAATATCTGGGCTTGAAAACCATTGCTTGGGCCCAGGGAATTGGCCCCCTACAACGTCCCCTGACTCGGGCGATCGCGCGGCGGACCTTTGCTGGTTGTACGGCGGTCTCGGTCCGCGATCGGGCCTCAGCAGCACTCCTACAAGCATGGCAAATACACTATAAACTAGCACCAGATCCCGTTTGGGCCTTAGAATCAAAACCAGTGGAACAACTGCTGGACCTACCAAAACCGAGAGTCGCCGTCACATTGCGCGAACACCGCACCCTCACAGCGGCAGAACTGGACATCATCTCGGGCGCTCTGGTAGAATTTCAGCAAGCTACCCATGCTAATATCTTACTACTCCCCTTTCAAAAAGACCGAGATTTGCCGATCGCCCAGGCCATCGCACCCCAACTACCGGGAGTCAGCCAAATTCTCATTCTCTCAGATCCAGGATTACTCAAAGGTGTTTTTCAAGGCGTCGAAATGGCGATCGCCATGCGCCTACATGCCATCATTATGGCAGCAGCAGCCCCATGCCAGTGCATTGCCCTCAGTTACGATCCCAAGATAGATCAACTGATGGCAGAACTGGATATACCGGGATGGCAGTTAGCCCAAATGCCCAGAGAACCCCAACTTCTGAGCAAAACCTGGTTAGCACATTATCGCCAGAGAAAACCCCTAGATGCCAATCAAATTCAGACCCTTGTAGACCGGGCCCTGATTCATCAAAATTTATTACATCAAGTTTTAGTTCCACAGGGAGAGAAGATAGATTAAAATTGTACTATTAGTAGTGGGGTGTCAGCGACAACCCCGCAATCGAGCAATAGAGATGCCCATTTTGACCGCAAGATTAGCCAGGAAAAATTATGTCTCAACCAGCTGACACCCCGAATAACCTGCCAACAGGGGAACTGGGTGAAAACCAACAATTAGAGTCAAGTGAGTCTCCAGTACAAGACTTGCAAGCGACAGCAGGCCAGGTAGAGAAAAATACTGACCTGTCCGATCGGGTGATGCAGTTAGAAGCTCAATTTGCAGAAGCTCAACAGCAAGTCCAGGAATATCAGGATCGAAATAAGCAACTGATGCAGCAACTGGAACTTTCCGTGCAAACTTCCGAACGCCAACAAATTCTGATAGAAACACTCCGTTCCCAGTTGGAAACTAACCAAGAACAAGTGGCCCAGTTAGAACGAGATTGCGCTCTCACTCAGCAACGCTATGAGGAACAGACAACTAAGCTTTCCCAAGCAGAAACGATTTGCCGAGATTTGCGATCGCGTCTGTACCGGCAGCAACGCTACACCCTGCAATTCAAAAATGCCCTGGAAAAATGCCTGGAGGTGACGGCGAGCGATCGGGGTGATGGCCCTGCTACCAGCACCGATAAAGACAGGGACTTCTTTGCCTTCAATAAACAGGGCTTTGTGCCGAAATCTCCAGCAATTAAACCGTGGTCAGCGACATTGGGATTGACAGGGCCTGGAGGCGATCTGGAACTGAACTCAGAACTGCCAATACATGCCATCAGTTCATCTGACTGGCCAAAAACTGCCGATAGTTCTACAGTAAATCATGAGACGCCGACTGCCTTGCAGGAGCAACTAATCGAAACTCAGGTTCCTTCCGACCCCGCCCCCGTCTCCGCACCAGACACCGTTCCGGAAAAATCGGCACAATTAGAAGATGTCGAATGGCAAGAAAGTGACCCCTGGGCGGAGGACGTGACAGTAACAGAGGTGGAGAGTGATGCACCGATAACAGCAATTCAAGGTCCAGAGTCAGAAGAAATTGGCGATGTTACTTCGGCAGGGCAAGAAAGTAAAATTAGCGAAGAGATCGCCTCAAGTAATAGTTCTGAGAATGCCGAGACATTGCCCCTGCTTTCCCCGACAAACTCCCCGTCACCTCTAGTTTATCCCCTGCGTCCCCACAAGAAGATTAAGTCCCTGGCCGCAATTGACCTGCCAACTTTTCCTAGATAAAATTATGTCTGGGTAGTTGGTTATGGGTACACTGCAATGCATGACATCTCTTTGGTTGGGTTGACGTTTGTTACCCAGAACATGGTAAAACAGAGGCAAGGGATAATCTGTATAATTCAGCGTCAGGTGGGCAGTGCCCACCCGACATTTAGATGATTTCATCATCGACGGAAAAGTCAACTTCCGCCTTATCTTTACCCTGAGTTAGGTAATCATTACCGAAGGAATCTTTCAGTCCCGAAAGCAGGTCAAATTCTGCTTGCCAATTAAGTTCATTCATGGCTTTATGTACGTCAGCGAAGAAATGCTGCAATCGCAGGGGGAAGGCTTTCCGCTTGCCGAAATCAAACTTTTTCGGGTCGTAATGTACTAGATTAATACTATCGGGTGATTTGCCAGCAGCTTGGGCGCAAGCACGGGCTAATCCGTTAAAGGTGACGTAGCGATCGCCCGATACATTATAGATCTGCCCGATCGCTTGAGAGTTTCCCAAGACAGCGGCCATCGCCCGGGCCAAGTCTTGACAATGTCCCAGTTGGGTGATATGATAGCCATGGCCGGGAATGGGAATGGGGCGATCGCGCACAATCCGGTCAAAGAACCAGGACTCCAAAGGATTATAATTCTTGGGTCCGTAGATATAGGTGGGACGAATGGCAGTAAAGGGCAAACCCAGTTTTTGCAGATATGCTTCCGTTTCATACTTACCCTTGTGGCGGGAATTGGGGTCGATCGCATCCCCTTCTAGATGGGGCATTTGGTCAGATTGAAGATAGACCCCAGCAGAACTCATGTAGACAAAATGCTGGACCTTGTCCTTAAACATGTCAGCAAGGGGTTGAGTGTCGCTGAGTTTGCGGCCATTGTTATCAAAGATGGCGTCAAAGTTTTCCTGGGAAAGATTGTCCCGGAGTTGGGCCGGGTCGGTGCGATCGCCATGAATTTGGGTGACGCCCGCGACAGGTGCCGGTTGATTGCCGCGATTAAACAGCACAACTTCATGACCTTGTGCGACCAAAATTTGCGTGAGGTAAACTCCGATAAAGCGGGTGCCACCCATAATTAAGATTCTCATGACATTGTTGATTGTTAATGGTTAATGGTGAATTGCCTTATCCTAGACTGTACCTCATAAGCAATTCAAAATTCAAAATTCATAATTCAAAATTGGGAAAAACTTTGAGCGCAAGGGTTTGCTGCATTTGGATCCATATCCATGCAATTTAAATGCGCGACAGCTTAGTCATGTCCCTTAACAAGTATACTTGGAGCTGAGAACGAGGGTCAAATGGTTAGTCGGTTTTAATTTTAACCGACTTGAGCCTCTAGCCTTTGGGTTTGAACCCCCGGCGGGATGACAACGAAGATAAAATATGAGGAAAAAAATAATTGTGGCCTTGCTACTCGTGCTGCTGTGCTTGTTAATTTTCGGGCCAGCATGGGCAGAAAAGCCTCCAGAGAAGGCGGTAGTAAAGGTGCCAGTGATGTTGGATGGCAGGGAGTTGTTTCGGGTGAGTGTTCCTGGGGAGTTCCCTGCCGCCGAACTGGCGCAAAATATTAATGCCCTGCTAGAGGAAAAACTAGATACGACATTGCGATCGGGCATGGCGCTGTCGGTAAAAATAGCCCAGCAGAACGAACAAATCACCCTGCGGATAAATGACCGGCATCTGGTGACGGTGACGGAACGCGATACCATTCCAGGGATGACTTTAGCAGAACAGGCGCAAATATGGCAAGAAACTCTCCAGAAGGCGATCGCCTTAGCAAAATATGAGCGAACAGCTGCTTACAAAACTCTGGCGATCAAACTGACTTTGGGGAGTATAATAGGGGCGATCGCTCTAGAATGCGGACTGTTCTGGATAGGCAGGCGGTATAGACGCCGACAGTTGCAAAGATATGGTCAGGTAAGTGGATCTTGGCAATTGTTAGGACTGTTGCTACTGCGGATCGGGGTAGGGATAGCAGTTGCTGGTTATATCGTGAATTTATTCCCCTGGACTCGTCGCTGGTTTTACAAAGCCGGACAACTGTTAATCACGACATTTTCGGCGGAGATTTTTACCTTAGGAGAAGAAGCAGTTTCCCTCAACCGACTGCTGCTGATGGCGGTCTTAACACTGGGACTGTGGCTGGGGGTCGGTTGGTTGACAAAACTGCTGAAATCTCAGATATTACCCTTAGCGGGAGGAGACCAAACTATCCAAGACTCGATCGCCTATTTCATCCGCTACGGGTTAATTTTCTTAGGTTCTCTGTTGATCCTCACCGTTGGCGGGATTGACTTTCGTTCCCTGGCCATTCTCATCAGCGTCCTGGGGGTAGGAATTGGCTTCGGACTGCAAAATATTGCTAAAGATTTCATCAGCGGCTTGATCGTGATCTTCGATCGCCCGATCAAGGTCGGTGAATTAGTCCAAGTCGGGGAGTTTCAGGGTTTAGTCCAACGCATCGGTCCGCGAGTTACCGAGATTTCTACCATCGAACGAGTAATTGTAATCATACCCAATTCTCGGTTTATCGAAGGGGAGGTGCAAAACTGGAATCGTAGCGGACTGACTCGCGTGAAAGTCTATGTCGGGGTCGCCTATGGTGTGGAGATGGAATTAGTGTATAAAGTGCTTTTAGCTGCCGGTCAAGCTGCTCAAGCGATGCATCCAGATATTTTACGCCATCCTCCCCCCAAGGTGAAGTTTCGGGGGTTTGGCGATAGCGCCCTCAATTTTCGGGTAGTGGTGTTTATTCGCAACCCCCTGTCCGAACCCAAGGTGAGAACTCTGCTTTACAATCGGGTGGAAGCCGATCTGCGCAAATATAATATCGAAATTCCTTTTCCCCAGCGTTCTTTACAGGTAAATATCCCTCAATTTGAAGACCTGGCCGCCAGTTGGCAGGGCCAAACAGATAGACCGGAGTTTTACTATCGAGAACGGGCGGCCAGGGATGATAAAGATAATGATATCCCAGCACCCCCGGTCCTGCAACCAGAATATGATTGGCAGGCGATCGCTTCCCAGATGCGGGGACCAGAGGGAGTGGAAATTAAAGACCGCCGATCGGGTCTGAAGCTGTTTAGCAAATGCTTTGTCGGGTGCGAAGCAGTAGACTGGTTGATGGAAAATGAAAAAGCTACCAGACCCGAAGCGATTACGATCGGAGAATTAATGGTCTCAGAAGGGTTAATTCACCATGTCCTGGACGAACATGGCTTTAAGGATGAACCCTTATTCTATCGCTTCTATGCCGATGAAGATCCCACCCCAAAGTCCGATAAATATTATTTTCAGCCGACAGTTATAGAACGCGATCGGGGTCGAGACGATGACGACGTTCTCAACAACAAGGATGGAGAATACTCTGGGGGAGTTATCGATGACTAAAGACTGATTTTGGTAACAGCGATATTACCAGAAAAGCAAACATCGACATCCGTACCAGGAGCCCGATCGCGCTGATCGTAGTTTCCCACGTAATAATACTCTTCTCCTTCCACCCGATATCCTACAGGTAAAGGATGGGTACTGGGTTCACAGAATATTATATCTGGGTCAGGATCGCCAGGTTCGAGATGAGGCAAATTCACGTTCCAGAAGCTACCGGTTTCAAAAGGACGAGAGAAGAGGTCTGCCAATAGCATAGCAGTCAATGCGATCGCCCGTTCCCAATCAATTACCAGGGGTTTTTTAATCCAGTGAGAAATAGCAATGCCAGGGATACCGTGAAAAGCAGCTTCTCGAACAGCAGCGACAGTTCCAGACATATAGACATCAACTCCCAAATTGCCCCCCGCATTAATGCCAGATAAGACCCACTTGACATCAGGACAAAAATGCGTGAAGGCGAGGCGAGTGCAGTCAGCGGGGGTGCCGCCAACAGCATATTCAGTATCCGAGCGACGCTGGACGTGAATAGGCCGATCTGTGGTAATTTGGTGCCCGCAGCTCGAAAATTGCCCTTTAGGTGCGACAATGATACCATTGCCATCTAGCGCCTGCCGTAGCGCCCGGATGCCTGGGGCATCGATGCCATCATCGTTGGTTAGAATTAGAGTCATAAAGTTCAGGGTGTAAAGGATATGAATGCAAAAGACAATCATTATAATTCAGCAGCTTTGGTCCCGGATGCCATTCGGGGTTTGTCTGACAAACAGCTCAAACGAGATTATCTCAATTGGCTGCGACATACCGAACCTATAGCACAGATGTTGCCGCAACTGTCAGCATCAGCCCCAGCGCTGCGGGTGGTATCCTTAGCCCTAGAGGTAGATTTGCAGTTAGGAGCGGTCCTGGCAGCTGCGGTAAAACCAGAATTTCAGGCCCGGGCAGTAAATTTGGTGGCCAAACTAGCAATTGGCAAACTGTTGCAGCTTTATTTGTTAGGTATTACCCGTTCGGAACAGGCAATTGAGATTTTGCTGGCAGCTTTGCAGGAGGAAGATTCTGACCTGCGGGTAATGGCGATCGAGGGTTTAGGCAAAATTGGTACTCCCAAAGCTGTCTCGATTATCTCTCAAACTTTAGACGATGACGATCGGCAGGTGGCCGGGACCGCAGCAGTGGCCTTGGGAAACATCAGAACGCCAGGGGCTTCGACAGCATTGATCGCGGCCTTAAAGCATCCCGAATCAGTAGTCGCTGCCAATGCGATCGATCGCTTAGAATTAATTGGTTCCCCAGCAGCAGTGTCGGCGCTGATCCAAGTTGTCAAAGAGTCTGACTATCAGACTTGCGCAGTGGCGGCCAGGGCCCTAGGAACAATAGGAAATGAAGCCGCCGTACCAGCATTAATAGCAGCATTGAAATATGAAGACTTTTACGAACCTGCGATCTTCGTACATCAGCAAGCGGCGGAAGCCTTGGGAAAAATTGGTTCCGAAGCAGCGGTGCCAGCATTGATACAACTGTGGCAGGATGAAAACCCCGAAAATTGGGGCGATCGGGATTATGCTATTCGTGGCAAAGAAGGCTATGACGTGCGGGGAACGGCGATCGAGGCCCTAGGAAATATCGGCGGCGAAGCAGCTACAGCATGGTTGCTAGAAGCATTAGAGAAGGGGGAAAAGGATGATTCTCTGGCCACTGCTTTAGGAAAAATCGGTGGCGATGCAGTTATAGAGGCTCTACTGGGATCCTTAAAGTATCAAGATCCTTTGGTGAGTGGAAATGCGGCCCTGGCCTTGGGAATAATTGGCTCAGAACTGGCGGTTCCGACCTTGTGCGAAAATTTGATGTCTCCAGAATTTAATGTGAGCGGAACTGCCGCAGAAGCCCTAGGAAAAATCGGCAGTAAAGATGCAGTTCCGGCACTGTGCGCAGCTTTGCAGCATCGGGATGCGAGGGTGGGTTTAACGGCGGCAGCAGCCTTGGGGAATATTGGCAGTGAAGATGCCGTGGTGCCACTACTGGAAATTTTACAGAAAGGAGATTATCGCATACATTATAATGCGCTTGGGGCTTTAGGAAAAATTGGTAGTTCCGCAGCAGTTGAGTCATTGTCTCGGGCATTGAACCATGAAGATATTAATCTGGCTTGGGTAGCTGCCAGGGCCTTAGGAAAAATCGGGGGTTCAGAGGCTACCGCAGCACTGTTACAAGCATTAAATCAGAACGAGACTATTCGTGCTACGGCAATTGAAGCTTTGGGACAAATCGGTTCGTCCGCAATCATAGCACCCCTGGTCAAAGCTTTGCACGATCGGGACTGGGAAGTCCGGGGCACTGCTGCTGAAGCATTAGGGAAAATACGTAATGAGGCGGTAGTAGCACCACTAATTGGAGCCTTGTCTGATGAAAGCAGTTTGGTGCGCGGGTTGGCAGCAGAAGCTTTAGGGAATATCCAGAGTTCGTCCGCCGAAACAGCACTAATTAAAGCTGTCAAGGATACTGATTTTTTAGTTCGCTATTCAGGGATAGAAGCATTAGCAAATATTGGCAGCGCGATCGCCTTACCCCATCTGCAGGAAAGGCTCTTAACTGCCGGACGCCTGGAGTTGGAGAAGATCCTCAAGGCAATTTCGGCAATTCAAGAGCGCTGCCATTTCTACAATTATTCCCTGATTAATCAGGCTAAATATCTGAGAGAATGAATTGATCCAAAAACCTGTATCAATATATTTCGATCGGGGAAAAAAGCGAATTAGCTGACTGGGTGGACGATCGGGGTAGAAAGTGATAAAATAGCAGCAAACTATGAACCGGCGGCGAACCCCGATCGGCCCGCGCCGATCGGGGTTTGATGACGCATATTTTTGAGAAAAGTCCTGATAGAGCAGAAGAGATTGAGAAATGCTATAATAGAATCAAAGACTGAAGAGATCGGGAGACCGACATGAATGCAAGTAACCAGAATGATTTGCTAGCAAATATGCCGCCGGAGAGACTATTCGATCTCGGGGACAGGCAG
>JBFRWI010000113.1:0-7735 GCA_051439505.1 Hormoscilla sp. | reverse complement strand
GGCGTTGCACAACGACGGGATGATGAGGTCTGCTAATTGCAGAGGACGAAGTCGCGCAGCGGAGGGGGCCCGGAGCGTGCAGGAGCGCTATTGTCAATGGTTAATTGAGAGCGTCATTTATAGTCATGAATAGATAGCTTTACTCTTTTCAATTAGCAATTAGCCAGAGCGCAAAGTTGAAAAATTGGCTGCTATCATCCCCTCAATGTGCAACGCCGCTTATTTTATCACCGATCCATCTGTGGGGCAATATACTTCCCCACAGATGGATCGGACGATCGTAAGCGGCAATACCAGCATTGATATAGAGTCCAATCGCCCGTTCGCTGCTAAGTAGTTGTGCAAAATTATTTTTATAGCTAGTCGGGCATCAAATGTTAGGCGTCAAGACATTTTTTTAAAATTTTCCCGGTAGAATCAGAAGCCAAGAGAAAAGTTATGGTACTCCCTTAAGTTAAGTAACGGAGGATAGACCTATTAATCCTACACAGAAACTATCAACCCCCCCCATCGAAGCGTCAGAGGCCGATCGGTCAGTGCTGGAGATTAGGGGGAAATCCCAATTACAGGGACAGGTAAAAATCAGCGGGGCAAAAAACGCCGCCCTAGCGCTCATGGCGGGAGCATTGCTTTGTCCGGAAGATTGTCGTCTGCGGAACGTGCCCTCCCTGGTGGACATAAATCGCATGAGTCAAATACTGGAGGCTTTGGGAGTAAAAATCCAACGGCAGGGAGATATTTTAGATATCAATGCCAGTCAGATAAACTCCGATCGCGCCCCCTACGAAATCGTCAGTCAGTTGAGAGCCAGTTTCTTCTGTATAGGACCGCTCCTAGCTCGCCAAGGAGTAGCCCGGGTGCCCCTACCAGGGGGCTGCGAGATCGGAGCGCGACCAGTGGACTTCCACGTCCGGGGTTTGCAAGCAATGGGGGCGACGGTGCAGATCGATGGCGGGATGGTCAATGCCTATGCCCCTCCAGGAGGATTAAAAGGTGCCAAAATATATCTAGATTACCCCAGCGTCGGCGCGACGGAAACCCTGATGATGGCTGCTACCCTGGCAGAGGGGGAAACGACCATCGAAAATGCCGCTCAAGAGCCCGAAGTGATAGATTTGGCGGCTTTGTGCCAGTCCATGGGGGCGAAAATTCAGGGTGCGGGGACGAAAAAGATCTCCATCTCAGGAGTCCCCAAACTCCACTCCACAGATCACGCGATCATTCCCGATCGCATTGAGGCAGGGACATTTTTAATAGCGGGGGCCATTACCCACTCGCCCATCAGTTTAGCTCCGGTGGTGCCAGAGCATATCACCCCCATCATCGCGAAACTGCAAGCTATGGGGGCAGAAATTATCACAGAAGCACCCAACCAACTGCGGATCGTGCCAGCAGAAACCCACCGGGCCACGGACATTGAAACTCTGCCCTATCCGGGTTTTCCTACGGATATGCAAGCTCCATTTATGGCATTACTGAGCTTATCTCAGGGGAGTTGCGCGATCACGGAAACGGTGTTTGAGAACCGGATGCGTCATGCAGCGGAGTTAAATCGCATGGGGGCAGATATTCGAGTCAAAGGAAATAATGCGATGATTCGGGGAGTGCCGATGTTATCAGGTGCGCCAGTGGTAGCAACGGATTTAAGGGCTTCGGCGGCATTGGTGCTAGCAGGACTGGCCGCAGAAGGAACAACTCGGGTTTCCGGGTTACATCACATGGATCGGGGTTATGAGAGACTGGATCTGAAGCTGGAACAGTTGGGCGCTAACTTGCAGCGGGTGCCAGTATCATAGTCGTTCGTAGTAAGGACTAAAGTCCTTCCTAGAATAAGAAACCAGGTATATGGGAAAAACCTGGTTTCTGGGCTACGGCAACAGAAGTCCGCAGCTTTCATTGAGAGGATAACTCCCTCTGTGCTATAGTAGGTTGGCAATAGAACTGGCAAGTCTCATCTATTACGTTTTAGAAATTATCTCCATGTCTATTGAAAAAATCATGTTAACCGGTCTGAAAGCAGACCATTTCCGTCACCCCCTGGACTTGGCGGCAACTAATGCCTTGAAGCAGCTGCCGGGTTTAGACATGCTGATACGAAATCTCCTGGGACCGGTGGCAGAACAGTTTTTCTACGTGGAAAATATTGCTTCTAGCGTTCTGGTGAGCGATCGCCAACTGCCAGATCTGCATCAACTGCTGGTGGAAGCAAGTCAGATCCTGGACCTGGAACCGCCCCAACTGTACCTGCGACAGCATCCGGTGCCGAATGCCTATACTTTTGCCATGCGCGGGCGGCAACCTTTTATGGTAGTCCATACTTCTTTAGTGGAAATGGTGACGCCGGCGGAACTCCAGGCGGTGATGGCTCATGAATTGGGACACCTGAAGTGCGATCATGGTGTATACTTGACTTTAGCGAATATAATTGTCTTAGGTACGAGCTTGCTGCCTAACTGGGGCGCTGCGATCGCGCAACAGATGCAAGAACAATTGCTAGAATGGTTGCGCTGTGCGGAGTTTACGTGCGATCGCTCGGCTTTGCTAGTCTCCCAAGACCCCAAAGTGGTGATGTCCCTATTGATGAAGCTAGCCGGTGGTTCTCCGACCCTGGCACCAAAATTAAATTTGGATGCTTTTGTGGCGCAAGCGCGTGATTATGATAAGATGGGAGACAGCGAACTAGGGGAGTTACTCAAGCAGGTGCAAACGTCTCAGCTCACCCACCCACTGCCGGTGCTAAGAGCAAGAGAAATAGATCGCTGGGCGAGCACGCAAAAATATCAAAATTTGTTGCAACGCAGCTTCTCGGGTTATAATGAAAAAACAGACGCCAAGGGCCGATGGCGAAATTGGTAGACGCACTACACTCAAAATGTAGCGACTTCGGTCATGGGAGTTCGAGTCTCCCTCGGCCCACTGTCTGTTAAAGAGGTGAGGGAAAATGCAACTGAAGCGATGGGAGTCTCCCCGCCGACCGGGGAGAAACTCCAAAGGCAAAGGCGGCGCGGCCCGCATGCGCCAGCTGAAAAAGCAACAGCAAGTACTGCGCAGAAAACTCAAAGGTGGCGATAACGGGAAGAGAACTTCGGTTCTCTTCCCTTATTTTTTGGGTAGTTTATCAGATGGGCGATCGGGAGTTGTCAGTCTTTAATCTAGAGGTTGCAGAAATAGCTTTGCTAATATAGAGGGGATAGTCCGTAGTTTGATAGAGAAGGGATAAGAACTAGCCTGAGAGTAGGTATGCCAGTACCAAACATTGGTATCTACAAAAAAATGTCACTCTCTTGTGGTATATCGGACTCTTGCATAAAATCCGGTAATTTCTGACCTTTGTTGGAATTATCTCCCTCGGGAAGATGCAAGATGCAGGTCCAGGATTAGACCTACGTTAGGGGGGTCATGACACCTAGGGGTGAGCGCCAGCTCGTAGCTCTGTCGTCTGGCTTTAAGGAACGGAACGAATGGATTTGGTAGGACCGCGTGAGTCAGATGTAAAAAGCCCCTTTAACTTGACCGAGGCAAACGTTACCCCTTTTTAGGGAGAGCCGAAAGGCAGCAAAATAGTCACTGGCCACGCTGCTGGTGGCTTTTTTGCGTCGCGGTCGGTGAGTGGTCCCCGAGCGAAGTCGAGGGGCGGAGCCGAACTGCATCAACCGCCTATAGGACGGGATTTTCCGGAAATTACCAGTTTTTTAGTATGCTGCTTGTGACTTGGCCAGCATAACTGCGTTTACCGCTTCACGGTACTGGCGATCGCCGTAGTACCGCTGCATGTTCTCTGTTACTATCTTGAGTCCCTGCATCCCGATCGTATTCATGTGAGATACCTTCAGGAGACGATGCAAGTCTTCTGGTTGCAGGTCTTGATACAATTGACCAATGGCAAAGTTCAAGAATGGTGCAAATATTCTTTTGACCCCAAGAAAGTTCAATTCTACCGTCCGATCGGATAACAGTTCGGGATGAATTAGATCGTAGACCTTTTGACCATCCTGTATCGTGAGGCAGTTTTCACCAATTAAGTCGCGAATGTTGTATTTCATGTTTGATTCTGACTAACATCCCAGATTATAACATCTGTGAAGCTAATGAAAAGGCAATGCAGCACGAGAGCACTGCAAAGCCTCCACTTACATTATGAACAATTCTAGTCCGAATGTCAACCCCCATCCCTAGAGCGTCGGTCCAGTAGAGGGGGGTTGACAAAAAGAAAAACATGTGTATATACTATCCATTAGCGGATTTGCGCAAAATCGCTAATGGAAAAGGCAATGGAGCACCAAAGTACCCCAAAGCCTCCACTTATATTATGAACAATTCTAGCCCGAATGTCAACCCCCGGTGGCCCGGTGGCTCACCAGTAGTGATTTTAGCGCTTGAAACCTAGGACCGTAGTGAGATCATACATCTTGACCACTACCTTTCATTCATATGGTCCTATGACTACTGTTTGGTCAAAGTCAATTATGGAACCGGTCATCATTTCAGCCCGATCGCTCAACAGGAAGCCCACCATTTCCGCAATATCAATAGGCTTCAGGAGTCGTCCAAACGGTCGAGAAGATTCAGCTTGTTCGAGCCAATTATCGGGCTTCCCCATTTTCTTTTGAACCTGATGCTCATTGGGAGTATCCGTCCATCCGATATTCAAACCATTGACCCTAATCTTATCATATCTTAAAGCATGTGCCACATTCTTAGTAAACACAGTTAATGCTCCTTTAGAAGAACAGTAAGCAGTCAAAAATGGCGGCCCCCCATGGCTAACCATAGATATAATATTCACGATGCTGCCGCCAGTTTTTTCCCGTTTCATCACCCTAGCTACTTCTTGGGTAAGAATAAAAGGTGCGCGAACATTTACTGCGAATAGCATATCCCACAGTTCTACAGTCGTGTCATCTAAATAACCTCGATCGGTTAGCCCTGCCCCATTCACAAGTCCATGGATATTGCCAAACATTGAGTCACATGTAGCAACTACTTTTCGGCAATCATGCTCTTTACTCAAATCAGCTCGAACATATGTTCCCTCGCATCCCAATTCTTTAAGTTCTTCGCTGACTCTTTTCCCATTTTCCCCATTCCGACCACAGATGACAATGCCTGCTGCTCCATTCTCTGCTAAATAACGAGCAATGCCTTCACCCAAACCTTGAGTTCCCCCCGTGACAATAAAAACTTTTTGGTGAAAATTTGTGTTACTCATAACTTGTTAGATGGTAGTTGAATACTGTGACACATTAGGGCTCAAACCCTCATCCCGAGTCAAATTTCATCCCCGAACGGTCTATTCT
Organism: Hormoscilla sp.; assembly: GCA_051439505.1. Lineage (GTDB taxonomy): Bacteria > Cyanobacteriota > Cyanobacteriia > Cyanobacteriales > Desertifilaceae > Hormoscilla. The sequence continues at coordinate 2,438 of JBFRWI010000113.1, read as the reverse complement.
TCTCTCATGATAGCAAATTATCCCCGATCGTTAAGGATTTTTCAATATCGGATAATTCTAGCAATAGCACGATCTGTCTGTTATATTTGACGCTGTCCGACCATTCTTTGCCAGCAGATGACAGAGTTGCGATCGGGCTACTGCATTAAAGCTTTAGTTAAAATTATACTGCCAAACATTGTAATCAAACGATAAATAACTTTTCGGAATATTTGGGGAGAATTATTTAAAGATAAACGATGACTAATTATAATAATTGGGATAACAAATGGCAAAGTCCAGGCATTCAACCAGATAATGTTTGCATAATCTACTGTTGCTTGATCGACAAACATACTGACACCCCTGATAATCAACATGAAGAAAAGTATAAACTGAATCGTGGCCTTCATTTTTTGTGGCTCGTCTGTCCGAGAATAAAGGTACATGATGAAAGGAGGCCCACCCATGAGGAATGCTCCCGTCAGAAATCCGCTTAAAATTCCTATGGGAATCGCCCAGTATTTAGCCATTTTTTTCACGGAGGATTTGATTCCATTAATTCCGAGTAGAATCAGGATCGCACCTAAACATATTCTGAAGATGCTTTGATTTCCAAATATGACAATAAACTTATATCCTAAGGGGATCCCAATTAAGCACCCGAAAAGAATAAGTAATGCCGTTTTCCATAAGATCTTTCCATTGGTTCTCGCAATTAATATCAGGATAATCTTAGGAATAAATAAAATTAATGAAATACTGTCTATCAGAATTTGGATGTTGTAAGGAATAAAGGTTACAAGACTCACCGCTATAATGCCACTGCCAAATCCAGCGTATCCTCCGATGAATGCGGCCAGACAGTTGATGATGATAAAGGAAAATACGATCGCAGGTGAAGCTAGATGCACTTTGATTTCCTCACTTGATAATTTTTTCAGGCTGTGTATCTTGACAGGGGTGATTTAATATTATCACCCCGATCGAGATACCAGGGTGGGGGGGATAGAAGAACCTTTACTCAACTACCGGAGCAAGGGGACCGAGGGCCTCTAACAGAGGCGCAAGCTGTTTTTCATAACGCCGCCACCGCTGCACGGAAGTAGTATAGATCGGTTGACGGACTTGGGCAGCGCTGGCAGTCTTCACCGTGCGATCGGTCTGATGAAAGTTCAGACAAGCATCATCCCATGCTATGCCGCAGAATTCCAATATTTCTCGCGCTTTTTTCTCTTGAGAAGCAACCACGTCCTCATACTGCACTTCCAGTATATGCCCGGGTAAAACCGTATGCCAATGCTGCATGAGTCTGTGGTACAGTTGATAGTAGCGACCGAGATCCTTCAGGTCATAGGAGAAGTTTTGTCCTTGGGCGAATAGCTTCTGGTAACAGGAAAGGCAGGTATCCGCTGGGTTGCGCAGGCAGTGAATGATTTTTACCTGAGGTAGGATGAGATGGAGTAGGCCAATGCGGAAACAGTTATCTGGCATTTTATCAGTGATGTACCGGGCATCTGCATCATGCTTGCGTAAAGATTTGATGTATAATTCTCCCGCTTTCCGCAGTTGCTTGGAAGCATTTATTTTTGTCAGAGACTCCGGGAAAGGCAGCTTGGCACCTTTTACCTCCACGGACAAAGCCCGTGCTAATTTATTAGTCAGTTGGTTCAAGTACGGCAGTTCTCCAGCACCATGGACCTGGGGGTGAGAGGCTAATATCTGCTCCACTAAGGTGGTTCCCGACCTGGGCATCCCCACAATTAATATTGGCAGATCTGAAGCTAAACCAACCTTACCATACTGGGCAAACAAGGACTTAGTAAATACCTCGATCGTCCGTTTGACGTAGCTTTCAATGTTAGCGATGTCGAACTTAAGGCTCTGACGTTTCATTTGATTGCCTTTGGTAAAATAATCAAAGGCTCGATCGTAGTTGCCGATGTCTTCATAGGCTTTCCCCAGGGCGAAATATAAATTCATTGACTCCTCAGATGATGTTCCTGACTGAGATATCAGCTTCTCCATCGCAGCAATATCACCTAGCGCTCCTCCGTCGCGCTGCTGCGCATCGGTATCGCTGTATTTCTTGAGTTCGCCCAAATGCTTGAAGACTTCCGCATAACCTGGTTCGCAGGCGATCGCCTCTCGGAAGGCAGCTTCAGCTTCAGCTAGCTTACCCTGGTTTTTGAGGACAACACCCAGGTTTTTGTGGGCTTCGGCATAACTGGGCTTGAGGGCGATCGCCTGTTTCAGGGCCGCTTCTGATTCTGGGAGCCTACCCTGATTATGGAGGATAGCACCGAGATTAGTATAAGCTTCTGGACGATCAGGCTGGGAGGCGATCGCCTTGCGCGCGGCCTTTTCGGCTTCCGCGAATTTTCCCAAGCTAAACAGGATAGCACCCAGAATGTTGTAAGCTTCCGGATAATCAGGCTGTAGCCGTAGGGCCTCTCGCA
>JBFRWI010000112.1:0-49681 GCA_051439505.1 Hormoscilla sp. | reverse complement strand
ACGACGTTGTTCCTCAGCAAACTGGTCAAAAGAACGAAACCGCCCCGCTTCAAAATTATCAAACCCCCGCTGGATGCCTTGAATAGCTTCTTGAGAGTCCTGGGCTTCCCACTCCAGAAGACTCCCTAGCAGTTGACTGGCGACAATACTAATATCTTGCCCTTGTCGGGCAGCTTCGATGGGAAATGGTGGGCGGTGCCCACTCTACAATTGTCATAGACTTGCTCCCGACAGCATATCCTTTTCTCATATTCTAGCAAACAGTCTAGCTTTCTAAACGGCGCCACCAGGGCGATCGCACCCCCAGAACAATGACCGTGACGGGCAAAAACAGGAACATGCCCACCATCTGCAAGGCCAATAATCCCTTACTTGCAGCCACCTGAAGCAGTCCATCAGCGACTCGTTGGTAGAGGATAGCAGCTAATAGCAGCAGCAAGACTGCTAACAAACCCCCTTGCTGGCGCCCGACCCTACCAATACCGGTAAAAGTGAAAGGACGACGCAACCACTTAACGCCCCAAAGAGCAAATTTTTCCGCAGCGGTGAAAGTCATGCCGGGGGAGATTAACTCCAGCAATACTAGGAACAAAAATAGCCAACTGGGTTGTAAAGCCAGGGTGTAGGAGGGCAACAAAGCTAATTTGATCCCTTGGCTGTAATTGTAGACCACAAAAAACGGCCATTGGCAGAGGAATTGTGGTAACTTAGCCAGATAGGGGAGGGGCGAGTACACAATCTCGGGGATGCCGCACAGTAAAGCAGGCAGGATAAAAGCTACCAGGAACAACAGGCAATATAAACTAGCAAGGCGCAGTATTTTGCGAAGTTTTTCCGGGTAACGGAGGGCGTAATTGCTGCTTAACAGTAAAACGTAGCAGAAGATTAACATATTGCTAGCCCCGATGGAGGGACTGAGTCCGTTAGCACCCATAGTCCAGATGACGGCCATAAGTACGACCAGCAAGGTACTAACACAATAGCGCCAGAGTTTACGGGCGGGTAATTGTAGGGGTTGGGCCGATCGCATAAATATGCTGACACCCGCAGCAATGCCGCCACCAAATGTTATTAATAGACCGAAAATAAACCAAGGTGTAACTAGGGGCCTTTCTTCTATTATGGGTAGTTCTAAAGCCCGTTGTGCCCAGTTGACAACTTGCCTCATTAATTGCGGATCGTAGGGTTCGAGGACGTGGTCTGCGGTCCCGGAAACGAACAACTGGCGGGCGGTCCCCCGAGAAAAGTCCCCGCAAATGCGATCGCTATTAATACAAGGGGGGCGATCGCGTTTTGTAGCTTGTTGCAGCATAGTTCTAAACTGGCGGGGGGGATTAATCTGTTCGTACAAACCAACCCCGAGGAAGAGATTTTTCGGTGTTGTTACGGTTGCCAGACCGGTCATCCCCAGGAGGATCGTAGCCCGCAACTGGGGGTATTTCTGGGCTAAATGTAGGGCAGTAGTGCCCCCCATGGAATGGCCCAGAACCCCCAGGCGATCGCCATCGAATTGCTGGGGCCGATCGCGAATAAAGGCCAGGACCGCTTCCGCATCGGCGAGGGTAGAAAGTTCCAGGTTAGCAATAGATTTTTGTGGGGTTGTGAGAGGATAGGACTCGCCGTAGCCGCCAAAATCAAAGGCGATCGCGGCTATGCCATGTCTGGCCAATTCCACGGCGAGGGGGGCCATCATCTCGCGACTATTGTTAACGCCATGACAGAGGATAATAGCAGGATAAGGTTTGGGGGCCTTGGGAGTATAGATGCGACCCACGAGAGTCCGCTGGGGGTCCAGGGCGATCGCCACTGACTGGGCGGTAATGCCGATGCTGGGGTTAAAAGCGGTACACAGCAGCAGTCCCAGGCATAGGGGTAGCAGAGAAAGCAATATACCAGTGTAGTTGCGAGCATTCATAGTCCCTTATTGTATTAAAATGATGGCGTTGTACATTAGTATTATGATATTAGATCTTAGTAGTCGGTTAAAACTTTCGATCTTGCACCATTGTCAAAAAGCCCGCTACCCCGCCCGGGGTTCAAACCCCGGGCTAATAGCTTAAGTGGGTTAAAACCCACTGTCTACCTTGTCGAGATAAGGTAGACAGTCGGTTTTCAACCGACAAGAGGCTGAAAGCCTTAGGGTTTGAACCCACGGCGGACCATGAGACTTATTGATTAATTGAGAATGGTGCAAGATGTGAGTTTTAACCGACGTTAGCTAAAAGCCTTTGGGTTTGAACCCCCGGCGGGCTGAAAGCGAAAATGTTATCGTTATCTACCAAGTATATGTCATGCCCCGATCGCTAAGAGTGCGTGCAGAATGTAGCCCGATGCTGAAAACCTCACTGCTGAGAAATGGGTTTCCGAGTCAGAAGCTGCTGGCGGAAGAATTAGCCATATCCCAATCAACGGTCAGCAACTTCCTGAATGGTAGACCAGTGGACTTTGCCAACTTTGTCGAAATTTGTCGAGTCTTGGGGCAAGAATGGCGGCAGATAGCGGCCTTGGAGGCACAACCCCCCGCCGAGAACCGAGAAATTACAATAGCCCGAGTGGCGATCCGCGATCGGGCGTCAAAGGAAACCCTCACGCAGCAGTTGCAGGCAGCTTTAACTGCTGCGGGTCACGAAATCTTCTGCAGTTCCGACGCCCTGCTGCCAGAAGACTGGCAAATATCCGATTATCTAGTACTATTGTTATCATCCCAAGCTCTGGTCAGCGAAACCTTACTACAAGAATTGCCCGATCGCCAGTCTGAGAAGCCAGCAATTTTACCCATCTGGGTAGAATTGGATCCCGAAGGGCCCCTATCCTTCGACCTTTTAAGCTATTTACAGCCCATAGTATCATGGCATTGGCGTAGGGCCTCGGACACGGAAACCATCGTAGCAGAATTGCTGGTCATCTGTCAAGAAAAGCGGAGTAGTTTGACAGCAAATCATGAATTGGCGATCGACTGGAAGGCCATATCTGGTACCCAAGGATCTGGGAGTCATCCCCTACCAGTGGCCGCACCAGAATTACCGGAAGGACAGGTAGAGATGGCATCGCGATTTTATATCGATCGGCCCCCGATCGAATCAGACTGCTATCATACAATTATCCAGCCGGGAGCGCTAATTAGGATCAAAGCCCCCAGACAGATGGGAAAAACATCATTAATGGCGAGAATACTGCATCGGGCCCAAAGAGAAGGGTCAAAAACCATCGCCTTAAGCTTGCAGCTAGCGAACCAGCGAGTCTTCGCCAATTCCGATAGCTTTTTGCAGTGGTTTTGTGCTAGCATCGGCATGGAGTTAGGCATGCTGGATAAATTAGCCAACTTTTGGCAGTTAGCAGAAATCATCGGCTCGAATCAATGTTGCAAAGCCTACTTCGAGCAATGTATATTACCAGAACTATCCACATCTCTAACTTTAGGATTAGATGAAGTCGATCGGGTGTTTGCCAGTCCGGAAATAGCGGATGACTTTTTTGGGTTATTGCGGGCCTTACATGAAGAAGGGAAGCGGCGATCGATCTGGAAAAATTTGCGGTTAATAGTAGTGCATTCCACGGAAGTATACATTCCCTTGGACGCGAACAAATCTCCATTTAACGTAGGATTACCGATAGAATTACCGGAATTTAATAGCCAGCAAGTGCTAGCATTAGCCCAAAGGCACGGGTTACCTTGGCAGAGGGCAGAAGTTGAAGAATTAATGCAATTAGTAGGGGGACATCCCTATTTGCTGAGGTTAGGAATGTATCATCTGGCCCGCCAGGAGGTAACTCTCAGTCAGTTGGTGCGATCGGGGGGGACAGAAGCAGGAATATACAGGGATCATCTGCGGCGTCACTTGTGGAACTTAGAGAAATATCCGGAATTATTAGCAGGGATGAAAGAAGTAGTAACGGCATCAGAGGGAGTGAGATTGCGATCGGAGTTAGGGTTTAAGTTAAATAGTATGGGTTTAGTGGTGCGATCTGGAAATAATTGTCGTCCCCGATGTCAGTTATATCAGCAATATTTTGGCGATATCCTAGGGAACGAGTAAAATAAATGTAGGGTGGGCGGGTGAGGACCTGAAAAGTAAATTAAACCTGAAGTATACTTGACAGAGGTGATACAATATAATATAACCCCCTGTCAAGCAGATACTTGCCCGAAATCTTTGAAGTCAAATAGTAAGTAGGGTGGGTTCCCCTATCTGTTCCTCTAAGGAACGCATCTTCTTGTAGATACGGGCGTCCCGCTTGTACCGAACGGGGCACCCATGGGAGGGGCGCCGCGATCTCCTTCAAATTCTGTCAACAATATCGTGAGGTCCAGCGCCAAGCAACAGGTAATATTCATCTTCAACTTCAAAGATAACTCGGTAGTTCATCGTGACGCTAAATTCCCACAAACCCTCAACACCTCGCAGCTTATGAACTCGCAAAGATGGATAACTGGGGTCATTCAGCAAAAACTCCAGTTTTTGATCCAATCGCTGCTGAATGTCCAACGGCAATTTTTTATAGTCCTTCATAAAACGTTTTGTGATTCTGAGTTTCATTCTTCACTTTCTGGCTGATTTTTCAAGCATGCGAGTAAATCATCAATATTATCAAAGTCCTGATACCGCCCTTCTTTGATATCTTCCTTTGCTTCTCGATAGCGAGTTTGCCATTCTTGATTGGCAAACCATGACTGGTCTACCTTTTCTCGCTGCCATTGCAAATATCCGATGAAGTCGAAAACTTTTGCTACTGCTTCATCAGGAAGATCGTCAACTGCTTGTTTGACAGCCTGTTTAATATCCGTTGCCATAGCCATACCGCCATTATCTTGCTGTTTGCTCTAATTATAACATCCTATTTGACTTTTGGGGGAGGGTGAGACCTGCCGCTGCGCGGAATTCAAAATTCAAAATTAAAAATTCAAAATTCTTTTGGAGCAAGGCTTTGAGCCACATACAGGCTAGTGCATTATTTCCGCCGCGCAGCACTACTTTGGTTAAGGTACGATCGTTTAATAGGGATCGCAGTTAATCGTAATCATCCAGCATCACCAGGATAGATATTTGAATTGACAACTTAGCTGCCGCCGCAGCGGCCACCAGTTCTGGGGAGAAAGACAACCCACCTTGGTCTTCTTCGCGGACAGTACTAACATACAAATCAGTATTACAGTTAGTGCGGTCTAAAGCTGCCAGTCCTGGTGCCAATTGCTGTATAATTACAGCAGATTGTAGCATATGCTTATCTATCTCTTGTGGGGTACTGTCAGTATCGAACTTAGCCAGATCGAGAATCCAGATATCAGCAGGTTGGACGCGCTTTGACGAAATTCGTTCTCCCCGCCGCCTTGCCTTCGTAGGTGCAATTCCCAGAATTTGTGTTAACTTCTCTTGGGGAGGAATTCTTCCTCCCAGTCGTAAAGACATTTGAATAGTACTCACCGATCGGCCTCCGTAACTTCTGTTGACTGATTAATCAATCCCAGTCACCTTAAATAGCGCAGATATGTCACCAACAAACCCACCATCGAGGCCCCACAGGCAACATTCCATAAAAACAGCCACCACGGACGCCACCAACCACCCGTAAACACTTCCACAATGTCCGATAGCCCGAAGAAAAAGAAAGTTATTGCAGCGACAAGAGACCAGGTACGACCAAGACCAGATTTTTTTACAGCTTTCACAGCAAAGACGGCGGCAAATATACTCCAGATCGCCGCTTCAATATAATTACCATGTTCGTAGATTGCCTGCAACAGATTTGCCCGATCGGCTGCTTGTTCCGGGTCCGACGGATGAGCAAAAATCCACCAGGACCAGATCCCTCCACAGGTAAGGAGAAAGAATAACACGGTCAGTCGGATCCAAGCAGCGGGCGTCATCGCCCAAACAGATCTTTTGTTCCCAGGTTCCATAAGTAGTTCGTAGTTCGTAGTTCGTAGTTCGTAGTTATTTTCAGATATTCACGACAGTTTATATGTCGAATTTCCTTGGTCTAGTTTCAGATATAATCGATCTTAACATCATATTTACACAGTGACTAATGAACAACATGCTACAAATTTACGGGTTAAATGTATACTATGGTGAGAGCCACATTCTCAGAGATGTGGATTTGCACGTCCCTGCCGGACAAATGGTTTGCCTAATTGGACGTAATGGTGTGGGCAAAACGACTCTCCTGAAGACAATTATAGGATTGCTCAAACCCCGCACGGGTACAATAACATTAACCGGAGAGTCCATCGCCTCTTTATCCCCCGATCGCCGGGCCCGTCGGGGCATAGGTTACGTTCCCCAAGGACGGGAAATCATCCCTCAGTTAACAGTGAAAGAAAACTTGTTGCTAGGGTTAGAGGCCCGTCCGGGTAGGATGAAAAAAGCCGATTGCGCTGCGCGCACGCTACGCGATCGGGCAATTCCCCAGGAGATATTGGAGTTATTTCCAGTCTTAGAAACAATGCTATCGCGCATGGGGGGAGATCTCAGTGGCGGACAACAGCAACAATTGGCGATCGCCCGGGCCTTAATGGGGCGTCCGCAGCTACTCTTATTAGACGAACCCACGGAAGGCATACAACCATCAATCATATTAGAAATAGAGGCAGCGGTGAGTAGAATAATTGCCACCACAGGCATTTCCGTGCTATTAGTAGAACAACAGTTGCACTTTGTCCGGCAAGCAGATTGGTACTATGCCATGCAAAAGGGAGGTATTGTCGCATCAGGATCGACCGATAAACTCAGCAACGATGTAATTCAAAGATTTCTCGCAGTCTAATGGCAAATTGTGAATGAAAAATGGAAAATTGAGGGTGGGCACGGCCCACCTTGGGTTTAATTATTATCATCTGCGGCGCTCAACTTCACCAGAGATTTATTTCGGTAGGACATGGCCTCTTGATCGCCTGGTTGGAGTTTGAGGGCTTCATCGCAAGAAGCGATCGCCTCTTGATAGCGACCGAGGTGAAAGAGGGCCACACCACGCTGAGTCCAGGCCCGTTGCAGGTTAGGTCGGAGTTCGAGGACTTTATCCCAATTGCCGATCGCATCATTGTAGCGCTCTGTTACCATCAGCATATTACCCCTTGATAACCAAGCTTCATATCGAAGCGGTTCAATTGCTATAGCCTTTTCTAAACTGGAGATCGCGTCATCATAGCGACCCAAAGCACCCAGCAGGTTACCCTTGTTGAGCCAGGGGTCATAGAAATGTGGTTGCATTTCTAAAGCCCGATCGTAGCTAGCGAGGGCTTCTTCATAGCGCTTTAAGTTCTTCAGGGCCAAGCCCCGGTTACTCCAAGCAACATCGTATTCTGGTTGCATCTCTAAAGCCCGATCGTAGCTAGCAACGGCCTCTTCATAGCGGCGCAAGTTACTTAGGGCCAAAGCGCGATTCGTCCAAGCTTCATAGAGGTCGGGTTTGATGGTCAGGGCCTGGTCCCAACAGCCGATCGCCCCTTGATAATTCCCCGCGTCAAATTGCTCGTTACCCTGGTAAAATAAGCTTTCCGCCTCTGCGGTCATGGGTGGGGAGGGCAGAGTTACTTTTTTGGCCAGCAGTTGCCTGCCAACTTCTGCCGCCACATCTGCCAGGGTGCCGCAGCGAGTTTCCCCCAACTTCAGCATCCGGGATGCTAATTCGTCATTGGGCGTCGGGTTGGTAAGGAGGCGATCGCCAAACTGACGCAGCCACCCTACCCATTCTACTTCACTGGCGCGATCGGACAAACTATCTAGATAGTTCAATACTTGGACTTTTCCCCAACCGTTATGTACCCCTTCCAGCAACTGCATGAACAAAAACTCGTAATCAGCATCCTCCAGAGGCGGTTTATTCTCTGCTATCGCTTCTGTCCGTTGGGGGGGTCGTGTCTTTTTGCCAAATAAACGCTCGATAAATCTTACAATCGATCGCCAAATCCGTTTTAACATCTGCTTGGGTCCGGTGGTACTGCCTGCATTTCCATTCTAGGACATCGATTCTTGTCATCAACCGGGTTGGCACTGAGGTGCTAAACTTGATATCAGTATTTTACCCAAAATCAACCCGGTTTCTTGGGTAAAGCGAGTCAAAAATCACCAGTCAGGCCAGCATCGACATGAGTTACGAACCCCTGCACCAGAAATATCGCCCCCAGACATTCGCCCAACTGGTGGGACAAGAGGCGATCGCCACCACCTTAAGGAACGCCCTGTGTACGAACCGGATCGCCCCCGCCTACCTATTTGCCGGTCCCCGAGGCACGGGCAAAACCTCCAGCGCCCGCATTTTCGCCAAATCTCTCAACTGTTTGAGCAGCAATGGACCTACCGATACCCCTTGCGGGGAATGTCAGATGTGCCAATCAATTATCAAAGGCACGTCCCTAGACGTAATCGAAATTGACGCCGCCAGCAACACCGGGGTTGATAATATCCGAGAATTGATCGAAAAAGCACAGTTCGCCCCAGTCCGAGGTCGCTACAAAGTATACATAATAGACGAAATTCATATGTTAAGCGTATCCGCATTCAACGCGATGCTCAAGACATTAGAAGAACCCCCAGAACGAGTAGTCTTTGTGCTAGCAACAACTGACTCTCAAAGAGTTTTGCCCACCATCATCTCTCGCTGTCAGCGATTTGATTTTCGTCGCATTCCTTTAACAGCAATGGTAAATCATTTGAGGGATATTGCTCAGAAAGAAAACATCGCCATTACTGATGAAGCTATTACCCTAGCTGCTCAAATTTCCCAAGGGGGACTGCGGGATGCTGAAAGTTTACTCGATCAACTCAGTTTACAACCTTCTGAGGTGAAGCCAGAAGATGTCTGGGATTTGGTGGGTTCGGTGCCAGAACGGGATTTGCTTGCCCTGATCGGCGCGATCGCATCTGACGATAACCTCAATTTACTCGAACAATGCCGATCGATCGTCGAGCGCGGCAAGGAACCGGCGATCGTCCTGCAAAACATCGCCAGTTTTTACCGAGATTTACTAATTGCCAAAACTGCACCCCAGCGGAGTGATTTAGTAGCGATGACTCCCCCCACTTGGGAGGCATTATGCAAGTTAGCTGACCAGTTTTCCCCATCAATTATTTTAGCAGGACAAAAGCACCTCAAGGATAGTGAATATCAAATTAAACATACTACCCAACCCCGTTTATGGTTAGAAGTGACCCTGTTGGGTTTGTTACCATCAGCCCTCACTCAACAGGCGGTGAGGGAAGTCGAACCGCAGCCCGATCGCCATAGCAAACAGGTTTCTCAGGCTGCCAATAAAACTATCACATCTTCACAGCCAGCAAAAACAGATCGCAGTGAGTCCCCCGTAGAAAAACCTCCCAAAAGTGCGATCGCCCCATCTGTGGAGAACAAATCTCCTGTTGCACCGACAGCAAATCCCGTGGCAGAACCTAGGGCCAAAGTTGAACCGGAGGAGATGCCTGAGTCGGCTGAATACAAGCCAATTTGGCAACAGGCAATTAAGGCGATCGATTTTCACTCTACTCGCTCACTCTTAAATCAACACGGAAGGCTACGAGCAATTGAAGGTTCTACTATCATAGTTAGCATGAATTCAAAGCCCTTGCTGGAGATGGTAAAGAAAGATGTACCCAAAATGGAAACAGCCTTTGCCACAGTTCTCCAGCGCCCCGTCACAGTAAAGTTAGTAGTAGCATCAGCCCAGCAGTCTCAGGCTGCTGCTGTTAAACAGCCCCTTGCGGTGAGCGAAGTCGAACCGCCATCCCCCGCAAATACCCGTCCGACAACGGAAACCAAGCAGCCTATAGCAACCAACCCTACAACTCCTATTACCAAAGAATCCGCCAGGATGCAAGCCCGCAGCCAGGAAGAAAAGGCTGTGGCGGCAGCTGCTAAAAGCTTGGCCGCAGCTTTCGACGGGGAGTCGATCGCCTTACCAGAAGATCTGCTGAGTGAAACTATATCCGCTTTCGAGAAAACCCATCCCCAAGCTACCAACCAGCAGCAACCCTCACGGGAAGCAGAAGAGGATGATGAGGATGATGAGATCCCCTTCTAATAGAAAATTGCAAATTTAAAATTGCGAATTGTGAATAACGCTTCAGCAATTCACAATTCTTTCTTCAAAATTAAAGCAGATGGTTAAATTTAGTCTCATACCAGAGATAGATGGTAATCTAAGTGGGAATTGTGGTATAGGGCGATCGCCAGTTCATTTGTTTGCCTGCTAACCGGTGGTAAATGTGGTGCGATCGACTATGCCAGAGATCTTGCCAACGGGAACTGAGCGCGACCCGGAAAACTTCCTTCGTGCAAGCGGGGCCAAGGGCGCGACTCTACCGGTGAGAACAATTGGTGCGAATTTATAACCAGAGATAGATAACAAGAGAAGAGAAATTGTGGGAAAGTGCGATCGGCAAGTTTGGGCAGAGGGCAGAGTCCAAGCATTGCATGAAGCTCAATAATTGTGGAAGGAGAAAATAGTGAGAAAAACTCGTATGAGTTGCTTTCGGGCTTTGATAATGACAGTTCTGTTGATGATATTGTCAATGGGTTCCCTGGCGATCGGGCCAGATATAGCCCTAGCCCGAACACACGTTAAGGATCCTACTGTTGAGCTGCGGGAAATTTCAGAGATCGAGATCTCTGATGGGACCGCAGATTCTCTCCAGGATTTTTCTGGGATTCAGGGGGAAAATAACTGGTACTATGGCTACTACTCAGGGGATATGACCAGCGCCGACTTCAAGGAAATGCCCGAATTTGACTTTGACGGCTTTGACGTCAACAGCGGCAACAGGTGGTCAGTAGAGCCTGGGGCTTACTGGACGGTCCTGTCGGCAGAGGGGGCGCATCCCAACTCGGTCACAACCAGTGGGGGACGCAAAACAGAAGATCAGTGGGCGGTTCGTCGTTGGGTAAGTCCGTTTTCCGGTAGCATATCCATCACCGGACATCTGGCTAAGATCGATGGGCGTGCGGATGGTCCCCGAGATGGCGTGATTGGTAGCATCATTGTCGATGGCAAAACCATCTGGTCAAAGCAGATTGCTGCTGGAGATACCACGGGTATAGATTACTCCCTCATCGCAGAAGGTATAAAGGTTGGTTCAACGATTGACTTGGCGATCGCCCCTGGTGCAAACGATTTCAACGACATGAGTACCTTCACAGCTCAAATCAGTCGTGTAGATGAGACAGTTAATTGGCAAGCTGACCGTACTGTCGATGGCACGGGCGCAGGTGATTTGGACGGGATCCAGGTCAACTACACAACCGTTAAAGTTTGGAACGCGGGGACATTTTTGGACGTTGACTGGGGAAAGATCCCTGCAACAAACGATGCCGTTCCCAACGGTGTTACCTATAAAAACGCAGGCATTTTGGGTGCAGACGCTCGCATCAACCCCACCCAAGAGCAAACCATTACCTTTGACAGCAACATTAAAAATCCTTTGCTGTTGGTAAACTGGACGACGGAGCAAATGTCCTTTGACTTTGGGTATTTAGATGTGGAGTTACTAGACAGGAACCACACCACTCTGGCAAACAACGTCATCACTTGCCCGGGTTCAGCGAACACTGCCAATGATGGTTTTGCAGTCAGGATAAAAGGGGTGTTTGGGCCTGAAAAGCCGTTGAAGTTCAACATCACCTCTACGTCTAGCTTCCAGTCTGTCGGCTTTACGTTGAGTGCTTTGAAAGCTGTTAAGCCAGCACCAGCTATAGAGATCTCAGATAATGTCGAAAAAAACGGTGATTGGACTGCACCGGGAGGCTTCTACTCAGACTATGGCTGTGAACCCACTGCTGTAATTTTTGCAGATACGTTCGATGAAGAAGCCTTGAAACTTGGGGCTACAGCTTTGGCTAACTGGGATGTAGTCAACAACATCGATGTCATCGGGAATAAAGAAGACGGAACCACGGTATATGACTTTTATCCGGGTCACGGAGCTTACTTGGATCTGAGTGGCTCGGGAGGTCTGGGAACGATCTCGACCAAAAAAACATTTACCTTCACCCCTGGCATCTACAAGCTCTCGTTTGAGATGAGTCGAAACGGCTTCTCCGAAAACACTTATACTGTCAAGCTTGGGGATCTTTTTGAAGAACAGTTCCCCCCCTCTACAGAGCTGACCACCATTGAGCGCGAAATACAAGTATCTCAGGTAACCGATGCTCAACTTACTTTCGTTAACAATGGTCCCGAGGAATATGCTGGTCCTCTCTTATTTCAAGTAAAATTGACCAAACCAGCAGGGGACATCTCAGTAGCCGAAGAAAAAACTCATCTTTATGTCACGGCAGGTCAGGGACTTTATCAGCGTGGGGCAATAGGACCAGGCACGGGCAACGACTGGACGAAGGTCGGAGAAGCTTATGGCGTGACAGCGATGGCATCCCACAATGGACAACTTTATGTCACAGCCTATGATGGACTTTATCAGCGCGGGGCAATAGGACCAGACACGGGCAACGACTGGACGAAAGTCGGAGAAGCTTATGGCGTGACGGGGATGGCCTCATTTTCCTCCACGGGCCCTGCCAAAGAAGAGCAGATATCCAAACAGAGCCTTCCCTTACCATTACCAGATTGTGTCAACTCTGATTGCAATTGTTCTGATTTTGCCTCCCAGGAAGCGGCCCAAACCGTACTGGATGCCTTCCCTGGCGATCCGTTCCGGCTCGATCGGGACAAAAATGGCATTGCTTGCGAAAGTCTGCCTTAGCTTTTTGTTAGAATTGAAGTATTTTTTTTAATTTGCTCTAATTCTTGAATAGATTACGATCGTCCTCTCATTTTTAGAGTGGGACGATCTTTTTTTTCTAGCGTATGGTTAAGGATAAATTCATCTCAAAAAATCATTCATAAAGATAGCTTACTCCCAAATGTTGAGCTATCTTATCTAACAGCAGCTCTTCTGGGAAAGGCTTACTGATAAAATCATCCCAAGTATTGGGAAAAGCAATTACCTGGTCTGACTCCAAAGCATTAGCAGTCATAGCAATAATTCCTGTTGTCTGACCTTTGAGCTTAGATCTAATATGGTTAGTAGCCTCATAGCCATCCATCACGGGCATCCCCATATCCATCAAGATTAGGTAAGGTGACCCAGTTGACCAGACATTAATTGCTTCTTCACCATTGGCCGCTTCTAGCACTTCAAAGCCTAGAGATATCAGCAGTTTTACTAGCCTTTTGCGGTCATCCCAACAGTCCTCAACTACGAGAATGCGATATCTAGGTTGTGCCGGTTCAAGAGCGATCGCCCGCCTTTTTGGCATCTGGGTCTGCACTGAGGACGCAGATGCCACATCAACTTGAATATCAAAAGTAAAAGTAGTACCCATACCACTTCTACTGTTAACAGTAATATCTCCGCCCATCATTTGCACGAGTTGTCTAGTAATGGGTAAACTGAAACCAGTGCCGGATGACATTGACCAACGTTCCGTGCATTTAAAAGGTTCAAACAAAGTTTCCAACTCGTCAGGGGCGATGCCAAGACCGGTATCTGCAACTGCAAACAGCAGATGTCCATTGTCACTATCTCGGTGTACTCTTAAAGTGACAGTGCCTGCTACAGTAAATTCGATCGCATTCTCCAAGAGGTTAATCAACACTTGACGCAATTTCCCGGCATCAGTTCTCACATATTGGGGCACAGAGGCTGCCCGATCGAATATCAGTTGCAGTTGCTTAGATGCAGCTTGGGGTTGAAAAATCTGTTCTAGACTTGACAGCAGCTCGTACAAGTCAAAGCTATGTTCCTCCAGGGTCACCCTACCCGTGGAAAATTTTTCAAGCTGCCCAATGTCATCCCTGAGGGCGAGTAAATCTTCGGCACTCCGACTAATTATTTCTAGATTTTCCTGCTGCAACGGATTTAGGGATACGTCGTTTTTCGTCACTGCGGTAAAGTCAAGGATAGCGTTAATAGGAGTACCCAGTGAATGACTCAGCTGCGCCAGAAAGCTGCTCTTAGCAAGATTAGCAGCTTCAGCAGCATCTTTAGCTGAGATCAGTGCCGCTGTTCGTTGCTCGACTCGTTGCTCTAGCAGTTGAGCTTGCTCTAGCAGTTGGGTTTTCTCTAGCAGCCAGTCGGACTCCGCCATCGTGCGATCGAGCATGTCTTGTTGCAGTTGAGCTGTCCGTTGGTATACTCGCTTTTCTAGCTCCTCATTAGTTCTTTCTAAAAAGGTAAGATACTCCCGCAGTTGAGCAGCCATTTCTGTAAAAGAGTCCGCCAAAACTGCGATTTCTTTCACCCCCCGCACCTCTACTTCTGGTAACGAGCAGCATGTCCTTAAGTCCCCTGACTGGGCCTGCTGCGCTAAACTCTTCACAGCTTTGCTCAACTGCATAACCGGCTGGGCTATCCAGCGATAAATCATAATTCCCGCGATCGCGGACAACAGCAAAGCTATCAGACAGAGGATAATAGTGATGCGGGTGTTAGTATTAATTTGCTCCATGAAGTCCCTTTCGGGAACGACAATGACAATTAGCCAGTTAATCCCCCGATCGTCTGAGAGTGGCGTCACCTGTAGGAATTGCCACTGACCGTCCAGCTTAAACTTGAGTTGCACGGTGCGATCTATTTTATGCAGATCGCTAAAATATTCTGTCAAATACTGCCATGTCTTGCGAATTAATGGTATCGTGCTTTTAGCTGCTGGCAGTCGTTTCGCACCCGTGCGATCGGGGTTGAGTATGAATGGCGGTTCTCTTGTCGAACTTGCCACTATTTCTCCAGAGGGTTCGATAATAAAAAGATGACCATTATTTCCAATTTGCAAACTTGCTAGGAAGTCACCCAATTGTGAGAGCACTAACTCCGTAGCTAAAACCCCCAGCAGATTGCCTTTTCGATCGTAGACTGGCTGACTAGCAGCAATACCCAGGGTAAGTTCGGCAAAAAATGGATAAATTTCACTCCATGTGGCCTCCCCATCTGCCACTGGAGCTGTATACCAGGGTCGCCGTCGCGAGTCGTAATTAGGCGATACTTTCAATAGCTCCGCTCTATTCCCTTGCGTATCTGTAGAATATATATAATAGTCGCCGAAGACGAACTTTTCTGTTGCTTCGATGGTCAAACTGCCGTCATCTTGGCGTCCCGCCCCAATATATCCTCCCTGGGAGTTCCCGAAGTAAGCGTAACTAACTGAGGGAAAATCTTGTAGTTGCTGCCAAAAGTATCGTTCTAATGTGGCGGGGTTTTTGATATCCAATATTCCCTGCTCGATCGCCGCAGCATTAATTTGATTAATCTGATGAGGAGTTGACAAATATGTTTGGAGATGAGACAACATATTTTCTCCTACGGACCGTTTTAGCTGAGTAGCAAGTCGATCAACAGCCTGCTGTCCCTGACGCAATGATAACCAGGATACCAAGCCCACGGCTAGGCATATTTGCAGCACAAAGGGCACCACGAGAATGATATATAGCGGCACCGAAAGAGCAGTTTTTTCAACTTGACGGATCGTCATTGTTTGTTCATTGCTAATTGCGGGCTTGCTAATCACCAGCTACCTCCGGGCAGGCGATCCGCCCGCCCTACGTAACTTAAAACTCGAAGCTCTCTTCACCGGTGCCTTGATGTATGGTTTTCACCCATTTCAGGCGTTTAGGTCTGACTGAGATCCTCGCAGCGGTACTGGCGACAATCAGCAACCAGTGCAGCATATATAACATGCCGCGCATTGTCTGGAATGAGGTCTGCCAAATTGTTCGCAGACTGGCGCGTTCTCCCGACTCTTGAGAGATCCGCCGCAAACCCGTAAACATGGCCACCAATGACATCCCCAGCATCAGAGCCGTCATCGGAGTCAGCACCGGCAGTCGGTTGCGCGCGATCGCCATCAAGCAGTCTGGCACAGCAGCATTGGGTAAGAAATACTGGATCATCCAGAACATAAACATATCCCAAGTTTTGCGCCACCCCATGCGGTTGCTAAAAATCAACCGCCAGTAGTCCAGATAGCGTTGATATCCCCCTTCGCCCCAGCGGTTGCGCTGATGCCAAAGGGATAGAGCACTGGTAACACCTTCTTCGAGCACGGCGGGTTCGAGCATAAATTCAACATCCCACTGATTGAGATGTAAGCGAATAGTTAGATCCAGGTCGTCAGTGATCGTCTCTTCATTCCAGCCCCCACAGCGCTCCATTGCCGAGCGGCGAACAAACTGACCATTACCCCGCAGTTCTCCAATGCCCCCGATCGCCGTCCGCTGCTGCTGGAAATAGCTATCTAGGCCCATTTCAGCAGTTTGTCCCCGGGTCCAGAAGTTAACCCCCTCGTTAGCGATCGCCTTGCGCATCTGCACCGCCCCCAGCTGGGACCGTTTAAACATCGGCAACACCCGTTTGAGCATATCCGTCCGAACCTGAGCATCAGCATCAAAGACAGCCAATACCTCTCCTTTTGTCAGGGGCAATACCTGATTTAGGGCCCCTGATTTTCCACCAGTAGCATTTGCTGCACGACGGAGCACTTTCAGCTGGACATATTTTTTTTGCAGCTTTTCCAACAACACTGGTGTTGAGTCTGTACTATAATCATCTATCACCCATACTTCATATCTTTCGCTAGGATAGTCCTGATTGCAGAGCATCTGCACTAGCCTACCAATGACAGCTTCTTCATTTTTCGCTGCCACCAGCAACGATACATAGGGCCACTCACAGAGGGGTTCATCCGACAATGGCTTGGGCGCCGACTGTCCTTGAGCCGACAACACCCGCACAGCATGAATTGACATGATCGCAGTTACCCCCACCACGAACCATAAACCCCAAGAAAATAAATGCAGGGCGATCGTCCCACTCCAAATCACGATCAACAGTACAGCTGCTTTGCGTCTGCGTCCTGAATAGCCCCGATACTCAACCGATGTCTCGACAATCGCATCTTCAGATGTCTCAAGACAAGCCTGTTCGGCCTTGACTGAGGGATCAAAAGACACCGCAGGTGAGTCAGACCTTGAATCGCTCACAGCCTCCTCTATTGAGTAGCTATCCTTTTCTAGCCAGGAATTCTCCGACATAGGTACTTTTACACTAGAATTATTTATCTACACTCAATTGTCCGATCTCGTCGAATCTCAATCGCAAGTCCAATCGACGAATACGCGCTCGTGTTTCATCCGCTTCGGTGTCCCCTGGAAGCGCCTTGAGCACATGCTCCCGGAGACACTAGGCATGGATTCTCTCTATTCTAGGCAATTTTTTCGTTTTTGTTAATCTTTGTTAAACTGGTAATTGTCGATTGCCTGCTGTGCGCGTATTGAGGACTGGTGATAGGGGACTGGCGATCGGGGACTGCGTATGATGGACAGGCAGGACTCCGATCAACTGGCAACTGACTGACTGTGGGCACTGCCCACCGAACCCAACTGACCACTGACAACTGACAGAAGATGGGAGTATGGACCTAGAGAATATCCAGCCAGCCGACAAGCCCGCCGTGGGTGTATATCTGCCTTACTACCAAGGGAACAAGCGGGCATGGTTGCCGAAAGCGATTAGCCTCTATAAAAAGGCGTCTTTGGAAGGTGAGCGTAAAATAGAAGGGGGTGAAAGCATCCCCTTCCTGGCAACGTGGTTCGTTTCTACCCTACCAGCAGATATGACTCGTTGCCGGATTCAGTTTGATGGCAATGCGGAACTGACTTACGAAGTGTCACTGGCAAATTTTGAGTTTGTCGATTTCCTGATCGAGGTGATGATCAACTACAAGCGTTCTAAGCTGACGGATTTTCCACAAACTTTTTACCGTAAGCTGCTACGCTTGGATGAATAATTCTGTCGGAGACGAGAAGGTGCCAAAGAACTCTAGATATCTCCTAGTTGGCTCTCTGGAAGCTAACGCTGGTAAGTCAGCTACCATCCTAGGACTGGCGAGTCAGTTGCAGTCAAAGGGACTGTCCATAGTCTACGGGAAGCCTCTGGGAAATTGTTTTAGCTGTAAAAATGCCAATCAGGTTGGGTGGATAGGGGACCCAGATACTGAATTTATTGCCGAAACTCTGAAACTGCCCCCCGAGAACCTGCTGCCAACTATTGAGTGTGTGGATGAACAGTCAATTGAAACTGGCCTATCTGTGGATAAAGAGAGAACTGTTACCCAGCAGTTGCATGAAAAATACTCCCAAGTGCCGCCGGACTCTCTGGTGTTGCTGGAAGGGCCAGGAACTTTAGCAGAGGGGAGTTTATTTGACTTGTCTTTGCTACAGATAGCGACGGTGGTATCCGCAGGGGTGCTACTGGTGGCGAGATTTGACAGCGCGACGGCATCGCGCACTGCGTATACAGAACGGATGGTCGATGGGCTGTTGTCGGCCTCACAGCGTCTGGGCGATCGATTGGTGGGTGTGTTGATTAATGATATTACCACCGAAAAGCAGGAAATTTTTGACCAAACCATTGTACCCTTTCTGGAAGCTCAGGGGATACCGGTGTTGGGCGGATTGCCCAGAAGCAATTTACTCCGAGGTGTGAGTGTAGGGGAACTGGTGCGGCAGCTTGAGGCTGAGGTGCTCTGTCGGCCAGATAGGCTAGATTTGATGGTCGAAAGCCTGAGAATCGGGGCGATGAATGTTAACTTGGCCCTCAAATATTTCGCGAAAGGGGAAAATATGGCGGTGGTGACGGGTGGCGATCGCACGGATATTCAGCAAGCAGCCCTGGACACTTCTACTCAATGTCTGGTGCTGACAGGTCACATCCCCCCCTCGGACATCGTCCTCAACCGGGCCAAAGAGTTAGAGGTACCAATTCTGTCGGTTGACAAGGATACCCTGAGTACGGTGGAAATTATTGACAGGGCTTTTGGCAAGGTGCGCCTGCACGAACCGGTAAAGGTGGAATGTATCTCCAAGCTGATGGCAGATCATTTTGATATTGACCGCTTGCTCGCACTGCTGGATCAACACTGAATGTGAATAGGGAACAAAGGTAAAGGCAATACCCCGAAGAGCCAATACCTAGCACAAAAAGGCGTTGCACATTAATTACTTTTGCACCGAAAAGCGTCGGGTATTTCCTGTAATGTGTTGCCGACTCGTAGCAGCGCTCTGAGGGCGATGCCTGGGCAGCTGGATAAATGCTGACTGCGCGCAGATTCACTAGCATATCGGAAACCTGGTTTGCTGTAAAAACCAGGTTTCTTAATTTTGAGAGGGTTAAATTGTACCCAGAATTCCTCTACATATGCTAGAATGGCTAGGTTGTTCAGCCAAATAAAACCTACTGGCTTTGATTCAATCGATCGAGCTACCCAAGATTGATACATTAGAGCAAGAGCTAGCGGCCATCCAACAAACAAGCTCTAAGCGAATCGCCTTGTTGGGGTCGCGTCACGTGCCGATCACCCATCAGCATTTGATCGAGCTGATGAGCTATGCTCTGGTAGAGACCGGGAATCGTCTGATTACCTCAGGTGCCGGTGGCACCAATGCGGCGGCGATCCGGGGGGCGATGCGGGCAAACCCCAACATGCTGACGGTGATTTTGCCCCAAAGTTTAGATCGTCAACCCTGGGAATCTCGCCAGCAACTGGAAAAGGTGATCCATCTGGTGGAAAAGCCGGAAAACAATGAACTGTCACTGGCAGAAGCTAGTGCTTTGTGCAATACGGAGATCGTCTCCAGATGCCAGCAGTTGATCTGTTTTGCCTTTCACCACAGCACCACGCTGCTGAAAACCTGCCGCGAGGCGGAAGAGCAACGTAAGGTGGTGACTTTGTTCTATTTTGATTAGAGGAACATGGATTTATCGCAATTGCCAGTGTCAGCAATGCTGCTGTACTCCATTGCCGCAGCAGCGGTGCTGATATATTTGCCTTTTTTGGTGGTGGCCTATGGACGGGCCCAGGTGGGGTTCGATCTTGGGGCTCCCAGGGCCCTGTTCGATAAGCTGCCGGATTATGCTAAAAGAGCAACCTGGGCCCACCAGAACTCTTTTGAAACTTTCTCGATCTATGCCGCAGCAGCATTGATGGCTTATGTAACCGGCACCGAGGCGACGGCTGCTGCTCTGGCAGCAGTTGTCTTTGTGGGGGCGAGGTTGCTCTACTCGGTGTTTTATATTGTCAATGTGCCATTGGCCCGATCGCTCATGTTTGGCATAGGCCAGGTTTGCACTATCACTTTAATTGTCTTAAGCCTGTTGATAGTCAGCAGTTAGACCGACAGACCATAAGTTAAGCCATTAGTCAAGAGAAAAGGAACAGTAATTATGGCTTCTACCTATTCCTTTGATATTGTCAGCGACTTTGACCAGCAAGAATTGGTAAATGCCCTAGACCAGACTAACCGTGAAATCAAAAGTCGCTACGACTTGAAAGATACCAAGACGACCTTGGAATTAAGCGAGGAAGTAATTACGGTAAATACAGATAGCGAATTCACCCTACAGGCGGTTCACACGGCCCTACAGACGAAAGCGGCGAAGCGAAATCTGTCGCTGAAAATATTTGATTTCGGTAAAGTGGAATCAGCAAGCGGCGATCGGGTTCGTCAAGAAATTAAACTCAAGAAAGGTATTAGCCAGGAAATAGGAAAAAAAATCACCAAGTTAATTCGCGATAAATTCAAAAAGGTGCAAGGATCGATTCAAGGGGATGCCGTGCGGGTTTCTGCTAAGTCCAAAGATGAACTGCAACAGGTGATTCAATTGCTAAAACAGGAAGATTTCCCCATAGACTTGCAGTTTACTAACTATCGCTAAATTGACAATTAACAATTAACAATTGTCAGGCTTAGGTTGGGTTTCGTGCGGAAACCCAACCGCTGCATCTAATTTTTGGCAGCTGGGCCGGCACTCGGCCCGGACTACGGGACAGGCGAGACAAGTCCTACGCAATTATCCTTAATCAATATAGATTTCCAGGCGACGGTTGAGTTGTCGTTTGCTATCAGTATCATTGCCCACTTGGGGGCGACTTTCTCCGTATCCGATCGCATACCAGCGATACTTATCGCCCTTCGCTGCGGCGAGATATTGCTTGACAACTTGTGCTCTTTGTAATGAGAGTAGGAGGTTATCTTGGGCGTCACCCACATTATCCGTATGGGCGGCGATGCGTACAGTGGAGCCCTCGTAGGGAGACATCTCGCTAATGATACTATCTAAGATTGCTTGCTGATTGGGATTAAGAGTGGTTTGGTCTCCTGGGAAGAAAATATCGCTGGGTAGGATAGCCATGAAGGTGGGCGGTCTCCGGTACAAACCGGAATTGTTGGGATCTAGTTGCTCGGATACGATCTCCAGGCGGGCTTCAATTGATAGTTTGGAACTGGACCCCATGATTTCAGTTTCTAGGGCCGCTGTGCGATCGCGCAAATTCTGCAACTGGGACTGCAACTGGGTTAACTGCGCTTGTAAGTTTTGCCTTTGTAACGGCGTTAGCGTGACATGGCCTGATGTATTGCTTAACTGGCGTTTAAGGTCGGCGATCGTCTGGGTCAAAGAACGGCGCTGGACTTTTTCTACTAAGGGCATTTTAGCGTTTTTTGCTGGATAGAAATGGGCCCATACCACTCCCGAGATAAAAGAGAAACTTCCTCCCACTCCTAGAAGCAACAGTCTCAATATCACCACCAGTAACAGCCGCATTAAGCTGCTAGCCAATGTTGGCCTCGATGTTTCCAGGATTTCATCATATTCAGTCACGGATTGTTTGCTGTCAGGGATATACCATGCCAATAGCTTAACTTGTTAAATACTGACTCGTCTGAACCTTTCAAAGTATACATGCCAATTCCAATTGTTCTCAATTGTCTTTTATCTGCTCTTTTTTAGACAAATATAGTCAAGATTTAGGAAATTAATAATTTCACCGAAGCAGCAAAGCACGCACGCTGCGCGAAAAATCGGGATTGTGGTATAATCATGGAGAAACTGGTGAGGGACAGCTGGGTAGGGGCCGCTCGCAAATAAGTATTTTTGCTGATTCTACATGATTGCCTCTGGACGGACGATGGTGCTGATAACTGACGACCGATGATATAGAAGTCCGTTAGGATCGCGCTGTGCCCTGGCAACTCAGACAAGATGTCAATTTAGAGAGATGAAGAGGATGTTCAAGCGCCTAATTAATTCAGGTTCGTTTTACCCAAAGCCATTTCTGTTGCTCTTGACAACTGCTCTGCTGCTGGCCAGACCATCTGCTCTGACTGAGCGGATGTTCGGGTCTTCAGCACCGGTTAAAGCTACGGAACGGTCCGCATCTACTTTCAGCCCAGGTTCATCATTCCAGCAGGAGGATCCTCTCAATAGTCCCTATCCAGTACCCTGGAATTGGGTAATGAAAACTCATGCCGAAGTTAGTCAAACCGTTGGTTCGGGGATTCGCCATTATCGCAGTCCCTCATTGGTTTCTCCAGATGGCGAGTATGCTGCCTATAGCCGAATCCAGTTGCAAGTGCAGCCGGAGTTGCACCGGAGTCGCGTCAGCAGTGTAATGTTCCTGGAAAATCTCAAGACTGGAGATTTGCAGGTGATTACAGCTTCGTCCCCTCTGGCCCATAATCCCCATAAGACTAACAAAGACTCGCAAATCCCTGGTGTGATTACCATGTTGATTCCAGTAGCTTGGTCCCCAACGGGCGATCGCATTCTGGGGCGGCAATTTGAAGGTCTGTTTAGTTCTTCCAATGTATCGGATTATGCGGTAATTTGGCACCGGCAGTCTAACCGCACGAGCACTATTATTCCCGATAGCGACCCCTATACCAATGCGATCTTGCTGGGGTGGTCTCAAAACTATCCCGGTCAAGTGCTGTTCCGCACTGGTAACTTGGGTGAAGAAGACTGGTCCATGTTGGCGGTGAATTCGGAGGGCAAAACTTTCCTGGCCACGGGCGATCGACCGCTGATTTTTGGTAATCTAGTCAACCACGCTTGGGCCGGTCCCCAAGTCTATCGCTAAGGACTGCCGATAACTGTAGGGGCGAAGCATTTGGGCGACCAATTATGACATAACTTGACAGATATCCGATTCCTAGCTTCGCCCTGCACCCCGCGAGAACTCCGGTCATCTGTGTACCCCCTCATCCTCTCACTCGGGAACCCCCTTATATCGGAACCCCACCAAAACCAACTAATTTGCCTCATCAGCACTCCATACACTATTCACTTTTTCAGATTATGGAAGTTCATTAACTGAGCGCTTTGACTGATGAATCTGGTTGTGTGAATCTGAAAATTCCGACGCAATTAGCGACATCTGAGGTAAATATTATCATTGTGTATAATCCTGTTTCCTCAGTCGAGAAGCAGCGAGTCAAGTATGATTTCTCGGATTTGGTGGGTAAATTAACTTGGCAGTCCGATGCAGTCGCAATGCAGAGGAGTCTCAGAAATGAGTGGTGAACGTTATTTGTTAGATCCGAATGCGATCGTCGCTACAGCTATCTTTGCAAATCAGTTGAAGATATAGTCAAGTTTGCGCTCGTCAATGATGGCAATAATTTCAGCAGACGGTCCTCGCTCTTCTCGTGTCAATCTCTTGGTTGATTTGGGTTAAACTGCTATATGTCGATCGTGCTATCGGACTCTGGACCGGGAAGGGCAATGATTTAATAACCTTGCCAAGGGGTGACTTGTATGGTTCCAGTGGGAGTAAAGATGACTTTAAATTGAGCTTGAGGCTGATTCAATAGCGATCGTTCTTTCTCTCGTAAGCTGGGGAGGGGAGTCCGATCGCGGTAGGAGTAAGCGGATTGATTGAGTGGTTCGTAGTCGGCGATTTTGCCATCTTCGCTCACGCCCACGCGATAAAGCAAGTCTCCATCGAAGGTAGGTGTTGCTTTCCAATTGCGATCGATCAGATCGTAAAGGGTTTGGTTCAAATTATCTACTACAGATGGATCTGTAATTTGAGAAGTCACCTTGGGGGGTTCGGTATATCCCCACCACGGACTCACCTGGACAACTCCTGTGGGCGTAAACACTACCTTGAACTGGGCAATGGGTTCTGATGGGTTTTTACTGCTCTCAGTAGGAATGTAAACTAAATCAGCTAGAGGAGTATTTTCTACTCCTAACTCGATCGCGCCCTGATTGACAGGCTTGTAACCCAAAATTGCTCCATCGCTACCTGTAGTGACACGGTAGACTAATTCTCCATCAAGATTGGACCTGTCGGACCAGGCCCGGTCAACTTGCTCGAACAGTCTCCAATTTAATTTAGAAAGCTGGGTGGAATCGGTGATTTCAGCAGATGAATTGAAAACATCCTCTAACTCTCCTAGGGACGATCGCCTTTGGGTGGGTGGGGTCTGCGAACTCGGTTCGGGATTAGGGGGTTCTACTGAAATCGGCTCTGGTTCGGGAGTGGCCAGGTTATCTTCCGTTGATTCGCTAGTCTCAGACCCCGACGCTGGTTCGGTTGGGCGTTCGATTTCCGGAACGGGCATGAAGAAAAATGCGATCGCGGCCAATGCCAAACCAGAGATGCCCAAAGCTGCTGGTGCGGCCCGCTGTGCCACTGGCACGCTAGCCTGGACATATCTCTGGGAAACTGGCTTCCAGGCTGGAAATAGATCGGGCAAAGTCTGAGTATCAGCAAAAAACTGATCTATGGCCTCCACCAAATCAAATAGCTGCACTGTAGTCAAATCGATCTGAATTGGCTGTGTACCGGTTAGTTGCGCGATCAACCGATGTTGGTTTTCCCCGAGTCTCTCCAAATGCACCGGTGTGGAACTAGGGGACTGGCGATCGCTTACATGCACCCCACTCAGAAATGCTTGGCCATAGCGGCTAACTGCCGTTACCAAACTGGCCAAAAATTCCTTTCCGCCAGTGAGAGACTGCTGGATCTCGGGGAATTGACATTCTGCGGAGGTCAAATTCGACAGGACGAGGGGCGAACCCTCAGCATTGGTTCCCTCTAGTCTCAAAGTGCAATTGGGTAGACTATACAGACGCTGAATGCTCATGCCACCTCTCCATCAAACAAACTGGTCCAAAACCTTTGCATCCCATAGGTGCCAGTACAGAATAATAGCTGGTTCAACATTTTCATCGCTAACCGATTTAACTGGTCATCTTCCCGATAAACGGCCATACTAGAACGACGTAGATTCATCCGACTCCGGAAGTGGGTCCCGAAGCGTTCGGTGTAGTTCGAGAGTCGAAAATGGTTTTCCAGCGGCAGATCCTTGCGCATAAGTTGTTCGTAGTCTAATAATAACTGCCGGAGCAATACTGTCTGCCGCCTTGCCAAATGGCAGGCGATCGCCACCAGGGCCTTAGCTTCCGTGATGCTTAAATTGCGGCGTGCGTGCGATCGGCGGAAAGGGTTAGTGTTGCGTAAGCGCCAAAGAGATACCCGATTTTTAATAATCCCTCGCAGTTCCAACTGCTCTGAGGCTGCTAGCATGGCTTGGGAGCCGCCCAGATCCAATGCCTCAATTGCTAGTAAAATTAGGTCAATTTGCCACCTGGTGCGACGGGGACAGACCCAATCTCTCAGTGGTGGATCGGACAAACTTGATATTGTGAGTGGGTTTGGCTGGGCGGGTGGACTGTTGGTTGGCATTACGCTATGCGTCACATTCATTTTGGCAATGGGCAAAGGTGCAAGTGCATGTACTGGGCCAGGGGACCAGGCCAGGGGATAAGGATCTGATTTCACCATTACCATAACCGATGGGTGTCGCCGCTTGTGGGGCTGACTGATGGATCTCAAACCCTACCTATCTACTGTACGATTTTTAGGCATATCCTGACAGGCTCGATGCTTCTCAGGTAACCCTGTTGTTGAGGTAAGACAAACTTTATGGATCTCAAGTCTCTGATTCGCGACATTCCGGACTTTCCCAAACCGGGTATTATGTTTCGGGATATCACTACCCTCCTGCGCGACCCCGCAGGACTGCGCTACACCATAGACCGTCTTGGTGCTAACTGCTCTAATTTATCGCCAGATTATGTGCTGGGAATGGAGTCAAGGGGCTTTATTTTCGGCACGGTGCTAGCTTATCAACTGGGTTGTGGGTTTATTCCGGTCCGCAAACCGGGTAAGCTCCCAGCAGCTGTTTATGCCGCTGAGTACGATCTGGAGTACGGTAAAGACCGGCTGGAACTGCATCAAGATGCGATGTCGCCAGGAAGCCGCGTTCTGATTGTAGACGATCTGATTGCTACTGGTGGAACTGCTAGTGCTACTGCTGAGTTAGTGCAGCAGGCAGACTGCCAACTGGTGGGCTTTGCTTTTATTATTGAACTTAAGGCTCTCGGTGGGCGCGATCGCCTGCCCGCAGATGTGCCGGTGATTACCCTGGTTGAGTATTAAACCTGTGGCTGCACTTGCCGTACACCGGAGCGCAATTAGCGATTAGCAATTAGCAATTACAATGACCAATGAAGCGTTTCTCTATGTAATGAAAAGGTTGTTGCAGGCCCTGTTGACCCTGTTGTTGGCATCGGCGCTGTGCTTTTTAATTATTCAGCTTGCTCCCGGTGATTATCTGACTACGTTACAACAAAATCCGCAGATTTCGCCGGAAAGAATTGATGAACTTCGCCAACAGTTTGGCTTGGATCAACCGGCAATTGTACAATATGGTCGCTGGCTATCGCGAATTGTTACTGCTGGAGATTTTGGTACCAGTTTTGTTTACCAGCGATCGGTGGCCTCTCTGCTGTGGGAACGAATTCCCAATACCCTGCTGCTGGCGATCGCGTCCTTGGCGGTTACCTGGGCGATCGCGCTTCCTCTGGGGATAGTAGGAGCTATTAACCAAAATAACAGAATTGACCAAATTTTGCGAGTCATCAGCTACACGGGTCAGGGTTTTCCCAGTTTCATCACGGCCCTGTTGCTGCTGTTTTTAGCCCAGAATCTTTCGCCTCTGTTCCCTGTGGGTGGGATGACCAGCATCGACCACGCTGACTTATCCTGGTTTGGGAAGGTATTAGATATCGGTTGGCACATGTTCTTGCCTACCTTGGCCTTGAGTATCACCAGTTTTGCCGGTTTGCAGCGTCTGACTCGGGGACAGCTGTTGGATGTTTTGCGCCAAGACTATATTCGCACGGCCCGTGCTAAGGGATTGCCAGAAAATCGGGTACTCTACGTGCATGCACTCCGCAATGCAGTTAATCCCCTGATTACCTTGTTGGGTTTTGAATTTGCTAGCTTGTTGAGTGGTGCTTTCATTGCGGAAACTTTCTTTAACTGGCCGGGTTTGGGACGTCTGATCTTGCAGGCGGTAACTGCGATCGATCTCTATCTGGTGATGGCCAGCCTGATGATGGGGGCTGTAATGTTGATTGTCGGCAATCTCTTGGCAGATTTACTGCTGAAATTTGTCGATCCGAGAATTAAACTAGAAGACCTCAAATAATCATTATAGCAGTTATCAAATTACTGTGATATGTTGTTGGGGAGATTGCTTCGGGGGGGGGGTTATCTCATAAAGCATAAGTTGATCGCTACGTTCCCCCCCTCGCAATGACAAATCAACGATGAAATCTGTACCACATCAATGCCGAGATTAGCTATATGTCTTTTCAAGTCCATTATATACTGCGTTCCCAACAAGATGGTCAATATCTGGCAGCCCATCCAGATGGGAGTGAGGGGTCGGGCTATTTACTGATGTTTCGTGAAGACTTCGACGCCCGCAGTTTTATCAATACTCACGGGGCAGATATGGCCTCGCGCTTTGCTGTAGAGGCGGTTCCGGAAACTCAGTTAAAAAATCTGCTGAAACGTTGGGATTTTACTGGCGTGGGCCTGGTTGTTGACCCCCTCATTCCCAAAGTGGAGTTTTTGTCTCAGGATTTGTGAATTGTGAATTGCTAATGGCTAATTGTTAATCTTTCACTTCGCTGTCAGCCCGCCGGGGGTTCAAACCCCCGGCTAATAGCTAAAGTCGGTTAAAACCGACTAATACCATTTTGATTTAATGATGATACAGTTAGTAGTAGGTTGGGTAGAGGCACGAAACCCAACCTAGATATGTTGTTAGCGTCATCGCATGTTGGGTTCGGAACGTAAACCTAACCTACGAAAATCGAATGGGAACGGGTTCTGACGATGTACCCGCTAACGCGATCGCCCCTAAACATGTATTAATGCGATCGTGTCTGGGCGCCGAGGCACGGCAATAGATAGATTTTCGTTTAGACAGAAACGTTATGGATGCCGTGCCCCTACATTACTGGTCTCTTTATACCATGACGATAATGCGATCGCCCCATAACATGTATTCTGACGAGCGCATACATAATGTAGGGGCACGGCATCCACAAATGAGCGGAAAAATGGAAAATGTTCGTACCGCCGTGCCCCGGCCCCGTTCGCAAAATTTATCTTTCCTGACAACATGCGATCGCCCCATTACGTGTATTAATGCGATCGCGTGATATCATGTAAGCTGTCGTGCATTTAAATTGCATAGTGCAGCGCGGCGGAAATAATGCACCAGCCGGAAGTGGCTCAAAGCCTTGCTCCAAAAGCATTTTGAATTATGAATTTTGAATTTTGAATTCCGCGCAGCGGCAGGCGCAGCCACCGGATTGAATGAGAGAATTTTGAATTGCTTGAGTTGCCTCCTCAGAGACCAAAATATGTTATAGTAGACTAACAATAGTGATTAATGGAGAGATAGATCGTGACAATTAAGTTTATCAATCCCAAGACTGATTTTGCATTTAAGAAGATATTTGGTTCCGAGCAAAGCAAGGACATCCTGATTAGCTTCTTAAATGCTATGCTCTATGATGGAAAAGAGACGATCGCGGATTTGACCATCATTAACCCCTATCAAGCTCCTAGACTGCGCGGACTCAAAGATACTTATTTAGATGTCAAGGCTGAACTGGCCGATCGCAAGCAAGTAATTATCGAGATGCAGGTGTTGAATACGGAAGGTTTTGAGAAGCGCATTTTATACAATGCGGCAAAAGCTTATTCCATTCAACTCGAATCCGGGAAAAATTATACCCTGCTCAATCCAGTAATTGCTTTAACTATTACGGACTTTAAGATGTTTCCGGATGCGAAGATCTCAAAGGTCATTTCTAAATATGCATTGAAAGAAACGGACTTTTTGAGTAATTACTTAGTCGATGACATTGAGTTGGTATTTGTGGAATTGCCTAATTTTGATAAGAAATTGGAGCAGTTGGAGACCTTAACGGATAAATGGCTGTTTTTTATCAAGAATGCCAAGGCTTTGGAGACAGTTCCCGAGAGCATGTCGTCAGTTCCCGAAATCCAAAAAGCTTTTGAGATTGCTAATATTGCAACATTGGATCCATCAGAAATGGAAGATTTGGAAAAACGGGAAATCTATATCCACGACCAGCGGAATGCGATCGAAAAGGCGGAAAACACTGGAATGAAAAAAACTCAAGTTGAAATCGCTAAGCGCTTGCTTGCGGTTTTAGATGAAGAAACGATTAGTCAAACTACGGGTCTCAGTCTTGAGGATGTGCAAAAGTTGAAACAGAATTAATGACCATCATGCGATCGCACAATAAATGTTTCCTGACGATCGCATACAGGTAGGGGCACGGCATCCACAAATGAGCGGGAAAATGGAAAATGTTTGTATCGCCGTGCCCCGGCACCATGCGATCGGGTATCGGCGCCGGGGCACGGCAATAGATATATTTTCGTTTATACCGAAACGTTATGGATGCCGTGCCCCTACATTACTGGTCTCCCATCTTCCATGACATCATGCGATCGCACCATTACATGTATTCTGGCGATCGCATACAGGTAGGTGTACGGCATCCACAAATGAGCGGGAAAATGGAAAATGTTTGTATCGCCGTGCCCCGGCACCATGCGATCGCCCGTGCCCCGGCACCATATAAATGCGATCGCCCCATCAAATGTATTAATGCGATCGCATACATAATGTAGGGGCACGGCATCAACTGATGAACGGGAAAATTTAAAATGTTTGTCTCGCCGTGCCCCGGCCCCATATGTAGGAATGCGATCGCCCCATAAAATGTATTCTGGCGATCGCCCAATTAAATGTATTCTGGCGATCGCATACATCATGTAGGGGCACGGCATCAACTGATGTTTGGGAAAATGGAAAATGTTTGTCTCGCCGTGCCCCGGCCCCATATGTATGAATGCGATCGCCCAATAACATTAATGCGATCGGGTCTGGGCGCCGGGGCACGGCAATAGATAGATTTTCGTTGATACCGAAACATTATGGATGCCGTGCCCCTACATTACTGGTCTCGCATCTTCCATGACATCATGCGATCGCCCCATTACAGGTATTAATGCGATGCCAACATCATGTCGGGGCACCCCCTCAACAGACGATCGGGAAAATGGAAAACGTTTGCCGATCAGATCCACCCCAATTTTTCAGGTTTGCACGGAAAATTCTTCTGGGTCGATGCCTCTATTCACCCAACGAATTGCTTCCCGGGCCGATCGCATGTGAGGGGGGACGCGCAAGGCGTGAATGTGTCCGGTACTGGGACAGGTCATTTTTAATAAAATTATTTCTCCCCTACGATCGATGTTATCAGCAATTCTTAATAGGGTATATTCTTTCCAACTATTTAAAGTTTGGCTTGACAATTCTTGACAAATTCTGTCGTAGCCTATTCCCTGAATTAAGACTCGTCTTAGTTCGGCGTTTCGTTCTTCTAAAATCCATTGCGATCGCCACTTCTCGGAATTAATTTTACCATATTTTTCTGGCAACCCTAAACCTTGATAGGCGTAGATGCTGAAACCATCAGCATACTCAACGGCTGGTTCTCCTTCCGCGTGTAAGCGGTGTTGGTTATCTAAGTTCATTTTTCGAGGGCGATCGCAAACAATACACAGATTTTTAAATGGAAAAATCCAGCCACATTCTTGTATAACTTTCCAAAAATGGTAGCTAACTTTTTGAGAATCAATAACCTTTAATGCATTACTCTGAAAATCTAGCCACGCCGCTACATCACTCCATAAATACGGCATTATACAGTTAGTATTTAATTGATGGTTTACAAGATAAGATAGATATAGCGAATAGTTTTCCGATACGAACCCGTTATTCTCGATTATTTTTATACCTATTTGTCGAGCGATTATCTGCTGCATCATCTTTTTTTGTAGATGTAGATTCCAATCAACACCATTGTTATTACTATGATTTAGTAACATAGACCACTGCCGTAATCCAGATATAGGAATATTATCTGCTTTTAATTTACTCTCAATCGATGTTTTTAGCGACTGTTCCTGTAAATTAATTTGTAAATCTATTATTTGTTGTAATGCTTCATAAGGACTGCTAGCAAAAACTATCTCCGGTTCTGATAAACCTAATGCTGCATAGAGAGATCTCGTGGCTTCTTTTGCTCTTTGAAGATTAATTCGTTCGCGAGAAACTTCTATACACATCCACTTTTTCCGACAATCCATTATCATAATTTCTAGTTCGCGCGTAATAGGTATTCTTAATTTACTTGTCTTATCAAAGATGTCAAAAATGTTGACACTCTGGGGGCTGATAAATAAACGATCGCTCCTCGCTGATTGTTCCGATATCAACTGCCGATTCTGTTCTAATCTACGCTGCTGATTTCTTCTAAATGATATACCCTTTAAAGACCACCTCAGTATATTCCGTACTATCCACAGGATTGAAAGGGGCAATGACATAACTATATATATAATTATGCCGACTAGATTATTTAATAGTCCCACCATTTTTGTCA
Source organism: Hormoscilla sp. (assembly GCA_051439505.1). Taxonomy (GTDB): domain Bacteria; phylum Cyanobacteriota; class Cyanobacteriia; order Cyanobacteriales; family Desertifilaceae; genus Hormoscilla. The sequence goes on along the minus strand of JBFRWI010000112.1, from coordinate 18,002 downwards.
ACAAGCTGCTTTGATGGCGGCGATCGCCTTTACGGCTATTTTTTCTACCCCGGGCTACATTTCGTTTTTTTTGTGCCATTTTCTTAACTCCTCTACGACGCTGCGACGCGATCGGTCTGGTCCCCGGCCACCGGTCATAAACCATTCCCTAGGTGCAAGGCCGTATCTTTAATATACCCAAGGACTTGGGCGTTCATATCACTAAGGGAAATTTTTTGGAAAATCACTGTTGACAACCCTATTCGCTATGAAGTAATACCTACCCACAGTTCTGCTAAGGGACGGTGACAACTGCTGATTTTTCAGGTGGCCACAGAAAATTCTTCTGGGTCGATGCCTCCATTCACCCAACGAATTGCTTCCCGGGCCGATCGCATGTGAGGGGGGACGCGCAAAGCGTGAATGTGTCCGGTACTGGGACAGGTCATTTTTAATAAAAATATTGGCTCTACATCGATATTATCGGCAATTCTTAATAAAGTATATTCTTTCCAACGATCTAAAGTTCTGCTTGGCAATTCGCGGGCGATTCTGTCGTAGCCTATTCTTTGAATTAAGATTCGTCTTAGTTCCGCGTTTGGTTCTTTTAAGATCCATTGCGATCGCCACTTATCGGGATGAATTTTACTATATTTTGCTAGCCCGCTTACACCCCGATGGGCCCTGGGAGTAACTTGACGGTTAAAACTTTGTCTTAAACTTTGTCTTACTCTAACATCTCTTATCCACCAAATCCCCTCCAAAATATAAGAACCTATAGAGAATATACCCCTTACAGACCACCTCGGTATCATCCTTACTATCCTCGGGATTGAAAGGGGAAATGATATAACTATATATATAATTATGCCCAGGATTTTTGTCAATAAGCTGCTTTGATGGCCCCTATTGCCTATACTGCTAGTAACTTGGAGGTAAAAACTTGGGTTTAAACTCCTATCTCTTATCAACAAAATTCCCTGCAAAATATCAGAACCTATAGATGAGATAGCCGTTAAAGACAACCTCGGTATAATCAAAAATATCCACGCGATCGCCAGGGGCAATGACATAACAATATATATAATTATGCCCACTATATTATTTAATAGTCCTACCCTTTTTGTCAACAAGCTGCTTTCATGGCCGCGATCGCCTCTACTACCAACTTTTAGACCCCGTGCCACCTTTTGGTATACTGTGCTATCATCTAATGAAATCCTGTCGCCATCAGCAAATTTTATCGCACCGCGAATTCGCTTTTGTTTATCTATCGCTATCCGGCGGGGGCGATCGCATACAAAACAAGTCTCTTCAGTAGCATATATCCATCCACAGTCTTTTACCACTGACTGCAAAGCTGACCAACTTTTCCTATTTTCAACACATTTTAAAACAGAAAAACCGCAGTCAAAATAACTAGCCGAGTCATCCCATAATTGAAAATATATATCCTCATATGTACTGTCTATTTCTTCCCACAAAATACTCTCCATCCCATTGATTACGTTTCTCCACAATGGTCGTTCTAAATCTTTTTCTAATAATGATTTTATTTCTTGTAGCAGCTTGTGAAGCAATGATCTTTTTAGTCGAGTACATAACTGCTTCTCTAGTTTACTTGCATCTTCATCGGCAATCAATTTCAATTCCCTGACTATGCTTTTTCGGCTTTTTCTTTCTAATTGACTGTTTATTTGAAATTCAAGTTGCTTACTCAGGTTTTTCCCCTGTGACGTAGGGACGATCGCCATTTTCCTAACTTTTATACCTATCTCCTCCGCCAGTAACTTCGCTAGTTCCTCAACTAATTCATTCACTTCTTTTACATTCAGTTGCCAGACCAGTTCCCAACGCAACTGCTGAGAGAGTACCTGTTCTATACGTCTGGCAATACCCTTAATTCTCTTTTGATTGCCTTTCGTGCTGTAAGCATAATTTGCTAGCTTTTGGAAAGCATCCTGGGGACTGGTACAATAAACTATCGGCGGTAGTTTTTCATCTAATGCCGCGTAGGCCAGTCGCGCTGCACGTTCTGCTTTCCGGCGATCGATCGGTTCTGTAGAAAAGACAATCTCTCGCCACTTTTTCTGAATCTTAGGAATTTGTGCTTGTTGTTCGGAAGTCAGGATTTCCATCGGCAACCTTTTCCCTCTGCCAGCGCCTTAGGGTCAGAACGATCGGCACCATTAAATATAAGATACCCAAGGACTTGGGCGTTCATATCACTAATGGCAAAAATTTTTGGGGAAATCACAGTTGACACCCCAATCCCGGGTTTTGACCACACCCCCCAATCCCCTATGAGATAATACCTAAACGCAGTTCATATCGGTAACCAGTCAATACCTCTCGGTTAACGATATAGGTTGTCATTGCGAGGGGGGGGTACTCCGCGATTAATTTATGCTCCATCGATAACCCCCCCCCCGTTAGCGCAGCGGCGCGACGCAGGAGCGCTAGCAATCCCCCCGCCCTGTATGAGATTGCTTCGGGGGGATCTAGGCAGAAAACCCTAAATTATCGGTTTGGGTTTCCCCCTCGCAATGACAGATTATTAACCGAGAAGTATTGGGTGACCGGTGACCGGTGACCGGTAAGGAATAAAGAAACCCGGTTTCTCCGAGAAACCGGGTTTCTGGGTTACTTTAGACAAAAAAAACGATCGCCTTGGGGATGAGAGACTTTGCCCGAAGTTCTTGGCGATCGCTATTGGAAGTCCGTCTCGCGGACTGGGCTTTCCATAAGTCCAGGGTTTAACCTGGGACGGGGGATGGGCAATGGAGCTAAGCGGACTCGAACCGCTGGCCCCCTCAATGCCATTGAGGTGCTCTACCAACTGAGCTATAGCCCCACACGCACATTTACTATAATGACTTATCTACTTCCATTTGTCAAGTCCTTGGAGAAATTTTTTTTTCCAAATCCCCCGATCGGGGTTGGTACTTGAGGGGAAACGCCCTCTGGGAGGGGCTTTCGGCGCTTAATTTTTTTTTGAACAACAGATCCTGGACGATAGAGAATGACTGACACTGAACAAGATATGCTGCATGCGCTCCGGCGCAAGGAAGGTTCCTGGGTGGAATGGGGCCACGCGATCGCCCAGCTGCAAAAATCCGGCTATAAACCAGCGCAAATCTTTGAAGATACTGGTATTGAGGCCGTTCAACAAAATCAGATTGTCGTGGCCTCCCAGGTTTACACCAGTATCCTTAATGCTAATGCACCGGAACCGGTCCTGCAATATTTCCAGCAAAAAGGCAGCGATCGCCTGTATGAGTTTCGCATCCTGGCCGGTGCCGAACGGGCCGCTGCTGCGGAATTCGTAGTGGCCCAAAACCTGGATGCGGATGAGGCCCACGATCTGGCCAGGGCCATGAAGGATCTGTCCCGGATGCGAACGCTACCAGAAGGGTTTTCTCGGCAACCGGGAGATGCTATTGCCTACCAGTGCTGGAAAACTGCCCGCCAGCACAACGATCTGCAAGATCGATCGCGTTTAATTGCTAAGGGGTTGAAATTTGCCCAAACTCCGGGGGCCCGAGAGGCGATCGAGCGTTTGCTAACTGATTTTACTGTCGTTCCCAAGCGTCCTGCCCCGATCTTACCGGTCTATCGCTTGGAATCAGCGGAAGAATTGCCCCGGGTGATCCCAGTGGTGGGGGAACTACCTCTGAGTGCCGCCGACTTGCAAGCGGTCCCCATTACTGACGAGACTCCACCCTTCTCAATGGTGAAGTTTGCTGGTCAGGGGGCTTGGGTACCGGTACCTGGATGGCAAGTCGTGCGCAGTGCCGAAGACCCAGTGGCCATTCTCGCTACTAGCGACCAGTTGCCTAATCCTGTTTCCGGTCCACCTGAACCTGTCCTGATTATTGTAGACCGATCGCAGCGTCAGTGGGATGCGGACAGTTATTTTCTTGCGGACCTGGGTTCACAATTAGAAATTCAGTGGTCAGAAACTGCCCCGGATATTCCCCTGCTGGGAAGGGTTTTGTTGGTCGTTCGTCCCAAGCGCATTCTGGATGAAGACTTGACTAAAGACCCCTGGCAAGTAGATGAATAATGCGGTGTGATCGAAACCCGTTGGTACTCCTGGCCGCCCGAACCCGTTCCCAGGCGGGAGCCGTGGGAACGAGGGGTCCGGCTACATATACAAAGCCCGCCTGCGCGGGCTAGATTGCTAAACACCGGATGCACCCTAACTACGAACTACTAACTACTAACTACTTATCAGTTTATGCTGGATTTAATGAAGCTAGCGCGGCAAATGCAAGGCATCAGTCAGCATCTTGCTCAAGAAGCTGCTGCGAGTCGCAAACGCTTAGAAATTGCTCATCAACTCTGGGAACAAGCGACTGTTAAACAGGACTTGTTGGTGGATCAACATCAGAGTTGGCGCCAGGCCCTGGGATTTAATGCTGCTTTACCTGTCGAACCTTTGGATACTTGCCTTGAGGTGAATGTCCCGCCAGAAGTGCAGACGGTAATGGCTACGGATGGCTCCCAGATCGCTCCTTCTCACCATGAAATTGCTTATTGCTATCTGATTAATGTCGGTAGGGTACTATTATACTACGGACAGAACCAACAACCTCTCTTAGATAGCTTACCAGAGGTTTTTTACCGCCCGGAAGAGCTTTATGTTTCTCGCCAGTGGGGAATTAGAACTGAGGAATGGATGGGCTATGTGCGCACGGTGTCTGAGGCGGTAATGCTCGCTGAATTAGGTTCAATGCTGGCAAATTATGCCTCTTCAATTCCAAATTTGGCGATGGTGGATGGTTCCCTGATTTATTGGTTTCTGGAACAGTTGCCAACTCCGGCACGCGATCGCCTGCTACCGCCGATCCTGAATGCTTGGAGTCAGTTGCAAGAGGCGGGTATCCCGATCGTCGGCTATCTGAGTTCCTCTCGTAGTGGTGAAGCGCTGAATTTTCTGCGCTTGCAAAGTTGTCCTTACCCGGAACCTAACTGCACGAAAAATTGCCATAATAATGCCGATGTTGCCCCTTGTCAGGTTTTTAATCCTCTCAGAGATACTACTTTCTGGGGAGTGTTTCTGCAACCGGGACAACGCAGTTGTTTATGGCAGAGTTCTGCCCGAATTCTAGAGCATTATGCTTCCCAAAAGATTTATTTTTGCTATCTCCATGTCGGTCATGAAATTGCTAGGATTGATTTTCCAGCTTGGGTAGCAGAAAATTCCACATTGCTGGATAATGCTTTGAGTCTGACGATCGCCCAGGTGCAAAAGGGTTATGGTTATCCGGTAGTTTTGGCGGAAGCACACAATCAGGCGGTGGTGCGAGGGGGCGATCGGGCACGTTTCTTTGCCCTGCTGGAACAAGAGATGATTAAAGCAGGCTTAAAAAATGTGGGAACTTCTTACAAAGAAACGCGCAAACGCGGTAGTATAGCCTAGAATTGCTAATGTCAACTCTCAATTAACAATTGCTCAATTCTCAATTCATTAAAAATCTGGTTCATCTGTTAGGGTTTCCATGAGTAAATCCATTTGTTGCCGTCGTTCTGCAAGAAATTGCTCGCATTGATGCAGATATTCAATAGCATCGGCAAATTGATCGAAGACATCTGCTAATTCTAGCTTACCTACTTCGATTTGGGAGATAATTGTTTCAACTTGAGCAACTGTTGCCTCGTAATTCCATTCTGGGGGGAGTTGCACTGCATTGGGTTCTGATTTGGGAATTGGGAGAAGATTTTTAGACATCTGTAGTTGAGTTAATAATTTCGGTGATTTTGACTTTAACCTGACCTCGACCTAACTGAATCTGCAATTCCTCGCCAACTGTTAAGCGGGCGTCAGAACGGATAATAGTGCCATCAGTTTGCCTGACTACAGCATAACCTCTTTGCAGCACGTTGTGTGGGTCGAGGGTTGCTAGTTTTTGCCCCAGATGCTGGCAGTGTTGACTTTCTTGCTGGATTTTCTGATAACTTAGTTGTACTAGCTGCCGACGCTTCCAGGTCAGGGCTTCGGTTTCTTGCTGCAAGAGTCGATCGAGTTGTAGGCGTCGCAGTCGGGAACGGAACTGTTGCAGTTTAATTTGCTGCTGTTCTAGCTGATGCTTGACGGCAGTTTTTAAGGCGTTAGTCCGATCGAGATGTTCTCTTTCTAATCTCGCAAGTTCTGGTACAGCTTGAACGGCGGCGGCGGTGGGAGTGGAGGCGCAAACATCCGCTGCTAGGTCGGCCAGGGTCTCGTCTCGCTGATGGCCAATGCCAGCTATGACTGGGATGGGACAATGGGCGATCGCCTTCACGACTCGTTCGTCATTAAAGCAGGCGAGGTCTTCAACTGCGCCTCCTCCCCGGGAGAGAATCAGCACTTCGGCTCTGCCATCGAATTCTACTCGCTTAATAGCTGCTACAATGGCAGCGGCGGCTTGCGTTCCCTGGACAAGGGCGGGGGAGAATAAAACTTGCAAACCCGGATAGCGGCGTCTGAGGGTGCGTTGGATATCTCCCCATGCTGCTGCTTGGGGTGAGGTGACTACTGCAATGGTTTGGGGATGAGGGGGGAGAGGGCGCTTTCTTTGGGAGTCGAATAAGCCTTCCGCTGCTAGGCGATCGCGCAGTTGGCGGTAACGCAAAGCTTGCAAACCTTCTCCTGCGGGTAACGCCTGAGTGACCATTAGCTGATATTGTCCCCTAGGGGGATAGACGCGCATATGGCCTAAAACAATTATCTGTTCTCCTTTTACTGGCATGTTGAAGAGTTGGTGGAGATAGCTGTTCCAGATCACGCAACTAATTGTTGCTTTACCGCCTGGATCCCCTAGGGTAAAGAATAGCCCGCTAGAGTGGCGGTTAGCACTGAAGACTTCACCGGTTACACATATTTGTCTGAGTTGGTCATCTTCTTCTAGTAATGTCTGGATATAGGAAGTTAATCCTGCTACTGAAACTGGTGTCTGCTGAACTAATAGATTCGGTAATGGGAAAGTCATATCTATTTAAACCCTGCGAATGGCGGCAAATTGTGAATGGTAAATAGCCCAATTTTTAATTTTTGGCGATGCTCAATTTGCAAAACTGAGATGCACCCTATTTATATTATATTTTACATCTGGCGTATTGTCAATCAGTTCCCGATCGTCTCCTGTCGCCCTGGATCGGATCCCAGAGATCTGAAACTCAGGCTGAAACGCGGCATCTCAAATATTCGAGTCGCCAAAATGCAGCTTTTTTTAGGACGCGATCGGTCACTTTCCCATCTGCAACTCTCAAATAACTGTGTTATGATAGATTAGACAGTTTTCTTGGAAGAGTAAGCCTATTAAGCTGTCGCGCATTTCATATCATAATAAGGTTTATCTGGGAGATTAGTGATTTGTTACGCACCGGAAATTTATTTGAGAAACGCTATATATTTGGGGGGATAAAGTAAAACTTCCAAACTCAGAAAAAGCCGTCATTGACTCTCGCAAACTTACAGGTTATTGTCTCAACCAAAATCATGGAGATGGTCAACACAAAGCTCGTGTATTTAAGGCGGCCCTCGATCTTGACGTAGATGATGTCGAAGAACTCCAAGCCGCATTATTAAACGCGGTAAAAAATTATGATGCAATTCCTGATAAAGCCAACCAGTACGGACAAAAATACATAATTGATTTTTCCATGAATCGCGGAAATAAAACGGCTATTATTCACAGCGTGTGGATAGTAAGAAACGAAGACAAACTTCCGCACTTAGTCACTTGTTACGTTCTTTAGATTAGGAGGTTGTAAAATGAAATTACTCGATATCGTCGCTTTGCTGGAAGATCTGTCAGATATAGGTTTATATCGCGGTCAAGTCGGAACCATTGTTGAAGAATACGAACCCGGTGTTTTTGAAGTAGAATTTAGCGACACTACGGGACGGGCATATGCTATTGAAACCTTAACGGAAAAAAAATTAATGCTTTTACATTATCAACCTTTGTCAACTGAAAAGTTGGCAGCGAGTGTTAGATAATAGATAGTAGTCCGGGGTTTGATTATATCTCTAGACTAACACAACGTGCATTTTCCCTCACTCCGCTGTTGACTTTTTCTTGCCTCTAATTTTTCAACCACCAGCATTCACCAGAGGATTGCCAACTTCAAAGAAATCTTGCATCCACAGATCTCCTAAGAGGGCACCATGTTGGAGAAATTCCTTAACCCCTTGCATATCAGCAGTTCGCCTCCCTCGGGTATAACCTTCTTCATCTCGATACAGCACCCACAGTTCTTCTGGTCTGAGTTCGTTGATAAAGAAGGGAGAATGGGTCGTTACCATCAATTGGGTGTTGGAAGATCCTAACCTACATTCCTCTCCTAGTTCTAACAACAAGCGAGGATGCAGATGATTTTCTGGTTCCTCAATACCGACCATTTGTGGCGGTTCTGGGTCATAAAGAACCGTCAGGTATGCAAGCATTTTCAGCGTCCCATCAGAAGCAAACTTGGCGAGAATTGGTTGGGCAAAGGGGGCATCTTTAATCTGCAATAACAACCGCCCATCTCCCATCATTTCCGATTCTACTTTCTCCAGTCGGGGCACCATTTTGGATATGATTTGTACAATCTTATCTAGTCGATCGGGGTGTTGTTCTTTGAGGTATTGAATCACATTAGGCAGGTTGTCGCCAGTGGCTGATAACCGTTCTTGCGGTCCTGCTTCCGGAAGACTGCGCGTATTATCGGCGGTGATGTGGGACAAATACCAGCTAGTAATAAAGTTGCGCAGGGCGCTGAGAATGGGGTACTTGGCAAACTGACCTAGGCTGTTAACTGCCAGCATTTCTGAGGAAGCTAGCTGTTCTTCAATTCTCTCATCCTGTTCATCTGGCATCTCGCCAGTGACGACTCGTCCGGCACCTTCTTGGAAATTAAGAAACCGGAATGGCTTCCCTCTTTGTCCTCTTCTCCATTGCAGCCACTCTTCCGCGACGTATGGTCCTTTGCCGTTTTCATCAATAGCTAAATGATAGGTGATTATTGCCCGATCGGGCGTTTCGCGATATTTTAATTCTATGACAATTGGCCCTTCAGCACCACGGCTGCGCAGTTCCCTGAACCTGCCGCGTTTGTCCCATGCTTTTCGTAACCCGACAGAAAAACACTCTGACAGGAACGCAAACAGATCGAAGATGGTGGACTTGCCACTGCCATTAGGACCGAGAAGCACTGTTAAGGGTGTAATATTCTTTAGTTCTAAGTCCCGCAGTGTACGATAATTTTTGACCTTCAGAGATTCAATGCGGGGGACTGATTTGGGAGAATGTTCTTGTTGGGTCATAGTTCATTGATTAAGTGATGCTAACTTTCAGTAACCAACTTATATGATTATCTTAGCATTTAATTCAATGCTGTTCATTCGCGATCGCGGCCATTTTGCCCTTCAAGGCGCTAATTAGAAACCCTCCGCTAATTTGTTTCCGGCCATGAGTACACATACTCAGCACTCCCCACTGCCGGTCCCTGTTATGCTACCGGCAGTTTCCTAACCCACCACCAGCACTCGAACCAATGCGATCGCAGTTTCCGCCATACCACCCATTGATGATTTATGCAATAAAATCGACCCCAAGGCTTTGGTTTCCAAATTAGAGCGAAGATGAGGTTGATGATTAAGTCAACACGTGTTAAATTAGATCGAGAGGACAGTCGTGCTCAAAGTACATAAGCCAGGAAATACCCAATGAGTAAAAAAATGGCCGCGCAACCAACCGTGGAACAAACCGCTAAAAATCCCGAGAAAGAAAAAGCCCTGAAGATGGTCCTCAACAAGATTGAGAAGGACTTTGGTAAAGGGGCCATTATGCGCCTGGGTGACGCCGGACGCATGAAAGTGGAAACCATTCCTAGCGGTGCTCTCACGCTGGACTTGGCATTGGGGGGTGGGTTGCCTAAAGGTCGGGTGATTGAAATCTATGGCCCAGAAAGTTCCGGTAAAACTACCCTCGCACTCCACGCGATCGCGGAAGTGCAAAAGACCGGCGGGATCGCCGCCTTCGTGGATGCAGAACATGCCCTGGACCCCACCTACTCTGCCACCTTAGGAGTGGATATCGCCAACCTCCTAATTTCCCAACCGGATACCGGTGAAATGGCCTTAGAAGTGGTGGATCAGCTCGTGCGATCGTCCGCCGTAGACATCGTGGTAGTAGACTCAGTAGCAGCCCTAGTGCCCAGGTCAGAAATAGAAGGGGACATGGGGGACGCGCCCATGGGTGCCCAAGCCCGTTTAATGAGCCAAGCCCTACGGAAAATCACCGGTAACATCGGCAAATCCGGCTGCACGGTCATATTCCTCAACCAGTTGCGTCAAAAAATCGGCGTTATTTACGGCAGTCCCGAAACCACCACAGGAGGCAACGCCCTTAAATTCTATTGCTCCGTGCGACTGGATATTCGCCGCACTCAAACCTTGAAAAAGGGTTCCGAAGAATACGGCATTCGGGCCAAAGTCAAAGTTGCTAAAAACAAAGTAGCTCCGCCCTTTCGGATCGCTGAATTTGATATCATTTTCGGCAAAGGCATTTCCACCCTCGGCTGCATCCTGGATCTGGCAGAAGAACTTGGCATCATTACCAAGAAGGGATCCTGGTTTAGCTACAATGGCGATAACATCGCTCAGGGTCGCGACAATACCATAAAATATATGGAAGAAAACCCCGAATTTGCTCGCGACATCGAACAACAGGTGCGTCAACAGTTGGATATGGGAGCATTGCGGGGGCTTCCAGGAAAATCAAAACCGATAGAAGAAATGGAATCAGAAGAAGATTTAGTTGAAGAGTTAGTTGAAGAGCCAGTAGAATTAGAACTCTAGCAACCAACCAGTGATGAGGTTTGGCGGGGCGAAGCATTCTGGCAGTAAAATGATCGCAGAAGACGACAAAATTATGGCCAGAATGCTTCGCCCGTGCGTGCATTGAGATGCACCCGGTTTGGCAAATAGTAGAGGCGAAGCATTCTGGCAGTAAATGTAAGAACAGCTATAAGCGATCTTACAGATCAGTATGCTTCGCCCCTGTTTTTGGAGTGATGTGCCCGCTCTAACCTATCAAGATACTAACTCAAAAGCAGGGCGAACCTCCTGTTTTTCTGTCAGTTGGCTGGGGAATTTGATTAAATTCGCCAACTCCTGTAACTGACTAATTGCTTCTGCTCCTTCGAGCTTCATTAATTCCCGATCGTCCCGCATTTCCGTCCAGGTGATGCCATAGTCGGATACTAAAAATCTAATTAGATGATTATCTCCCAGGCTGACCATAAACGAAGCACTATTCATTTGGCCACCGCAAGTATAGCAAGATGCCAGGTATCCCCTGCGCTCCAGCACGATCGCCAGAGCTTGCAGGCTCATCACCAAGTCTTGCACAAATTGCCGGTGTTGCTCTGCCAGTCTGATAAACACCTTTTTTTTCCTCCTCCTACCAGATAGTTGCGACCTGTAGCCGATAGTTTACGATCGATCAATAATTCACCTCCTGCAATGGCTATTTAACAATTGCACCTAACTGATTTAGTTTACAAAATTTAACGATTAATTGCCCGCTGCCGTGCATTAGCATAGCTAATCTATTTCATAAGAAAAGGCATAGAGTACGACGAGCGATCGGGGGTCTGGAAACTAACGGTAGGGTGATGGTTGCCTCTTCTCTGCTTGAGTTGAAGCAACACCCGTCACGCCCGCCGTTATCATCTCAGAAATTAACTTCCCACAAACCTAACCCGGGGCCAATAAATCGCACTGTTACCCAAACTGCAATCATCACTCCAATCCCGATCCAAGCTCCTTTGGTCGTCCATTTCATGAACTTATCAGCTTGGCTCTTGGTAATCGGCAGCCAGGGAAGAATAGTGGGTTCTTGACCGTATTTGTCTCCTAGTGCTGCTTTCCGACGCTTAGCTTCACCCATGACTGGCAATAATCACATATAAGAATTACTTTTTGATGATAGCGTTTTTACTTGAAAGACCGCAATTTGTTTTATTTTTGGGCTTTTGAGGAGTAAAATATAATCAATCTGCAATAGAGTAATCGGAGCGGGTAAACCAGCTGGCGTCTAAGTAATTAATCCGTGCCAGGGGGCCTAGGGCTGCAAGCACTGACTGCCCGTAGCTGCGGTGGATGACGCGGCTATCCAGCAGGGCGACGATACCAAGCCTTTCTCGTACAGGGGCGATCGCCCATTGTAACTGGTTGAGAGCCACGGGCAACAGGTAGAGGCGAAACCAATCGAGACGTTTGCGTTTATAGTAAGCCACGCGACCAGCTACTAGGGGGTGTTCTAGAGAAGGAATGGGTAAAGTGGCGATCGCCAGCAGCATGGGAGCAGGTAAACTGGCCTGATGCTGACGCCAGAACTCCCAACCCGTCACTAAAATGCCATTATCATCCAGGGAAGTCTTCTCCACTTGTACCCGAGAGCCAAAGTCCGCCGCTAGCACCGCACCTATTCGATCCTTCAGGGGCACGTCACCGATCAAAATTACCGTTAAACCCTCACCAACTGCGCTTATTGCCAGCAGAGAGCGGATTTCTTGAAGCAAACAGACCTGAAATTGAGCGGTATTGGGCAGGGGCAGTCCTTCAGGCAGGTACAGATAAATCAGTTCACTGTGGCGATCGGCAGAGAACTTCAGAGTAGTTAAATCTGTCAAACCCATCCCAGCGCAATAGACAGGGGCTGAAGCTTCCAGATCCAAAGCACCACCAATCAACACCACTGGCTGTTGGGGCCAGATCGGGGTGAGGGCATCTCTCACCTGCACCGGGCCGCGATAGAGAGAAAACCGACCTTGAGACCGGACAATTTCTGCCCAAATCAACTGTTCTTCACTATACAAACCCTCGGCAAAATTCCGAAAAGCATCTGGCATTGCTAGGGCATTGTCTGCGAGTAAAGACTCGTACAGGCGCTGCAAAATTACTATTGTCTCGCTGTCGATCTCCCAGCACTCGTAGGGAGAAGGGGGATGCTGAAACACTGCCCGCGTTAGCTGCACCCTGGCATCCCGGATGATTTCGGTTTGGTGGGGAAAGGCCAGCATCACTTCATGCCAATCTGCTGGTCCCATACAGACCATCAGTTGCTTGCGAGTCCAGACTTCTAGATCGTCTACCCCGTCTAGAATGGTGGGAATGCCAGGGGGAAATCGCTCTTGTCCAAGTAAGCGGTCTTGCAACCAAGCATCAGGGGTCGTCAGCAGCAGTCCCGTGAAATCAGCACCAGGCCAACTCGTCCCAGTTCTAATTGGTTTGGTTCGATGTGCTCGGGGCGCGCTACTCGCACTACCCCGAGCACATCGCGTACCCATCCACTGCTGCAACCGGGGAATTTCCACCATCAGCAGACGTTGCTGCACGTCCGACGGTGCCACCACGACCGCTGGTTCTGACCACATGAGCACTGGTAGTAAATAACTCAGGCGATGACGCCCTTGATAGTTACAGGGGACGCCAGTCTGAATTAGGGCACTGCGACCTAGTCGTAAAGCACGCGCTACTAGCCGGGCCATGGTTAACTGATGGGGCCAGGAAGGTTCTCCAGACCCGCGCAGAAAGGCGCGGAGTTGCTGATGGACTTTTACCTCAATCACGGGATAAGCATCTTGGAGATGATTAAATCTTCTCTATCATTCTGACAGATACATCAAAAGCCCCTGGGGCGATCGCCCCAGGGACTTAACAGATGATTTGCCGCGCGAAGGCGCTACGCGATCGCGACTCGGAGTTAAATATGGGGCACGTACTGCTCCTTCTCCGGGACAATGGCGTACTCGGCCACGATCTGCCGGAACTCTTCGCCGTCAATCGTTTCCCTGTCAATCAGTAAATCAACTAGGCGATCGATCGCGGTTCGGTTTTCCCGGATCATCCGTTTGGCATCGTCGTAGCAATGCTCGACAATGGAGCGGACTTGAGCATCGATGCGAGAGGCAATCTCTTCAGAATATTCCGATCGACTCATCAGGTCGCGACCCAAAAATACTTCACCAGTTTGGCTTTCCAGTGACAGGGGGCCTAGATCGGACATGCCGAAACGAGTTACCATCTGCCGGGCCATTCCCGTCACCTGTTGCAGGTCATTACCAGCACCTGTGGTCACTTCCGCATCTCCAAAGATCACGTCTTCGGCGGCACGGCCCCCCAGAGCACCGGTAATCCGAGCCATCAACTGGGCCCTGGATACTAAACTCTGATCTTCGCTGGGAGTAAACCAGGTTAAACCTTGAGCTTGACCGCGCGGAATCAGGGTAACTTTCTGTACGGGGTCGTGATCTTTGAGCAGAGTACCGACGATCGCATGTCCCAGTTCGTGATAGGCAATCAGGCGCTTGCTCTTCGAGTCTACCAAGGGCGTGCCTTCCATCCCAGCCACCACTCGGTCTACAGCATCGTTGATTTCCAGCATGGTGATCGCCTCCTTGCGACGCCGGGCTGTTAAAATCGCCGCTTCGTTCAGCAAGTTGGACAGATCTGCCCCGGTAAATCCCGGCGTCCGACGGGCGATCGCCTCCAGGGAAATTTCGGGAGCTAGCTTTTTATTCCGGGCATGGACGTCCAGGATTTCCAGGCGTCCCTTGATATCCGGGGAGTCCACCGTTACCTGGCGATCGAAGCGACCCGGTCGCAGTAAGGCCGAGTCCAGTACATCCGGTCGGTTAGTGGCAGCAATAATGATAATCCCGGCATTGCCCTCAAATCCATCCATTTCGGTCAGCAGTTGGTTGAGAGTTTGCTCCCGTTCGTCATTACCCCCGCCAATACCGGCGCCCCGCTGGCGTCCGACGGCATCAATTTCATCGATAAAGATGATGCAAGGAGCGTTTTCCTTCGCTTTCTTGAACAGGTCTCGTACCCGGGAGGCCCCTACGCCTACGAACATTTCCACAAATTCCGAACCCGAGATGCTGAAGAACGGTACTCCCGCTTCTCCCGCGATCGCCTTTGCCAAGAGAGTTTTCCCAGTACCGGGAGGCCCCACTAAGAGCACCCCCTTGGGGATCCGGGCCCCCACAGCGGTAAAGCGTTCGGGCTTTTTCAGGAACGTCACCACTTCTTGAAGTTCTTCTTTCGCTTCCTCAATGCCAGCGACATCATCAAACATGACGCCGGTTTTCGCTTCCATCTGGAAACGAGCTTTTGACTTGGCAAAATTCATCGCTTGTCCTGGGCCACCAGGCACGTTACTGGAGCGCCGGAACAGCAAAAACAGCCCAGCGATCAACAGTACCGGAAAAATGAGATTCCCCAGCAGTCCCCAGATAGCGCCTTCATTGCGAGGCGGATGGATGTCAAAGCTGACTTTCGCCTCTCTGAGCTTAGAAACCAGTTCCGGAGAATTAGCTGGCAGATCCACCCGCCATTGCTGGATCTGGTTGTTTAACTGATCTACCGCTGCGACTATTGCGGTCCTGCCATTCTCATAGAGGTCTACGCTTCTCACGCGATCGTTATCTAAGTATTCTAAGAAGCGACCATAGGTCATGCGGGTACTGGCAGTATTCTGACCGATCTCAATTCCAGAAGAGCCAAAAGCTCCCTGCCACAGAAAGAACCCGATCACTAAAGCGGGTAATGTCCATAGCAGTATTACTTTCCACGAAATTTTCATCTGCTTCGGTGATGTCTATATATGGATTACAACAGTGCGAGCGCATGTCTTGGGTCTCTACCCCAATTTGGGTGTCTTTAACAGACTTTTTCGGTGACTGCCGGTTCTCGGCCCTTCTCCCCAGCAGCCAGCTATAGAGGATTTTTAAGCCGAAGAGCCATAATCTTAATATAATTTAACGTAGTTCTCACCCAAGATGCAACCAGTTTTATCTAGGATCGAGGCACGGTAACTGTCAATGTTGGGGTAAACTAAAGATAAGAGCGACTTGCCCTCGTAGCTCAGTGGATAGAGCAAGGGATTTCTAATCCCTGGGCCGTAGGTTCGAACCCTACCGAGGGCGTTATCTGATTGAGAGCTGTCCGGCGGGCGACAAGAACTGCCCGTGGGGCGTCCGGGAAACCCCATAGAAATTGATGGCGCGGTTGGGGTTTGCGGGCCAAGGGCCCAACCTACATAACCACATGAGGGCGTTGCTTTTTTGTCAATTAGCCATTAGCCATTCGCCATTCGCCATTCGCAAACACATGAAAAAGCCCGTGACGAGGATTGAACTCGTGACCTCACCCTTACCAAGGGTGTGCTCTACCACTGAGCTACACGGGCAATATCTAAGCTGAATTTATATTGAGGTGGGCCGAGCTGGATTTGAACCAGCGTAGGCGTAGCCAGCGGATTTACAGTCCGCCCCCATTAACCACTCGGGCATCGACCCATTTATTTCTTACTTGATTAGCCTAACACATAAATTGTAAATGTCAAAGGTTTTTTTGATATTTTTTTTGCTGAGGCGGAAAATCCCCTATTTTCAAGGGTTTGGAGGATCGGAATTTTTTTGTGGGGGGGGCGACTCTTCTGGAGAAAGGCGGCGCGGCCCCCGACGAAGGGGGTTTTATCCCGGTTGTGGCTTCTGTTTGGACCGGCTCATTGGCGAACGGGAGGGAAAATCACTCTCATCATAGATTTCGCCCACCAGTTCTTCGAGGATATCTTCTAAGGTGACTAACCCGACTGTGCCGCCGTACTCATCCACGACAATGACCAAGTGCCAGCGCTGTTGTAGCATCTCTTTGAGCAGATCGGCGACTCGCTTGGTTTCGGGTACGTACACTGGCGGGTCCATGACTTCTCTCACGAGACCGGGACCGCGACCCTCTGCTTGCAAAGCATGCTGTTGTTGTAGGGCCCGCTTTAGGTGAACGACTCCGACTATTTGATCTTTAGATTCCTCCTGGACGGGGATGCGGGAATAGCCTGTCTCTAGACAGAGATTCACTAATTCTGGTAATGTGGCTTCAACTGAGATGGTCCGCATGTCGATGCGAGACTTGACTACTTCCCTGGCGTTGAGTCGGTCTAGCATCAGGGCTTTGTTGAGCAACCGGTGTCTATAGAGGTCCAGCTTGCCTTTTCCGCCCAAGATTTCGATCATCAACTGCAGGTCTTTTAAGGTCTCGCCCTCTTGCACTACACTGGGCTGAAACAGGCGAATGGCGAATTGGGCGATCGTCTCTAGGAAATTAATGATGCGAAAGAAGGAGAGGAATCTGGAGAGCCAATAGATGGGGCGGACTGCTAATTTGAAATATGACAGTACGTTATTGATGGCTATGGACTTGGGGGTGATTTCCCCAAAGATCAGCAATAGAAAGGTGACGACAGCAGTAGCGACTCCGATACCAGCGTTACCCAGCCAGATGGCAAACAGGTTACTGGTCAAGATGGCGGAAAAGTTGTTGATCAGGTTGTTTCCGACCAGGAGGGTGGTGATGAAGCGGGTGCGCTGTTGTAGGACGACGCGGAAAATGCCGCTGGGGTCTCCTTTCTCTTTGATCAGGGCTTTGAGTTTGAGGGGATCTAATGCGGTTATGGCTGTTTCGGAACCTGAGAAAAAGCCGGAAAGTAACAGCATGATTGCTAGGACTGCTATGTCTAGCCAGACATTTCCCAGCATGGGACCGGTTTCGGAGGCAGTTAGTAGGTAAGGGGGAACGGGCAAAGAAATCACAATTGCCGTAGATTTGGTAAGTAGTTGAGCTATGGTGGCCTTATTGCGTACATGATAACCTCGCTCTGGGTTTTGTTACAGTATCAAGCTTATCCTCTCGCTACAGGATCAAACCGCACCATCAATGGTGCGGCTACAAGAACTAGGTAGTTGATGCAGTTCGTAGTAAACGCAAAGCGCGTTTGCCCCGTTGCGGTTGAGAGTGCTTCGCTACCGGTGGTCGGGGCGATCGCACAGCTTATACCATTTTGTTAAAGATCTGATAGAGTTGTGACTAAGTACCTAAAAACTTACACATCTCTCATCTTTAGGGGAATTATCAGTACGAGAAAGGGGTTATTGGGGTATAAATAAGGATAAATTTTTCGGTATTGTTAAGTAGAGGAGGC
>JBFRWI010000111.1:0-60129 GCA_051439505.1 Hormoscilla sp. | reverse complement strand
CCGGGGTTCGTAGTAAACACTTTAGTGTTTCCGGGGTTCGTAGTAAACACTTTAGTGTTTCCGGGGTTCGTAGTAAACACTTTAGTGTTTCCGGGGTTCGTAGTAAACACTTTAGTGTTTCCGGAGTGCAAGGACTAAAGTCCTTACTACGAACTTTAGCACGAACTTTAGTACAAACTTTAGTACAAACCTTTTAATCACGGAAGGCGAGAATGTGCTTGGCAGTAATTTCCGGCTTTTCCAGGTGAGGTACGTGACCGCACTCTTCGATCCAGATCAGTTTTGAACCGCTGATCGCCCTCTGGAACCTTTGGGCATCTTCGGTTCCCAATATCTTATCGGAGTCTCCCCACAAAATCAAGGTCTCCTGCTTAACTTCTGAAATGCGATCGGCCAAAAAGCCGTAACCACCCGTCTTAGTAAACTCTACCATAGCTTGACGCCAATTAGGCATTTTCAGGTGTAGGGATGCACATAAATTAGCATCAGAGGAAGCCAACTTCCGGTCATAGTAAGCCTTTTTACTAACATCCTCGCGCACCTTGGGCTGACGCAGAAATTCCGCCGCCAGGTAGACCAAGGGAGTCAAGTAAAATCCCTGCATTTTCGGGGCTTTAGCAAAGCCAGCACTGTCAATTAGCACTAGCTTTTTGACAGCTTCCGGGTAAGTGATGCTAAAATCGATCGCAGCAGCACCGCCCATGGACACCCCCACCAAAATTACTGGCCGATGGATGAAACTTTGCCAACAAGCATAGAGATGTGCTTTAATGGTTTCTGGGGTAATGCCCGGAATGCGTTCTGTAAAGCCGAAACCTAAGAGGTCGATCGCCCAAGTTTCATTAGCAGGGGCCAGTAGGGGGAGAAGGCGGCGGAATTCCAGCACGGAACTGTCAAAACCGTGCAATAATAAAATCGGGGTGCCACCTTTCCCCTCATGCAGGTAGGCGGTCGAAATTGGCCGATCGTTTAGAGGAGTGGCGATCGGCTGACACTGGATCATTTGGGCCAGAGTAATAGAAGTAGACTCTGTCAGTTGGGTAACTTCCGGAGGTAAGAAACTGCTCGACATAAACAACGGTGGTAAAAAATATATTTGGTCGATCGGGGAGGATTTATATGTTATATTATCATATAAAGGATAGCTTTGGCAATATTCATGACCAAAGTTCGCTGGAGGTAAAGCACCGATGGTACAGGTACAAGAAGTCCTCGCTGAGAAAAAACCCGAAATAATATATCCCGATAGTGACGGTCAAGCAATGGCTGATAATACCAAACAATTCCGCTGGATTGTGATCATCAAAGAAAACTTGGAAATCTTGTTTGCCCCGATCGACGATTTGTTTGTCGCGGGGGATCTATTATGGTATCCGGTTGAGGGAGATAACACAATTCGGCAAGCACCCGATGTGATGGTTGTCTTTGGCAGGCCAAAAGGAGACAGAGGTTCCTACAGACAGTGGGAAGAAGATAACATCGCCCCCCAGGTGGTGTTTGAAATTCTATCTCCGGGCAACCGACTCAAAGAAATGACCAGGAAACTCGGCTTTTACGAACGCTATGGAGTCCAGGAATATTACATCTATGACCCAGAGAGGATGTGCTTAGATGGGTTGCAGCGTTCTGGGGGAAGCTTAGAAGAGATTCGCCAGATGAATGGTTGGGTTAGTCCCCGGTTGGGAATCAGGTTTGAACTGACATCAAACGGCCTGGAAATTTATCGTCCTGATGGGCGCAAGTTCCTCACTCCCGTTGAACTGGATCGACTCCGCGAACAGGAACACCAACGGGCAGAACGGGAACACCAACGGGCAGAACAGGAACGCCAACGGGCTTTGGAAGCAATTACTCAATTGGAACAGGAACAACAGCGCTATCAAGAGTTGATAGCGCGACTGCGCCAACAAGGAATCGATCCCGAACAGCTTTCATAGTCCAGCGGGTGTATTTCATACCATTTGGGAAAAACAATGCTACAATTTCTTGAACATTATATTATTAGTCGGTTTTAACCGACTTTAGCTATTAGCCGGGTTGCCGGGGGTTTTAACCCCCGGTGAACCCCCGGCTGGCTGACTACAAACCCTTGTTATGATACCACAAGAAGCACCATGAATAGATTAATTTACGAAAATTCAGTTTCCCATCGGGGACATCTGATCGTCCCCTTTGTGTTTGGCATGGCGGACGGTTATTCCATCTACTCCTATAAGCTACTATCCGATCTGGGACATAAAGGTAAATTCCATAAATCAGAAAATCCCGCTGGCATCTATTCCGGTGGCATTGCTAGCTTGATTGAAATTGCTAAAGAACATCTCGATCGCCATACAGATGTCTTCAGTCAGATAGATTATTTCAAATATCGATATACCTATCGCTACAATCTGATTATCATCTACCAACAGTGCGGCAAATATTTTTACGATCATTATCCCCCCGACAGCTTGAGAAATATTGCCGCCCCCAAGCTGTTCCCATCGGAACAAGCATGTATAAGCTGGATCAAACAGGGACTCGATCGCCCCTCTGCAACTTCTACAATATAATAGGAAATCAGCATGTTATAACGAACTGCACTGCCAAAGTTCACCGTCTAAATATATGGCATTTGCCATTATATTTGCTGGACATAATTTAATCTCCTGCTGCCTTGCCGAGAAGAAAATATTAATTAAGCCGATCAATGGCAGCATATTTATGTCGCAATAAATCTAAATAAAATGCCGCTTGCTTACAGGTCAGTTTTTCGCTGTGAGTAATCTTTTCCTTCTCAAACAGCACCCGTCCAAACCGGAATATTCCTTCTTGTTCGGAATGCTTGACTTGCGGCAAACTATTCGGAAGAGGGAAGAAATTTTTCCCGATCGGATAGGGGGTGTGGAAAGAAAACCGGACATCGGGAATGCGATCGGAGGCGACGGATAAATAATACAGAGAGTAGTAATCTTTAATTTGACGCACTGGTTCCCGGAGTCGGTCGTAAAAGCGATCGGGTTCATCATATTCATCATCAAAGTCCCGATCGTCCCAAATAATTTTATGAGGATTATCGGGGCGATAAAAACTTAACTGGGCATAAGGAGACCGGACCAAAACTTTCACAATTTCATTCTTTAGCTGATAATATTCCTCTGATTTCGCCCGATACTCCTCGGCATATTTCCTAGCGCGATGAGCCCGGATCTGATATTCCTTCGCCCACCGAGAAACCCATACACACCAATAAGCTAGCTTCAGGGCTGGTGCAGCAGCAGCATCTCGAATTTCCCATTGTTCGCACAGTTCTTGCCAAGTTAAACCAAATTCTAAACGCGCCCGGTTATGTTTTACCTTAGTTTCCTTGGCCTTATATGCGCCGATTTTGCGAGAACGTTTCAGCAGCAATGCGTGAGTCTGGCGCCAAGCTGCAATTTCCTCTGGAGACAGCCGGGCGATCGCCCTAAAATCGAACAGAGAGAAAACCAAATCCTGCCCATGCTTCCTAACCGAATCATAACCCACTATCGGCAATTTTCCTTCCGACTCCCAACGCTTGCGTTCAGTTCGGGAACATTGCAAAATATACTCTACATTCGGAGGATGCAGGGCCAAAGCCCGGTTAAACCTCTGGAAAAAACCATCCCATAGTTGAGGATGTTCTAACAGCGTGGCAATCAACCACTCTTTGCTATCCTTACTGGAAACCTTAACCTGGGGAAAACGAGTAGCTGCCTCCTGCAAGAACTCAATTATATCCGCTTTGACAACTTTGCTGCCTATATACCAACTTGCCGCCCCCGCAAAATCTTCTTGCCCCGTTAAATGCTTGGCCGCCTGGGCAACTACTTCCTTGATATCCTGCATTGGCTGTTTCTTTTCTTGTCAATCATCTGCATTTTGGATTCACACTCAAGAATGAAATCCCCATGCTAATATGTTAGCATAATCTCGATAGCAATTGTGGAATAACTCAACCCATTACCGCGATGAACTCCAACTCCAACAGGCTCAAAACTATCAGTTACTCTCAGGTAATAGACCTCAGCCATATTATCGACCCCAACATTCCCCGATGGCCGGGGGATCCCCCCGTTGAATTTGAGTCAGTCGCTGAGTTAAACCAAGATGGTTACTATCTGCGCCGCTTCTCCATGGGAGAACATAGCGGCACTCATATGAATTCACCCAAGAGTTTTTATCCCGATGGTCCCGGAATCGATCGCTATCCCGCCAAATCCCTGGTTGTCCCAACTGTGGCCATCGATATCCGCGATCGGGCTGCTGTTAATCCCAATTATGCCTTAACCAAAGATGATATTATCAGTTGGGAACAAAAGCACGATCGCATCCCCGTGGGCAGTATTGTCCTATTATACACGGGTTGGCAAAACAAGTGGGGGGATGCCGGAGAATTTTTGCCGCAATTTCCCGGATTCGGGAGTGAAGCCACCTGCTTTATGCTAGCAGAAAGAGGCATTGCCGGAGTTGGAATTGACACCCACGGAGTAGACCCCGCAGTAGACAGCAGCTTCTCTATTAATAAGCTGGTACTTCGAGAGCAGAAAATTGTCCTGGAAAATTTGACCAACCTCGATCGCCTGCCTCCTAAAGGTGCGACATTAGTAATTGGCATTCTCCGTCTCCGGGGAGGTTCGGGAACGCCAGTATCAGTATTGGCCTTGATTCCCTAATTGCCATTGGACAATATTCTGGATATAATCATCAGGCAAACCACTTTGTTTGGCACCATCGATCACATGGTTGAGATATTCCTGACTCTGGGGTAAACCCTCTTCTATCCAGTCAGGTTGGACAACATAAGTCTCTCCTGCTATCTCCTCCCCCGCAACCGTGCTGACCTTGACTTCCAGGCGATCGTAATGGTATGGATATCCTTCATATCCGTCCATCAGGCTAACTTCCCGATCGTCCATATTTACCAGAATTCCCCAGACTTGACTTGCAGCATGAGGAACAATATTAGCCGCCGCCGTCCCATCCGCCCGACGTTTATGGAAACGCAATTCATACCCCTTCAGGTAGACAAGCTGATAGGATCCATTCCAACTGGGGACGCGCGATCGCAAGCGTTGGTGGTCCAGATTCGAGCCGTAAAAAAATATCTGCATACAGTAAGATAGAATGATGAAATGTTTGAGAAAAGCAAATATCACTGGCGATCGCCCCACACCGAAAGATGACAACTGAAACTCAGAGTCGAGAAACTAACTTAAAAGAGATCCTAGCAAATACTCCCCGGCTGCTGCATCTAGTTTGGACCGCTGTACCGGGTATATTGCTAATATCTTTAACCATCGCCCTGATTAGAGCCGCGCTGCCAGCAGCGCAACTGATCGTCAGCAAGCTGATTATAGACCAGATTCTGATTGATGTCAAACAGACAGAGGTTGACTGGACGCCCTTGCTAACACTGGTAGGTTTTCGGTTTGGCCTCAGTCTACTACAGGAAGGGTTGAACCAGGTAAACGTCTATGTCTCCCAAGTCTTTAAGGACAGGTTCACCCTCCATGCCAATGGAGTGCTGCTAGCACAAGCAGTGCAACTGGATTTAGCTCATTATGAATCATCAGAGTTCCATAATGCTCTCAGTCGCGCCAGCAAAAGTGGCAGTAACTATCCTGTCGCCGTGGTTAGCACCCTCACCACCCTCTTGGGACAAATCTTGACCCTGTTTAGCTTACTGACCTTGCTACTCAGATTTAGTCCCCCGATCGCGGGACTACTCGTAATCACAGGCTTCCCAGCATTCTGGGTAGCGGTAAATTATTCTGGCAAGCGCTTCTGGATGTTACGTTCTCAAACCGAGAGTGGACGACTAGCGGACTACTTGCAGCGTCTGCTCACCCAGGGCGAATATGCTAAAGAAGTGCGTTTGTTTAACCTGGGAGCATATTTACTTCAGCAATGGCGTGACATTCGTACCGAGTTTAATCAAACATCAGCCGCTTTGGCAGGCAAGTATGCAGCAGTTCGCGGTGGAGTAGGAATAGTTTCTAACTTGGGCTTTTACACAGCCTATATCTGGGCAGTGGTGCAGGCCGTAATGGGAGCGATTACCCTCGGGGACTTCACCATGTATACGGGTGCCTTCGGCCAGGCTCAGAATCTCATTCCTAATATTCTCCAAAATGTGGCCAACATCTACGATACCAATCTCTATGTCGGTCAGTATTTTGAATTCTTGGACTTGCAGCCCCTCGTAGTGACGCCAGAGAGTCCCAAACCATTTCCCAGTCCCCTGCAAACAGGTCTGGAGTTGCGGAATGTCAGTTTCACCTATCCCGGATCTACCAAGCCCACCCTAGTTGATCTGAACTTAACCGTACAGCCAGGAGAAAGTATTGCTCTAGTAGGTTTGAACGGAGCTGGCAAAACTACTTTACTGAAACTCCTGACTCGATTATATGATGTAGATACGGGGGAAATCACTTTGGAGGGCATTCCCCTGCCGGAATTAGACCTGCAAGAGTTGCGCCGCAACATTGATATAATTTTTCAGGATTTTGCCCGCTATAACCTGAGCGTACAAGATAATATTGGTTTTGGCAACCTGCCAGAACGATCGAACATGTCTCGTCTCCAGGAAGCATCTGCTGATGGGGGAGCCCAAGAATTAATTGCTGGGCTCGATCGGGGATATGAGACAGTTTTGGGTAAGATGTTCTCATCGGGAGTAGAACTCTCTGGAGGACAATGGCAGAAAATTGGCATGGCCAGGGCTTTCATGACCAATGCACCCATCCTCATTTTAGACGAACCCACCGCCGCCTTAGATGCCTTAGCCGAATATCAATTGTTTCAGAAGTTTCGCCAGCTAACTCACGGAAAAATGACCTTCTTTGTCAGTCACCGCTTTTCTACAGTCCTATTGGCCGATCGCATTGTCGTGCTAGATAATAGTCGCATTGTCGAAGTGGGCGCTCACGCTCAACTGATGGCCAATGATGGCCTCTATGCGCGGATGTTTCGCTTGCAGGCTTCTAGCTACAATCTCCAAGAGACCATGGCTAATTGCTAATGGCAATCAACAATTAACCATGCACGGCCAAATCTATTGTTTCAGGGGTGAAACAATGATTCGTATAGTCATTACAGACCCGGCAAAACGAGATTTGCTGACGGGTACTGTACAATATACGTTTAGTTTGCTCAATTGTCAGATGCGTGGATTGCAAGTAGTACACTTGTAATCCACCAGGGGAAATAGGTATAATATAACATGTTAATAATTGTAGTACAAAAAATGGGGTAAAAAAATTAAATCAGATAAGTAGTGGTGCAAAATTATTTGTAGATTTGATTTTTTCCTCAACAAGGCGATAACCCTTGCTCTGTGCATAGTTTAATCTCTATGGTGTCAAACTACGAACTACGAACTACGAACTACGAACTACTTAATTACCAGTCCAGGCTGGCAAATACCATATCGCCTTTGCTACAATCTTTGACAGTACAAAAATAGTTTACTTGAGGAATGACAATATGGCAGCTTCAGGACGTACAGCCTTCGGCTATCAACGCACGGCCTTCGCCCATCAGCGGACAGCCTTCCGAAATCAGCGCCGGGCCTTCTGTTCTCAGCGCTTGGCATTCAAGACTCAGCGTACCGCCTTCAGCTATCAGCGCACGGCCTTCAGCTATCAGCGCACGGCCTTTAACTATCAGCCGATCGCCCTAGGTGAAGCTTTAGGGCTGGGATTGCTCTCTCAGGGTTCAGGTATTGCTAATAATATTTTAGGACTCGGCAATCAGATCTTTGGCGGACTCGGCAATCAAAATTCCTCCGGACTCTTTGGCAGTCTCGCAGGACTTACAAGCGATCTCGAAGAATTTACAGGCGGTTTAGGAGGACTCGGTGGCGGTCCCATTACGGGCGATCGCCTTTTACCACCCAAGAAATAAGTAATTCAAAATTGACAAGTGACCGGAGAGTTGCTTCCGTTCAATCTTCAGCCCCAAGGATGCGATCGCATTCTTGGCGGTTTTCCTGACTGGCATAAGGATTATTTTCCAGATAGTCCCTCAGCCAATAGCAACCCCGACTGAGGAGTTGCTCGAATTCTTCAATGGGCCATAGCTTGGCCATGCCGTCATCTCCTGCGGTCGCCAGCAATTTACCATCGGGGTGCAAACTAACGCTAGTCACCCACCCCGCATGGGCTGTCCATTGAGCCAATTGATTTCCCTGCAAGTCCCACAAGCGGGCAGTGCCATCATTGCCAGCGGTAGCTAATCGCTTGCCATCAGCGCTAAAAACTATCTTTTGGATCGAGCCAATATGCCCTTTTCCTTCAGCTAACTGAACTCCCTGCAAATTCCACAAGCGGAAAACATTATCATCTCCTGCGGTCGCCAATTTCTGAGCCAATTTCTGAGAGTCCGGGCTAAAACTGATGCTATTGACCCAACCAGAATGGGCTTTGACCTTCAGCAACTCTTTTCCCTCTAAATTCCACAGGCGGAAGCTGCCGTCATTTCCTGCGGTCGCCAACAGCCCGGAGTCAGCAGGACCAAAACTGACGCTCAACACCTTGCCTCGATGTCCCTTAAATTCGGCCAACTGATTGCCCTCTAAGTCCCATAATTTAGCCAGACCGTCATCTCCAGCAGTCGCCAATTTCCGGCCATCGGGACTAAAACTGATGCTGCGGATCTCAAGTCCATTATGTCCCGTTACCTGCTGCAACTGATTGCCCTGCAAGTCCCACAAACGGAAAGTTCTGTCAGAACCCACCGTCGCTAACAACTTGCCATCGGGGCTAAAACTGACATTCCAGACTACCCCGAGATGTCCTTTCAATTCCCTCAACTGCTGTCCGCTTTCTATATCCCACAAAAGGGCAGTCCCGTTAGTTCCAACTGTAGCTAGCAACTGGCGATCGGGACTAAAACTGATACTTTTGATGCGGCTATTCCCCGGTCCTGCTATCTTCTGCACCTGTTTCTCTTGCAAGTCCCACAGGCGAGTGGTGCCATCTAAGGAGGCGGTAGCGAGTAGCTTGCTATCCGGGCTAAAACTCAGACTTGTTACCCAGTTTTGATGTCCCTTAAATTGAGTCACCAACTGGACGAATTGCTGTTTACTATGATAGGACCACAAGCGGGCAGTGCTGTCAACTCCTGCCGTTGCCACCACCTTGCCATTGGGACTAAAACTGACGCTCAAAACAGCACCGATATGTCCTTTTAACTCAGCTATTTCTTGGCCCTGCAAGTTCCACAACCTTGCTGTTCCGTCATCTCCTGCGGTAGCTAACTTTTGCCCATCCGGGCTGAAACTGATACTATTGACTCGCCTTTTATGCCCCTGAAATTCTGCTAACTTTTGACCTTGTAAATCCCATAAAATGGCCGTCCCATCTCCCGAACCCGTAGCAATTTGACTGCCATTCGGACTAAAACTGACGCTCCAAATCCAGCCTTCATGGGCCTGGAATTGCTCTAACTCTTGGCCCGATAAGTCCCACAAACGCACGGTGCCGTCGCTTCCAGAGGTGGCTAATGCTAACCCATCGGGGCGAAAACTCGCGCTCAAAACTTGGCCTTGATGCCCGCTCATTTTTGCTAACTGCTGGCCCGATGATAAGTCCCACAAACGGGCCGTGCCATCATCAGCAGCAGTGGCTAGCAGTTGACCGTCCGGACTAAAACTGATGCTATTTACTTTGTCTGCATGTCCTGTTAAGACCGACAATTTTTTACCAGATTTCTCCCATAAATGCACTGTGCCGTTAGCATCTCCCGTAGCTAATATGCCCTCCAGACTGAAACTGACGCTCCACAGTTGGTAGCGATCGCCCTCTATGCGGTTGCGTTCCTGCACACCATCAACCATTTTTTGCAGAGTTGTAGTTACTTGATTTTGCAGTTGCATTTCCGGCCAAATTTTGTGCCATAATGATGCCTTTAATCTAATTCCTACATGCAGACTTTCCTGTAATGCTTCTAACTGTTTGTTGTTAGCAAACATTACCTCTGAATTGGCTATGGAAATACTAATTTCTGCCATGCCTACTTGCACCCTGCGGGCGACAGACAATCCCCCCAATCCAGTGACTATGGCAATTATGGCCACGACAGATAGGAAAGAACGTCGCTGGGATTTGCGTTTCTGCTTCATGCTGCGATCGACAAATTCTGTTTCTATATAGTTGAGCCAATTATCATGCGATTTCCGGATTTCTTGCAATTTCGGAAGCCGAGAGTTTTCATCCCACAGGTCTCTTGTCTGGCGTTTATTCTCCCACCAGGCGATCGCGGCATTATTCACCATTCTTTGTAAAGTGAGATCCTCCTGATATTCGTTCTTCCAAGTAAGAAGCAGATCCCATCCTGTCACCAAGGCATCATGAGCTGGCTCCACATAAGGATCTTCCCCAGTTTCGTTGCCTTCAACTAATAACCGGGCTGACGAAAAGCTTTCGATCGCCGTTTTAACCCGCTGGTTTTCCCGGGAATCTGGATATCTTAATTCCGATCGGGGCACCCGCCGCCTAGTTACAACTCCCCCTTCTATAGCAATCATGCGCAACATCAGCCAGCGCAAGGTTTTTTCATAAGCCGGGTCTAATTGCAGTAACTTTTCATATTCTTCTGTAGCTCTATTGGTCAGGGCACCCATCACCCCACCCAGTTGATTGTAGTCCGACTCCCTCATGGTCCGATCGCTGCCTCGGCGCTGCAAATACTTGAGGTAAAGTTCGCTGAGAGTAAAGGATAGTAATGGCAAGGCCCCCGGCATCTGCACCACATCATTAATTAACTTGTCTACTAACTCGGGCGGGTCGAAATATAATACCCGTTCTTGGGCTGGCTTTTCAATCACTTCCCGCAATTCATTCTGAGTCATGGGCTCCAACCAAAACCTCGTCGGGTAAGCGCGATCGGGGTCTCCTCTGAAGCGGGAGTAGCGTTCCCAGTCCGCACCGAAGCTATCTGAGATAATTTTGGTAAAACGAGGCTCGAAGTCCGATCGCAAGGCAATTAATATCTCCAGGTCGATCGCCCGATCAGTGAACAATTTCCTCAGCAAAGCGATGAACTGTCGTTCTCGCCGGCGGGGACACATGGTAACCAGTTCGTGGAACTGGTCGATCGCGAGCAGTAGCCTGGTTGTCGGGTGGTTTTGTCTCCATTCTCTGAGCCGATCGATCACGCTCTGTTCTGTCTGTTCTACTTGAATGTCATTAGATATCACGCTCTCTACTAGAGCAGCAAAGGGAGAGTATCCCGGGCGCATGGGACCGAGGATATGCCAGTTTTCCGTTCTTAACTTGGGCAGCATCCCGGCTTTAAGTAGACTCGATTTGCCACTGCCTGTATCCCCTAATAATAGAGTCAAAGGCGGCTTATTTTTCTCCTGTAGGTGGGACCACAGCTTGTCGATCGTCCGTTGGCGGCCAAAGAACAACTCGCTGTCTGCTTCTTCAAAGGGTTCGAGACTCTTGTAGGGGTTGCTGTCATAATCCAGTGGCGGTGCTGTTGCTAATTTCAACTGACGACCGGGCACCCGGAAGATGTATTCCCCCTTATCATGGGTTTTCAATTGAAATAAACTGGGAGTTTGTTTTGCGGTTTTCTCTGCTAGCTTGGTATATAAATAGAGATAGAGTTCTGTGGCGGTAATCAAATTATCTTCGGTCAGATCGGCATATTGACCTAGCCCCTTAAATAACAGCTCGGCAAAGGGAGAATGACCGCCAGCAGCAACACCCCGATCGCCCAGTTGGGAGATAAAATCTAAGGCTTTTTCATCGTAGGCCGCCGAGGCGATCACCTGCCGCGCCTCGCTGTTGATGAAGCGATCGTACCTTTCGGCATATACTCTCTGGGAACGGACTGCATCTCTGGTATAGCCCGACCAGCGAAATGCCCCGGCAAAGCAGCAGTCCAAGATCGTCAATAGGTGACGGCAAGGCAGTGCGATCAGGGCATCGTGCAATTCCTGCATGGGGACAAAACTGCGATCGTCTTCCCGTTGGGCATCCTGGGGTAAAATATAACCTGCTGGCCCATCTTGACTGTCCAGGGAGTCCCGGGCGATTCCATGTCCGGCAAAGTAGAACAATAAGCGGTCATCTGGTTCTACTTGCACGGTTTTACCCTTGGTCCAAGGTATTCTTCCCTGTTTGAATGCTGTCAATAACTCATCGGTGCGATCGCGCGTTGCTTCTTTATCTAGCAGCAGCAACACCTCGTACTTGTATTTTTCTCTGAGCATATCCGCCAAAGTCTGGGCGTCATTCACTGCTGTCTTCAGCCTGGGAATGCCATTGATGTACTCATTTATACCGATAATTACCGCTATGCTGCGGTTAAACTCGGGGATTGACATGATTGATATTCTGTGCTGCAATATAAATTAATCATACAAAGTTTTTGCGAGCTGTCAGGAAAGTTATTAATCCCCAAGGCGCTGGCCCAGCATGGGCGAAGTCTACTTTGCTCTCAGACGAGATCGCCTCTGGACTGAGATGGTCCTGACCGCTGACATGGTGGGCAATGCCCACCCCACCCACTGACCGAGGTAAATATGAAAAATTGGAAGAGGTTGGTGCAAAATAGTTTGTTAGTAGTCGGAAGTTTCTCCCTGGGAATTGTCCTCGGGGAAATCTACTTACGCATTGCTGGTATTTCTTACCCAGTTTTGGTTACTGCTGACAAGTATAGAGGCTGGGCTCTGAATCCTGGTGCATCAGGCTGGTATAGCGAAGAAGGTGAAGCCTATGTCCGGATCAACAGTGACGGTTGGCGAGACCGAGAGCGTTCCCATGTCAAACCAGAAAATACCCTGAGGATTGCTATACTCGGAGATTCCTTTACAGAAGCTAGAGAGGTTCCCCTGGAAAATACTTTTGCGAGCGTCACTGAGCGCGAACTCAGGGGATGTAAAGCTTTAGCTGGACGCAAAGTTGAAGCACTTAATTTTGGAGTTAATGGTTATGGAACTGCTCAGGAACTAATAACCTTGCGTCGTCATGTCTGGGACTATTCCCCCGATATTGTCCTGTTGGCTGCTTTCCTGGGTAACGACATTCGAAATAACTCACGATCTCTCGCTCTCGCTCGGTTTGCAGAAAAACCTTACTTTGTCTACCGAGATGGTCAGTTAGTTGCCAATTACTCATTCCGCACGGTAAGTTGGAAAGCAAGGACTTTGGTAATTAATAATCCCTTGTTGGATTTTTTCAAAAACAACTCACGAGTATTCCAGGTTGTCTACAAAAATATTCGCAATAGCATTAGGTATATCAGGAAAAAGCAAAAAGAACAGCAAATCAAAACGGGTACTAAAGATAAAAAATCTCATCAAAAAGTAGCTTTAGGTGATCGTCTTGTATACAAAGAGCCCAGAACAGAGGTTTGGCAAGAAGCATGGCGGGTAACAGAGGGACTGATAGTGTTAATGCGAGATGAAGTGGTGGAAAAAGGAGCAGACTTTTTAGTCGTAACTTTAAGTAATCCCGAACAGGTAAATCGCGATATTTCAGTTCGTCAAAAGTTGATGGAAAAATTGGATGTAGACGATCTGTTTTATCCAGATCGGCGTGTTAAAGCTTTGGGCGATCGGGAGAACTTTGAAGTAATGAATCTGGCACGGGATTTTGCCGAATATGCCGAGCAAAATAATGTTTGCCTACATGGTTTTGATAACGCCATCCCCTGTGGGGGACATTGGAATGCTGAGGGACATCTTCTGGCTGGAAAAATGATTGCCCAAAAGCTTTGCTCTGACCATATCAAACCTTTAGGAAAAATTGAAAATTGAAAGCGGTAGGGTGGTGAACATCGGTAGTACCACCCACCAGATTTTTCCCTCACGCCGAGAACCTGCGATCGATCGTCAATGAGCGATCGCCCTTCATGGAGGTATCCCGATCGTTTTCTTGAGACCAGTTGTTGACGGCCACGAAGTAGGCAGTTGTTCCCGTAATCAGTAAGATCAAGATCCCAATCAACCAAAGTTTGGTCCAGAAAGGTTTTTCTTGCTTTTCCGAAGGCTGTTCGGGAGTCGGTGATGGTTCGGGAGTCGGTGGCTGTTCGGG
Source organism: Hormoscilla sp. (assembly GCA_051439505.1). Lineage (GTDB taxonomy): Bacteria > Cyanobacteriota > Cyanobacteriia > Cyanobacteriales > Desertifilaceae > Hormoscilla. The sequence continues at coordinate 46,078 of JBFRWI010000111.1, read as the reverse complement.
AGTCGGTGGCTGTTCGGGCGATGAATCAGAGGGAAATAGGGCGATCGCCAAATCATGCAACCCCGCCGAATCTGTAAAATATGTGATGTGGTCGCAGGAGGTATCTGGCAGCTTTTTGGGGGGCGGTTCCCGAGATTCGCTGACATTTTGGATGCTAGCTACAGTCACTGCCAGATCGTTTGTTTCGTTCCAGAAAGCAGGCTTTACCACTGCATCTACTGTCTTAGCAAACAGCTTCTCCATCAGTCGCTGTAGTCGTGATTTTTCCTCTCCGGGCTTAATTTCCCTCGCCGCTTTTGCTAAAGACAAGTTGCCAGCAATAATTGTATAAGGAACCTGGGGGTCTGGGTTGTTAACCATTTCTTGGATCAAATCTGAGTCAGGCCGCATTTGGTCCAAGGAAATATCAATCTGCTCTATACTGTCGAGTAACTGAGTTAATACTTCCGCTGGCCAGAACATTGCTGAGAGGTTGTTCAACCCCAAACCTAGGGCTGTGAATGCCCAATCTTGTAATGTGGCCCAAGGACTGCCACCATTAGGCGTCCCCAACATTACCAAGTGTTGCACCATTTGAGAACCCCCTTCTCGCTCGATCAACCAACGGCTAACTAAACCGCCCATTGAGTGCGCTACTATATGTAACTGCTTGCCGTGGCCAGGCCCCAAACCTACAGCTTCGAGGCGCTGTTTTAACATCCGCGCCGTCTCAGAGATCGAGCTATTGACGCTTTCATAGTCATAGGTTAACACTAGATCGTAGAGTTCCCGCAGCGGGCGCTGTTGCCCTTTCACTTCTACTGTGGCTGTTTGCACGCTGGGGACTAGGCTTTGGGTGTCCCCAATAACGCCGTGGATGTACAGGAGGATATTCTGGGCCGGAGCCACTTTCTGCTTGACAACCTCAAGATCCGGCTGATAGCTGACTTTCCCTTGTTCGTCAACCTCTGCTATTGCTAAGAGTGGGTATTCAAAGCGCCATCCCAATTTCTGAGATATCACTTTCTGAAAGAAGATGCGCACCGCTCCTTGGACGCTGCGCGTTTGCTGGCTGAGGGGTTCGGGCAGGCGATCGATCCTGATTTCTATTTTCCCATCGTTTCTGCTGACAGACCGACCCAATGGTAAATAGAATTCTCCATCGTAGCCCACAGCTAAAATGCTTTCCTTTTCCTGGAGCTGGCGGTCCACCAGTAACTTCAGGGGGGCATCTGGCGTGACTACAGCAGTATCTTCTACTTCCGTCAGTTCCAAACAACTCAACCCCGGATCTGCACCTCGGGTAACTGTGAATTTGAATGGTTGGATTAAGAGAGGATTTTCTCGGAGAATGGGAGGCAGGATGTGATTCCCTAAATCTCTGGTCGCCTGGGGCACGGTGCTCAGGCATGCTTTCGCTTTTAAGTGCGGATGGGGTTGCAACTCTACTACATTCGACAGTCCGATGCTGCTGTCCGACCTCACGGACTGCACGTCTTGGGGTCTGACAACGGTAATGGCTACTTCTTTTGTCAGCCAATCATCATAGCTGCGACCCCGACGGGAAGCAACGGCATCCCGAGTATTGCTTTGTGTACTCGATCGCCACCAGATATTAAAGAGACTTTTCTCTGTCTCTGGTATGGTTCTGGTCTGCAATTCCAGGGCACCTTGTTCCAAGATTCTCGCATCAAATTCCTGGGTGTTGACAATCAGTTTGAAGATATCTTTGTACTCCGTTATCCCTTGGGACCACAGTTCGTCGAGCACGACTAAATCTATCCAGGGGCCCTCAATTTGCGCTCCTGGTTCCAGCTTCACCGTGGGAGCTTTAAAGAAGGGATTGTTCACCGAAAAATTCTCCGCCAGGTTTAATACCGCACAATAAAGGGGACGCTGACTGTTATTAGTTAGTCGGATTTTTAAGGTCGGCGGTACTAACTCCCCATTATATTCTTCATACTCCAGCCGCATGGCTGCATCCGTACTTGCTGTTTGAGTGGAGTACAGCACGACTTCCATTTTTACGTCGTCCGGACGCAGTCCGCTGGCTACTGGACTTGATAGTTCTAAGATATTTGTCCAGCGGGCAATATGTTCTAAACGTCGAATTGCTTTTAAGGCGTTCTCTGCCGTGTAACCGGCCCTCGTACTATTTGCTGGCAGGGGCGCTACTAGAGGCCGATCGTCCCCGGGCCGCTTGATTATATACTGTCCCTTCTCTGCCACCAGGACTATGTCGATTTCTGCTGAATTTTCGGCGGCACTGATATACAATGAAGGTCCAGTTGTGGGTCCTGCTGCCTCAATCTCCTTACTTGCCAGTTTCACTCCCGTCTCTTCTCCTTCAAAGGAAACTTGCAAGCTGGGCAGGGGAAGGGCGATCGGAATGGCCTTAAAGGTCTGGTTTTCTGCTAAATCATCTATCCCCGAGATGGCAACTTTGCTCAATTGCTGCCTGACTTGAGTCACTTTGGCCGTACCAGAGGCCAGTTCGGGGTCTCTTAACCGATGCACATTTGTGCCAAAGGGAAACAGGGCTAAGATAGTTTCTCCTACCGATGGTTTTTGCTGGCCGTGGACCGCACCGCTATTGACGATCCAGCCATCTCGCTTGTCGTGACTGACGGTAAAGTAAGGTTCTCTTTCCGCGATCGCCCCTCCCAGGAAAGGCTGGTCCAAGTCTCGGGAATTTTTCGCTTCCAACTGGGGCGACTGGTCGTTAACCTTCCCCCGCACTAGGGCATTAGTGCTTTCAAACAATTCCCGATAGGTTAAGTTACCATTAGCTTTCTGTAGGTTTTTGAGCAGAAAGTAGGAAAATGCCCCCCGGGCTCGACCGTCCTCCCCATTGTATTCTTTCGCCAGTTCGTCGCTGCGACAGGCTGCTAGCAGAATGTGATTTTTGCCAGGCATCTGCCAGCCAGCGCTATTCTCTTGGTAGCCCCGAGTGGCTACTTCTGCCGTCTCTCCGGCAAGGATAAAGCTGTTCAAGGGCCGATCGCGCTTGTCTATTTCATCTAACTGCCGCACTACTGCATCTATATCTCTAGTCCCCGAACCCGAGTGACAGCAGTCCATGATCAGCACCATGTGCGGGTCGCGCTGGCCTACTTTATCTATCAGGTAAGCCAGTTCCTTGTCTGCTAAGTCCCAGACTCCCTCTGTACGACTGTCCCAGCAGACGATGGTTTCGTTGAGTCGATCGGGTTCCATCCCCCAATATTCTTCGGGAGCTTTCCCTTGGGAGCCGTGACCGGCATAGTAAAATAATGCTACATCTTCGCTGCCTGCTTGGCACAGATGGGTGGTGAAGCCATCGATAATGTTCTGGCGCGTTGCTTCGGCATCGATCAGCTTCACTAACTGTAGTCTTGTTTCGGGAATGCGATCGCGCAGATAGGACTCCACTGCGGCGATATCGTTCACGCAACCGGATAGGGGAGATTTCGCATAATTGTCTATCCCCACTAGCAAGGCATATATCTTACTCGTCATCGTTACTCCTATAGTTTTTTCTAACTGTCTCTCACCTGATTTTTACTGATTCGTTCGTGACTGCCGCCCCCCGATCCCCAACTCGACTTTATCTAATTTGCTCTCCCATGTCAAGTCTCCTGGAGGCTGATTCTCTCTCCACCTCCTACCGGCGATCGCCCACCTTCATATCTAGCCTCTCCTCTATCTAGCGCCGAGCGGGCTTTTCTGGGCTAGGGGGTTTTTCCCCGCGTCGGGATGACATCCATTATTTTATCCTGGCGCCAAGGGCGACGAAGCGCCACTAGCCTAGGAATATTCTTATGTTATACCATTAAGCGATCGCGATTAACCATTAACCATTGACAATTAACAGTTTGACAATGTCTCGTGCCAAAGCTTTACAATATTATATTTTCGCCCGCCTGCTGTTAGCGCCCCTGATGCTATGGCTAATTACCACTTTAGTCTTTTTGCTGCTCAGGGCAACTCCGGGAGATCCGGTGGATGCTATTTACGGTGCCCGGGCCTCGGCAGCAGCAAAGGCAGAATTGAGAAATCAGTTGGGTTTAGATTTGCCCCTGTGGCTGCAATATGTTAATTATCTCGGTAGTTTGCTCTCTTTCGATCTGGGCAGTTCCTTGACCAGTCGGGGACAGACAGTCTGGGAAATTATCGGCAAGTATTTCCCCGCTACGGCAGAATTGGCTGTCTGTAGCATGGCGATCGCCCTAATTTTGGGCATTACGGTTGGGGCGATCGCGGCTTCCCGACCGAATACTATTCTGGATGCTGGGGGCCGATTATTTGGCATTATCACCTATTCCATCCCGGCTTTTTGGGCGGGGATGCTATTACAGTTAATTTTCGCCGTGCAACTGGAATGGTTTCCCTTGGGAACGCGCTTTTCTTTGGCCTTAACTCCTCCTGGGGGTCCGACCGGTTTGTATACTATTGATAGTTTGCTGGCAGGGAACCTAAATCAGTTTTTCACAGCTATCCATTATCTGGCCCTGCCTAGTTTAACTCTGGGGATTCTGTTGAGTGGTATTTTCGAGCGGATTGTCCGGGTGAACCTGAAGCAAACTCTCAAATCTGATTATGTGGAAGCGGCCAAAGCAAGAGGAATTCCCGAAGGTCGAATTTTAGTATATCATGCTTTGAAAAATGCTATGATTCCCGTGATTACGATTTTAGGACTGACCTTGGCAGCGATGCTGGGAGGGGCGGTGCTAACGGAGGTGACCTTTTCCTGGCCGGGGTTGGGAAATCGACTGTATGAGGCCATTACCCTCAGAGATTATCCCACGGTCCAAGGCTTGGTTGTGTTCTTTGCTACAATTGTGGTAGTTGCTAGCATTGCCATTGATATCTTGAACGCTTATATCGATCCTCGGATTCGCTATTGAGAGATCGGTCCAGTCAATGTTGCCACCAGCACAGTTTGTAGCGTAATACAGGTTGGAGGCGATCGTCAAAAGGTGCATCTGGACCGCAAGCATATATATATCTGTAGGGGCGAAGCATTTCTGCGATAAATTTCGTCATCAATTGACATATTTACTAGAGAAATGCTTCGCCCGTGCATTATCGTTGCACCCATTGTCAAATGGATCGCCTTATGGGATAATACCAGTCTAGCCAATTTTCTTATCTACTTCAGGAGTCTCCCTCACATGTCAGACTTACCCTTATGGTTGTGGATGGTAATTTTCGTAGTTAGTTTAGCTGCCCTCATTAAAGCATCCGACTTATTTACCGAGGCCGCTGAAAAAATCGGACTATTGTTAGGATTACCTGCTTTCGTTGTCGGGGCGATCATTGTTTCCATTGGCACTTCCCTGCCAGAATTGATTTCCTCCATTGTCGCAGTTGTCCAAGATTCCTCAGAAATTGTTTTGGGCAATGTGGTCGGCTCGAATATCGCTAATATTTTTCTGATCCTTGGTTGCGCTTCGGTGATTAGCAAACATCTGAAAATTGATTACGAATTAATTAATGTAGATTTGCCCTTGTTTGTCGGGTCGGCATTTCTGCTGTTTTTAACTGTTGTCGATGGGAATTTTTCCCGGGGTGAAGCTGTTCTGTGCATAGTCTGTTTCGTGGTCTATTGCTTTTACACCATGAGTAGCACTCAGGATGAGACGGAAGATGATGAAGAAAGTGCGATTCCGAAAAGTGCCCTGATGCCTCAAGTGCTGATTTTGCTAGGCAGTTCCCTATTGATCTTTTTGGGAGCAAAGTATACCATTGATTCGATTACCAATATTTCGGAAATTCTCGGCATTGGTAAGGAAATTATAGCTGTCAGTGCAGTTGCGCTCGGGACATCATTGCCAGAATTGCTAGTTACCATTAGTGCGGCGAAAAGGGGGAAACCTGAAATGGCCGTAGGCAATGTTTTAGGTTCAAATATCTTCAATGCCTTGATGGTGATGGGAGTTCCTGGTTTAATTGGCAATTTGGTCATTTCCGAAGAACTGGTAACTGGGAGTTTGCGGACGATGCTGATGGGAACGATTTTGTTTTTCTTCGTCACCCAAGATAAAGAAGTTACGCGCTGGGAAGGATTGCTATTCTTTATCTTTTACGGGTGGTTCATCGGCAATTTGTTCGGGTTTTTATAACAGAGTAACATCAGGTTTTTCTGAGGTTTGTAGTGAGGACTTTAGTCCTCGCCTGCGACTTAAGCAATTCAAAATTCTCTCATTCAGAATTCAAAATATGGCTGCGCCACCGGGCAGCGTGTCCTGCGCGAAGGGGAAAGCCATTGAGGACAAGGGTTTCGGCGTTTCGGTCTGTGCAATGTAAATGCGTGACAGCTTAGCGAACTCAGGACTAAAGTCCTTACTACGAACTTGCTGGTTGGGTTTCGTACCTCTACCCAACCTAGGAATTGCGAACTTGCTGGTTGGGTTTCGTACCTCTACCCAACCTAGGAATTGCGAACTATTTTCAGGTGCTTATGTGGGCAAGGACGCGAACAAGGCACTGATTATCGCCTGAGTTTTTGCCTCCAAACGCTGCCAGTCCACATCACCGGTTTCATCAAGCAGGGTACTGTCGATCGCCACTTCGGGACTTTCCTGTTGTGAATGGGTTTTATAGTCGAGAAAACAGACTTCATAGCAGAGTTCCCAGATATCGACATCGATCTGCTGGTCTTTATGCTGCAAACATAGTTTATAACCCGGTATGGGAGTCTGGACATCTTCATAGGTGCCAGTCCAGTCAGAATTTTCCAACTGCTTGCGGATGTTATCGACGACGCGGAGTAAGGTGGGTTGCATCAGCAGTTCTGCTTGCTGCCATGCAACCGTATCAGTTATTTTTGGTGGCATAGGGATTGACAAAAGTTGTCTACTTATATTATTTCATCCGAGGGTAACGGATGTCACTCATCTTACATGGGATTTGGATCTATGCCCAACTCCCGCAGTTTTGCCGGGGCACGGCAATAGCAGATTGAAGGAGCGATCGCGTTAAATTTTTGATGCCGTGCCCCTACAGGATCTTGGCGATCGATCGCCATCCGACAGTACATTTCACAATTGAACATTGACAATTTGACATCAACGCATATCTTTTCCCTTTTACTTGCTCAACCCTGCCTGCCAAATCTTGATAGTCTTGTCATAACCGCCACTGGCTAAAGTCTTGCCATCGGGGCTGAAGGCGACAGACCAGACAAAGTTTGAATGCCCGGTGAGGGTAGCGATTTCTCGGAATGTCTCCAAACTCCAGATAAGAATAGTACCGTCTTCACGGCCACTGGCTAAAGTCTTGCCATCGGGGCCGATCGCGACAGACAAGACAAAGTATGAATGATCAGTGAGGGTAGTGATTTCTCGGAATGTCTCCAAACTCCAGAGTTTGATAGTCTTGTCATAACTGCCACTGGCTAAAGTCTTGCCATCGGGGCTGAACGCGATGGCATTGACCCAGCTTAAATGCCCGGTGAGGGTAGAGATTTGTCCGAATGTTTCCAAACTCCAGAGTTTGATAGTCTTGTCATAACTGCCACTGGCTAAAGTCTTGCCATCGGGGCTGAACGCGACGGAATGGACTTTGGATAAATGCCCGCTGAGGGTAGCGATTTCTCGGAACGTCTCCAAACTCCAGATAAGAATAGTACCGTCAGAACTGCCACTGGCTAAAATTAAGCCATCGGGGCTGAAGGCAACTGACGAGATTAAGGAAACACTCCCGGTGAAGGTTTTGACATAAGAACGCCCGGTGAGAGTTTTGACAAGAGTCGCCTTTTCCCAGTCAACCCGTGGAGTGGGGATGACAGATGGTTTAGTTGGAGTAGGATCTTGAGTATGCTTATTCATTGATTCAGGAGTTGGTTGGGTTGTCCTCTTAACAGAAGGAGTAGAATAAGGTTTGATTTACCGGTCAGTCTGTACAGTAACGATCGCAATAATTATGCCAGCGATCGCGCCTAGCAGATAGATAGGATGAGAGTTACGATTATTTTGGGACATAATCAGCTTCGCGGGGTGTATCTCACTTTTGTAATGTAGCCCGCGCAGGCGGGCTTTGTTCGTGTAGCCGGGCCCTTTAGGGTGAGGGCGCAAATATGGGATGCTTCGCCCCCCGGCGATATAACGAGATAAATGATATCATATCAAAAGACGTCCAGACAACAGAGAAAATGCGACAATGAATTTAAGCATTATCTTATTATTTTGTAATTAAGCCCGCGCAGGCGGGCTTTGTTTGTGTAGCCCCACCCTTTAGGGTGAGGGCGGTGGTGGCGACTTAGTCCTTGCTGCCGCGTCGCCAAACTTTAATAGTCTTATCCCTGCTACCGCTGACCAAAAATTGCCCATCAGCACTGAAAGCGACGCACTCCACAGCATCAGCATGTCCTGGGAGAGAACCGATCGGTTTTCCCGTTTTCAGATGCCAAAGTTCGATCGTATTCTGGCTACTACTACTGGTAATAGTCTCGCCGTCGGGACCGATCGCGTAGGCGCGATCGACCCTTGGATGTCCGTCCAGAGTATGCAGAAGTTCCCCCGTTTCCAGATGCCAAATCTTAATCTTATCGTCCCAACCGCCAGTAGAAATTGTTTCCATATCTGGGCTAAAAAGGACGGAGTCAACAGCGTCAGCATGTCCGGAAAGACTGCGCCATATAGACCCCGTTTCCAGATGCCAAATATTAACAGTTTTGTCTTTACTGCCACTAGCAAGATACAGACCATCGGGGCTAAAAGCCACAGCTAAAACCGCATCAGCATGTCCAGTCAGGGTCAGCAAGAGTGACCCAGTCAACAGTTGCCAAATTTTAATATTATTGTCACTACTGCCACTAGCAATAGTTTGCCCATCAGGGCTAATAGCCACAGATAAAACCGCAGATGCATGTCCCCTCAGAGTCTGCAAACATTGCCACTTTTGCAGTTCCGAGTTATTTGGTTTGGGTGCCACATTGGGATCCCCCCCCAACCCCCCCTTGCGAAAGGGGGGGCGAAGACCGCCCCCCTTTTTTAGGGAAGTTTGGGGGGATCGGGCGACTGGGGTTTCCCTAGGGAGATCGACTGGTTTTGACCACACCCGATCGGGTGCAATATCCCGATCGAAGATAGATGTTAAATATGATTTCAATCCCCCAGCATAGAGTAGTTCTTTGATGGCAATATTAGCGATCCCATGATGAAAAGTAATCATATCAACAGGGAGAAACCCTGCCATAACCACCTGGTAAGAATGCTGGGCTTCAGTAACTGGTTCGCGAATCAAAATGCACAGCAAAACAGTATTTTTATCGAGGGACTGTGGGGACAATTCCCATCTCACAGCATCCACATGGCCGTGACTAACTTTAACCAGGATACTAGACCCGCCGCCTTTGTCAACACTCACCCGCAAAATGCGATCGCTTCCTAATCTATAACTATCAACATTAACAAGCAAACCATCCAAATATTTCCTAGCCACTAATTCTCCCATTGTCCCATAAAAATGAGAGATAAAGACATCATAAATATGCTGGCCGGAAAGATGCTTCAACCTGTCAGCAACCGACCAGCAATTTTGGCGAACTTGGACCAACTCCGCCCCAGAGACGATCGTCATTTCACTAAAATAGCCTCTGAGTTGAGGATTAGTCAAGTGATGCAAGACAGCAGCATCAGAATGCAGCCGTGCGATCAAATCAGCTTGGAGCGATCGCAGAGGAGTGGTCCAGTCCATAAGCAGTTGGGTGGTATCTTTTTCCCATTCTACCCGTACCTTGTTCATCATGGTAAATTTCCCTGTAGGGGCGAAGCATTGCCGTTATCAGTCGGCGATACTAAAGAATAATTTAACTACGGCAATGCTAGCTGCTGCGCAGCCGCTGCGCTAACGCCCTGCCCCGCAACACAACTGATGTGATAGGATAACTATAGAGAAGTCAGATATGAGCAATTGCCACCTGCATCAGGGCGAAGCACTTCTGCCTGGGAACGGGTGACGGCGGCGAGATGACGATATCGACTATGTATCTATTCCACCTCTGTTAACAAACTCTCAGCAATTTTTATCCGCTTTTGGAAATTATCTTTGCTAGTTAAATCGCGAATTTTCATCGATACCGCCTTAAAATTTTCATCTTCCACGAGTAATTCATGCCAAGTTCGCAATCCCTCAATGTCCTTAATATCACCTTGCGCCAACCGGCGGGCGATCGCGATCGTAACCGACTCAAATATAGTGGGAACAAATCTATTCTCTAGTCGGAAAGCCTTGTTCCCGAGGGCTTTATGAATTATTTCAATTGTCGGGATAAATGCTTTCCTAATTTCACCTTCCGACTGCTTTTGCAGGTTGCGGTTCTTGCTCATATATTGATTGATAAATTCTTTCATATTGCGTTTGTAGTTCTTTCCTTCAAAGTAAAATGCTAGAAAGCGGAGAATCAGTTCTTGGTCTTTTTTATTAGTATCCATTTTACCATAGATGTCACGCCAAGCTTCATTTTTGTTTAATTCATGCAACAGCTTGTTTAATTCGCCGTGATAAATGCAAGCTCTAATTTCCTGGGGTTTGAGCAGAGTTCCTCCTGTATTCAGCCTTTCAAAAATGTAGTAAATGCTGCTTTGGTCGCTATCCTGAAGTGGATCTATTACAGTGGCAGATAAAACCGAGTTGTTTAATTTCCGTCGATATTCGTCCTTCAGAGAATTATAGGTTTCTCGCTCAAATTCCGGATGAACTCCTTGAAGGGAAAATGCTGGACGACGATCGGGAAACTTGCCATCGTAGAAATAGCGAATACTCCGCAATCTTTGCTGTCCGTCAATCACTATGAGTCTGTTATCTGATTCTTTGGCTAAGAATATCCCCGGAACGGGCAGACCCAGCAATAGTGATTCGATAAAACGCGAAGCTTGTTTGATTTTCCAGACATAGGAACGTTGAAAGTCTGGAATGTATATGTCCCCTTCTCTCATGCGTCTAACTAAACCTTCGACATCAAAATCTGTCCGAGAAACGGCGATGGAGAACTTGGAGGGAATGATGTCATCATCATCTTCGGAATCATCTTCCAAGTTATCGTAAATTTGAGTAACCGGTTCTTCATCCGCTGGATAATCGGGGGTAGATGGGGGTTCCTTTGGGTCAAATGTACTCATCGTGGTAGTTTCGCCTAGGTTGGGGTTATAATAGATAATATAGCACTTGCCGGGAGGCGATCGCGATCTCAAGGGCTGTGAAGGACTTCATCTAAATCTCTCACTTGGTTAGGGGCGATGTCTGCTTCGGCTTTAGCAATTAGGCGATCTAATCTTCCCGATGCTAAGTCGTCCTGCATCTGCAGATCCCACCGATCGTCTAAATAGGTCTGTAACCATGCTGCCAACTGGCGAACATCCCGTTCGGGCAACTGTTTGATGGCCGCTTCGATTTCTAACAGGGTTGTCATCGGTCAGCTTGGATGATGGAAACTACCTCTATAGGATATCATGCGATCGGGCCCGTTGCTCTGACATCAGTTTTCGCCACTATGTAAAGTATTGTAAAGGAGCGATGGGCGCAGTATCGGCGCAAACCCTTGCAACTGTGGGAATTTCAGCCATTAAGCTCAGAACTACGAACTACTTACTTGCCCACAATTCGCCCCGGGTGGTAGAATAATCAAATCGAGCTAGGGGTGCCTGAGTCAAACCAGGCTGAGATTACACCCTTAGAACCTGAGCCCGGCTAGTACCGGCGAAGGGAAGCTGTTTACCGAGGAAAACTTTTATGCGGACAGAATGGATCGCCAAGCGGCGTGGGCAAAGCAATGTCACCCAGATGCACTACGCCCGTGAAGGTCTACTGACTGAAGAAATGCATTATGTGGCCCAGCGGGAAAAACTCCCAGTTGAGTTGATACGGGAAGAAGTGGCCCGGGGGCGGATGATAATTCCGGCCAACATCAACCACCCGAACCTGGAACCGATGTGCATTGGCATTGCATCTTCCTGCAAGGTAAATGCCAATATCGGTGCTTCTCCTAACTCTTCTAACCTGTCCGAAGAAGTCGATAAGTTGAATCTGGCGGTAAAATACGGTGCCGATACCGTGATGGACTTGTCCACTGGCGGCGGGAACCTGGATGAGATTCGCACTGCGATTATTAAAGCATCCTCAGTGCCGATCGGGACCGTGCCCATCTACCAAATGGTAGAAAGCGTTTACGGTAATATCGAAAAGCTGACGCCTGATGATTTTCTGCACGTGATCGAGAAACACGCCCAGCAAGGGGTCGATTACATGACCATCCATGCAGGTTTGTTAATCGAATATTTGCCCTTGGTGAAAAGTCGGATTACGGGAATTGTCTCTCGCGGTGGTGGTATCATTGCCAAGTGGATGCTGCACCATCACAAGCAAAATCCCCTCTACACCCACTTTGACGAAATTATCGAAATCTTCAAAAAGTACGATGTCTCCTTCAGTTTAGGAGATTCCTTGCGTCCGGGTTGCACTCACGATGCTTCCGATGAAGCGCAGTTAGCAGAACTGAAAACCCTGGGACAACTGACCCGCCGCGCCTGGGAACATGACGTGCAGGTGATGGTAGAAGGACCGGGTCACGTGCCGATGGATCAGATTGAATTTAATGTCAAGAAGCAAATGGAAGAGTGTTCCGAAGCACCCTTCTACGTGCTGGGTCCATTGGTGACGGACATCGCCCCCGGTTACGATCATATTACCTCTGCGATCGGGGCCGCGATGGCGGGTTGGTACGGCACGGCAATGCTATGTTACGTCACGCCCAAGGAACATTTAGGTCTGCCCGATGCCGAAGACGTGCGCAATGGGTTGATCGCCTATAAAATTGCCGCCCATGCAGCAGATCTTGCCCGACGCCGCCCGGGGGCGCGCGATCGGGACGACGAAATGTCGGCAGCGCGGTACAATTTCGATTGGAATCGTCAGTTTGAACTTTCCCTAGACCCCGATCGGGCGCGGGAGTACCACGACGAAACCCTGCCAGCGGACATCTACAAAACAGCAGAATTTTGCTCCATGTGCGGACCAAAATTCTGTCCCATGCAGACGAAAGTTGACGCCGATGCCTTAACAGAGTTGGAGAAGTTCTTGCAGAAAGAACAAGCGGCTAAGGAAATGACAGCAGTTGCTGCGAAGTAATGTATAATAGTAGGGTGGGCGCTGCCCGCCCTGCAACTATAAACATAGGAGCAATTACCTAATGGCGATGATGAAAAAACTGAAAATCGTGTTTGTCGTGTTGTGCATGTTGAGTTTATCCCTCTTCTATGCCAACAATGCCTATGCCGACTATGCAGTTCCTGGCTGTAAGGAGGCATATAAAGCTATTGGCCAAGCTGGCCAGCTTGCAAATATGGAGACTTTGGTCAAAACAGATTGCGCGATTATGCACCGAAAGAAATGGCGTCTGCCGACCGAGGGGGGGACATCCAATCGCAGTGTGTGTGTGCCAGCTTGGAACGATATCGTTAAGGCGGGGGAAATCGAGAATGCGAAATTCATGGTAACCCACAATTGTCCAGTTTTTTATCGGAAAGGATGGGTGAAATAATCGTCGCGTTCAGTCTGGAGAAATTAGCTTGACGATAACAGAAAGAACAAGCGGCTAAAGAAATGAAAGCTGCTGCTGCGAAGTAATGTACAGTAGTAGGGTGGGCGCTGCCCGCCCTGCGCTCCAGTAAAGACTGTTAGAGCGATCGGTGGCAACTTCCATTCCGATAAGATAGAATATCATGAAGAATACATCACCTATAGTCCATCGCGACCCAGATATAATGGGAGGAACACCAGTTTTCTTTGGCACGCGGGTACCAATGAAAACATTGCTTGATTATCTAGAAGGAGGGGATTCACTGGATGAGTTTTTAGACCATTTTCCTAGCGTCAAGCGCGAACAGGCGATCGCCACCCTAGAATTAGCAAAGGAAATGCTGACTGCTTATGCGAATTCTGTTTGATGAAGGAAAGAAGAAAGCCAGAGTATTTGCAGATTTTCACAATGCTGACATTCGAGGGCGTTTGCGTCTCAACTGTATCGGCACGATCGAGGACTTGGCCTGTCAACAGATTGAGTTACAGTCCGGTCAATTACTGACGCTATACAGTGAGAAGTTAGAAGTTGATGGAATTGTAGAATACTCGGGAGAAGAAGACTTGTGGGTAGCTGGCATTGATTGGAATCAAATCAGAGAAGTGGAAGGAATCAAAATTTAAAATTATGCTAAAAACGATCGAAGGCATTTATCAAAACGGAAAAATAGAACTGACTGAGTTACCTCATGAGGTGAGCGATCGGGCTCAGGTTCTAGTCACATTTTTAGAACCAGGTAAGATAGATCCTGCTAAACTGGGCCAACTAATAGACAAACTTGAAACTATCGCAGGCATTCAGCAAGGTTTTGAGGAACTAAATGCTGGACTTACTCGCCCGCTCGGAGATTTTGTACAAGAAATGCAGCAAAAGTATGATATTTCAGGTTGAGATTACCCCAATTGCAGAAGCCCAGATCGAGCAAGCATATCGCTGGTATCGAGAGCGGAATCCAGAATTTGCAGATAGTTGGTTTCGAGGCTTAATGAATGCGATCGCAACTTTGCAATCAAAGCCTCGACGCTGTGCTTTAGCAGTCGAACAGGAGATTTTTGCTAAAGAAGTCCGCCAGTTACTTTACGGAAAATCAAAAAATGTATACCGAGTTCTTTTTACCGTTGAAGATGTGACAGTCTATGTGTTGTACGTGCGTCATAGTGCCCAGGCACCACTAACTCTGGAAGATATAGAAGATTTAGAAAATGATGTAAGATAAGTAAACTAAGGTGTATGGCGCTGCCCAAAAATCCCATGTAAATGATTTTATTTGCTCTCAAATGTAAGAGGCGATCGCGCTATAATACGATCAACTATACTTAACAGAGAAAGTAGGAGTTTTCAACAATGATCCAAGAAGAAACTGACTTCATCCAACCCGGTCAGTCTTACCCCATATGGTCTCCATACAAATCCTGTCCAGTTGAGGGCGCGTCTAGCAATTGGCTTGAGAATGTTATTGGTTCGGTCTCAGACGAGCAAACTTTTCTGGAAGCTTTAGAATATGGAAAGTCACTGCGCTATGCTGACCGACCTACAGAGGAAACAAAAGAGTAATCAATTTGAAAATTATGCTAAGATCGATCGCAGGCATTTATCGGAACGGTAAAATAGAACTGACTGAGTTCCCCCAGGAGGTGAGCGATCGGGCTTTGGTTCTAGTGACATTTTTAGAACCAGGTAAGATAGATCCTGCTAAACTGCGCCAACTGATAGACAAACTCGAAACTATCGCAGGCATTCAGCAAGGTTTTGAGGAACTAAATGCTGGACTTACTCGCCCGATGGTCGATTTCGTACAAGAAATGCAGACACAAAGCGGAAGTTGACGCTTATCTTATGGAACGGGAGACGATCGCAGCAGAGATCCGTCAGGAGGCTGAGCACCGTTTTAACCCCGTGGGAATACGCGATCGCTTGTTGGCAAGGCGCGGGACGTTCCCTGCCGGAGTCAGGGAACGAGATATATATTTTAAATCCTTTCAGCGACAAGGCAAGAGAGTGGGTTTTAACCCACTTAAGCTATTAGCCGTGGGTTTGAACCCACGGCGGGCCATGAGACTAATCGAATATTTATGTCCACGTACTTAAATTAATCTGCTAAACCATATTTTTAAGATTCTGGGCAGTTTGATTGAGATTATTAGTACCAATTTTAGTTTGCGAAATGCCATTAACAGTTTCGCGGGCACCAGAGTTGATTTCATTCATCGCCGTCATCACCTGGGCGATCGCGCTAGCTTGCTGCTGAGCATTGAGAGAGATTTGTTGGATATTAATAGCAATTTCGTTGATCGCCGCCACAATTTCTTCTACTGCTTTGGTCTCGTCTTCAGTGACAATAACAGTAGAATTAGTCGTCTTTTGAATATCTCCTAGAATAGAATTAATCTTATCGGCAGATTTGCGGCTTTGGTCAGCTAATTTACGAATTTCCGCCGCCACCACCCCAAACCCCTTACCCGCTTCCCCGGCCCGCACCGCCTCCACAGCAGCGTTGAGAGCCAGCATATTAGTTTGGTTCGCTAAATCTGTGACAACATTAGTAAAGTTATAGATCTGGTTGATCTGTTCGCTTAAACCCAGAACCTGCTGGGCGGTTTCCTGGGCTTTATGCTTTAAGCTAGACCTAGCATTACTCACGAATTGTTCTGTAGATCCGCTTGCTAACATTAACACCTGACTGACCGCCGCCGCTGCCGCTTCTGCTTGTTCAGCTGATTGTCGGGAAGAAGCTTTCAATTCATCCATTGTAGTCGTAGTTTGATTCACCGAAGCCGCCTGTTGAGCAGCAACCCGCTCCTGTTCTTCTACAGTTGTCGCGATCTCTATGGACGCCGAGGCGATCGCGCTAGCTTCCTGATTCATCCTAGCGATCATTCCCGAGATAATCAACCAACCAGTCGCAATAGAAAACAACAAAGATATAATCGCCACGATTACCACTATACTTAGCAGGGTCTCTAAAGCCGCATCTTGAATTTGTTTGTTCTCTTTTACTACTTTATCTTCCCGTTCGAGCATCTCCCTGAGCATATATGCTATCCTCTGAGACTGTTCGCGACCGCTATCTTGTTTCCATTGCGCAACTGCTTCGGCTATCTCACCTCGATCGACTTTATCAATTAAATTTTGATGATTTCTATCAAGAGCGTTAACTAAAACCATCAGATTCTTGAAATTATTTTGCTGTAGATCGTCTCTAATTAACTCTTGTAACTCTTCCTCTAATTGCCTAGACTCTGTTCTAGCTAACTGGTAGGCATCTCTATAAACATTACTTTTTTTGAGCAGGTAACCCCTGGTTGTTTTTGAGGTAATTTGAATATTTATTCCCAAGTGAAGTATTTTTGTATATATCTCAGTACTGGCATCAAGTTTGAAAACAGCCTCTTTCGCTTTGTGGGCATTAAATAATACAATTATTGCCGACAGGATCGAGATAAAAATTGGAATTCCATATCCGGCTATAATCCAATATCTCAGCCTTAATTTATTGAAGTTCAACATGGTAGTTACCAGATACAATCACCAAACAAGTGTAGCACACAAAGGCCCGATCGCCGGAATTCCCGGTAATTGTCCGACCGAAAACCGAGAAAAACTGGCGCGGGCACATCATACTTGCCATGAGATCTCATCTTGGACAACTGCTTACCCGGGCGATCGCAACTGCTGCCAACGCTGCTGAATCTCACCGATAGTAAACACCGCCTGAAACTGCAACTCAGCGGACTGATAAAGTTCCGCCCCCCCCTGCTGTCTGTCTACCAGAGAGATGACATTCTCGACAACGTAACCTGCCTCACGCAGTCGGGAGACGGCCTTCATCGCCGATTGTCCAGTTGTGACAACATCTTCTAATACTACTACTTTTGCCCCAGCAGGCAGATGGGGTCCTTCGATATAGGCCATCGTGCCATGTCCCTTAGCCTCTTTTCTCACAATTAGCGCCGGTATTGGGTGGTTCTCATAGGCAGAAACAACACTGACTGCCGTGACGATCGGGTCAGCACCCAGAGTCAATCCCGCCACAGCTTGGGTATTGTCTGGCAACATGGATAGCAACAGCCGTCCAACAGCCAAAGCCCCAAGGGGATGCAGAGTTACCTGCTTGCCATTGATGTAATAATTACTACGCAGCCCCGAAGAGAGGACAAAGTCTCCTTCTCGATAAGCTAGCTGACAGCATAAATCTAGCAGCACCTTGCGCAAATTCGGTAAATCTGTAGTAGCTAGTGATACATTTTTTACCGGAGAGATAATTTCAGAAGTCATAACCGATCGCCTCTAGCTGGGTGTGGTAGATGATATAGTACGCCAAGATCGGCTATGATTGAGCAAAATATAGAGGACGAGCCTCATGGGTATGAGAGTCAAAAAGGTGATTGCTACATCTATGCTTGCTATTGCCGGTGCCGCAACGATCGCCGGTGCCGCGAGAGGGCAATCAGCCAATAACCAGCCTGTAATCATCTCGCCAGCACAGGCTTTCAATCGAGCCATGTTCCACAACTCCGGCACTTACATTGAGAACCGTTCCCTTCGGCGACAAGCTGAAGCCCTCTTGGGTATTGGTGGTTTCCCGGAAAAAGACTTCGTCCGCGATGCTAACTTAGTGAACTTGGTGTACCGCGACGTACTCAGGCAGCAGGTTTCTAGCACCCCGCTCATTCGCATCAGGGATCTGACAAATCCCTTCAACGGCACGGTGGGAAATAATTTCGAGCAGGGCCCACCAGAACTAGGCAGGACGGTGGTGTTCGAGCAACCGCCGCTACCATAAGGGATATCAGGGGAGTGAAGTGCGCCCTACTGGAATCGAACCAGTCTGAAGGCGAATTATGAGTTCGCTGCCTCCCCAATCGGCCAAGGGCGCATACATACGATCTGATTCTAGCAAATCTCTCACGCTAATTGCAAGGGATTTGTAAAAATCCATCTTGGGAGCTAGTGGGCCTCCGGTGCAAGATGACTTCCAACTGTAGGCTAATTACAATTAAAGCACAAATCAGCTAAAATTGCAAACATCACCATGAGAATAAATTTAACTGTGGTCCTGACTTTCATTTTACTATCCCTGATGTGCGCAGCCGGTGGAGCGAGCTTCTATGGGGGATATAAGGTGGGTAGCGAAGCCCTCAAAGGAATTACTCAGCCGGATTCGAGTCCTACCAGCACTCTGGCCAAGTCCAAAATGGGCCACAAAATTTTGTCCGAGGCAGAGATCCTGGCTAAGGTCAAGGCCAAAATGTCAGGCAAATAACCTCTGGCGAGGTGGTTGCTCGGTTGTCAATGCAAGAATGCAAGAATTTTGATGGGATTGTTGTCGGTGCTGCTGTTGATCGCGATTAACGCTTTTTTTGTCACAGCAGAGTTTTCTTTAGTCTCGGTCCGGCGATCGCGCATTAACCAACTGGTATCAGAGGGGGATATTCCGGCGCGGACCGTGCAAAATCTGCAACGGCGGATTGACCGGCTGCTGTCAACCACTCAGCTGGGCATCACGCTATCGAGTCTGGCCCTGGGTTGGATTGCGGAAGCTACGATGGCAGTGGCGATCGCCCAATTGATGAGGTACCTGCCAGTATCGCAGGCAACAGCTCAAGTGCTGACCCATTCAGTAGCGGTGCCAGTAGCGTTTTTAGCGATCGCCTATTTGCAAATAGTGTTGGGGGAGCTATGTCCGAAGTCGGTGGCCCTGTTACATTCAGAACAACTGGCGAGGTTTTTAGCACCGCCACTAGACGCGATCGCGCGTTTGTTCAACCCCTTCATTTGGATACTCAATCAATCGACTCGCCTGCTATTACGCCTCGTGGGCATTCAGTACACCGGTCGTGGCTGGTCTAATCAGGTAACGCCAGAAGAGTTGCAGCTGATTATTTCTACTTCCACTGAAACTACAGGGTTGGAAGCAGAAGAGAGAGAACTGCTCAACAATGTATTTGAATTTTCCGAAGTATTAGCAGAAGAAGTAATGGTTCCCCGCACCAGCATTACTGCAATTAGTCATGATGCCACATTGGGTACGCTGCTGCAAGAAGTTGCCAATTCCGGCCACTCTCGCTATCCCGTGATGGGAGAATCACTAGACGACATTCGCGGCATTATTTACTTCAAGAAACTGGCCGAACCGCTGGCTAAGGGTGAGTTGTCTCTGGATACAGCAATAGCACCTTGGATTCGTCCAGCCAGATTTGTCTCAGAACAAAAGCCTCTGAGTGAACTCCTACCCCTGATGCAGCGATCGCATAGGGAGATGGTGATTGTCGTGGATGAATTTGGCGGTACTGCTGGGT
The DNA here is from genome assembly GCA_051439505.1 of Hormoscilla sp. GTDB lineage: Bacteria > Cyanobacteriota > Cyanobacteriia > Cyanobacteriales > Desertifilaceae > Hormoscilla. The sequence continues at coordinate 26,239 of JBFRWI010000111.1, read as the reverse complement.
TAGTCACGCTCTCAGATATCGTAGCCGAAATCATTGGTGAGGTCTCCGAACCTGCCGAAGAGTTAACCCTACAAATGCTCGACGAACAGACATATTTAGTGCAGGCGCAGCTGAATATCGAAGAAGTTAATGAACTGTTGAATCTGGAATTGCCCGTGATAGATCAATACCAAACTCTCGGAGGATTCTTGAGTTACCAGATGCAAAAAATTCCCAGCGTGGGGGAAACTTTCTCCTACAATAATCTAGAAATGACTGTAGAGTCAGCATCGGGACCCCGCTTGCACAAAATTCGCATCCACCGTCTGGAACCAACGGTCAACCACGAAACAGATGCTGAAGATCCGGTGGTCCCAGATGATGCCTGAAATCGGGTGTGGTGAGCGCGTGCAGTTGGTAAGGGATCCCCCCCCCAGCCCCCCTTAAAAAGCTATGCCTTACTCACATATTTCGCCCACATTTGTCGGAGAGTGGGGGAGTGGGGGAGTGGGGGAGTGGGAGAGCGCATGATGTGACAAACTTAGCTTAGCCCCTAGTCGCATCTTCGCAACAGACCGAAGGCAGCGATCTGCTCAAATATTTGGATTTTGATAGAATATCCTCAGATAGGCAGGAGCATTTAGCGATCCTTACAAGAGTATAGGTTCATACGGTAAAATATTAGCAATTAACAATAGCGATCCTGCACGCTCCGGGCCCCCTCCGCTGCGCGACTTCGTCCTCTGCAATTAACCGCAAAAGGCGATCGCCCCATCAAGCAGAGGCGATCGCCCATAGCGAGTTAAATTATTGAGCGGCTTCGGCCTCGGGTCGAACGGCAGTGGGGACATTTTTATCGAGCAGATCCGTACTGGACCAGACTAGACTAACAATCATAAGTTTACCCATAGCCTTAGCCATATCCTGCAAATTTTTTGAATCTAGTTGTAACAATTCAGCAGTTTGATTTACTTGCATTTTGACCTCCCGATCGGAGTGCGTGAGCTGCAATTATTTATTCGGAGAAACCCGCGCTGCTTGAAGCCGCGAGAGAATCTAAGAAATATTACTGACCTTATCAGTTTTATCCGGATAGAAGCCAAAATGCTGCCCCCTAAATCCTCCGATCGCTCTCTTGTGCTATTATGTCACTGCTGAGATTCGATCTACTATCCGCACTCTTCCTCTAAGTACCGATCGCAGTAGTCTATTAACGCATCTGCGGTCTTCTTCCTCTAGGGAGTCATCTAAGGTAGCAGGGCAGGCGTAGGGAGCCATAGCGGTCAGCTAAAGTCAGGACTTTGGTGTCAGCGACAGTGGCTAGCATTTCCGAGATAGAACCGGGTAACAGAGCAATTTGAGGTAACATTGTTGGGGCCTTGAACTCGACAATTTTAATATCCCTCCTTTTTCTCTGTTCAAGGGTGATTCACGGCTTGCTATAATCTGAGAATAATCTACCTCTCTTGCGATCGCAGAACAATAAATATGTGACTGTCTGCTGTTAAAAAAGTTATTTTGGTTACAATGAGCGCAGCAGCTTGGTGCCAGGAATTTCAACTAATCTTGACAATGAGACGTATTTGAAACCAAAAAAGTTCCGAGAATATGGAAATAAAACATATATGGCAGCAAAATAGCTACAACCCAGAAAATGCTAATAAATTAGCGAAGATTAAAGAATGGTGGGCAGGTCTCAATGGCCAAAAAGTCCACTGGCAACAGCGACTGCTCCCCAAAAATGGTGCAGTCAGTGAAATAAACTGGGAACCCCAACAGTTTGACGAACAGTTTGTAATATCGGATTGCCAAATGCGCGGCATTACTCTATATTGGCAAAAGCCTGGGGCAGACGACGAGCGTAGCATGACTCCTGGGAAGCTGGAATTGGATAGCCTCCCCCAGATCCTCACGATCTATCCCCAGTCTCAAGGGGATCTGGTCGTGCGGGTGACATTGCCAGAAATCAAATATCAGATGCTGGAACTGTCCGATCCTGATATCGCCGTGGGCAAGCGCGTTATCCTGTTGCGAGATAAGCAGCAAGAGGTGGAGGTGAAAATTACCCTGAGCCCCGACAAGCTCGCGAAACTCAAGCAGTTGCTGTCATAATGACAATAGTTTGTAAAACTTTACAGTATTGGCCGTGACGACAGAACTGACGATCGCAAGCGAACCCTTAAAACTTACCTGGGACTGGCAAGGTAGCCAGATTCAATATACGGTCATGGGCACCGGACGCCCCTTGGTGCTACTTCATGGCTTTGGGGCCTCCATCGGCCATTGGCGGAAAAATCTTCCGGTGCTGGCCGCTGGTGGCTACCGGGTGTTTGCCCTAGATTTACTGGGGTTCGGGGGCTCTTCTAAGCCACCCCTGAATTACAGCATGGAGTTATGGCACCAGTTACTTCAGGATTTCTGGAATGCCCACGTGCAAGCACCAGCGGTGTGGATCGGCAACTCGATCGGGGCTCTTCTCAGTCTGATGGTGGCGGCAGATACTCCGGAAATGGCCTCTGGTGCGGTACTAATTAACTGTGCTGGGGGATTGAATCATCGTCCTGATGAGCTAAATCTCCCCCTGCGACTGGTGATGGGCAGCTTTACTAAACTGGTAAGTTCTCCCGTGACGGGCCCATTCCTGTTTAACCGCATCCGTCAGAAACATCGCATCAAGAATACCCTGCGCCAAGTCTATCGCAATCGGGAGGCAGTCACCGATGAACTGGTGGATTTGCTCTACGGTCCGTCCTGCGATCGGGGTGCCCAGCAGGTCTTTGCCTCCATTCTCACCGCGCCTCCCGGTCCCAAACCGACTGAGTTGTTACCTCGGGTGAAAGTTCCATTGCTGGTGTTGTGGGGGGAAGATGACCCTTGGACGCCCATTGCTGGTGCTAAGATTTATCAGCAGTTAGCTAACAGCCGTGACGATGTCAAGTTTGTACCCATTGCTAATGCAGGTCACTGTCCCCATGACGAATACCCGGATCTGGTCAATCAGTCGATCTTGGACTGGCTGAAATAGACGATCCTAGACCGCTGGGTGAGAAAATGAGACGATCTAGATCTGCAACAACCGCAAACGTTAATATGGATGCCAATGAACTTCTGGCACGTTATGCCGCAGGAGAAAGAAATTTTCGCGATACCGACCTATTTCGTGCCAACTTGTTTCGTGCCAACCTGGCTGGTGCTAGCCTGTTTCGTGCAAATCTGTTTCGTGCTAACCTGTTTAGTGCCAACTTGATTGGTGTTAACTTGTTTCGTTCCTGCTTGATTGGTGCTAACCTCAGCGGTGCCAACCTTAGCGGTGCTAACCTGAGTGGTGCTGATTTGATTGGTGCGGACCTGAGTGGTGCCAACCTGAGTGGGGCGGACCTGAGTGGTGCTGACCTGAGTGGTGCCAACTTGTCTCATGCTAATCTGAGTTATACTGACCTGACTAAGGCTAACCTACTTCGTGCTGACTTAATTGATGCTAATCTGCTAGAAGCTAAACTCGATGGGGCTGATTTGAAGGAAACAATTATGCCCGATGGGACAAAGCATAGATAATTTTGCTGCGGCCATAGTAGCCACAGGCAAACCTGCCGAGAAACCAGGTTTTGATAAAAAACCTGGTTTCTTAATTCTGGCTAAGATTTGAGAAATTATGCTACTGCTAAAAATTGGTGAATCATCCTCCTTAGGGATGAGTTCCGTTATGACATAAGACGACAGATTTAATATCCGATTTTTCCGGAACGGTATGCTTCGCCCACCGCGTAGTGCAGTACAACCCGTGCTTTGGCAACTGTGGGAGATATAGGCCCTAAATGTTTATATTATAGAGGATATTGCTAATGGCTAATGGCTAATTGTTAATTGTTAATTGCTAATGTCAACTTATAGTAACGGGGATGGTAATAAGCAATTACAAATTCAAAATGCGGGAATGAGAATAAGGATATCGGCGGATCGGCCTATGCAATTTAACTGCACGACAGTTTATTTCAGATTGTGTAGTACAAGACAATTTTAGACAAGGTAAAAACTCCTTGACTGCTGTGGGTATTGTATGATATATAGAAATAAAAGGTGAGAGCCATGACAATAGGAGTGACTGGAGATGAAATTACGTCAATGGACGATCGCGATCGCGGCGATCGCCTTTAGTCTAGTTATCTGGGGCAGCAGTAACGCAGCTTGGGCCCTAGACATAACCTTGCCAAACTCTTTCTATGCTGCTGCTTATGGCGAACCAGGGTTAGAGATAGAATTACCAAGGGGTAGCTTTACTGTCCGGGCCAATGCCGAAAATAATCTCCCCGAGTTGACTAACAAATCGGAACGGAGTCTGACAATAAAAATTTTGGCATCAGGGGAATGGAACTACGGTTCGAGGAATATATACGCAGCTTACGTAACGGCGAATGGAAATGGTGATGCTGCTCACAAGGGTAAAATGAAGTATCCGGATATCCCGCCAGCGGCGTTAGTAGTAGTACAAGACGGTAAAGCTGTTGCTTACGGCCAAAATCAGACGATTAAGCTGGAACCAGAGGAAACGGTTTTCTTTATTAATAACGATCGCGCTGGTTTCTATTGGGATAACAGTGGTAGTCAAACCGTGACTTGGGAAGTTCTGCAAGCTTACTGAACCTAGAGAGAATAGCAGGCGATCGCCCCTCAAATCCCCCACCTTGTCGGACAATGGGGCGATGTTACTTCAGGTTATACCATTTTTATTTAATGATGATACAGTTATTCACTTCGCTTCTTGTTTGCTCATGTCTATAGCTGTCATATCCTATCCTGAGATCGGGCTAATACAGTTCCCTGATTTAAGATTACGAACATATCATAATACAATTTTCCTGCGATCGTGGGTTGGAGTAGAGCACTTTATCCAACCCGAACCATCCCCATGTGTCTACAAAAAGTTTATGTTTCATAAATTTCGGCTTCAATATTTTGAGCTAGAGAACCCTGTTCAACCGCCCCAATGAACTCTGATAGAGGATCCAGATCGCCAACCCGGCTTTGCGGTGCATCTGCTGGGGACTGGTAAAAACTCTGATTCTGAGAGGATAGCAAATCATTGACGAATTGCAAAACTTCTGGTCTGGCAGTTGTGTTGCGGGCAATTTTTCAATGCCCCTGAACAACTCCTGTTTAATGATGTCTATAGCTGTCATATTTTGTCTTGAAATATGGCTTCTACAGTTTCCTGATTTGAGACTACGAATATATCATAACACAACTCTCCTGCGATCGGGCCTTATCCAGTACCCCGAACGTCAACTGGGCGGTGCCCGACTTCAATACTTCAAGGGATACAACTTGTCATTGCGAGGGGGGAAACCAAAACCGATAATTTAGAGATCGCCGCCAAGATTCCCCCCGAAGCAATCTCACCGACGCTTTTCCTCTCATAGGTCGCGGGGGGATTGCTAGCGCTCCTGCGTCGCGCCGCTGCGCTAACGGGGGGGTTAACTCAAGAAAGCAGGCCGTTAATCGCTACGTACCCCCCCCCCTCGCAATGACAGATAACATGCTTAATCGAGAAGTATTGGGCCCGACTTTGTAAAATAAATCTAAAGTTTTCAGTCGCGCGAACTCAGAGAATGGGAAAATGATAACAGTGTAGGGCGAAGAGAAAAAGAGATGTCAGCAACATTAAGTACGAAGTTTACTTATGTATACGGACCGGTGAAGTCTTGGCGCTATGGGCGATCGCTCGGGATCGACCCCATAGGTGCGGTGTCTACTTGCTCCTTTAATTGCGTCTATTGTCAACTGGGGGAAATAGAACAAATAACGCGCGATCGGGCGCTGTTCGTCCCGACGGATAAAATTATGCAAGAGTTGCAAGAGTTTGCCCCTTGGGATGTAGATGTGATTACCCTCAGCGGCAGTGGGGAACCGACTTTAGCTAATAATTTAGGAGAAATTATCACGGGGATAAAAAAACTCACTTCACGACGAACTTTAGTGTTGACTAATGCGACCTTGCTGAAAGACCCAACCGTGCGTCAGGAGTTGGCAATAGCAGATAAGGTATCTGTGAAAATAGATGCTGTTTCGCCGAAAAGATGGCAGGGGGTTGACCGACCGGCAACAGGAGTGAATTTTGCTGATGTTTGGGAGGGACTTTCCGAATTTAGAGCGGAATATGGCGGTGAGTTGGGCATCCAAACGATGATGCTATCTTCCTGGAATGCAGAAGATATTGCAGAATATATTCGCCGAGTGCGGGAGATCCGCCCTACAGAAATACAACTAAATACTCCCACGCGCCCCAAACCCTTAAAACGCCAGTTAGACGGACGGGGAAATCACAGCAGTGCCGAGGAACGACCCTATGCAGTGCAGCAACTCAAGTGCGTCAGCGCGGATATTTTGCAGAAGTTTGCCTCTGAAATTCAGAACGCTACTGGCATTCCCGTGCGTTTTCCACCTCATTAAAACGCGAGACGACAGATATTTCGTTACCAAGACCCTTAAGTAAGGAGGAAAAAGATGATAAATCAAACAGTCGATCGATCGACTACAGAAATTCCCCCGGGATATCTCAACATTATGGGTTACGTTGACGAGTCGGAAGTGAATGGTCCTGGCAGTCGCGCGGTGGTCTGGGTGCAAGGATGCGATCGGGCATGTCCGGGATGTTTCAATGTTGGGTCTTGGTCTTTTGAAGCTAATCAGTTAATTGCCATTGACGAACTGGCAGAGAAAATTATCAGCAATTCTAATAATACAGGGGTGACCTTTTCTGGTGGGGAACCCTTCTGGCAAGCATCTGAGTTGGCAAAACTGGCTAAAAAACTCAAGGCCAAGGGACTGAATGTGATGTCTTTTTCGGGATTTACTTTGTCCGAACTGCGATCGCCTAAAGCCCCCCCTGGTTCGGAAGCATTATTAGCAGAGTTGGACATCTTAATTGACGGACCCTATGTGGAATCTCAGGCGATTAATTCCCCTGACTCGCCGGTGTCTTCGCGCAATCAGCAGGTGCGCATTTTCAATCCGGAATTTGAAGATAAAATTACTTGGGCAAGTGACCAAGTTGAAATTCACATCCTCAAGGACGGAACCCGCATTATTACAGGTTTTCGGGGTCACATGGGCATTGGAGATTGAACGGCAGATCTGGCAGGGGCGATCGCTATTTTCAGAAGTTTGCTTCAGTCAGTCCCTGCGGCTGAAATTGTGGTAAGGTGGGAAATGCCCACCCTACTCCTAGCAGATGATGCTGAAAGCAATTTTACTTGACCTGGATGGCACAATAGTTAACACCGACCATCTCCATTACCAGGTTTGGCAGGATATCCTCAAAAACTATGGCATGGAAATGGACAAAACCTTCTACAGACGTCACATCAGCGGCAAGCAAAATTCAGCTATAGTGGAGGATATCCTCCCCCAGCTATCAAAAACAGCAGGAGAGAAACTTGCCTCTGACAAAGAATCTCGGTTTCGGGAATTAGCTTTAAGTTTGAGTCTTAAACCCCTAGCAGGACTGCCGGATCTGTTATCCTGGATCGATACTCGTAAGTTGCCAACTGCTGTGGTCACTAATGCTCCCCGTGCCAATGCTAAGTTCATGTTAGAGGTGCTAGAATTAACAGATACCTTTGATACAGTTGTCCTGGGAGATGAGGCGATCGCAGCTAAACCAGATCCAGCACCCTATCAGCGGGCCCTCAGTCAGTTGGGAGTTTCCCCACAAGATGCGATCGCCTTTGAAGACTCCCCTTCCGGCATGACTGCCGCTGTGGCAGCAGGGATCTATAGCATTGGCATTACCTCTACCCACGACCCCAATGTGCTTTTAGCAGTGGGAGCAAAAATGGCGATCGGGGACTTTACCGCCCCCAAACTATGGCAACTATTGGAATCTTTTGTCGGCATTGACTCATCTATCTAAGCTGTCCTGGTGCGGTCGAACAACCGGGCGATCGCTCAGAAGCTGTATCCAAATTGCTGTATGGACCATTCAAAGCGGCGCTCAATCAGCAGTCGCGACTCCTCGTCGTAGTAGTCCTGATAAGCAGAACGCCTGGTTTTGTTAGCATGAGGCAAAGTTTTATTTTCCAACCCCAAGCGGTTACAAATTTCCGCCCAGTCATTATCCAGGTTTTCCACCTTACCCACAAAATTAACAATTATATTGTGATCGCGATCGCAAATCCAATTAACAAAAGAACCATAATGCTCGTTTAACATCTGACTTCCGTACTGAGACCTGATGAAAGCTGAGAAACTTTGCAAACTGCGAATATCTTCAACTTGTTCGCGAAATATTTCCCATTTGCCACCCTTCTGAAGCCACCAATTGTAGCTTGACACCATTAGATCCCAGGGATTTCTCACAAAAGCAAAAGTGAAACACTCTTCCCAAATTTTTTCTCCAACTGCCGCTCTCACATCTAGAGCTTTGGCATGTTTTCCGGGTTTTGCTATTCCTTTTAGCCTACGCTGAATGTTGCGTACAGAGTATGTTTTCACCAGTGGAGTCTGAACAAAACCATTATCAGTCAATCCCTTAGCAATGCTAGTACCTGCTGTCTTGGGAATATGAATGCTGACGATCTGCTGTTCGCGACCATTGATGTTTCTCAAGTATTTCGCCATTAACTCTATCTCCTTTTGCTTCCGGTAAACTTTTCTCAGCACAGATTCGCAATTCGATCGCAGGGAACCGGGTTTCTGTTACTATCAGGTCTAGATCTGCTTGACAAGGGGAACATAAACCCGGTTTCAATTACGGATAAATGGTGGGCCGGGTACGTGACACTAGGAATCTAGATGTACGATGTCGGGTGAAAAAGCGGGCAGACAAACTGCAACATATTCAGCACCTTCCGCGGACGGCGTGCTGTAGCGCACCCACTCCCCCTTCTTTGCACTAACGGCTTGTCCCGCGTTAACATCGAGATAACCTCCTTCATACTCCACCCGCAGCATACCCTTGAGGACCAGAATGAATTCATCGAACTGCGAGCGAGCGCCGGGATCCATCCGGCCACTGGACGATCGGACATGAGCGATGCTAACAGCTTCCGTTTGACTGTTAACGCGACCCACATACTCGTCAATCAATTTTGGTTTATTCCCCGGTGGTTCGATGGGAGTGGGTTTTTCGATCAGTTCTGGCATTTTTGCCCTCCTAGAAGATATAATAACTAGACAATGATAACGGATGTTTGCCATTGCCAATGGAGTCGCCCGAACCCTAAAGGGTCCGGCTACATGAACAAAGCCCGCCTGCGCGGGCTAAATTACATATATTGTCAATGCTCGTTTTTTCCAACGAACTACCAGTGGGGATGACGTAACCAGGAGCGCAGTTTTCTTGGCCATTGACGCGGATCCTCCGACGGACGATATTTCACATTTATCATAGACTGCCACAGGACCAAACCTCCCGCTTTCAGACTCATTAGCAAGTGCAAGCCCAGGGCAATGGTTAATATTAGCCAAGCCCATAGATGTGCGAAGTAAGCCGGGTGATTTAATTCCCCCTTTGGCAACCAATTTTCGTTTTGCAACTTGCCAGAAACTACCGACAAGCTGACAGCAATAAGCATCAGAGTATTAGCTAGCTGGTGCAGAGTCCACCACCAGCTCGGTTGGCCCAGTTGCTTGAGTTTTGTCCTGGCATTCCCGGGGAACAAGCGTTTTCTCCCTAGGCGGATGCTATAGATAGCAAAGGCGATAAATACAAACAACAAGAAAAAGCCAAAGGTGCCGTGGATATCAATCAATTCCCGGTTATTGCGGGACAGTCCCAAACTGCCGAACCTGCCATCCCAACTATCATAAACCAACAATCCCGTGAGCAGGGCCCCGATAACCAAGAGGGCATTAACACCGTGAAGCAGCCGCAGCATGAGAGGCTGATAGGGTTGAGAGTCTCGCATATTTACGTTGATGATTGTTTTTAACTAGCTATTATATACCAAGTGCGATCAATTCCGATGGAGTGTGCGGAAATGCACCAGTTGGTTGTTGTTGGCCACACCCGCTTCGGGGTGGGCGGCGCCCACCCTACTAATGCAACTGATATTTATGTTAAAATACTTACCTAAAGAGACGGTCACTAAGTCAGCATCATCCTCCACGGTATGATAAGAGAAGATGTAAATCAGTATAAAGGAAGCATGAATGCCATGCCAACCACCACAGATCGAGATGAAATCAGCAGCAAACAGCTGCTGGTGCCTGGGGACAATACCACCAGTGAAGAGCAGATTTTAGAATGCGTTGACTGGTTGAGCTTCCATAGGATATGGGGACAGTTGAGCGATGATGCCATTGAGGCGATCGCCCGTTCCCTGCAACTGCTGAAAATCCCTTTGGAAACGGAAATCTATCGCCAAGAACAGTCTGCTGTCGGTTTGTACCTGCTCAAATGGGGTTCGGTGGAAATTTATCGCCACTCCCTGGTGGGCAAAACTCACATCGCCTACCGCAACGCCGGGGAACTGTTCGGATACCTGTCCTTGGTAGCCGATCGGGGCCCCCCTACCTATAACGCTAGCGCTCGCACCCTCACTCAAAGTGAAATTTGGTTTCTGGGGCGAGAAGACTGGGACGAACTTGCCAGCACCTATCCCGAAATTCAGAAAGCTATCAATAGTCTGCTGGCACAAGACTTAGGCCATTTTGCCCAGCGCCTGGCCAAGGAACAAGCAAGAATTCAAGGGCTACAACCCTACATTAGACCCGTGCCCGTGGGCGAATCAATTATCGGTAACAGCAAAGCCGCTAAAAAAATTGCCCAGCAAATTAACGCTGCTGCCGGGGATTTGAAACCGGTGGTGTTTCAAGCTGCCGCTGGCACTGGCAAAACCTTTCTCGCCGGGTTAATTCATTCACTTTCAGGGTTGAAAAATCGCCCCTTTGCTGAAATTGACTGCGCCCAACTGCCCCGCGACGAAGCTGGCCTGGTGAATGCCGAGGCAATTTTTGGTAAAGAAAACGAGCGACTGGGCGCCATCGAACTGCTGGAAAGAGGCACCCTGGCCATCGATAACGTGCATCTACTGAGTAAGCCCGATCGCGATCGCCTGTTCCATTACCTGAAAACTGGCAACTTGCAAGTTGGCAGCGAAGGGGCGATCGAGCAACTTTGGGTGCGCTTAATCTTAGCGAGTCCCGGCAAAATTCCTCTGAACGAAGCCCATCAAATCAAACTCTTTACTCTCCCCCAACGCAAGCAAGATATCCCTGAATTCGCCCGCTACTCGATCGCTAAAGCCTGCCGCGATCGCGGGCGAGATCGGTTAGAATTAAACCAAGCCAACCTGCGCCGCTTGATCGGTTACGAATATCCTGCTAATCTAGCAGAATTGGAAAGCATTCTCAAACGGGCCGTCGTCATGACGCCCCTAGAACAAACCACCATTCCCGAACAAGTATTGTGGTCGGTAGGATCTCGGAAAAATGCCTTTAGAGTTGATTTACTCAACCAAATGCCCTGGTTGCGCAAGTTTCTGTTGAGCAAATGGTGGCCCGATCGCTTCTGGATAATCGTGATGGCAATTTTTATCCCCGTCACGGTCATGGGTTACATCGGTCCGCAAACCCGAGAATCCAGCATCACCATTAACCTATTCTGGGCCTGGTGGTGGCCGTTTTACCTGTTACTTTTCCCCCTTGCCGGTCGCCTCTGGTGCAGCATTTGTCCCTTTATGATTACCGGAGAATGGCTGAGAAAAATCTCCCTGTGGATTTGGCCGCGAGAATTGTTACCTTGGCCGACCAAATGGCTGAATAGATGGGGCGCTTGGCTACTATTTGCGGGTTTCGTGGCAATTTATTTGTGGGAAAAACTGTGGGATTTACCCCATACTCCCTACCTGTCATCCTGGTTATTAGTAATTATTGCCGCCGGGGCCGTAATTGGCAGTTTAGTTTACGAACGGCGTGTCTGGTGTCGCTATCTCTGTCCCATCGGCGGCATGAATGGTATGTTTGCGAAGCTGTCCGTGGTAGAATTGCGATCGACCCAACAAATTTGCGGTTCCCAATGTAGCAGTTTTGGCTGTTACAAAGGGGGCGACGCCACGCCAGTCAATTTTGCCAATCCTCTGCCGACGGAAGGGCAAGCAACAGATGGTTGTCCGCTTTACTCTCACCCCGCCCAGTTAAAAGATAACCGAGATTGCGTCCTGTGCATGACTTGCTTGAAAGCATGTCCCAATCGTTCTCCACAGCTAAATTTGCGCTTTCCTGCTGCTGACATCTTGGAAGCACATCAGGGTTTCTGGGCAGAAGTTGCTTTGATGATGCTGCTATTCGGCGGCGTTTTCATGCATTACTCCCACCGCATTTTAGCATGGTTGGGACTGGGAGAAATGAGTCTGGATTCCCAACATCTGCTGACTGCTTTGCCCCTAGTGACCCTGCTGTTGAGTATTCCCTTTGTCGCTACCTACGCCGTTCACGCGATCGCCCGGATGCTAGACAAAGAAATGCCCGATTATCTCACGATCGTATACGCCTACTTGCCCATAACCCTAGCCGCGAACTTAGCCTATTACATTCCCTCGGCCATTACCGAAGCGGGTCAGATGCTCCCGGTACTTGCCCGCACCTTTGGTTATAGCGGTGTCGGTTTGCCCACCCTGACTTGGAGTATGGATGTGGCCGCATTTCTACAAGGAGTCACCCTGATATCGATCCCGATCTTGGGCATCTATCCCCTATTAAAAATCAGCAAGCGCCCCTGGAGCCGTAACCTGCCCCATATTGCCTTGATGGGTGGGTTTACCATCTTATTTTTCCAATTGATGTTGTAGGGTGGGCACCGCCCACCAACTACATCTCCGACTTGATGTTGTAGGGTGGGCACCGCCCACCAACTACATCTCCGACTTGATGTTGTAGTAGGGTGGGCACCGCCCACCAACTACATCTCCGACTAACTTGATGTTGTAGGGTGGGCACCGCCCAATACTTCTCGGTTAAGGATATAGGATGTCATTGCGAGGGGGGGGGGTACGTAGCTATCAACTTATGGGAAATTGAGTCAACCCCCCCCCGAAGCAATCTCCGCCCTAGTTGTCAGGGAGATAGAAGGCCCTCCTGCGTCGGGCCGCTACGCTAACGGGGTCCGAAGATCCCAGCGGCGATCCTAACATGTCAGCTTGGGCCCCCCTCGCAATGACAATTGTTAACCGAGAAGTATTGGGGCACCGCCCACCAACTACATTTCCGACTACATTTCCGACAATTTTCAAGATCAAATCCAACGCCGGACTCTCTCTTGATAGGTCAAATATTGCTGACCAAATTTTTCGGTCAGCATCTGTTCTTCAATCTTGATGAACTTTTCTTGAATCAACCCCAAAAAGGCTAGGATGACGATTAGGGGCGGCAGAGTTCCCAAAAGAATCCCCAAACCAATTAAGATGACGACCATCCCTAAATAGATGGGATTACGACTGTAATTATATAGCCCGGCGGTGATTAGCTGACTGGACTCCTCAAAAGGTTTGATGGTCGTGTTATTTTGGCGAAATAAATAGGCGCCCGAAAGATTGAAAAGCAATCCCACAACCATGACTCCTATCCCGAAATAGGTAAAAGGAGGGGAAATTACCGGTGCAAAGGGCCACAAGCGGTGAAGACCAATCATGACAAAAATCGCCAATAAAAACCAGACAGGTGGTAAAATAGTTTTAGCGTTCATAGAGAATACCTCCAGTTGGAACGAGGTCTAGAGCGTGGGTCAAGAAACCGGGTTTCTGCTGTAAAAGCATTGATCTCTCGTCGATAGCGGCACGAGAAACCCGGTTTCTAACTTATACTCGATGTTATAGTTGTAGCTCGATCGGATATTAGCATAGATCCCATGTCAATTTACCACAACATTACAGAAACCATCGGTCGCACGCCCCTAGTGCAGATGCAAAACCTGCCCAAAAGCTCCGGGTGCGCGGCCAAAATCGTGCTCAAATTGGAAAGCATGAATCCCGCGAAATCGGTGAAGGACCGCATCGCCATCAGCATGATAACAGCGGCGGAAAAACAAGGTTTAATTACACCGGGAGTCTCCACCATTATTGAGGCAACTTCTGGTAACACGGGCATCGGTTTGGCAATGGTATGTGCTGCCAAAAATTATCGCTTAATCCTGACGATGCCGGAGAATATGAGTCGGGAACGTCAACAAATTGTCAAAGCTTATGGTGCCGAGATTGTCACAACTCCCGCCCAAGCAGATATGCCAGGTGCTATTTCCCGCGCCAACGAACTCCTCGCTAGCATCCCCAACAGCTTTTCTCCCCAACAGTTCAGCAACCCCGCTAACCCGAAAATTCATTATGAAACTACAGGTCCCGAAATCTGGGAAGATACAGATGGACAAATTGATGTTTTGGTGTTAGGAGTGGGAACGGGCGGTACCCTGACGGGGGCGGGTCGCTATCTCAAACGCCGGAATTCGAGGATAAAAATTGTGGCGATCGAACCCGCTGCCAGTGCCGTATTGAGTGGCAAACCCGCCCAAGTGCATAATTTGCAAGGAATAGGTGCTGGTTTCATTCCCGACGTGTTGCGAGAGGATCTGATTGATGAAATTATCGTGGTGACAGAAGAGCAAGCTTACGCGATCGGACGATCTCTCGCCCGCCAAGAGGGGATAATCAGTGGTATTTCCACAGGTGCTGCTATCTATGGGGCCTTGGAGGTGGGGAAACGCCCGGAATATCGCGATCGGCTAATTGTAGTCATTCAACCGAGTGGCGGCGAACGCTATCTCAGCACGCCCTTGTATCAAGAATTAGGCGAGAATATTTGTACCGATGGCTAAACTAAACAAACGACGCGCGCAAAACGTAAACGGCGATTTTTACGTGGATAGCAGCTGCATCGACTGCGATACTTGCCGATGGATGGCTCCAGTTGTCTTTCATCGCGCTGGGGAACAGTCGGCGGTTTATCATCAACCCGCTGATGAGACGGAACGGTTAAACGCCATGCAGGCCCTGTTAGCTTGTCCCACCGCTTCCATCGGCACCGTAGAAAAGCCCAAAGATGTCAAAGATGCCCAGTTGACTTTTCCTATCTTAGTAACGGAAAATGTTTATCATTGCGGTTACCATGCAGAAAATTCCTTTGGTGCTGCCAGCTATTTGATTGTCCGCCCAGATGGTAATGTTTTGGTAGATTCTCCCCGCTGGGCCCCGCCCCTGGTCCAGCGCTTGCAGTCCCTGGGCCCGATAAAATACATGTATCTCACCCATCAAGATGATGTGGCAGATCATCAGAAGTATCGGCAGCATTTTGGGTGCGATCGCATCCTGCACCAAGACGAAATTTATGCCGGGACTCGCGATGTGGAAATGCAGTTGAGTGGCACGGAACCATTTCAGCTAGCGGATGACCTATTAATTATCCCAGTTCCCGGTCACACAAAAGGTCACACCGTGCTATTATACAAGCATAAATTCCTGTTTACAGGGGACCACCTGGCCTGGTCTGGGAGGTTAAACCAACTGATTGGTTTTAGAAATGCTTGCTGGTACTCTTGGTCGGAATTAATTAAGTCAATGGGCCAGTTAACTAATTACTCATTTGAATGGGTATTGCCCGGTCACGGACGCCGCTATCATGCCGATCCTGAGACCATGCAACAGCATCTGCAGCAATGCATCGAGTGGATGAAAACAAACTAGGGCATAGTCGATCTCGGAGTCCAGCAAGATTTGTCCGGCGTAACGTCTTTGTTGGGTTGACTGAAACCCAACAAGCGCAACACAGGCTTCGCTACGCTAACAACATCTCGCGGGTTGGGTAACGTTGGTCAACCCAACCTACGACATTAATATTTTTGGCGAGATGCACCCCTTGCGATCGGCCTGTCCGAGGTTTGAGGACTAACTACTACACCGCCAAATTTTCAGAGTTTTATCACCACTGCTGCTAACTATTGTCTCCCCCGACGGACTCATGGCGAGAGTAATAATTTTATCGGAATGAGCCGTAATACTGCGAATAAATTTGCCTGTATTCAGTTCCCAGATATTGATTGTTTTGTCACTACTGCCACTCATAATTGTCTGTCCGTCAGCACTAATGATGACCGAATTTACTTCCCCAGAATGCCCTGATAAGCTGCGAATAAATTTGCCCGTACTCAGTTCCCAAACTTTGATTGTTTTGTCACTACTGCCACTAACAATTGTTTGTCCATCAGGGCCGATCGCGAGGCTATTCACCGAGGCAGTATGGCCTTCGAGGCTGTAAATTGGTTCGCCTTCACCTTCGCCTTCGCCTTCGCCTTTATTCAGTTCCCAAACTTTGATCTTCTTGTCATCACCACCGCTGATAAAGGTTTGACCGTCGGGGCTGATGGCAACAGAGTTGATCTGCCCGGAATGACCCTTAAGGGAACGAATTAATTTACCGGTATGGAATTGCCAAATTTCCAGAGTTTTCTTGCGCTTGCCGCTAACTATTGTCTCGCCATCGGGAGTTATAGCCAAGGCGCAAACCCAATCTTTCTGTCCCTTGAGGGTGCGGATCAATTTGCAGCTTTTCAGTTCCCAAATTTTGATGCTGCCGTCGCGACTGCCACTGACGACGGTTTCGCTATCGGGGGCAAGAACGACGGACATAACTTGTAAGGGATGCTCGAAGGTGCGAAGTAATTGCTCATTTGTCCATCGCACAATTCTGATAATCTGGTCCCGACTAGCACAGATTAAACTCTGGCTATCCGGGCTAATGGCCAAGCTATTAACCACGTCGAGATTAGACTTTGTAAGGGTGCCTACAGCATGCCAGTTGTTATCGGCTTTCAGCTTTTCAAATGCTTCATCTGCTAACTGTGCCATCTGATTTTTGTAGACGGGCAGTTGTGCCTGCTGCATCTGTTTCAGCGTGGCAATGTAGGGTTGAGCCCAGTTTTGTTCTTCGCGGTCAAATTCCGAGCAGATATCGAATAGCTGGGGTTCGTAGTTGGGGTCGATATTCAGGTAATACCAGTCGGCGACAAAGGCCCCTAGCAGCTTGTGAACGGTGATGATAATTTCCCCGATCGCGCAATGGGCGTCCCTCTTAGAGTAACCAACCGATCTGAGGGCTTGCAGGGCATCGGACCAGTTCCAAGCTGGCAGGGTAAACTGGGCGATATCCCCAGAGAGGACTCCCCAAAAGCCCAGATTAAAAATCACTTCATCATCATTAATGTCGCTGTAAAGAATCCCCGTGGGGACGGGATCCAAAAGCTTCGGTAATTTTTGCAGGTTTTCGTGGGCGATCGGATCTAGGAAATAGTCGCCGTAAAAATGAACGGGGCGGAATTTGCAGCTATGGGGGTAATGCTGACCGAGGAAGGAGTTAACTTGATTGCTGAGGATAATTCGCAGGTGCTTGTGGAAGGATGCCGGGCATTCGGAACTCAGGAATGGGGGTGCAAGCAAGATCAGCAAGCGGTGTTGTTGCTGGGCCTGTTGCAAGATCTGCTCGGTTTGGGTGCGACTTAATTTAGCAAACCAGTTGTCTGCTTGCCAAATGACTGGCATTTCCTGGAGTTTAATAGCAATTTTCTGTAGTTGGGACTCCCGGATCAGGTCCCGTCGCAGTTGAGACAGTTGCTGTCGGGCTTCGGACTCTTGTGCTTTCAGCAGGTTTGCTGCTTCGATGTTATTGGCGCTTAACTGTTGCTCGATCTCTGCTTGCAGCTGCCAATATGCTACCAGTGCTTGTTGATAACGGCGGTCATCTTGGATACTCTTGGGTAGGGTGGGGGCGTTAGATGCTGGTTTGTTTGGATCGAACGAGACCCCCGCAGTTGCTCTGAGTTTTTCGGTGAGTCCTTCCACAGCACCTTCGAGTAGTTCGTACAGGACATTAGATACTGATTTTGCATTCGACATAAGCTTTGGTAAATGCTCCCTTCTGGTTTGATTCTCTGTAGTTTAGCAAACATCGTGCCCCCGATCGGGCTTCAATACTTCTCGGTTAACAACTTGTCATTGCGAGGGGGGCAAGCAGAAGAAACTATTTGTCGATCCTCGAAGCAATCCCCCCGAAGCAATCCCCCCGTCCCTGTATGAGATGAAGGGCCCTTCTGCGTCGTCGGTGAGATTGCTTCGGGGGGGGGGGTTAAATCAGTTGAGCAGGCCGTTAATCGCTACGTAACCCCCCTCGCAATGACAAACCTACGAAGTATTGGATCGGGCTTTTCTGGACCGCTTATTCCTCTTGTGGTATAATTACCCTTTCGCATTGTTGGAAAAGATCCTGTAATATTCCTAATATATCTGATAAGTTACTGATAGAATAAAGTAATGTTTCATAAACCCTGCCTGCTACAGTCAGTTTGTAAAATTTCCAGCCTTCCCCATTAGTAACTATGCCAAAAATATCGATATTTTTCCCTAGTTGTTGATTATTCCACTGACAGGCTTGCATTTCCACCATACATTGAGCCAATCCTTTTTCAAAGTCATCCTTTTTGGCTTCAACTACGCATAAAAATGGCCCTTCTAAATAATCTTTATTTTCTGTAAGTAAATAGTCTACATTCCCGGTTAATTCATCACTTTCTAAAGCCGCACCTTTCCAAAATATGAGATTGTTAAATCCTTCTAAGCCTTCTTCACAAATTGCATCAATTAATAATTCTTTCGCCTTTTCCGAATATTTCAAATTAAACCTGCTTGTCAGTCTGGCTAGACGTTGATGAAAGAATTCACTCGGTTGTACCGGTTGCGCTTCTATATCCCATCGGGATAACTTGGTTATTTGAAGTTGCTTGAAAGCTTTCTTTTCATCAAAGCTGGAAAATATTTTCTTTTTCTGTTTCTCTGTCATGGTTATTATTTCGTTGTCATCCGACCAGGGTTTCGATGAGTCTCATGGCCCGCCGGGGGTTCAAACCCCCGGCTAATAGCTAAAGTCGGTTAAAACCGACTAAATATTTGTCATTTTCGCGAAAGAAAAAATATACGCTTTATGACACCAACATTATACAAGGTTTTTCTCGAACATGCGATCGCCCTCACATTCACAATTCTCCATTCACAATTCTCCGTTCACAATTCTCCATTCACAATTCTCCATTCACAATTCAAGCAAAGGTAGAATATCCTAAATTTGGGGGAACGTCCTGCAAGCGTCCGGGACCAACTGCTTGCAATGCTTCTTTGAGGATCACATCACCTGTATAGAGGGCGCGACCGATAATTACGCCCCGTACTCCCAGGGGTTCCAGTGATAGCAAACTCAAAAGGTCGGTGATGCTGCTAACTCCCCCAGAAGCAATTACCGGAATATCAACTGCTTCCGCAACTTCTCTCAATGCTGCCATATTTGGACCCTTGAGAGTTCCATCCCGCTGAATATCTGTGTATATAATAGTAGCAGCCCCCTGTGCTGCCATCTGCTGGGCGAGGGATGTTGCTAATATTTCTGATGTTTCTAGCCAACCCCTGGTGGCAACTTTTCCCTCCCGGGCGTCAATGCCGACGATAATTTGTCCGGGAAATTCTCGGCATAATTCCCCTACTAATTGGGGCTGTTCTACGGCCACCGTTCCCACAATTGCCTGTTGTACTCCTAAGGACAGGAGGTTGGCAACTTTGGCATAGTCCCGCAAACCGCCTCCCACCTGTACTGGCACTGGTATTGCTTGGACAATGGCGGCGATCGCCTTCAGATTCACCGGTTCACCAGTTTTGGCACCATCCAAGTCTACCAGGTGGAGTCTAGTAGCACCTTGGTCTACCCACTGTTTAGCTACGGCAACGGGATTTTCATCAAATATTTGCTGTTGTGCGTAGTCTCCCTGATACAAGCGCACGCATTTGCCTTCTAGTAAATCGATCGCGGGTATTACATCCATATTTCACTTGTTATTATCAACCTCGGTTTGGCCTGCTAATGGCAATGAACAATTTACCATTAGCAATTAGCCATTAGCAATTAGCCATTAGCAATTAGCCATTAGCCATTAGCCATTGCCATTAACAATTAACATTTAGCAATGCCTTCTTCCCGGGCGCAACGTTGCACCGCCGCAGCTACGACATTAGCAACGCGCGGATCGAAGACGGAGGGGATGATGTTTTCTCGGTGCAGATCGCTGGGGGCGACCAAGGATGCGATCGCGGATCCTGCTTCCTGATACATTTTAGTGGTCAGGGCGGATGCCCGACAGTCTAAAGCCCCCCGCAGCACTCCGGGGAATGCTAACACATTGTTAATTTGATTGGGATAGTCGCTGCGACCTGTAGCCATAACTGCGACATCGTTGGCAACTAACTCTGGCTGAATTTCGGGAATGGGGTTGGCCATGGCAAACACGATCGGGTCTTTGGCCATCGATCGCACCATTTCCGGGGTCAAGAGACCGGGACCACTCAGACCGATGAAGACATCTGCCCCCTGGATGGCCCCGGCCAGGGTGCCAGATCCCGAGACAGCAAACTCTTGCTTTTCTGGGGTGAGGTCGCTGCGCTGAGTGGAAAGAATTCCCTGGCGATCGCACATCAAGATAGTCTTGGCCCCCGCTTGACGTAGCAAGCGGGCGACCGAAATTCCCGAGGCCCCGGCCCCGTTAAAGACGATCCGCACCTCTTCGATAGATTTTTTCACCACCTTCAGGGCATTGTACAAAGCTGCCAGGGTGACAATGGCCGTGCCATGTTGGTCGTCGTGAAAGATGGGGATATCTAATTCCTGTCGCAGGCGCTTTTCAATTTCAAAGCAACGGGGGGCGCTGATGTCTTCCAGGTTAACGCCGCCGAAGACCGGGGCGATCTGCTTGACTGTTTCGACAATGGTATCTGTATCCTGGCTAGTCAGGCAGATGGGGAAAGCGTCAAGGCCGCCGAATTCTTTGAATAGCATGGCCTTGCCTTCCATCACTGGCAGGGCCGCCTCCGGACCCAGGTTCCCTAACCCGAGTACGGCACTGCCATCGCTGACAATGGCCACGGTATTTTTCTTGATGGTCAAGTTGTAGACTTCTTCGGGCTTTTCGGCGATCGCCCTACAGATGCGACCCACGCCGGGGGTATAGGCCATGGCCAGATCCTCCTGACCCCTTAATGGCAGCTTGCTACCGACGGTGATTTTACCCCCTTGATGCATGTCGAAGGTGCGATCGGAGACCTGGAGTACCTTAATTTCCGGCAGGGCCTTGACCGCTTCCACAATTTTCTCGCTATGTTCCGTACTGGAGGCATCTACGACGATCTCCCGCACTGCCATTTCGCGGGTGCGATCGATCAAACTAATCTCGTCCAGGTTGCCCCCCACAGAGGCGATCGCCTGGGTAACGCTGGCCAAGGATCCCGCGCGATTGGGCAATTCTAGGCGAATCTTTAAGCTAAAGCTAGAGTTAGGTGTCAGTTGTGTCATTATGTCGGTGGTTAATGGTCCGTGGGGCTGCTCGTTTGCCTGCCCGTCACTGGTTCTGAGATTAAGAGAAAGATAAATTCACGACTGTGCTCAACAGCACCAATCAGCTTAACATCATCAAGGCATCAAGGACATGGTACGGGATTCCGCCGTCGGAACCGGTGGCTTCTCTGTCCGTGCGATCGCCCCCAGCCCCCAGCCCCCAGCCCCCAGCCCCAGCCCCCCAACCCCCAGCCTAAAGACTGGGGCTACACAAACAAAGCCCGCCTGCGCGGGCTATTGTATTGAAAATCCGCGCATATTTACAATTTAGCTTAGCCCTATGCTTGAAAATAAATGCATTTGCATAAAATTAAATCGCCCGGTTTGTGGAGTATCCCGTTCACAAATCTGGTAAACTACGTACAGCCGCCTCTATTTCACCAGGTTCCGAACAGCATGCGATATTGAAATCTAACAGCCAATCCTCTGGTGATGATAATTCTTCTGACAGCAAACCTATTCCGCGACCCATAGATATTGCCAACTGATCTGTGATTATATAGCGATCGTGGATAAATTCTTTGCCTTTCGTTTCATCCTTGACAATTAACTTAAATTGAGGGTAAATATTTTGAAAATATGCTTCCAACTGCTTGAGTTTTGTTTTCGCCTTGCTTTTTTCCTCATCACTTTGTGATAAATTTTTCGGCTTGAACCCACAGTAAACTTCAAAAATGCCTTGGCGTGAGTTATCCGCAAATACCTCCAGTAGCCATTCTAGCATAGACTTATAGTTTTTAGCATTTCTTCTCAAAATAGACCTTCCTACATAACGATCGTATATTTTTACGTTCTTAGAATATCTAAATATCGGGAGAATTATTTCCTGCTTGAACTGTTCCAAATTGACTCCATTAGGAAAAACGCGATCTGATTTTCCCAGAATGTTGTAAAAATATTCTGTGCTCTTTTCCTCATCCAAATTGACGATTTCGAGGGCGGAACTTCCTGCCAACTGTGTTATGGCACAGGGATGGCAATCCTGACGTGCTACTACTGCCTTTGTTAAATGCTGCTTTGCTATGCAAATGCCGGAATCGCAATGCTTATTAGAGCAATTTGATTCAATTTTATTGTCTAATGTGACTGAAACAAAACTCTTATTTTTGCGGACTTTTTTCAAGAGTGTTTGCAGCTTAGTTCGCTTTGCTTGCGGCCATTCGTTTACTCTCTGTAAGAGGTAATTCCAAAGGCGCTGGTGCTCATCTACCAAAATAACACCAATTCGACTTTTTTCTATATTTATCAACAGTTCTAACAATTTGCCAAAGCTATCGCTATCGTCAGTAGTCGCCGTTAGAACGGAGGGTAAGAGTACAGTCGGGACTAACATATCAGCCAAAAATCTCGTTAAAGTCTTCTTCAAAAAATCCATCCGGCCACTCGTCGATGAAGTCGCCTTCTTTATCTAGTCTCAATGACAAGCATTTGGAGCCTTCCGCCCCTCGATCGACATAAATTACAGATATATCTTCCGGTTTTAGTTCTTTTTTTCTAATTAACTTCTGAAGCCTGAGCATGAGGTGTTCGCTGTGGGTTTCTATGATAAACTGATTATTGATAGGTGCCTTGATACATTCTGCCAGCAGGGAACCCAGTTCTGCTTGCAAGCGGGGGTGGATGTGAATTTCTGGTTGCTCGAACAGCAGAGTTGTGTTGCGAGAGAGCATACTCTGGACGATAATTGGCAAAACTTGACTGATGCCAAAACCGACATCTTGCAAGCTGACATTCACTCCTGTATACTCATCAACTAGCTGCAAAGCAAAGATATCGCTCATTTCACCGGTTTCCGCGTTGGTGAATTTGGCTACTTTAAATTCGTATTTTAAGTCGAAACTCTTCAGGCGATCGTTCACACGCTGGAGGAGTTCGGGATTTTTGAACAAAATGTCTGGCACCATTTTTCCCGACTTGCCCACCTGCTTGCCCGTGTTACCGCTAAAAGTATAAATCCTTTCTGGGTACTCCCGCAGGGGTCCGATGTATGTCATTTCTTCAAAGAGCGATCGGCATACCTCGCTAGCTAGTATAGTCAGATCGGAAATATTAGGGGGATTTTTGGGTTTGTAAACATCAGATAATTTCCATACTTCTTCTGAAGGCTTCGATTCTTCTAAATCCTGGTCATCCGATCGGACTGGTAAAAAACCTCGGCAGTACAGATATGGTTCGGTGCTTAACTTTGACAAGTCTTCCTTGGCTTGATCCCAACTGTAATCTTCAAAATGCTCCCACAATCTAATCAACGATTTAATCGAAAACAATACTTTTTCGACATATCTTTTCTCTATTTCCTTTTCTTGATACCAATTTTTTCTTAACTTATCTTCAAACTCCTTTTCACAATCAAATAGTTCTTCTGGCAATCTTTTTTTCCATCCTTTCCGATTTTCATGTAATCCAAACTTTATAAATCTTCTATCTACCTCTTCCTCCCTATTCTTATATATCACTTCCTTCACTCTCTCATACCATATTAACCAGATTTTCTGTTCGTAGTTAATTAAATCTCGTTTTAATGTTGTCTTCTGAAATGTCTCACTCTCATCTGCTATGTCATTTTGTTCTAAATGTCTATAGCATATCAATGAAGATGGATCGTCACCCAAAAACAGCTCAATACTGGATAGCACTACATTCGATTCTTCTTTATCATAGGCAAATGCGACCTGCAATTCTAAAATTGGAGCCAACTCAAAATCTTTGGGAACGATCTTCCCAAAATCCTCTTGCAGTTGTCGTTCCTCCAGTTCCAGCTTTACCTTGAACGAGAAAGACTGACTGACATCGTGCCGGTGGACGAATTCCCGATAACTGCCCAGGTTGACGAGATTGCCCTTGGGTAACAATACAGTATCGGGGTCTTCAGCTTCCTGGAGAGTCTGTTTGAGCAGCAGGAGTGATTGCAGCACCGAACTCTTGCCAGAAGAGTTGGGACCGTAGATCAGCGTGATGGGTCGAATCGGTAGTTTCTCCGGTCCGGCAAATGCTTTGAAATTGGTCAGTTGGTACTCTCGCAGCAATATTCTACTCCTTTTCGCGCACGACTTGCTTCATGAATTTCGGTCTGGTGGGCTGTGCCTGCTGGGGGGTGCCGGCGGTGCCTACCCGACAATTATATCACTCTCTGCCTGAATTGCAACCTGGTTTCTTAGCTTTTTGAGGATTGCCCGATCGCCCTGCACCGGTCAGCCACCATCTAGCGCCCACCTTACATTCTACAATTTTCTCACTCCTTGTGGTCTGGTGGGCGGTGCCCACCCTACAATTTTCTCACTCCTTGCGGTCTGGTGGGCGGTGCCCATCCTACAATTTTCTCACTCCTGATGGTCTGGTGGGCGGTGCCCACCCTACAATTGGATCACTCTCTGGCTGCCATCAACCTGGCGGGCTGACAACGAAGCTATAAATTTTGCTGTACCATCCAGACTAAAAAGCCCAGAATTTGTTCTACGGGCGGTAATGAATAAACCGAGAGGTCGATGGTAGCAGTTTTACCTTCTAGCTTCAGGAACTGCCATTGAGTGCCATTGCTGACACTGCCGTATATCGTGGAAATCTCTTGATTATGTTCCCGGTTAAAGCGCTGTGCTGCTACCATTTCTGCTAGGCATTGCCCTAATCCTGTTTTCAAATCGGCTTGCTTTGCCTCTACAATTATTACTACTGGGGCCTCGATCGCCAGCATTTCGGGCGATCGACTCAGCAGGAAATCGCAGCGTCCTTTTAATCCCAAACTTTCGTCTACAGTGAAATCTTCTCCTGAAAACAAACTTACTTGTCGTTCTAAAAAACGTCTGACTTCAACTAAAACAGGAGTTACAATTAGCTCAGATTTTGCTTTTTCACTCCCCGATGCTACTGCAATAGGAATAGTTTCTGCCAGGTATTCTCGCAGGGCCGGAGAAGGTTCCACAGGAGGAACATCAAGTAAGAAGCAAACGCCTTCAACAGTGGAGAGGTGCAAAAACTCTTTGACCTCTCGAACTGTAAGAAATTGGCTATAGGATGTTGGTGGTTTACGGGTTTGGTTCTGCATGGTTATCCGATCGCACTTAACGCTTCATTCGGGTGCATCTCACTTTTGTAATTAAGCCCGCGCAGGCGGGCTAAGTTCAAGTAGCCGGACCCTTTAGGGTTCGGGCAGGCAGCAACGCAAATATGATATGCACCCCTTCATTCGCCCCAAACCTGTAGGAGAAAAGTCCTGTTCCGGGGACCGTCCAACTCAAAAAATAACACTGATTGCCAGGTACCCAAAGCTAACTTACCATCAATAATGGGAATCACTTCCGAAGTGCTTAACATCATTGCCATCAGGTGGGAATGGGCATTCATAGGTTCGTCATCGGGAACATCTCGCAAATGCAGGTCGTTATGCAGATATTTTTCCGTATCTGGCGCTAACTTTAACAGATGCACCTTCACATCTTTTAGCAATCTTTCTTCATTTTCATTGATCGCCAAGGCAGTGGTTGTGTGTCGCGAAAACACGGTTACCTGACCGCTGGTGACGGAGTTGCTGTCAATAACTTTCTGGATCTGAGGGGTAATGTTGTAGATGCAGATCCCTGTTTCTGTCTCTAGGTAAATTATCTCATTGACAATCTTCATTTTGTCTCCTCGCTTTTCCCTTGTTTCTGTAGCTACCCAGCCCGAACCCTAAAGGGTCCGGCTAAACAAACCAAGCCCGCCTGCGCGGGCTATATTAATTGTAGAAGGGTGTGGTCAAAACCCGTTGATCGAACATCGCATACCCCAGTGGCCGGATCCCCCCTCGCGATGTCTCTTGGGAGCGCTAATCGCACTACCCAAGAGCTGTCTCTTATACACATCTCCGAGCCCACGAGAC
>JBFRWI010000110.1:0-7341 GCA_051439505.1 Hormoscilla sp. | reverse complement strand
ACATAGTCGTGCCTCAAAATATCACCAATGCACTTAACTCCGAAAAATGGCTAGCACCACCGACATTTACCTGATCCGTCACGGCATAGCAGCCGATCGCGCAGAATACGACTTTGACGAAGACCGCCCCCTCACCAACGAAGGCAAGCAGAAAACCCAGAAAATCGCCAAACGGCTAAAGGAAGACTTTAAGCTGCACTTCGACCCGATCCTCACCAGTCCCCTGCGGCGCGCCCAGCAAACTGCCGAAATACTGCAAAAAGCAGGTCTGGCAACCCAGATAGAAACATCTCACCACCTCGCCCCCGCCGGTGACATCAAAGCCTGGCTAGACTGGTTAGACAAATGGCAGCAGACTGGCGGTAGCAGCTTAGCCCTAGTCGGTCATCAACCAAACCTGGAAAACTGGGCAGAAACCTTAGTCTGGGGGGAACCCCGAGGTGCATTAGTCGTGAAAAAAGCTGGAGTTATCGGCTTGAGTCTCCCTGAAACTGGCCCTCCCCTAGGCAGATGCTCTATGTTTTTGCTAGCTGGGCCCAAATTTCTTTTACCATAGCCCGGGCGATCCTCCGGATGTGGTCTTGCACCAGTTGGTAGTACCACACCCGCGAAGGACAACTTCTGCATGACCACACCCATGCCATGGCGATCTTCCCTATAGGGGAGATCGATTTGGTAAGTGATTTGACAGAAAGGCTTTCATCTGGTTAGGTACTCTGATACAGAGTAAATTTTACCCTTAGTAAAGGATACAGCCATGTCCATCGCCTACGAATATAAACCAGGGCTAGAAGGAATTCCCGCCAGTCAATCCAGTATCAGTTACATTGATGGACACAAAGGGATCCTGGAGTATCGAGGAATTCCTATAGAAGAACTGGCAGCTCATAGTACCTTCATAGAAACGGCCTATCTGCTGATCTGGGATCATCTGCCCAGCGCCGCCGAGGTAGAAGCATTTGAATATGAAGTTCGCCATCACCGGCGCATAAAATATCGGATCCGGGACATGATGAAGTGCTTTCCCGAAACAGGTCACCCGATGGATGCCTTGCAATCCTCTGCTGCGGCCTTGGGGTTATTTTATGCCCGTCGCGCCTTGGATAACCCCGAGTACATTCGCAGTGCAGTGGTCCGGCTGATTGCGAAAATACCTTCAATGGTAGCAGCATTTAATCTGATGCGCAAAGGCCACGATCCCGTAATGCCTAGAGATGACCTGGACTATGCTGCCAATTTTCTCTATATGCTCACGGAAAATGAACCAGATCCCCTAGCTGCTCACGTATTTGATGTCAGTCTCACCCTGCACGCGGAACACACCATGAATGCTTCCACATTCTCCGCCAGAGTTACGGCTTCGACTCTTACTGACCCCTACGCGGTGATCGCTTCAGCTGTGGGCACCCTGGCCGGTCCCCTCCATGGTGGGGCTAATGAAGAAGTACTGGAGATGTTGGAGAAAATTGGCTCGGTGGAGAATGTTCTTCCCTTCGTGGAAGATGCGATCGCGCGCAAAGCCAAAATTATGGGTTTCGGCCACCGAGTATATAAGGTGAAAGACCCCCGCGCCAAGATCCTTCAGCGCCTAGCCGAACAGTTGTTCGACAAATTTGGCCGGGACAAATACTACGCGATCGCCCTAGAGTTGGAAAAAGTGGTCTCCGAAAAGCTCGGTCACAAAGGTATTTACGCAAATGTGGACTTTTATTCGGGATTAGTATACCGGAAGCTAGGCATTCCCAGAGACTTGTTTACCCCAGTGTTCGCGATCGCCCGGGTAGCCGGTTGGCTAGCCCACTGGAAAGAGCAGCTAGGAGAAAACCGCATCTACCGTCCTACCCAAATTTACACTGGCGATCATAACATGCCCTACACTCCCATAGACGAACGCTAATGTCAGTGACCAGTACCAGGACCAGTGCGAATATGGCTGTGGGCCAATTACCCGGTTTCTGGATGTATTGTGAGGGGATCGACCCCCTGTGCCAGATGTACAGCCTTTGTTCACAATGAGTGATAGTGACGATTTCAGGTAATGCTAGCCCTCAGACCTATGAGTCTGGGGGTTTTGTTTTTTCAGGCCGCGAACGGTAAGCACTAAAGTCCCCCACGCAGAAGACGGGGGCATTTATAGCTAAGGGTGAAGATTGCAAATAGATCCTGCCGGGGATTTCTGGTAAAAGTCGTTAAAAAACTCTAAGATAAATCAAGTCAGCCGTCAGCCATCCAGTTACGGTAGCTGGTAAACCGGCAGTATGGACCGCTGGGACTGCCCAGCCAGATATTGCGTATATAGGAAACATGAACCCAGGAATCGACTTACAAGGAAGTTTTATCCAGTTCTTCAGGGATTTTGGCGTCCCTGGGGAAGTGGCCCAAGCAATGTGGCTGCCACTGCCGATGGTGCTAGTGCTGGTAGGTGCCACAGTAGGAGTGTTAGTAACAACCTGGTTAGAACGGAAAATTTCTGCCGCCGTCCAGCAGCGGATCGGTCCGGAATATATGGGACCATTCGGCGTGTTAGTCCCGGTGGCAGATGGTCTCAAACTGCTGTTCAAAGAGGATGTCATCCCAAACAAGTCAGATCCGTTGCTGTTTACCCTCGGTCCCGCCCTGGTAGTGGTGCCAGTCTTTGTCTCTTACCTGATTGTCCCTTTTGGCCAGAATTTGGTCATCACTGACTTGGGTGTGGGTATTTTTCTCTGGATCGCCCTTTCCAGTATTGCCCCGATCGGTCTGTTGATGTCAGGTTACGCCTCTAATAATAAGTATTCTTTGCTGGGAGGACTCAGGGCCGCAGCTCAGTCTATCAGTTATGAGGTGCCCCTGGCCCTCTGCGTACTGGCGATCGTCATGATGTCCAACAGCCTCAGCACGATCGATATCGTAGAACAGCAATCAGGTTACGGTATTTTAGGCTGGAATGTTTGGCGTCAACCAGTAGGGTTCGTCATCTTTTGGATCGCCGCCCTAGCAGAATGCGAACGGCTACCCTTTGACTTGCCAGAAGCAGAAGAAGAACTGGTAGCAGGATACCAGACAGAGTATACTGGGATGAAATTCGCTCTGTTTTACCTCGGTTCTTACGTCAACCTCGTGCTGTCTGCCCTCCTAGTGGCAATATTGTATCTGGGAGGTTGGGAATTTCCGGTATCGATCGATTTCTTAGCCAGTTTGCTAGGAGTGAGCGAGACGACACCTTGGTTGCAGGTAATTGCAGCAAGCATTGGCATCATCATGGTAATCCTGAAAGCCTACTTTCTAGTATTCCTAGCAATTCTGCTCCGTTGGACTGTGCCACGGGTGAGAATAGACCAGTTACTAGACCTAGGGTGGAAGTTTTTATTGCCCGTATCCCTAGTGAACCTGCTGTTAACCGCTGGCCTGAAGCTAGCCTTCCCCTTTGCCTTCGGCGGATAAATTAGAATGTAGGGTGGGCACCGCCCACCAACTGGGCCCCGCCCACCAACAAGGCACCGCCCACCAAGAGAGAGAGAACACACCATGCTGAAATTCCTCAAGCAAGTTAGCGAATACACGAAAGAGACATTTCAAGCTGCTAAATATATCGGTCAGGGACTATCTGTCACCTTCGATCACATGCAGCGGCGTCCGATCACGGTGCAGTACCCCTATGAAAAACTGATCCCATCGGAGCGCTTCCGGGGTAGGATTCATTTTGAATTTGATAAGTGCATCTCCTGCGAAGTCTGCGTGCGGGTTTGCCCGATCAACCTGCCAGTGGTAGATTGGGAATTCAACAAGGAAAGCAAGAAGAAACAGTTGAAGCATTACAGCATCGACTTCGGGGTTTGTATATTCTGCGCTAATTGTATAGAATATTGTCCCACAAACTGTCTGTCGGCGACGGAGGAGTACGAACTGGCAGCCTATGACAGGCATGAGTTGAACTATGACAATGTGGCTCTAGGACGGCTTCCCTATAAGGTCACGAATGACCCCATGGTACAGCCGATGCGGGAATTGGCTTACCTACCAAAGGGGGTCATGGAGCCTCATGAGGTGTCGCATACTTCGCCTCGGGCAGGTAAGCGCCCAGAAGAAATTATCGCAGAAATGGAAAAAAATTAAAGGTTTGTAGTAAGCACTTTAGTGCTTCCGGAGAGCAAGCACTAAAGTGCTTACTACAAACCAGGATGCACAATTAGCAAAGGATAAGCAGAGTGAATTTAGCAGAAGGAGTTCAGTTAGTTGCTTTTGGTCTGCTGGCAGTGATGGCGATCGCGGCAGCATTGGGAGTGGTACTGCTAGAGAATATCGTCCACTCAGCTTTTTTGCTGGGAGGGGTGTTTATCAGCATCGCAGGCATGTACATTTTATTGAATGCAGGCTTTGTGGCAGCGGCCCAGGTACTGATTTATGTGGGAGCGATAAACGTCCTGATTTTGTTTGCTATCATGCTAGTGAACAAACGGGAAGATTTTAACCCGTTGCCCCGTGCCTGGATCCGGAAGGCGGCAACGGGTTTGGTATGTGTCGGTCTGTTTGCCCTCTTGAGTACGATGGTTTTAACAACTCCTTGGTCTCTCTCAACAGGGGCGATCGCGGGAGATAATTCTACCGTGATCATTGGACTGCATTTCTTCAGTGACTTTTTGCTCCCCTTTGAACTAGCATCAGTGCTGTTGTTGATAGCGTTAGTGGGGGCAATAATTCTGGCCCGTCGCGAGTATTTGCCAGATGAAATGCCTTCAGAACCAGTGCCCCCAGCATTAATGCTACCGGAACGCCCACGGGAACTCGTCTCAGCCTCAGAGAAAACTTCCCAGAATTAATTAAAAATAGATATAGCAATTCTCGCCCTTTGTGTGATATGCTGTCGGAGATTGCTTCGGGGGGGCAACTCATAAAACATAAGTTACTCGCTAGTCTCCCCCCCCCTCGCAATGACAAATAAGCAATTTTGCTATACCACATCAATTTGAGAAACGCTAGAAGCGCTAAAGCGCTTACTACGAACGCAGAAGCAGCGCTAAAGCGCTTACTACGAACGCAGAACGAGCAGTAAATTATGAGCCTACAACTTCAGTATTTCTTGTTAATAGCAGCAGCATTGTTCTGCATTGGCATTTATGGTCTGATTAACAGCCGCAATGCCGTGCGGGTGCTGATGTCCATCGAGTTACTGCTGAATGCAGTAAATATCAATTTGATGGCATTTTCAAATTTCCTGGACTCCGAAGGGATAAAGGGACAAGTTTTTGCAGTGTTTGTGATTGCACTGGCAGCAGCAGAAGCGGCGGTGGGTCTGGCGATCGTCCTATCAATTTACCGCAATCGCGATACAGTGGATATGGAGCAGTTTAACTTATTGAAGTGGTAGATAGTGGAGCTAAAGCGGGTCATAATTGCCCATAAAGCTGGACATGATGAGAGTCGCCGCTGGGCCGAAACATGTGCGAGACAACTGGAGGATCGGGGTTCTCGGGTGTTGATGGGACCGAGTGGGGTTAAGGATAATCCCTACCCGGTGTTTTTGGCTTCTGGGACGCAACCGATCGATCTGGCGGTGGTCCTGGGCGGTGATGGCACGGCTTTAGCTGCTGCTAGACAATTAGCCCCAGATGGCATCCCGATTTTGGCAGTAAATATCGGAGGTCATCTGGGGTTTTTGACGGAAGCTTTTGAGGCGTTTAAGGATACAGAAGGGGTTTGGGACAGGTTGCTGGAAGACCGCTATGCTGTGCAGCGCCGGATGATGTTGCAGGCGGCGGCTTTTGAGGGCGATCGCACTCAGAGTAAACCTGTAAGCGATCGCTTTTTGGCCCTCAATGAAATCTGTATCAAGCCAGCATCTGCTGACCGGATGATTACCTCGGTTCTGGAAGTGGCGATCGACGGGGAGGTGGTGGATCAATATCAGGGAGATGGGCTGATCGTGTCCACGCCTACTGGTTCTACTTGCTACACCTTATCGGCAAATGGCCCGATCGTCCATGAAGGCATGGAGGCGATCGCGGTTACTCCCATTTGTCCTTTGAGTCTATCTAGTCGTGCCATAGTTCTGCCATCTGGTTCTGTAGTCAGTGTCTGGCCTTTGAAAGACAGGGAGTTAAATACGAAACTCTGGACAGACAGCGTGATGGGAACAGCCATTTGGCCCGGACAGCGAGTGGACGTGAGAATGGCTAATGAAAGAGCCAAGTTTATCATTCTGCGGGAAAATTATTCTTACTATCAGACCCTACGGGAAAAGTTACAGTGGGCAGGGGCGAGGATTCGCTATAGTAAGGATAATCGGGATTGAGAGACTTTTAACAGGAAAGATTTGGATGTCAGATGATTTTGATTTTTGATGGCCCACTCAAATAGTTAAAAGACTAGATGCACCTGCAAATTACTCATTCATTATTCGTGCAGTTCTAATAATTCCCTCAAGAAATCTACAAAACTTGCCAGAGTCGGAACCTGCATGTTGGTGGACTCACTTACCCAATTATTATCTGCAAGACTCACCGTATTCGTCTTTCCTGGTTTGAGAACACTGACGATCGTAGCAATTAGAGCTTTTTCCCGATCGAAAGGTTTCCACTTGAGAGATTTCCTCTCCTCTTCGGAAAATTGGGCAAGAGATGAGTGCATATCTCACCGTCGTACCTCCTGTCCCAGTTCTTCCCGAATTATACACAGGGTTTCTCGATCTAGTCGGATTAATTTAGTCTGGGACTCCTCTGGCCTTAAGCGATAGAGGACTAGATCCACATCTGATGAAGTAGCATCCAACATTGCATCAACAGCTTCCAGACTTTGAGTAGTTGCAAATAACTGCACGTCCATCTTACTACACCACTGGACAAGCCAAGAGAAAACTCCCCCCAGCGCGTCAGTATGAATAGAGGTTTCCAACTCATCAATCAGTAGAACACCCCCTCGGACCTTTGCCAGGGTTAAGGCGTAAAGCAGAAGACGACGCACAGCATTCCCGCAGATACTCAAAGGTGCTAGCCCCAACTGCTTGTGGTCAATATAAAGGCCAGAACCGATGCCCTGATTATCCAGAATTTCCAAGCCAACAATTCCCGAGTCTATGACTTGCAGAAGCTTGATGACTTCGGCCTTAAACCTTTGTAAAATGGCTTCTGATAGCAGCCCCACTTGCAACTTTTCAATCCAGTGGTCTAAGGGTGTAACTATTTCAACTGGCAGCATTAGATTCCCTAATGCTAAGTCCTGATGTCGGACTTTCTTAGGGGTGTGGTCAAAAGTAGTTGTAAGGGATCCCCCCCAAACCCCCCCTTCCAAAAGGGGGGGCCTTCCTGAAGCCCCCCTTTTTAAGGGGGGTTTGGGGGGATCCGGCGACTGGGAGGGCCGCCCGAA